>JAHDSQ010000006.1 GCA_018432615.1 Clostridia bacterium
ACTGCCGGAGGGTGTGGAAATGTGCATGCCTGGGGATAACATCAAGATGAGCATAGAACTGATAACCCCCATAGCTATAGAAGAGGGACTGCGCTTTGCTATTCGTGAAGGCGGGCGTACGGTAGGAGCCGGCGTTGTTACCGGCATCAGCGAATAGCTTGCTGCCAAAGTTTTATGCGGGTAGTATAAAAAACACTTGTGGTTTTACGTGTTTTTTAATATAATCAATAGGTATGGTTGGCACGCGATGAGGCAGGAGGTTGCTGTCGGCGGC
This sequence comes from Clostridia bacterium, assembly GCA_018432615.1. Classification (GTDB taxonomy): domain Bacteria; phylum Bacillota; class Peptococcia; order DRI-13; family SM3-B62; genus SM3-B62. Next base: position 275 of record JAHDSQ010000006.1, read on the forward strand.
ATGACACACCCGAGCGCGTTGTTATGACGAATGTACCCTAGTAAAAAGTGGGTATATAAGTTAGGCGAAGATGTGTTGATACAGCTGCCTGCAGGGAATTTCTGCCGAGAATGTCCGAAAAATAATAAGTCGGGCGAAAAGGAGGATATAGCTATGGCAAACCAGCAAAAAATCAGGATTAGGCTTAAGGCCTTTGACCACAAAATCCTTGATAAATCCGCGGAAAAAATTGTTGACACGGCAAAGCGTACGGGGGCTTCTGTGGCAGGACCTATACCCCTGCCGACGGAACGTAATTTGTATACTATTCTACGCTCTCCTCACGTAAACAAGGATTCCCGTGAACAGTTTGAAATGAGAACACACAAACGGCTTATTGACATACTTGATCCGACTCCCAAAACGGTAGATGCCCTGATGGGACTTGATCTGCCGGCCGGGGTCGATATTGAAATCAAGCTATAGGGAGGTGGCATAAGTGGAAAAAGCCATAATAGGTACAAAGCTTGGGATGACTCAAGTATTTGATGAAACCGGCCAAGCGGTACCAGTGACAGTCATCAAAGCCGGACCATGCACCGTAGTCCAAAAAAGAACGATAGAAAACGACGGATACGTAGCAATTCAATTTGGTTTTGGCGAAGCAAAGGAACAGAATGTAAATAAACCTTTGCTGGGACACTTTAAAAAGAATCAATTAAAACCGTATCAGTTTTTAAGGGAATTCAGAATTGATGACACCGATAAATATACAATCGGGCAGGAAGTCAAAGCAGATGTATTCGCCTCGGGAGATTGGGTGGACGTAACAGGCACCTCTAAAGGAAAAGGCTTTGCCGGAGGAATAAAACGTCATGGTATGCATCGCGGTCCGATGAAGCATGGCTCGAAATACCATCGTCGCTCAGGTTCTTTGGGAGCTAAGGGACCGGCCCGGGTTTTCCTCGGACGTAAAATGCCGGGTAGACTCGGCGGGGATAGGGTAACTGTACAAAAGCTTCTGGTGGTTAAGGTGGTTCCTGAACAAAACCTGCTTTTGGTAAGAGGAGCAATTCCGGGACCTAAGAAAAGTCTGGTAACCATCAAGAGTTCTGTTAAGGCTTAATGCTTGACGGGAAGGGAGGAAAATTGGATGCCTAAAGTTGCTTTATATAATATGGAAGGTCAAGAAGTCGGTGAAATTGAACTTAATGATACCGTCTTTGGTATTGAGCCGAATGAAGCGGTCGTGCATGAAATGGTAGTAATGCAGCTGGCCGGTATGCGCCGGGGAACGCACTCTACCAAGAGTAGGGGAGAAGTCCGCGGCGGAGGCAAGAAACCCTGGAGACAGAAAGGCACAGGCAGGGCAAGGGCCGGGACGAATAGGTCGCCATTATGGCGTAAGGGTGGAATAGTATTTGGCCCTAAACCGCGTGATTATTCTTATTCTATACCGCGCAAAAAAAGAAGGCTGGCATTGAAATCGGTATTGTCGGCTAAGGTCAAAGACGGTGCCCTGATAGTGCTGGACAGTCTGGCGTTTGATGCGCCAAAGACTAAAGGAATGGTCAAAGTGCTAGACAGTCTTAAAGTTGATACAAAAGCGGCCGTGGTAACAGCCGATAAAAACGGTTTCGTTAATGAATCGGCCAGAAATATCCCCGGAGTTAAACCCCTTGTGGCTGAGAATATTAATGTTTATGACCTGTTAAAATATGATAGGCTGGTTATTACCAAGGATGCAGTCGCAAAGATCGAGGAGGTGTTGGCCTGATGCGTAATCCACATGAAGTGTTAGTGAAGCCGGTCATTACGGAGAGAACTACCGGTTTGATGGAGGAGAACAAGTACACCTTTAAGGTCGATAAAAATGCGAACAAAATAGAAATAAAGCATGCGGTAGAGACTATCTTTAAGGTTGATGTAATCGAGGTAAGAACCATGAACGTTAAAGGAAAGTTGAAACGCCAAGGCAGAACTTCCGGGATGACGCCGGGATGGAAAAAAGCCATTGTAACGGTTAAGGCCGGACAAAGGTTACCGATATTTGAAGAGTAAGATTCATTGGCAAGGGAGGGAAAGGTATGCCGATTAAGGATTTTAAACCAACCACACCCAGTAGAAGAGAGATGACAGTTTCTACCTTTGAGGAAATCACAACGCAAAAGCCGGAAAAAACATTGATTGAGCCGTTAAAAAAGCATTCCGGTCGGAATAATCAAGGCAGATTGACTGTTCGTCACCGTGGCGGCGGCCATAAACGCATGTACCGTAAGATCGATTTTAAGCGTGACAAGGATGGGATACCGGCCAAGGTGGCAACAATAGAATACGATCCTAACCGCTCGGCAAATATTGCCTTGTTGAATTATGTAGACGGCGAAAAAAGATATATTCTTGCCCCTAACGGGTTGAAGGTCGGAGACACGGTGGTGTCCGGACCGGAGGCTGATATTAAGGTAGGCAATGCCTTGCCTCTTTTGAATATACCGGTAGGCTCGGTCATTCATAATATTGAGCTCAAACAGGCTAAAGGAGCTCAATTGGTTAGGTCGGCAGGAACGTCGGCCCAGTTGATGGCTAGGGAAGGTAACTATGCATCGATAAGAATGCCATCCGGCGAGGTTCGTATGGTACATGTTAAATGTAAAGCAACTCTCGGACAGGTTGGAAACTTAGAACATGAGAATATTACAATAGGTAAAGCCGGAAGAAAACGCTGGATGGGAATCAGGCCGACAACCCGTGGTGTTGTTATGAATCCGGTAGACCATCCGCACGGCGGTGGCGAAGGGCGTTCGCCAATAGGCCGTAAGACTCCGATGACTCCGTGGGGCAAGCCGGCTATAGGTGGAAAGACACGCAAGAAGAAAAACCCCTCGGATAAATTCATTGTAACGCCTCGTAAGAAGTAGTCGGCTGTGCAAGAACTTTTGAAAGGAGGCAGATGAATGAGCAGATCGCTGAAAAAAGGGCCTTATGCTGAAGAGAGCCTGATGAAGAAAATAGAAAAAATGAACAGTGCAAATGAAAAAAGGGTTATAAAAACGTGGTCCCGGAGGTCGACGATATTTCCGCAAATGGTTGGTCACACCATAGCCGTTTATGACGGGAGAAAGCATGTGCCCGTTTACGTCACGGAAGATATGGTTGGGCATAAGCTGGGGGAATTTGCTCCGACGAGAACTTTTAGAGGTCATGGTTCACATACTGAACGGTCAACGGCCTTGAAATAAATTCCGGGAGAGGAGGTAAAAAATATGCAAGCCAAAGCAGTTGCCAAATATATTCGCATATCTCCCCGGAAAGCCCGGCAGGTAATAGACCTAATCCGGGGAAAAGATGTGGTTGAAGCGTATGCTACTTTAAAATTTACACCCCATAAGGCGACGGTATTAATTAACAAGGTATTAAAATCTGCGGTTGCTAACGCTAGGAATAATCACGAGATGGATGCTGATAACCTTTACGTGAAGGAAGCCTATGTTGATGCGGGACCTACCCTCAAAAGAATTATGCCTAGAGCCATGGGTCGTGCCGATATGATTAGAAAGCGCACCAGTCACATTACGGTTGTAGTCAGCGAGAAGGAGGAGGGTTAAACAAGTGGGTCAGAAAGTACATCCAAAAGGATTAAGAGTAGGAATCATTCGTGATTGGGAGAGCAATTGGTACGCTGACAAGAACTATACTGAACTCCTTCACGAGGACATCCGGATCCGTAAGTACATCAAGAACAAATTATACCAGGCCGGGATTTCCGGTGTAGGTATTGAGCGTGCAGCCAACAGGATCAAAATCTCTATTCGCACGGCAAAGCCGGGTATTGTAATTGGCCGCGGCGGGGCGGAAGTAGAAAATTTGCGCAAGACATTGGAAAAGATGACCAGTAAAAAGGTCAACGTCAATATCCTGGAAATAAAGAAACCGGAGCTTGACGCTCAATTGGTGGCAGAAGGAATTGCGGCACAATTGGTTAAAAGGATTGCCTTTCGTCGTGCCATGAAGCAGGCGGTGTCCCGTACTATGAGGTTGGGTGCCGAGGGTATCAAGATTTCTTGCGCAGGTCGTTTGGCCGGCGCGGAAATAGCTCGTACGGAATGGTACAGTGAAGGCAAAGTTCCCCTTCATACGCTTAGGGCGGATGTGGATTATGGTTTTGCTGAAGCGAATACCACCTATGGGAAAATAGGCGTAAAGGTCTGGATATATAAAGGAGAGATACTTCCTGAGGCTAAGAACAGGAAGGAGGAGAACGATAATGCTGGTTCCTAAGAGGGTAAAGTGGCGCCGTCCCCATCGCGCCGGGGGTCTGAAAGGTAAGGCCACACGAGGGAACAAGGTTTCCTATGGAGAGTATGGTCTACAGGCGCTGGAACCCAGTTGGATAACAAACAGGCAGATAGAGGCAGCCCGTATTGCCATGACACGTTATATCAAGCGTGGCGGACAGGTATGGATCAAGATATTTCCGGATAAGCCTATCACCGCTAAACCTGCCGAAACAAGGATGGGTAGCGGGAAAGGGTCTCCTGAGCATTGGGTGGCTGTGGTTAAGCCAGGCCGCGTAATGTTTGAGATTGCAGGAGTCGATGAAGAAACTGCTCGTGAAGCACTACGGTTAGCTTCTCATAAACTGCCCGTTAAAACGAAATTTATCAAGCGCGAAGAGATGGGTGGTGAAGCAAGTGAAAGCTAGTAATATTCGTGACTTGACCGGGGATGAGCTGGTCCAAAAAGTTGCACAACTGAAAGAGGAGTTATTCAATCTGCGCTTCCAACTTGCCACCGGTCAGTTAGAAAACCCGATGAGGATTCGGGAGGTTAAAAGAACAATTGCCCGTACTCAGACAGTTATCAGGGAACGGGAATTAGAAAAGCAAAGAAGCTGAATTTCCTAATACGGGTTCTTGTAAAGGAGGTATAGTTTTGGAAAGAGGTATGCGGCGGACGATGACCGGTACTGTTGTCAGCGATAAGATGGAAAAGACAGTAGTGGTTGCTGTTGACAGCTATATAAAACATTCGGTTTACAATAAGGTTATGAAACGTACAAAAAAGTACAAGGCGCACGATGGAGAAAATGCTTGCAAAACAGGGGATAAGGTAAAAATCATGGAGACTCGTCCCGTTAGTAAAGAAAAGTGCTGGAGAGTCGTCCAGATAATTGAGAAAGCGCCTTTGCTATAAAAAGGAGGTACATGGCGTGATTCAACAAGAAACAAAGTTAAAGGTCGCCGATAATACCGGTGCCAAAAGGTTGTTGTGTATTCGTCCTTTAGGCGGTTCCTATAGACGCTACGCTTCAGTGGGTGATGTTATTGTGGCGACGGTAAAAGAAGCTACACCCGGCGGCGTTGTAAAAAAAGGCGAGGTTGTAAGAGCTGTAGTCGTGCGTACGAAAGATGCCGTTAGAAGAAATGACGGTTCATATATACGCTTCGACGAAAACGCTGCGGTTATTATTAAAGAGGATAAAAGTCCTAGGGGTACGCGGATATTTGGTCCTGTTGCCCGCGAGTTGAGGGAAAGGAATTTCGTCAAAATACTCTCTTTAGCGCCTGAGGTGCTTTAAGCAGTGATGCTATCCTACCACTGGAGGTGAGTTTATGAAGGCAAAGGTTCATGTCAAAAAAGGAGACATGGTTCAGGTAATATCCGGTAAAGATGCGGGGAAAAAAGGGAAGATACTCAATGTTGATCCAGGCAAAGGGAAGATTATTGTTGAAGGGGTCAACATCATGAAGCGGCACACTAGGGCTTCGAACAATAATCCGCAAGGTGGGATTATCGAGAAAGAAGCTGCGATCGATAGCTCGAACGCAATGATTTATTGTTCAAAGTGTAAAGGGCCGGTTCGCATAAATAAAAAGCTTTTGGCCGATGGTCAAAAAATCAGGGTTTGTAATAAGTGCGGAGAAGAATTTGACAAGTAAACCCGGTCGGAAGGGAGGTTAAAGGTGTGACACGCTTAAAAGAGAAATACACAAACGAAGTGTCTCCCGCAATGAGACAAAAATTCAGTTATAAAAATGTCATGGAAGTACCTAAACTTGCAAAAGTGGTTATTAACATTGGGATGGGTGAAGCGGTGCAAAATCCCAAAGCCCTTGATGGGGCAGTTAATGATCTACAGGTAATTACCGGACAGAAGCCGGTTATAACCAAAGCGAAAAACTCAATAGCCGCTTTTAAGATCCGTGCCGGAATGCCCATTGGCGTTAAAGTCACTCTGAGAAATGAGAAGATGTATGAGTTTGTTGACAAACTCTTGAACATTGCTTTGCCCAGATTACGGGATTTTAGAGGAGTGCCGACAAACGCCTTTGACGGTCGGGGTAATTACACCTTAGGCATCAAGGAACAACTAATATTCCCTGAAATAGAGTATGACAAGGTTGAAAAAATTCGGGGGATGGATATTGTTTTCGTTACAACAGCCAGGACAGATGAAGAGGCAAAGGAGCTGCTGGGATTAATGGGCATGCCTTTTGCCGATAGATAACCGCCCATTTTAATGATAAGGAGGGAGCTATGTGGCAAAAACGTCCCTAAAGAACAAGCAGAGCAGGACACCTAAGTTTCAAGTAAGGGCTTATAATAGATGTAAAATATGTGGTCGTCCCCATGCTTACATGCGGAAGTTCGGCATGTGCCGTATTTGTTTCCGCGAACTGGCTTATGAAGGTCAAATTCCTGGCGTTACAAAAGCCAGTTGGTAAGGTTGGACTTAAGGAAGGGGGTCAATGAAGATGGTTATGACTGATCCAATTGCTGATTTTTTGACAAGAATTCGGAATGCTAATTCTGTAAACCATGAAAAGGTAGAGATTCCGGCTTCCAACGTAAAAAAAACAATGGCAGGAATCCTCAAAACAGAGGGTTTCATAAAGGATTTTGAATACATTGATGATGGGAAGCAGGGTGTGTTAAGACTGTACCTGAAGTATGGTCCGGATAAAAAGAAGGTTATTACCGGATTGAAGCGCATCAGCAAACCGGGATTGCGCGTTTATGTTCAAAAAGATCAAATCCCGCGGGTATTGGGAGGGTTAGGTATTGCCCTTATTTCAACATCCCAGGGAATCATGACAGACAAGGAAGCGAGAAAGCGTCGGCTGGGCGGAGAAGTAGTCTGCTATGTCTGGTAAGATGTAATACTAGTAAAAGTGGTTTGAGCAATTCGAAGAACTGCGCGGGAGGTGTGAAAATGTCGAGAATTGGGAAATTACCCGTCGCGATTCCTGCGGGTGTTGATGTTAAGCTTAATGGGGCAAACATAAACATTAAAGGACCGAAGGGGACTTTAAGCAGGGAGCTGCCAAAAGAGATTACCGTTAACATAGAAGACGGAAACATCATGTTTACACGCCCCAGCGATCAGAAACAGCACAGATCGCTGCACGGCTTGACCAGAACGCTGGTAGCGAACATGGTCGAAGGTGTGACCAAGGGATTTGAAAAAAATCTGGAGTTGGTGGGTGTTGGCTACAGGGCGGCAAAGCAAGGCAACAAGCTTGTACTGACCGTAGGCTATTCACACCCGGTGGAAATTGAACCGGGGCAAGGATTGGAGATCGAAGTGCCTGCACCAAACAAGATTATTGTCAGGGGTGCGAGCAAGGAACAGGTCGGGCAGCTGGCAGCTAACATTCGCGCTGTGCGTGAACCGGAACCTTACAAGGGCAAAGGTATACGCTATGCGGACGAATATGTCCGTAGAAAAGTAGGTAAGGCTGGTGCGAAAAAAGGCTAACATGATATGAGCTTTAACTCGCAGCGGAAAGGAGTGAAGCATGTGATAAAAAAACTGGACCGTAAAAAAATACGGCAAAAGAAACATTTAAGAATTCGCAAAAACATCAAAGGAACCTCTGAACAGCCAAGACTTGCAGTGTATAGAAGCGCAAAGCACATTTATGCTCAATTGATAGATGATGTGAACGGAAAAACACTTGCTGCGGCATCTTCTTTAGAGGCTTCGTTGAGGCCTGAACTGAAGTCGGGCGGGGACACAAAGGCTGCCAAGCTGGTTGGCGAAACTATCGGCAAAAAAGCCTTGGAAAAAGGCATTGCCGGAGTAGTGTTTGATCGGGGAGGAAACATTTACCACGGTCGTATCAAGGCATTAGCCGAGGGGGCCCGTGAGGCGGGTTTGAAATTTTAAAATATGCCGGCCGAAGGAGGGAAAAGGATGGCAAAAAATGAAGGAAATACCGTTGAACTGCAAGAAAAGGTCGTTTATATCAATCGTGTTGCCAAGGTTGTCAAAGGCGGGCGTCGCTTTAGCTTCAGCGCATTAGTCGTTGTGGGTGACGGAAATGGCCAGGTAGGAGCAGGTCTTGGTAAAGCAACCGAAGTGCCGGAGGCGATACGCAAAGGTGTTGAGGATGCCAAAAAGAATATGGTCACCGTTCCGATGTCGGGTACCACGATTACCCATGAGATAAACGGCAGGTTTGGGGCCGGACGTGTCATGCTGAAGCCGGCTTCTGAAGGAACAGGGGTTATTGCCGGCGGTCCGGTGCGTGCCGTGCTTGAATTGGCAGGCATTAGAGATATTCTAACTAAATCTCTTGGTTCCAATAATGCCAACAACATGGTCAGGGCGACGATTCAGGGCTTAAAATCTTTAAAGCGGGCCGAAGAAGTTGCCAGATTACGCGGCAAAACGGTTGAAGAGCTCTTTAACTAGGAGGACAAAATGGCTAAATTAATGATTACGCTGAAAAAAAGTGTTATCGGTTCGAATGAAGCTGTCAGAGAAACCGTCAAATCTTTGGGGCTAAAAAAAACAAACAGTAGTGTCATTCAAGAAGATTCACCAAGTGTCCGTGGTAAAATACGCAAAGTGGAACACTTGTTATCTGTGGATGAAATAACTCAGTGACAAGAAGGAGGTGCACTGGATGAAACTTCATACATTAAAACCCGTACCGGGATCAAGACATGAGTCTTTGAGAAAAGGTAGAGGAACGGGGTCAGGTTTAGGCAAAACCGCCGGACGCGGACATAAAGGACAAGGACAGCGTTCTGGTGGAGGAAAAGGCCCTTACTTTGAGGGTGGGCAGACACCTTTACAGCGTCGTATGCCCAAAAGGGGATTTACAAATATCTTCAAGAAAGAATATGTCGTTATCAATGTTAAGAGTTTGGATGAAAGATTTGAGGAAGGTATGGTTGTGACGCCGGAAACATTGGTAGAATCGGGCCTTGTAAAAAATGTAAAAGACGGAATTAGAATACTTGGTTCCGGAGACATCACAAAGGCTTTGACAGTGAAGGCTCAAGGCTTTTCCAAAACGGCGGTTGAAAAAATCACGGCTGCCGGTGGGAAAGTAGAGGTGATATAAGTGATTGCTACGTTGAGGAGTGCATGGAAACTAAGTGATTTGCGTCGCAAGATGCTGTTTACGTTGGGGATGCTGTTGGTATTTCGGGTGGGAGTCCATATCCCCGTGCCCGGTATCAATACGGACACGATTGCTGAATTGATTGCTAAAGGGCAGTTACTGGGCTTTTTTGATATCATTTCCGGTGGCGCGTTCAAGAATTTTTCTATCTTCGCCATGAGCATTACGCCGTACATCAATGCTTCAATCATCATGAACTTGCTGACGGTCGTTATACCTTATTTTGAGAGATTGGCTAAGGAAGGGCCGGAAGGAAGAAAGAAAATGACTGAATATACCCGTTACGGTACGGTCATTCTCGGTTTTATCCAAGCCTTTGGTATCTCGGTGGGCTTGCGTTCGGCCATTATTAATCCCAGCTGGCAAATGAGTGTACTCATAGCGCTTTCTTTAACGGCGGGAACGGCTTTTCTGATGTGGCTCGGCGAGCTCATTACCGAAAAAGGGATAGGAAACGGCATCTCGCTAATCATCTTTGCCGGTATCGTTTCGCGGTTGCCGTCGGGTATCTATACGATTTACGATTATCTGCGGACAGGGACGACTAATATCTTTGTTATTTTGATGTTTGCGGTGATTGCGCTGGCTGTGATTGCAGCGATTGTTGCCATACAAGAAGGGCAACGTCGTATTCCAGTACAGTATGCCAAAAGGGTTGTCGGCAGAAAGGTGTATGGCGGGCAAAGCACGCACATTCCACTGAAAGTCAACCAGGCTGGGGTCATACCTATTATCTTTGCCATGTCCATAATGATGTTTCCCGGAACATTGGCTTCCTGGTTCCCGGCAAGCGGTGTAGCAAATTGGGTAGAAAGCGTATTTAATTTTCAAACGGTATGGTACAATGTAGTGTACGCCCTTTTGATAATCTTCTTTACCTATTTTTATACGGCTATAACCTTTAACCCGGCAGATGTTGCCGATAATATGAAAAAATACGGAGGTTTTATTCCTGGTCTTAGGCCCGGAAAACCCACTTCGGATTACATTCAAAAAGTTACCAGCCGTATTACCATGGCCGGTGCCATGTTTTTGGCCGGCGTCGCTGTGCTACCTACGGTGCTGATGACTGTCACTAACTTACCGTTTTACTTTGGTGGTACCAGTTTGCTGATTATTGTCGGGGTGGCGCTTGAAACGATGAAGCAGATTGAATCTAACCTGCTGATGAGGCACTATCAGGGCTTTTTGAAATAGGGAACTTGAAAAACGGGCAAGGAGGTAGAAAAAGAGGATGAGAGTCATCTTAATGGGGCCGCCTGGGGCGGGTAAAGGGACTCAGGCCGACCTCCTTATCAATAAACTGGGGATACTGCATATTTCCACCGGTGATATGTTCAGGAAAGCGCTCAAAGAAAAAACGTCCTTAGGTTTGGAAGCAAAAAAGTATATGGACGCTGGAGAGCTTGTGCCGGATAATGTTACGGTAGGAATAGTCAAAGAGAGACTGGCGGAACCCGACTGTAAAAAGGGTTTTTTGTTGGATGGTTTTCCTCGTACAATACCGCAGGCAGACGCCCTGGAGAATACTATAAAGGAATTGGGAGCGGGCCTGGATAAGGTCATAAATATTGCCGTTGACAGGGATGTCCTCGTACAAAGGTTGACAGGACGCAGGGTATGTAAGGAGTGTGGTGCTACATACCATGTCATGTTCAATCCCCCGAAGGCGAAGGATGTGTGCGATGATTGCGGTGGAGGGCTCTATCAGAGGAGCGATGATACAGTTGAAACTGTTAATAATCGTTTACTGGTTTATGAAGAGCAAACCGCACCGCTGATTGATTATTATAGAAAAAAAGACCTTTTGTTGGAAGTAAACGGTGATCAAGAAGTAGAACAGGTGACAAATGATATTTTGCGGGCTTTAGGAAGAGTGAAGGCATGATTATTTTAAAATCCGAAAGAGAATTGCGGTATTTGTACGATGCCGGGCAAGTGGTAGCCAAAACACATCAAGAGGTGGCCAAAGCTGTAAGACCGGGTGTGACGACAAAAGAGCTGGACGATATTGCTGAGGATTATATCGTTAAATGTCAAGCAATACCAGCGTTCAAAGGTTATGGAGGGTTTCCTGCAACCATCTGTGCTTCTGTCAATGAAGAGGTTGTACATGGGATTCCCAGCAGTTTAAGACAGGTAAAAACTGGTGATATTATTAGTATCGATATCGGAGCAACTCTCAACGGTTTTGTGGGTGATGCGGCTGCCACCCTACCGGTGGGCGATGTGGATGATGAAGTAAAAAGGCTGCTGGCCGTTACCGAAAGGTCTCTGTATCAGGGAATAGAAAAAGCACTGGTGAATAACAGGTTGTCGGATATATCACATGCCGTCCAATCTTATGTGGAAAGCAACAACTTTTCTGTTGTCCGTGATTACGTAGGACACGGTATAGGCAGGGATATGCATGAAGAGCCGCAGGTGCCTAATTTCGGGATGCCGGGGCGAGGACCTAGGCTGAAAGCCGGAATGGCTATTGCGATTGAACCGATGGTTAATATGGGGACATATGAGGTTGAAACGTTGCAGGATAACTGGACGGTTGTTACATGTGATAGGAAGTGGTCCGCACATTTTGAACATAGTATTGCGATCACGGAAAAAGGCCCTTGGATATTGACCGGTTAAAAATATTGTTATATAAAGAGACAAGATGAAGGTTCTGAGGATAGGAGGTTGGTACCCCATGTCCAAACAGGATGTAATTGAGGTTGAAGGTACAGTACTGGAACCGCTTCCGAACGCAATGTTTAGGGTTGAGTTGTCTAACGGACATAAGATCCTGGCACACGTTTCGGGAAAAATCAGGATGAACTTTATCCGTATATTGCCTGGGGATCGGGTTACGGTTGAGTTGTCCCCCTACGATTTGACTCGGGGACGGATTACTTACCGTTTTAAGTAAGGTACCTCGCAAGAAGGAGGAAAACAAATGAAAGTCAGACCATCAGTGAAAACAATCTGTGAAAAATGCAAAATAATTAGGCGCAAGGGTAAAGTGATGGTTATTTGTGAGAACCCAAAACATAAGCAAAAGCAGGGTTAGGAGGTGTGCAAATGGCAAGGATTGCAGGTGTTGACCTGCCTCGTGAGAAGCGGGTTGAGATTGGTTTAACCTACATTCTGGGTATCGGCAGGTCACTATCAAAGGAAATACTGGCTAAAACGGCTATCAATCCCGATACAAGAATAAAGGATCTAACTGAAGATGAAGTAGCAAAACTGCGTGACGTTATTGATAAGGAATACAAAGTTGAAGGTGACCTAAGGCGGGATGTGTCGTTAAATATTAAACGCTTAATGGAAATCGGCTGTTATCGTGGTTTAAGACACCGTCGTGGGCTCCCCGTCCGTGGACAAAAGACCAAAACTAACGCTCGTACACGTAAAGGACCCAGCAGAACTGTTGGGATCAAACGGAAAAAGTAAAGAGGGGGGGAATAGAAAAACATGGCGAAGAAAACAAGAAGTACCCGTGTAAGACGGCGGGAACGCAAGAATATCGAGCAAGGTGTTGCGCATATTCAATCAACTTTTAATAATACTGTCGTGACGATTGCCGATACAGGCGGCAACGCTATATCTTGGGCTAGTGCCGGACAAATGGGTTTTAAAGGATCAAGAAAGAGTACGCCCTTTGCGGCACAAATGGCCGCAGAGCAGGCAGCAAAAGCAGCGATGGAACATGGAATGCGTGAGGTGGAGTGTTTTGTTAAAGGGCCCGGAGCCGGACGGGAAGCTGCTATTCGTTCACTGCAGGCAGCAGGGTTGGAGGTCAGCGTAATTAGAGATGTTACGCCTATTCCTCATAACGGCTGTCGTCCGCCTAAACGCAGAAGAGTCTAAGGAGGTGTTAGATATATGGCAAGATATACGGGACCTGTCTGCAGATTGTGTCGTCGTGAAGGCATTAAACTGTATTTAAAGGGTGACCGCTGTTATACGGAAAAATGTGCTATTGACCGGAGAGCTTATGCGCCGGGGCAACACGGACAAAGCCGGAAGAAGGTATCGGAGTATGGCTTACAGCTAAGGGAAAAGCAGAAAGCTCGCCGGATATACGGTGTGCTGGAGAAGCAATTCAGATTATATTTCAAGGAGGCCGACCGCCAAGTAGGGATTACCGGTGAGAACCTTCTCCGAATTTTGGAAAGGCGATTGGATAACGTGGTTTACCGGCTCGGTTTTGCGGCGTCCAGAAATGAAGCTCGTCAGTTAGTTAGGCATAATCATTTTACACTTAACGGTCATAAGGCCAATATACCGTCAATACAAGTAAAGGCCGGGGACATTATTCAAGTAAAAGAAAAAAGTCTTAAATCTCCTAAATTCCTAGAGATAAAAGAAACCGTAGCCCAAAAAACTCCGCCTGCTTGGCTGGAACTTGATAGTGAACAGTTGACCGGAAAGGTTTTAGAACTGCCCGCCAGGGAGCAAATAGACCTTCCGATAGAGGAGCACTTGATCGTTGAATTGTATTCAAGGTAGGTTTGTCGTGTTGTTGGTGTCAACTGGTAGAATGTTAGGATCAAGTAGGAGGGTTAGCCTATGATTGAAATTGAAAAGCCTAGGATTGAATGCGTGGAGACGGATGAGAACAATACCTACGCGAGATTTGTCGTGGAGCCTTTGGAAAGGGGCTTCGGAATCACCTTGGGCAACTCATTACGTCGGGTTTTACTATCCTCGCTTCCTGGGGCTGCTGTTACTTCCGTAAAAATCGAGAGTGTACTTCATGAGTTTTCAACAATTCCGGGTGTAGTGGAGGATGTCACGGACATCGTATTGAACCTGAAAATGTTGGCTTTAAAGGTATATGCGGATGAACCTGTTGTCTTGAGATTGGATGTCAATGGACCGGGTGAGGTACTGGCTGATGATATTGAAAAAAACAGCCAGGTGGAAATACTGAATCCGGATCTGCATATCGCTTCTATGGAAGATGATGCTCATTTAGTTATGGAAATAACTGTCGAGAGGGGACGTGGGTATCGTCCGTCGGAAAAGAATAAAAAGGAAGACCAGGTTATTGGAGTAATTCCTGTTGATTCGATTTTTTCACCGGTTCGTAAGGTCAATTATGCGGTAACAGACACCCGGGTCGGGCAAATAACCAATTATGACAAGTTATCGATAGAGGTATGGTCAAACGGTTCAATTATTCCGGATGAGGCTGTCAGTTTGTCTGCAAAAATCCTTAACGATCATCTCAAACTCTTTATCGGTTTGACCGAGAAGATCAGCGATGTAGAGATTATGGTGGAAAAGGAAGAAGAGGAAAAAGATAAGATTTTGGATATGAGTATTGAAGAACTGGATCTTTCGGTACGTTCCTATAATTGTTTAAAGCGTGCAGGGATTAATTCGGTCGGAGAACTGATAACCAAAACAGAAGATGAAATGATGAAGGTTAGGAATCTGGGCAAAAAGTCCTTAGAGGAAGTCGACGAAAAATTGGATTCCCTTGGTTTAAGCCTCAGAAATCCGGAAGAATAAGGGTAAGCATGAGAAATGAAATGAAACTGCAAAGGGGGTTTGAACATGGCCTATAGAAAGCTTGGGCGCAATACCGGGCAGCGTCGTGCCATGATGAGGAGCATTACAACTGCCCTCTTGAAAAACGGTCGTATTGAAACAACAGAACCCAAAGCCAAAGAATTAAAAAGTATTGCCGAAAAGATGATAACCCTGGGCAAAAGAGGGGACTTGCACTCTCGCCGCATTGTAGCCGCATATCTGATGGATGAAGATGTCGTCAAAGACCTCTTTGATAATATTAGCAAAAAGTATTCGGAACGCCCCGGAGGATACACGCGGATCATCAAGGCCGGCAACCGCCGCGGCGATGCAGCGCTCATGGTGATTGTGGAATTGGTGTAAGCGGGTTTTTGTCAGTGTATACGAATCAGAGGTCAGGAAAACCGAAACTCTTAACCTGATACGGTTAAGATTTGGCTTTCCTGGTTTTTGTTTTGACCTGTCTCAACGAACGGTGGCTTTAGTTCGCTTTTAGGCAAAGAATAGCGTGGTGAGAAAAGTGATAGAAATAAAAAACCTTATACACCGTTACAATTCATCGCAGGACGAGACTGTTATAGAAGCTTTAAAAGGCGTAGACCTGCATGTGGCAAAAGGAGAATTTTTAGCCGTAATAGGGCATAACGGTTCAGGGAAATCAACTCTGGCCAAACACCTAAATGCTCTTTTGTTGCCTCATGAGGGTAGTGTTACTATAAATGGGCTGGATACACGGAAAAAGGAAAACACCTGGGCTATCAGACAACAAGTTGGGATGGTCTTCCAGAATCCTGACAACCAGCTGGTAGCAGCCACAGTTGAGGAGGATACCGCTTTTGGGCCGGAGAATTTAGGAGTAGAGCCTGTCGAGATACGCAGGCTGGTTGATGATTCGTTAGAAAGAGTGGGTCTCTCCTCCTTCCATAAGAGGGCCCCCCATTTGCTTTCCGGGGGACAAAAGCAAAGAGTCGCTATTGCGGGTATCATTGCCATGCGCCCTAATGTTTTAGTACTTGACGAACCGACAGCTATGCTGGATCCAACCGGGAGAAAAGAGGTAATGGCGACGGTGTCGGCTTTAAATAAAGAGGAAGGGTTGACGGTTGTTCACATAACTCACTTTATGGAGGAAGCCGTATTCGCCGACCGCGTCCTTGTAATGTCTGAAGGTCTGGTTGCCATGGAAGGAACTCCGCGAGAAATATTTTCCCGTGTTGAAGAAATAAAAAAGCTACGCTTAGACGTGCCCCAAATTGCCGAATTAAACGGTTGCTTGAGAAAAGAAGGGCTTTTGCTGCCTTCCGGGATTCTCACCCTGGAAGAAATGGTGGTGGCTCTATGTCAATAGTGCTAACAGGGGTAAGTCATACATACAGTCCCAATTCTCCTTATGAAATGGAGGCTATAAAAAATATTGACCTAGATATAACTGAAGGAGAGATAATCGGACTGATAGGGCATACCGGTTCGGGGAAATCGACCCTGATCCAACATTTCAATGGCCTGCTGAAACCAACAAAAGGCCGGGTATTGGTGGATGGTATTGATATCGGCAAAAAAGGCGTCAAGCTGAAAGATATCAGAAAAAAAGTTGGACTGGTTTTTCAATATCCGGAACATCAATTATTTGAAGAGACCGTTTACAAGGATATTGCCTTCGGTCCCAAGAATATCGGTCTTGATCAGGAGAAAATAAAAAACCGTGTTAAGAAAGCTATGAAGATGGTTGGCTTGGACTATGCAAAATACAGTGATGTCTCGCCCTTTACCTTAAGTGGGGGAGAAAAAAGGAGAGTAGCTCTTGCCGGTGTCTTAGCCATGCAGCCAAAGTATCTGGTCTTGGATGAACCCACCGCCGGGCTCGACCCCAGAGGCAGGGATGAAATATTAAGGCACGTCACAGAATTGCATCGACGGGAAAACATTACAATAGTAATTGTTTCTCACAGCATGGATGATATCGCCCGGCTGGTAGATAGATTAATCGTAATTAATCAGGGGGAGCTGGTATACAACAACAGTACTCGTGAGTGCTTTGCACAGTATGAGGAATTAAAAAGAATCGGACTGGATGTACCGACAATGACTGCTTTGATGTTGCGGCTTTCCGAAAAGGGCTGGGCGGTACGTACCGATATCTTAACGATAAAAGAAGCAAAAGAGGAAATATTGCGGGTAGTGAGAGGGGGAGCGGAAGATGCTTAAGGATATCACTATCGGTCAGTATGTACCGGGGAATTCTCTCATACATCGGCTGGACCCTCGAACAAAAATAGTGGCGGTATTTCTCTATATGGTAGCTCTCTTCTCCTCAGGTGACAGTACAGGATATTTAATAGTAACAGCGTTTACTATCAGCATGGTATTCCTTTCCAAGGTGCCCTGGCTGATGATACTTAAAGGAATCCGACCGTTGTGGATTATTTTGGTGCTGACTATGGGACTGCATCTTTTTCTGACTCAAGGTGATATTATCTGGCAAATGGGATTCGTGAAAATTACTCAGCAAGGCTTGCGACAAGGGGTATTCATGACATTGCGGCTTGTTTATTTGGTTACCATAACCTCACTTTTGACCCTTACCACAACACCGATTGCTCTTACCGACGGAATTGAAAGCGTGCTCAAGGCCTTGTTTGTGCCGGTCGCTCATGAATTGGCCATGATGATGACTATTGCACTTCGCTTTATACCTACTTTGATTGAGGAAACCGAAAAAATTATGAAAGCCCAAATGGCCCGGGGAGCCGATTTTGACAGCGGCGGTATCGTATCCAGAGCCAAAAGCCTGATCCCGCTTTTGGTGCCATTGTTTTTAAGTTCTTTCAGGAGGGCAGACGAGCTGGCGATGGCGATGGAAGCCAGGTGTTATCGGGGCGGAGAAAACAGAACCAGGATGAAGCAACTGCAAATGACAGGTCTTGATTACATGGCCTTCATCATCGTTTTTGCCTTGTTAATTATTTGTATAATAATTCGTTTTTGGATGTGAAAAGGTGCGTAATATCAAATTAACCCTTTCTTATGAAGGCGGCGGGTATCACGGTTTCCAAAAACAGAATGGAACCGGACTGCCGACAATTCAAGAGGAACTAGAAAAGGCGCTGAGCATTCTTGCCCAGGAGAGTATAACCGTGATAGGTTCCGGACGGACGGATGCGGGTGTACATGCCAAAGGTCAAGTCGCAAACTTCAAAAGCGGTATGCGGATACCGGCGGAAAGGCTCCCTTTGGCGCTTAATTCTCTGTTGCCTCGTGACATTGTTGTTTTCAAGGCGGAGGATGTCTCGCGCGATTTTCATGCCAGGTATGATGCTAAAAGAAAAACGTATTGCTATACCATTTACAATGACAGCTGTTTGAGTCCCTTCTGGCGGCGCTATGCCTATCATGTGCTGGGAAAGTTGAAATTAGAGGAAATGTCGGCGGCTGCTCGTTTCTTTTTGGGAGAACACGATTTCCGGGGGTTCTGTGCTAAGGACACGGCAGTAAAGGATTTCGTCAGAACGATTGATGAATGCAGCGTGAAAAAAGACGACGAGATCATCAGAATTATCGTCTCGGGTAACGGTTTTTTATATAATATGGTAAGAATCATGGCGGGAACCATCCTGGAGATAGGGAAAGGAAAGCGGAAGCCCCAAGATGTAGCCTATCTTTTACAGAAAGGAGCACGGGAAGAAGCAGGAATGACCCTGCCTTCCTGCGGACTTTGTCTCCTAAAGGTTGAATACGCCAACCAAGCCATTTCGTTGCAGGATAAAAAAACCTATTAATAGTGTTGAACTAATGGAACTTAATGTTTATAATTTAAGGAGTCACAAAATAAGGTGAAAAAGGGAGTTATCAGTGATGTTTAAAAAAATCATGGTTGCTGTAGACGGCTCAGAAAATTCTTATTTGGCGGTTGATAACGCAGTGGGTATGGCCAGCTTAAACAATGGGAAAGTCGATGTTATCAGTGTAATCCCTCAGAATATGCATGTCTGGTCTGATAGCTCAAATTCGGAGTATCTAAACTATAGAAAGAAATATTATAAGGACATCCACTCGAAAATCGCAGAAAAAATGAAAAAGGCCGGTGTTGAATACACGTCAATAATTAAGAATGGACATATCGGTTCAATGATTTGTGAAGAGGCGGAAAAACTTGGCGTGGACGTTATTGTTATTGGCAGCCGAGGCTTAAGTAACGTCAGTAGGGTCATACTGGGAAGTGTGAGCAGTTATGTAGCGGCGAGTGCTAAATGTTCGGTCCTTATTGTCAAGTAGGATATTGGAAAGGTTGCGAGTAGTATCAGAAACACATGTGAGCACAGTTGCCGCGTGAACGCGGTTGTCCTTGACACGTCAGGCGGCGTGTATTAAAATACTTGCATGGGTTTTATTCAGGTTATTTGTTGATTCCACCAGCCCCGGGATCAATCGATATAAACAAAATGTGTAGGAGGGAACTGAAATTGCGTACCTTCATGGCGAAGGCCCAGGATATTCAACGCAAGTGGTATGTTATCGATGCAAGCGAAAAAACCTTGGGTCGTTTAGCAACAGAGGCTGCGTCATTACTGCGTGGCAAACATAAGCCTGTATTCACTCCCCATGTTGATACAGGGGATTATGTTATTATCATTAACGCTGAAAAGATAGTGCTGACAGGAAAGAAGCTTCAGCAAAAGGAATACATCAGGCATAGTCGTTACCCGGGTGGACTCAAAAGGATTAGCTACGGCGTCCTAATGAAAACCAGGCCGGAGATTGTGGTGGAAAAGGCTGTTAAAGGGATGCTTCCCCGCAACAGACTTGGTAATGCTATGTACAAGAAACTTAAGGTTTATAGAGGACCAGAACATCCCCATCAAGCTCAAAAACCCGAAGTATGGGAATTAAGGGGTTAAGGGAAGGGAGGAAAGATAATGGCACAAATGTTGCAATATGCAGCCACTGGACGTCGTAAGACATCAGTAGCTAGAGTGCGTTTAATGCCCGGTGAAGGTAAGGTTGTTGTTAACCAGACGCCTTTAGCGGAATATTTTGGCAAGAAAACCTTAGAAATGATTGTTAAGCAGCCGTTGGTTCTGACTGATACGGAGAGCCGTTTTGACGTTATTGCTAAAGTCCATGGCGGCGGTATTACAGGTCAGGCTGGGGCAATCCGCCTGGGGATAGCGAGAGCACTTTTAAAGGCGGATGCCGAAATGAGGCCCCTTCTTAAGCGTGCCGGTTTCCTAACAAGGGATCCTCGGATGAAAGAGCGTAAGAAGTATGGCTTAAAGGGTGCACGTCGTGCTCCACAGTTTTCCAAGAGATAGTATTTGTAGTCAGCTTATTAAGGCAGTAAAGCGTCGGGTGGGATATCCATCCGGTGCTTTTTTACATAAAGACAAAATCCATGTAAAGAGGAGACAAATATGGGGCAAGCCACTTTTGACGATTTTATGAAACTGGATATTAGGGTAGGCGAAGTGATAAAAGCAGAGGTATAAATTAGGATAGAATTCACTGTCATAGCGCAGTCCTTTGATTAATATTCTTCTAACAGGAAATTATTCAGAGGAGTTGAATAAATGCAGAAATTAATGAAGCGCCTTACCATATGGGTGGTTATATTAACGGTGGCTGTAGGGAGTGTTGGTTTATTGCAACTTTGGCAAGAAAAACAGGAATTAGCGGTTATTAAGGCAATGTCATGGGCCGTGGCCGGACGGAGGTTTGTCATAGATCCCGGTCATGGGGGAGAAGATCCCGGGAAAATGAGCCCCACGGGCGTTATGGAAAAGGATATTAACCTGGCGATCGCCAAAAAGCTTTCCGCGGTTATCGCTGCGGGCGGAGGTCAGGTTAAACTTACCCGCGATTCGGATATTGCGTTGAGTGATAATGAGGGTACGATAAGGGAGCGGAAAACGGCGGATTTAAAAAACAGGGCAAAAATGGCGCAAAATGAGGTGGCTGATATTTATTTGTCCGTTCATTGTAACGCTTTTCCCGAAAGCCGTTGGTCAGGAGCGCAAACATTTTATTCTCCTGCGGTCGATGGCAGCAAGGAACTGGCCATCTGTATTCAAGAGGAATTAACGTCGCACTTAGCCAATACCAAAAGAAAGGCTCTGCCTGATACGTCTTCTTTAATATTCAAAGAAGCGAAAATACCGATTGTTAATGTTGAAGTAGGATTTCTGTCAAACGAGCGTGAAGAAAGAATGCTTCAAGATGCCGCGTATCAAGATAAAATATGTTGGGCCGTTTATGCCGGTATAGTAAGATTCTTGGCCGATTACGGGGAGGAATACAAACCTGTCGTGAAGAAGGTCGGCAAATGATTCGACAAAAAAGGAGAAGATATGCAAATAAAGAACTTTACAAACAGGCAGAAATTACATTATTATAGATATAACAGACCATATATGTCCCCTTTTTGTGGTAACATTTCGAAAATAAATATAAAGATTGTGATAACCTTTCGATGAGTCCAAGAAAAAAGTAGGGGGGATGTTAAAACATGCAGATTCCGTTGTTAGGTTGGTTATTACAAGGGATACCGGAAACATTCGCATTAACGTATTTAGTAGTTAACTTAGGGTCAAAAGAGGTTTCTTGGGAACCAGTTATTAAGATTGGGGCGATTATGTCGATAGCAGTTTATATAACACGTCTGTTGCCGTTTATGCCCGGGGTACATAGCATTATTTCCATTTTTGTGTTTTCGCTTGTTACTACGAATGTAACCTCTTTTAGTTTGATGAAATCTATTGTTTGCAGTACCGTAGGAATCATTGCTTTGATATTATGCGAATTTATCGTTAACGCTCTTTTGATTATGTTAGGAATAGTATCTGTTGAGCAAATAAATAGCAGTGTGGCAATCTGGATTATTACCGGTTATCCTCAGGTCATCATGCTCTTTATTCTAGGGGTAGTAGTAAATAAAAAGGGTATAGTCTTAATGGAGTAAGCAATTATAATCTAATGGAGATAAAGACATGCCGTATTCACCTTTTAGTACACGGGTCAGCGGTTATTTAGCCCGTGAGCTTAAGTTAGACAATGAAAAAAAAGAGATATTGGCATATGCCCTTGAAAATGTTATTTTCACAACAGGCGGCTTTATTTTAATCATGGCTGTCGGTTATATTTTAGGGGTGCCTAAAGAGACTTTCTGTGCGGCAATTGCCGGAGCAATCCTCAGAAAGTTCAGCGGAGGAGCTCATAGCAAAACTGCTCTCAGGTGTATGCTGGTTGGGGCTTTGGCTTATCCGCCGGTCGCTTTTCTGGCCAGGTACTTTTTTGTATTGCTAGGTGGTACAAGTCCTTATTATGCCATCTTGGCTTTTTGTTCAGTAGGCTCTTTTTTGATTGTGGCACGGTATGCGCCGGTTGATTCGAAGGGAAAACCTATTGTAGCGGAGGACTTTAGGCGGAAACTAAGGCATGGTTCTGTAGTTACGGTCTTGTTGTTCATAGCTATTGCTTGGTTAAACATGACTAACAGTATAGGCAGTTCAATAATCAGCGGTATTGTTATCCAGTCAATAAGTCTATTGCCATTTCAAAATGCTGGGAGGTGAGTTTTATGTCCAGAGCAAAATACGTTTTGTTGACAATGGTATCAACCGTGCTTTTCTTTATCGCCACTACTAGCTCAGTTTTTGCATGCTGGTGTTGGAGATACCAACCGGAGACACCAAAAAGTCTTATTAAGTAAAACGTGAGGTGGTTTTTTATTCCACCTCATTGTGGTTTTAGGGGAGAATTGCAGTGAAAAATGTTGAAAAATGCGAAAACCATAAAAAAGAAGAATACATAGTTTTCCTGCAGGCCATATTTCTTCTCCTGGCAGGTATTTTAATGACCAGGGTGTGGAAGACCAATGGCGGTTTTTTCTACGAATTATACCGCAATGTGGCATTTTTATTGTTGCCTATCGTCGGGCTCATATCGGTAAAGATTTTTGCCGCAGCTAAAAAGGGATGGGCCGAAAAAAAGGTCAACGATTATGTAAATATAGTTTACCTTATAGTTACTGTACCGTTGTTGATTTTTGAGGACGAAAGTTTTTTTAAAGTCCTTTTATTACTGCCGGTGATGGTGGCTGCTTTACAATACGGAGCAAGATATGGGTTTAAGTGGGCACTGTTTTCAACACTTGGTTTGATTATTATTACAGTATTCCAGGGAATGCCCCAAATAGAGGTGTTTGTTCTCATCTTGGGGGTTATCTGGATGTTTGCTTGGCTTTTGGGGAAAATGTCGGAAGCGGAGCTAGAAAGCAGAGAAAAACTTAAGATCCAGGCCAGCGTAGACGGAATGACGGGGCTTCTTAATCATCGCAGCTTTTATGCGTATTTGGAAGAGTGTTTTGATGAGGCTGTGAAGAACAAGAACAGCCTGTCCTTAATCATGTTGGATGTGGATTTTTTTAAATATTACAATGATACGTATGGACACAGAAAAGGAGACGAAGTATTAATAGAAATCGCTCGGCTGATAAAAAAAGCAGTAGAGGAGAAAGGCGAATGCTTTCGTTACGGCGGAGACGAGTTTGCCGTTCTTATTCCGGGAGGAGAAGGACAGGAGGCCTATGCGATAGGTAGGACTATTTGCGAAAGTATTGGTGATACCTCTTTTGAAGGGTTAAATATTCTTCCGGGAGGGAAACTCAGCGTTTCGGTAGGGGTAGCCAGTTATCCCGAGCATACCAACAAGAAGGAAGCGCTGTTGGAAAAGGCTGATGAAGCCCTTTACAGGGCAAAATATACAAATAACAGCAAGGTAGAGATGTATTATTCGGTTTTCGAAGAAATCAGCAATTTGCTGGAGGGTAAGGAAAAGGATGTTTTAAATTCAATGCGTACTTTGCTGATGTTTATTAATGCTAAGGACCATTATACCTATGGACATTCTGAGAGAGTAATGAATTATGCTATGCAAATTGGCAGAAAAATGGCCCTGTGGGAATGGGAAGTACAAGAATTAATGGCGGGTGCCCTTCTGCATGACGTGGGAAAGGTTGAGCTTTCTCGGGAGGTTTTGAATAAATCCGACAGTTTAACCGAAGAGGAATGGGAAGGAATAAGACAGCATCCGGTTTGGGGCGCCGATATCATTAGACCGATTTCTGCGTTTAAGAATGTTGTAGATATAATACTGTACCACCATGAAAATTACGATGGCTCCGGTTATCCTGACGGGCTTAAGGGTAAGGATATACCCTTGGGGGCCAGAATACTGAGGGTAGTCGATAGTTTCGATGCCATGACGACAAATAGGCCATATAAGAAAGGGTTGTCCGTCGACAAGGCGGCGGATGAAATAAAGTCGCTCTCCAATGTTTTATATGATCCTGAAGTGGTGGAGACCTTTTTGGAGTATCTTAAGGAAATAGGGATCTTAGTCTAGGATATCGAACAGTTAAGGGATATAATAAAGGAAACTTGGTGATGATTGAAATCAAGAAAGGTTAAAGGAAGGAGGATGAAGCCGAATGCTGGAGTTGGTAGCACTCATGCCTCATCCGCCGGCGATCGTACCGGAGGTGGGAGGTGACGAGAGCCGTGTTATTTCTCTAACGGCACAAAAGATGGGGGCTTTGGCACGTGAAATCAAAAGCATTGCACCTGAATTGATAGTTGTCGTTACACCTCATGGGAATGTCTTCAGTGATGCCGTAACCATAACCTTGACGGACGTGTTAAGGGGTAATTTAGGAGCCTTTGGTGCACCTCATATCGGAGTGGAATATCCACTTGATAAGGAGGCCGCTGAGGCTATTATTGTTTTTAGCCGGGATAAACGAGCTTATTGTGTAGGTCTTGAGGAGAAAATGCTGAAGAAATTTAGCCTGTCCGAAGAACTGGATCATGGGGCGGTAGTTCCTTTACTCTTCATAAAAGAAGCCGGATGGCGGGGGAGTTTACTGACTGTAAACATTGGTCTGTTGCCGTATGAAGAATTATATGAATTCGGGAGCGGGCTTGCACAGGCTTTAGCAGGTCTTAACAGGCGTTGGGTGCTTCTTGTGAGTGGAGATATGTCACACTGTCTTTCGTACGGGGCACCGGGAGGATATTCGCCTCAGGGGGCCGTTTTTGATGGAATAATCAGGGACTTTGTTAATAATCCCGATCCATATAAAATAATGCAAATGGATGAGCAGATTATAAATAAGGCAGGGGAGTGCGGCTTACGTCCTTTGATTATCGGGATGGGGGCCTTAGACGGTTTTGAAATCAAAGGTGAGGAGTTATCGTATGAAGGTCCGTTTGGAGTGGGATATTTAGTGGCAAAGTTCATACCTGGGAAAAGAAAAACCGAATCGGAGCTGGTAAGTCTAGCCAGAGCAAGTATTGAGTATTATCTTGAAAACGGTTCGTATTTGAAACCGCCTGTCCTAAAAGAGGAGTATGGAGAAGACAACGGAGGGGTCTTTGTTTCTTTGAAGAAGAACTTTAATTTGCGCGGTTGTATCGGAACTATTGAACGTGTACAAAATAGTCTGGCCGAGGAGGTAATTCATAATGCGGTTGCGGCAGCCATAAACGACCCTCGCTTTGAACCGCTTATGCTTCAAGAATTGAAGAACCTGGAAATATCTGTGGACGTTCTGAATGCGCCTGAACCGGTCGCGGAATTGAGCGAATTAGATCCTCAAGTGTATGGAGTAATAGTGACGCAGGGCGCTCGAAAAGGCCTGCTGCTACCGGCTTTGGAAGGCGTAAAGACCCCTGAAGAACAGTTGGATATTGCCTTGGAGAAGGCAGGAATTGCTTCCGGAGAAAAATACAAGATTGAAAGATTCCGGGTGACCCGGCATACTTAATAGGAGGCTGGTAGAATTGCATATTGCCTCTTTTTGGTCGCAGGAGGACAGTGATAATAACGACGTACGGTGCCGGTTATGCCCTCACTTGTGTCGCATAACCTCCGGGGGATGGGGGAGGTGCAGAACAAGGTATAATGAGGATGCGAGATTGTATGCCATGAATTACGGGCGAGTGACCTCCTTGGCTCTTGATGATATTGAAAAGAAGCCTTTAAGAATGTATAAGCCGGGGACGAAGGTATTGTCAATTGGCACGTTTGGCTGCAACTTCGCCTGCGGCTTTTGTCAGAACTGGACGATTGCCCAGGGGGATAGGTCTGTCGTTACAAGATATGTATCGGCTGAAGAAGCTGTCAAGAAGGCCTTGGAACTTGTAGAATACGGCAATATAGGGTTGGCCTACACCTATTCAGAACCGTCGGTGTGGTACGAGTACGTTTTTGATACCGCCAAAAGGGCGAAAGAAGCTGGTTTGAAAAACATTTTGGTCACAAACGGCTATCTCAATCCCGATCCGTTAAAAAAGCTTTTGCCGTATATTGATGCGGTTAATCTTGATATAAAGGCCTTTACTTCCGATTTTTACCGCAAGGTGTGCGGAGGCAGTCTGGAGCCTGTTCTGAAAGCGGCGAGGCTTTTTGCAAAGGAATGCCATTTGGAGATTACCAATCTGATTATCCCCTCAATGAATGATTCTTCAGAGGAAATAAGTACCCTTTCCGAGTGGATAGCTAGTATTGATAAAAGCATTCCGCTGCATTTAACCAGGTATTTTCCTCAATATAAGTTTACTTTGCCTTCTACTTCCCCGGAAACATTGGTGAGGGCAAAAAAGGTTGCGGAGAAAAGCTTAAAGTACGTATTCTTAGGCAATATATAAGCATTACCAATATTTTGTTTGCCTTGACAAGCAGGATGTGGTAGTTTTATGGAGAAAAACAGTAGCAATATTTGCTTTTATCGGTAAACATCGGATTTCTGTCTAGTCAGTCAGACAAATAAACAAGTTAGGATAGGTTGCTATGCGTGCTATTGAAGTTGAGAGTTTAAAAGAAGATATGAGGCTTGCCAGAACGATTTTTGATGACAGCGGGCGTGTTTTGTTGAATTCCGGTACTAAACTAACGGAACGATACATTAAAAGGCTCATGGATTTAGGGATACCTTTTATCTACGTTGAAGACGAGATCGTCGGTCCGATTGAATGCGAGGACATCATTGATGACAGGGTAAGGATACAGACAATAAAAGCCTTGAAGAAGGTTGTTGAAACAGCCAAGATGCACGAAGAAATTGACCTTCTTCCGATCAGTGGAATGGTCAACGCGATACTTGACGATTTAAAAGGTGTTCCCAATATGTTGATGCAGTTGTTGGATATCAGGACCGCCAATACGTATGTATATAATCATTCGGTGGCTGTATGCGTTCTAAGTATAATGACCGGGATGTCATTGGAACTGGACGACTTAAAGATTAAGCTGCTTGGTATGGGTGCGCTGTTGCATGATATTGGCAAATCACTCAGCGAGGGTCCGGAACACACGATCCATGGTTTTGAAATACTGCGCAACACCAAAGCGTTGAATGTAGTTGCTGCTCATGTTGCTTATCAGCACCATGAGCGTTATGACGGCGAAGGTTTTCCCCGTAAGCTGAAGGGAGAGGACATTCATCTGTTTGGGGCGATTACAGGTATCGCAAACCTGTACGATAATCTTGTCTCTCATCCGGATGGGGATAAACGGCTTTACCCTTATCAAGCCCTAGAAAAAATTGTTGCCGAAAGCGGACGTGGTTTTCATCCTGAAGTTGTCAAAGCCTTTTGCCGCAATATTGCACCTTATCCGGTCGGAACTGCGGTTAAATTAAATAACGGTGCGGTAGGAGTAGTGGTATCGGTGCCTAAAAATTTTAGCACTCGGCCTGTGATAAAATTAGTTTCCAGTGAGGTGGGGATACTAATGAAGGATTTTCCCGAAATAGATTTACTGAAGGAGAAAACTTTATTCATAAACGAAATACTAAGCGAAAAAGATCGTCGGGATATTGCAGTTTTAAAGTAATAGGATATACAGCAGCTATAGATTGAGACTTTTGCCTGCGCCTTGAAAGGTCTTGCGCAGGCATAATTAATTTTAGTACAGTATTGCATATTTATGCATAATGATGTATTATAATAAAAAGCATTACCAAGACGAAGAGGTGAGAATGTGGTAAAAGCAAGTATTTTAGGTGCGACAGGATACACGGGACAAGAACTGGCCAGGATGCTGCTCATGCATTCCCAGGTGGAACTGATAGGAATGGGTTCCAATACTTATGCGGGAAAGAAATATTCAAGCGTGTATCCTCATTTTGAAAGCGCTCTGGATTTAAAATGTTCGAATATGCAGGATGATGCGTTATTCGAGAAAGCTGATGTAATATTTTTGGCCTTGCCCCACGGCTTAAGCGTTCCATACGCCGAAAAGGCCCTCGCTCTAGGAAAAAAGGTTGTTGACCTGGGGGCGGATTTCCGTTTGAAATCAGCGGATATCTATCAAAAATGGTATAAAACAGAAGCGGCAAGACCGAAACTTTTGGGGAAGGCGGTTTATGGTTTGCCCGAATTGTATCGTGATGAAATTAAAGGGACAGATTTGGTGGCAAATCCCGGTTGTTATCCTACTACAGCCATTTTAGGGTTGGCTCCCCTGCTGAAGAACGGGTTGATCGACAAAAAGAGCATCGTAATCGACAGCAAATCGGGTGTCAGCGGTGCCGGGCGTAGTTTAAAGGTAGGCTCTCTTTATAGTGAAGCAAACGAAGATTTTCAGGCATATGGATTCCCCTGCCACCGTCATGCTCCGGAGATAGAGCAGGAACTGGGGAATCTTGCGGGTGAGGAAATAGCCGTTACCTTCGTGCCGCATTTGGTGCCGATGACCAGGGGTATGCTCAGCACGATTTATGCTTCTTTGGTAAAAGAAACAGACACTCGGAGATTAGAAGATTTATATAGGGAATTTTATCAAGATGAGGTGTTTGTAAGAGTCCTGCCCGGTGGGCGTCAACCTCATACTAAGTGGGTGCTCGGTACGAATAATTGTGACCTGGGGGTCAATGTGGACGAAAGAACCGGACGGGTAACTGTTGTGTCTGTAATCGATAATTTGGTGAAAGGCGCTTCAGGTCAGGCGATACAGAATATGAATATCATGTGCGGCTATAAGGAAGAACAGGGTTTAAATAGGGTTGCTTTGTATCCGTGATGAGATAAAGGTAAGGATGGATGAATGATGAACATCAAAACAATAGAAAAAGGTGGAGTTACGACACCGCAGGGTTTTATAGCAGGGGTTGCCAAGTCGGGGATAAAAAAAATGGGCAGGTATGATTTGGCCTTACTTCTTTCACAGGTGCCGGCTTCTGCGGTTGCGGTGTTTACGACAAATAAATTTCAGGCCGCGCCCGTCGTTTTATCAAAGCGGCATCTGCAATCCGGTGTTTGTAAAGGTGTGGTGGTAAACAGTGGTTGTGCCAATGCTTGTACAGGCGAAAAGGGCTATCAGGACGCCGTTTCTATGGCAATAGCGGCTGCGGAAGTGTCCGGTTGCAGTACCGAAGAAATCGTGACAGCCTCCACAGGCGTTATCGGAGTACATTTGCCAATGGAGAAAATCATCGGGGGCATCAAAGAGGCAGGAGCCAATCTTACCGCAGCAAACGGACATTTAGCGGCTCAAGCCATCATGACAACGGATACCTTTCCGAAAGAAACCGCCGTGCAGTTTGAGTTAGACGGAAAAACGATAAACATCGGTGCGATGGCTAAAGGGTCGGGTATGATTCATCCGAACATGGCTACCATGCTGGCCTTTATTACTACCGATGCGGCCATAGCCCCGGCTGTTCTGCAAAAGGCCTTGAACTGGGCAAACAAAGAATCATTTGCTATGATTAGTGTGGACGGTGATACCAGCACAAACGACAGTTTATTCGTCTTGGCTAACGGGTTGGCTGAAAACGCTAAAATAGAAGAGGACAACAGTACGGCATATCATACCTTCAGAGACGCCTTGACTGAGGTCTGTCTTAATCTGGCGAAGATGATAGCTAAGGACGGCGAGGGTGCCACCAAACTCCTGGAAGTTCGAGTGATAAATGCCGTAAGTTGGGAAGATGCGGCAAGAGGGGCGAAAAGTATTGTTGCTTCCAGTCTGGTAAAGACGGCTGCTTTCGGAGAGGATGCCAATTGGGGTCGGATTATATGTGCCTTAGGTTATTCCGGAGCCGAATTTGTTCCCGAATTGGTTGATGTTTATCTCGGGGATGTTAAGGTGGCGGAAAATGGCTGTGGGCTAGATTTCGACGAAGATCGTGCAGCGGAGGTTTTAAATAAGGATGCAGTTGTGATTAAGGTTGACCTGCAGCAAGGGGAGTATGAGGCTACGGCCTGGGGTTGTGATTTGACCTACGATTACGTTAAGATAAACGGAGATTACCGAACGTAGACAGTCTGGTCTCGATAGATAGAAGAGGGGGAGAAAAAATGTTGACGGTTCTGGAAAAAGCCAATGTCTTAACAGAGGCTCTACCATATATCCAATCCTTTGCCGGTAAAACTATTGTCGTCAAATTTGGCGGTCATGCCATGGTTGATCCGAAATTGGAGGAAATGGTACTAAAAGATATCGTATTGATGAAACTGGTGGGTATGAATCCGGTGATAGTTCACGGCGGAGGGCCTTCCATCACCGAATGGCTTAAAAAAGTCGATATCCAGGCAAAGTTTATCGATGGTTTGAGGGTTACGGATGAAGCGACGATGGAAGTTGCGGAAATGGTCTTAGCCGGGAAAATAAATAAGGGATTGGTAAGTCAAATCAATCTTTATGGAGGCAAGGCCGTAGGGCTCTGTGGAAAAGACGGCGGGATGATCCTGGCGGAGAAGAAAAAGTCAGAGCAGGATTTAGGCTTAGTGGGAGAAGTCACGGAGATAAATACCGGCATTTTATCAATCCTTTCGGCTGAGGGATATATTCCTGTCGTGGCACCTGTTGCGGCGGGAAAAGACGGAGAAACACTGAATATCAATGCGGATTATGTAGCCGGTGCCTTGGGGGGAGCGTTAAAAGCATACAAACTGGTGCTTTTGACAGATGTGGAGGGTATTTACCTTGATGAAAGATCCGAGTCGTTAGCCTCGCGTTTGAATGAGGTTGAGATAAGGCAACTGATAGCAAAGGGTGTTATCAAGGGTGGCATGATCCCCAAGGTGGAAAGCTGTCTTGCGGCTTTGGGAAGCGGGGTCGAAAACATTCATATTGTTGATGGGAGAAAGCCTCATGCCCTTCTTTTAGAGATGTTTACCAAAGAGGGTATCGGCACTATGGTGGTGAAAGAATAGCTTTTGTGAGAGGAAGGATAAAGACTATGAATAATGAGAAAATCAAAGAAATGGGCTTAAAATATATCATGAATACTTACGGCCGTCATGAGTTTGCTCTGGTAAGGGGAGAGGGCAGCTGGGTGTGGGATGCCGACGGTAAAAAATATTTGGATATGGTAGCGGGCATTGCCGTTAACAATGTTGGGCATTGTCATCCCCGTGTTGTTGCAGCGATACGGGAACAGGCCGGTACATTGCTGCATTGCTCCAATCTCTATTGGATAGAGCCCCAGGTCAAGCTGGGCAAGCTGTTGACTGATAATTCCTTTGCGGAGAATGTTTTTTTCTGCAACAGCGGGGCGGAAGCCAATGAGGCGGCCATTAAGCTGGCCAGAAAGTGGTCGTCTAACAAGTATGGTTCAGGCCGTTATGAAATCATTACGGCAGATAATTCCTTTCATGGTCGGACATTAACGACTGTGACAGCAACCGGTCAGCCCAAATATCATCAGGGTTTCGAACCCCTTACTCCGGGTTTTGTACATGTGCCCTATAATGATCTTGCCGCCCTGACGGAAGCGGTAGGGGAAAAAACCTGTGCCGTATTGCTTGAGCCTATGCAAGGGGAAGGCGGCGTGTATGCCGGTGCTTCGGAATATATTAAAGGTGTCAAAAAACTATGCCAAGAGAAGGATTTGCTTTTGATATTTGATGAAGTCCAAACCGGGTTGGGACGTACCGGCAAGCTTTTTGCTTATCAACACTATGGCATCGAACCGGATGTTATGACACTGGCGAAGGGTTTAGGCGGAGGTGTACCCATCGGCGCGATGCTGGCTAAAGGTGAAGCGGCGGTAACATTCCAACCGGGCGAACATGCTTCGACCTTTGGCGGCAATCCCTTGGCTACAACAGCGGCACTTGCGGCACTTGGAGTCATCATCGATGAAAAGCTCTTCTGCCAAGCAGAAGAAAAAGGGGCATATATCAAGAAAAAAGTAAATGCCATGAAGGCTGATAATCCATTGATTGCGGAAATCAGGGGAATGGGTCTTTTGGTAGGTATTGAAATTACCATAGCAGGCAAGCCTGTACAGGAGTACTGTCAAAAGAAAGGTTTGATTATTAACTGCGTACAAGAAAAGGTTTTACGGTTAGTGCCTCCTTTGAATATTACATATGATGAAATAGATGAAGCATTAGCGATTATCGAGGAAGCTTTACAGCACTTTTTGACCTGAACTTTTCTATGAAATATTGAACCTCAAGATAGCATATGTATGACATATAGCTTATCTTGAGGTGACATTTTGGAGGCACAGCAAAAAGCAGTACTCACGGTTATCGACCGTTTGCGTCCGATGTTGTTAGATATCAGTCATGATATTCATCAGAATCCTGAACAGGGCAATGCGGAGTATTATGCCCTTGGCAGATTAGCCTCTTTTCTCAAGCAGGCGGGCTTTCGGGTATGCAAAGGTGTTGCCGGTTTGCCGACAGCTTTTGTGGCTTGTGCCGGTGATAAAGAGGGCCCGGCTCTTGGTTTTGTGGCGGAGTATGATGCTCTTCCCGGTATAGGGCACGGTTGCGGTCATAATTTGATTGCGGCAGCCGGTGTCGGAGCAACGGTAGCTCTGCGACGAGTATTACCTGCCGATAAGGGCAAGATATGCGTGTTAGGGACCCCGGCTGAAGAAACTTCCGGGGGGAAAATAGCGATGCTGAGAAGCGGTTGCTTCGACGGGCTTGATGCTGTGATGATGTTTCACCCGGGGGTAGATGATGCGGTGTGCTGTACCTCTTTGGCCTTGGATGCCCTGGAAGTGAGCTTTTACGGTGAAGAAGGCCATTCTGCCCTTAGCGGGTCTGGGGAAAAAAAAGGAGATGCCCTGGAAGCCCTTTTGTGCTTTTTCGAAAGGATTAGGAAATGGAAGTCAGGATTGCCCTTATTCAGCAGTGTGCAGGGCGTGATTGTGGAGGGTGGTTTAGTGCCCAATATCAGGCCGGCAGTTGTAACCGCACGTTTCTATCTGCGAAGCATCAATGAGGACACACTGGATAAGATTAACGGCGAGTTCAGAAAACAGGCGGGGGAAATAGCGCTGGCTACAAATACTTCAGTGGCGATAGATACTTTTGAAGAGAGGTATTTGCCATTTCGAACAAATGAGACCCTAGCCGGTGTTTTTGCTCAAAGTTTACAACTTTTAGGAATGTCTTGTCCTGCCGGGTTGTGTATGAGTATGGGGGCGATGGATTTAGGCAACGTCAGTCAAGTGGTTCCTTCAATTCATCCTTTCCTGACGCACAAGGGAGCGCCTGCTACTATGCATAGCGCAGAGTTTGCACAAGCGGCCGGTGGGGAGTGGGGGGATCAGTTGTTGATTAAGGCTGTCAAAGTATTGGCTCTGACGGGTCTAAGACTGGTAACTGAAAAGCACATCTGTGAAATGATACGTTCAGAGCATGATAGAAAATAGTAAGGGGTGATTAGGGTGGATTTAAAGGGCAGGGATTTTATCACGCTGGCCGATTTCAGTGAGAAAGAGCTGTGGCATCTGCTTGAACTGGCGAAGGAATTAAAAGGTAAACAAAAAAAGGGCATTCCTCACGAGCTTCACAGGGGGAAAACCTTGGCAATGATCTTTCAAAAATCTTCGACCAGGACTAGGGTCTCCTTTGAGGTTGCTATGCATCATTTAGGCGGGCAGGCGATGTTTCTAAGTAAAAAAGATTTACAAATAGGACGAGGAGAACCACTGCAGGATACGGCCAGGGTATTGGCCAGATATTGTGACGGAATCCTCATTAGAACATATAGCCACCAGGAGGTATTAGACCTGGCGAAATACGCTGATATTCCCGTTATCAACGGGTTAACCGATGATTATCACCCGACCCAGGCGCTGGCCGATATGCTCACTATTTGGGAGCATAAAGGTGTTTTGAAAGGATTGAAGTTGGCCTATGTTGGTGATGGTAATAACATGGTACATAGCTTGCTCATAGCCGGTGCCATCATGGGGATGGAGGTCGTGGTTTCTTGCCCCGAAGGCTACTTGCCGGATGAGAACGTTGTTCGCAAAGCACAGGAGTTGGCTGAAGATGCTGCCAAGATCAAAATTATCGGCAATCCTCGGGAAGCTGTTAAAAACGCTCAGGTGTTGTATACTGATGTATGGGCAAGTATGGGACAGGAAGAAGAGGCCGCCGTGCGGAGAAAGGCTTTTTGCGGATATCAGATAAACAGTGAGTTGCTGGCGTTAGCCGCAAAAGACGCTATTGTTATGCACTGTTTGCCTGCTCACCGTGGCGAAGAGATCACTGACGAAGTGATGGAAGGCCCGCAGTCTGTTGTCTTTGATGAGGCCGAAAACAGGCTCCATGCCCATAAGGCCATTTTGGCCGCTGTAATGTAATAATTCAGGGAGGGAAATATGATGAAGAAGGTCGTGTTAGCATATTCCGGAGGTTTAGATACATCAATAATCATTCCTTGGCTCAAAGAGAATTACGGATATGAGGTTATTGCCATGGCCGCCGATGTGGGACAGGGAGAAGAACTTGACCCTTTGCAGGAAAAGGCTATCAAAACAGGAGCTTCGAAGCTTTATATCGAAGATTTAAAAGAGGAGTTCATCAGGGAATATATCTATCCGACTCTGAAAGCCGGAGCGGTGTACGAAGGGAAATACCTGTTGGGAACGTCTTTTGCCCGTCCCCTAATAGCGAAAAGATTGGTGGAAATCGCTAAAAAAGAAGGAGCGGAAGCAATCGCTCATGGAGCAACCGGTAAAGGTAACGATCAGGTGCGTTTTGAACTTACGGTGAAAGCCTTAGCGCCCGAGATGAAGATTATCGCGCCCTGGAGGTTATGGGACATCAAATCACGGGAACAGGCCATCGAATATGCTAAAGAACGGGATATTCCCGTTCCGGTGAGTAAGGAACATCCTTACAGCATGGATCGCAACATTTGGCACCTCAGTCACGAGGGTGCCGAACTGGAAGATCCGGCAAATGAGGCGCCTGATAATGTCTTGTTGTTAATAACGCCGCCGGAAAAAGCCCCGGATATTCCGAGCTATGTAGAAATTGAATTCGAACAAGGGATACCGGTTGCTGTGGATGGGAAGAAGCTTGGACCGGTCGAATTGTTGGAGAGTCTTAATACAATTGCCGGTGCGAACGGGGTCGGCATCGTGGATATGGTTGAAAATCGCTTGGTAGGGATGAAATCAAGAGGGATATATGAAACTCCCGGAGGAACGGTGCTGATCAAGGCCCACCAGGAACTGGAGCTACTTACCCTGGATAGGATAACTCTGCACTACAAGGAAGTGATTGCCCAGCGCTATGCTGAGTTGGTATATGACGGGGTTTGGTTCCATCCGCTGAGAGAAGCCATAGACGCTTTTGTTAACGTGACACAGCGTACGGTGACAGGAAAGGTAAGAATGAAGCTGTATAAGGGTAATTGTACGCCTGCAGGTATATCTTCTCCTTATTCGCTGTACAGCGAAGAATTTGCAACCTTTGGTGAGGACAGCGTATATAACCAAAAGGATGCGGAGGGTTTTATCAATCTTTTCGGTTTGCCGCTTAAGGTCCAGGCCTTGATGAAACAAAAAGCAGGGCTGAAGTAAAGAAGAGGGGTATGACTTATGAAATTGTGGGGAGGTCGTTTCCAAAAGAATACGAACAGCTTGGTCGAGGATTTTCATTCGTCCATCGGCTTTGACCAACGGCTCTACCTTCAGGATATTCGAGGGAGTATAGCTCATGCCGGAATGCTGGGAGCCGAGGACATTATCGAGAAGGATGAGGCCGCACGGATCATCGAGGGACTGAAAGCGATCGCTAAGGATATCGCAGAAGGCAAGGTCAAATTTTCTTTGGCAGCTGAAGATATCCACATGAATATCGAAACGCTCTTGATTGAGCGTGTCGGCGATGTGGGTAAGAAGTTACATACTGGACGGAGTCGTAATGATCAGGTTGCCTTGGATATCAGGATGTACTTAAAAGACGAAATCACAAACACACAAAAGCTATTGCTGGAACTGCTGGAGGTTTTGGTTGATACTGCTGATAAGCAGGCAGCAACGATTATGCCCGGTTTTACACATCTGCAAATTGCTCAGCCTATCACCCTCGGTCATCATTTGCTGGCCTATGCGGAGATGTTCAAGCGTGATTATCAGCGCCTGAGTGATTGTTACCGGCGAGTCGATGTGATGCCGTTAGGTGCCGGCGCTTTGGCTGGGACAACCTTTCCGCTGAATAGAGATAAAGTTGCTGCTGAGCTTGGTTTTTCAGGCGTCTCGGAGAACAGCATGGACAGTGTTTCCGACAGGGATTTTATTATAGAATTTCTTGCCGCAGCCTCTGTCATCATGATGCATCTTTCGCGTCTCTGTGAAGAGATCATACTATGGGCGAGCCAGGAATTTGCTTTTGTGGAGCTTGATGATGCCTATAGCACCGGTTCTTCCATTATGCCGCAAAAGAAAAACCCCGACGTGGCGGAGCTAATCAGGGGCAAAACCGGAAGGGTTTACGGGGATTTGATGACCATGTTGTCCGTTATGAAGGGATTGCCCCTCGCTTACAATAAGGACATGCAGGAAGACAAGGAAGCCCTTTTTGACGGAATTGATACCGTGCAGAAATGCTTGCTTGTTTTTGCGCCTATGCTTAAGACCATGAAATTTAATGCGGAAATTATGTACGCCAATGCAAGGAAGGGCTTTTCCAACGCAACGGATTTGGCCGATTATCTCGTTAAGAAGGGTCTGGGCTTTCGCGACGCTCACCACGTGGTAGGGCACCTTGTAAACTATTGTATTGAGCAGGGAAAATCCTTGGAACAGCTCAAGCTTCAAGAATTGAGGGAAGGCTTGCGGGTATTGGAAAAAATAGAGGTAAACGGGGAAAACGGTCGTGAAAAATACATTCATGAGGATGTTTATGACGCTCTG
This sequence comes from Clostridia bacterium, assembly GCA_018432615.1. GTDB lineage: Bacteria > Bacillota > Peptococcia > DRI-13 > SM3-B62 > SM3-B62. Next base: position 37,364 of record JAHDSQ010000006.1, read on the forward strand.
AAACTGGATAATGTGGTGGCAAGACGCGCCACTTACGGTGGTACGTCGCCTGTTCGAGTTAAAGAAGCGGTGAAGAGAGCGTATGATTGGATAGCCGGACAGAAACTATAAAAGAGGGAAATATACATTAATAAAGAATATAGAGAAAGGAACAACGAAAAGGCAAACCCGGTGAAAGCCGGGGACGCAAAGCCACGGGCCTGAAGGTATTGCCAAGGTAGCCGGGTTACCGAAGATAAGTAGCGGGTCAAGCCGATTTGCTCTGTCTGGTAATCCGGGCAGGGTTTTTTATTGTGAAACAACAAGGTTCCCGAGACCCAACAGGATAAGAATAAATCTAGGAGGAGACGATATTATGAAAAAACTAAACAGTTCAGTTGTAGTGTTGTTGGTCTTGTTACTTCTTTTTGTAGTTCCATTTGCCGCGGTTGCAACCGCAGACGAAAGTACTGATGATGCCCAAGCAGAAAATATTAGCTCAGATGGTGAAGACGGTGATGAAATCAAGCCGTGGGAACAGACAAAGGATATTCTCGAACAGGAAAAAGATGCTATTGAAGAGTTAAAAGATCAGACTGAAGATCAGATAAAAATGTTGGAAAAACAATTAAAAGCGGTCGAGAAAAAAGAAGATAGCGAACTTGGAGAAGGCCTAAAGGCTCAAATAGAAGAGCTTAAATTAGAAAGAAATGCTTACAAAGAACAAATGAAACAAAAAATAAAGTCTATGCATGAAGTTATGAAGCAAAAATATACCCAAGAGGAACTGAATGAATTAGATTTGCTTTCCCAAGAGCTCGAGACATTAGAGGGGATCAAAGCTATTCCAGTGACCAACGTTCTTGTTAAAAACAGGGATATTAAATTTGATACCCCTCCGGTGATAAAGGAGGGGCGCATATTAATCCCGGTGCGGGCACTTTCAAAAGCCCTCGGAGCTTCAATTCAATGGAATGCTGAGGAAAAAACCATAACTTTGATAAAAGATGATAAAGAAATAGTTTTAAAAATTGATGACAACAAAATTCTGGTGAACGATGTTGAGATGGCAATAGATGTACCTGCTCAATTAATCAATAACAGGACGGTTGTCCCTTTAAGATTTATCGTTGAGAATTTGGAATTACAGGCAGATTGGGATGCTGAAACAGAAACCGTTGAAATAGAATGAAAAGGACTAGGTGATTAAGGGTTAGGTGATTACCTAGCCCTTTTTATTTTGATCATTTTTCCCTTTAGTCCCACTGCATAATTCATAAATCCCCATAGCTATCAAAAAGAAACCGAAAATTTTTTTAAGGCTGGCTGCATCGAAGGTGTTGGCCAGTGAGGCACCAAATATTGCCGCAGACAGGGTTCCGATGATCAGATAAAGGACAAGACGCAGATTGACGTTCCCTTGCCGGTAGTGCGTAATGATGGCCACGGCAGCTGTTGGGATAAAAGCCGCCAAACACGTTCCCTGGGCGGTATGCTGCTCAATACCCAATAAAAATACTAAGGCCGGGACCAAAAACGTTCCTCCCCCGATGGCCATACCGCTGAGGATACCGGCCAAAAGGCCAATCAAATAAATGAGCACTAGAGAACCATCCCTATTCCGGCAATAATCATGAAGGCACCGAAAAGCTGTTTTAAGCGGAGGGCCGGAATTTTTTCCATCAAAACAGCCCCTAAGTACCCTCCGAATATACCGGTCGTTGCGATTTTAACGGCCAGCAAGAGGTCGAGGTTACTGTTGCTGTGGTATATGTAACTGCTGGCAATAGCCGTAGGCAGTATCACAGCCAGGGAAGTTCCGTGAGCGGTATGTTGTTTTTCACCCAGCAAAAGAACAATCGCCGGAACGAGGATCGTACCTCCTCCAATACCGATAAGACCGTTAATAAAGCCTGTAAAGGCACCAATTAAAAGTAAACGTGGAATTTTATACGGTGTTTGTTCCATTTATTATTAACCCCTATTATGTTTTAATCTGCAGTAAGTTTCCTTTACATTATTTGCAGGAAGGGGTATTTTTACACTTTCGCAAACGATCTATTGCCTCTTTCCAGTTTTCATATTTAGTTGCGAAGGTTTTTGCACATGCGCCGCTGGTTGACCATACCGTCTCATGCGGTATTTCTTTAAAAAAAGAGGGATAGGCTTTCTTAAACCCTTTTTTCGCCTTCCCGCCATTAAAGATGATGCCTTTGATATTAGGATAAGTGGCAAAGAAGGAAGTAAAATCATTGGTGATTTCATTTTTTATCGCCGCATCAGCAGCTCCTTCCCGCGAGGCAGAATGAAACACGTCCCATAAGCCGATTTTCTTTTTCAGTAAGAAGGCGCACTTTTCACAGTAATCAGATGGCGGTGTTGCTCCATATAAGGCAAAGACGATTTTCCAGAAGCTGTTACCGGTATATTTATAGTATTCACCGCTTGCTAACGATTCAGGGCCCGGCAATGAACCCAGGATCAGGATATCTGCCTGCTTGTCGATAATTGGCTCGAAACATAAATGCACCTGAGTTTGACCGTCCGACATAAACTTCACCTACCGTATATTGTAGTTTGTGGTATTTCTTTATCCATTTTAGCATGCCAATTGGAAAAGAAGAAATAAAAGAAATCCTATCAGAAGGCCAAATCCGGCGTTTAGTGGGTAGTGTCGTCGAGCTTCGGGCAGTAGCTCATTTTTAACGATAAAGGTCATTGCTCCGCCGGCAAGAGCTAAGAGTAAAGATATTAAATGGCGGGAGACCGAAACCATCAATAAGCCCAGCCAGGTGCCTAATGGAGTAAATATGCTGGTCAACAGACAGATGAGAACAATTCTTGCTTTTGGCATACCGCCTTTAGCCAGGGGTGCTGCTGTGGCTACTCCCTCCGGTATATTATGGGTACCTAAGGCAAGAACAAGCAGAAGACCGAGATTTTCCTGAGCCGCATAGCCTGCAGCGATAGCCATGCCCTCCGGTAGATTGTGAAGGGCAATACCTGTTGCAATTAAATAACCCATTTTAAGAAACTTTCCGCTTCCCGCTAAACTGTTAACCGAACGGGAATTTGTGAAACCAGAGATAACGGCGTTTAATAAACGCATAAGAATAAGCCCTAAGAGGAACCCTGCTGCTGTGGAAAAAACATTGCCAAAGTCTAAGGCAGAGGGAATAAGGTCGAAGATTATTACCGCTGTCATGACACCACCGGCAAATCCGAAAAGAATGGACAAGGTTTTTTCACCGGGGTGTCCGTAAGAAATCACAATAAGTGCGCCTAAGACTGTTGCCAGTCCGGCCAGAGTGCTTTGCAGGATTATTTCGTACACTGTGTTTTGCTCCTTTATATGTGTCTTTGTTAATAGAGATAGTGTAAAAACAAGTTAAATATGATGGAAAATAAAGGGTGACCGTGACAAGTATACAGTATATATTAAGCTAATACCTTGCAAGATATAAGTGGGGACTATATAATAAACGAAAGACCCCGTTGTATAACAAAAGCAAGTAAAATAGGTTGTTATACAATAATACAGTATACAGGAATACTGTATACAAAGGAGGCCTGGATATGAGCGAAAAAATACTGCGGGAAATTGAAGAAGAATTAGGAAGACGTTTGGAAGCGGAGGAAAATAGTGAAGATATCAAAAGGAACTATCCCTGTAGTTGTTGGGGTGAGTAAATGACAAAGCCACCGAAAAAGGTGGCTTTGTCATTTTTGTAGCAGAACAATTGACTTATCCTTTTTCAATACATATAATAGTATAGTGACGCCGATTTGAGTACAATAGTGCTCGAGGTGTTATTTCGGGATGTAGCGCAGTTTGGTAGCGCGCCTGGTTCGGGACTAGGAGGCCGCAGGTTCGAATCCTGTCATCCCGACCATAAGAACAGTACGGCTCGGTATTTTGCCGGGTCTTTTCTTTTTGTCGTTTTGAACCCAATGGTGTATACTAAGATTAGGTAGGAGAGAAAAAGGAGTGGTGCTCATGGAGAAACGGCTGGAGCGCGACCAGAGGCATTTAGAACTGTTCGAGGAGATAACCAATACTATCCGGGGGTTCATGGAGAAATATAAGCAGCCGGATGAAGAAAATCATCCCCAGATGGTACGTTTACAGAATCTTATTGAAAGATTGACGACCGAAAGGAGACTGATTGAAGAAATTAGTCTGCCTTGTCGGCTGATACTTGAACATTTTTCTACTTTTATGGGGAAACACGACCATGCTATCAGTTTCCGGGTGGGGTTGCTGGAAACCGGCAGGGGCATCCTGAATGATTTTTCCATTGACGAATGGGGAAACATTTATCTGGTGATAGGTAATATCAGCCTAGGTTGGCGTGATGGAGACTATCAGTATCTTTTTTATCCCGATAAAGCAATTCTGCGTTCTTATGACAGGAGTAAGCCGGAGATACATTTGTTGTTTAATTTTGCTTTTAGATATTCTAAGCTATTATCGGAATTCCGGGGGGTTGTAGAGCATGAACAGACCCTCTATTGGCATCCTGACTTAAATGAGGATCTTGAGGGTTAGTATGATAAGGGGATAAGCATGTTCTATTTTGTTTTCGGCATGATGATTATTATTTTACTGCCTAGTTATTACTACGTGGGTCTTCGTTTCTTGCAAACCTTGAGTTATTATTTGCCTTCGCTCAATGTATACTGTTATTGGATTGTTTTTGTTGTCTTGTCTAATTCTTTTGTATTTGCGCGAGTTTTTGGGAGAGTGCTGCCTGCGGTTACAAATACTATCCTGAATGCTTTCGGATATTTATGGATGGCAGCCATGCTATATTTATTTTGTGTGTTTTTTGCCATTGATATATCCAGTTATTTAATTAAGTTAACAAAATTCAGCGTTAGTATTGATATGATTCATGGAGTCAGGCTGATAGCGGTATTTGTGGTAATTATGCTGTTTGCTTATGGGACTTGGAATGCCCGTACCCCTCGTGTGAGTCGTTATGATATTGATATTCCTAAGACCGCGGGTGAGTTTAAACAATTAAAAATTGTCATGATCAGTGACCTTCACTTGGGAAAGATTATTGGGAATACACGTTTGAGGGATACGATCAAAAAAGTAAACGCACTGGAGCCGGATCTGGTATTGATGCCGGGGGATATTATTCAAGATTTCAAGTGTTTTTTGGATAATGATATGGCTTCAGAGTTACAAACCCTGACACCCCCTATGGGTGTATTTGCCTCTTTGGGCAACCATGAATTCTACGGAGCCATGACCGAGGATGCCGTAAGCCTGTTGGAACTGGGGAATCTGAAAGTTTTACAGGATAGCTATGTCAAAGTAGCAGACAGTTTTTACATTGTGGGGAAAAATGACCCGGCGGCAAAGCGAAGAAGTGATGCGCGCCATCTTGATATTGACGAGATTATGGAGGGTATTGACAGAAGCTTACCGGTTATTCTCTTAAGCCACCAACCTACCGATTTGGAAGCGGCTCAAAAGGCAGGAGTTGATTTGCAGCTTTCGGGGCATACGCACGGTGGACAGTTATTCCCGGCCAATCTTCTTACCGGTCTTCTTTTTGAAGAGGATTGGGGATATTTGAGAAAAGATAGTCTGCAGTTGATTGTAACCTGCGGTCTCGGAAATTGGGGGCCTGATATGCGCATAGGCAGCAAATCGGAAATTGTAGAGATACTGATTAACTTCAGATAAGAGGTGATTGCTTTGAGAAGACTTCTAGCAGGTATTTTTCTTTTGACTCTTATCTTTTGTTTTTCTACTGAAGCCCTTGCTAATTCCGGTCCTGTTTTTTGGCAGGGTTACCCATCTTCGGAAATGATGGCGGTAGATAAGGATTCTCAGATTACGGTGGAAAATGAAGACCTTGTTTTTAATTTTTCCGATCAAAAGGATAGCTCTGATTATACGATTAGCGGAAAAGTCAGTGCGACCTATAGAATGCTTAATCCAACAAACAAACCGCAATCGGTCCAAATGGCCTTTCCCTATATTGAAGCACTTGACAGCCTGTCTGAGGCAGATATTTCAATAACTGACGGCGGTACCCTGCTACCTTATGATATCTATATTGGGGATGCGGTGCAAAGAGAGGAAGTTTTTGGACAAAATACTCAGGATCCAAGTCTTGCCTTTGCCGATATCATAGGCAGTCTTACTAATGATTTCTATGAGGCGAAAAGCTTTTCGGCCAATGAAAAGGGTAAACTCTATACGATTGAAGCAAGCCCGACTACAGAGCAGAGAATAAATCTGGCAGTTGATTTTAATCTTGACTTTGCAAGAACTAAAGTGATTACAAAGGGATTTAATCGCTATGAACGTCATGATAAAAAAACAAAAATTGCCGCTTGGTGCTATGAACCGGAGACTCTAGAAATATTTGTTTTAGGTGAAGATCTTGACTTTACCGTAAAAGCTTATACCGACGGCGAACTCAAAGAGGAAACCGATGCCTATGCTTATCATATTTCCGAAAGAGAAGTAGAGGTAAAGGCTTATCTATCGGAGTATATTAAAAAGAATACCAGGGTAACAGACGATGCTCCAATTATTGATACTCAGCTGTATAATCTGTATGCAAGGTATCTTGACGAGCATTTTTCGCATAACATGGGATATATTCCCGGGGAGGATTTATTAACAGTAGAGAACAGCAAACGTGTCTTAGTTCTTTTATATACTGTTGAGTTTCCTCCCGAAAGTGAAAAAGAGATAAGTGTCGGTTACATGACGACCGGGACGATGGATATGACCAAAACTGCCAAACCCCAATACACATTTGACTATATTTTGAACCCTGCCGATAACTGGGCGGATTTTCAAAACCTCAATATCGAAATCATAACCCCGGATACAGCTCCCTATATTATAGAAAGCAGTATTGAACTGGATAAGGTAGGAGAAAATCTTTATTCCATAACCTTAAGCAATTTGCCCCAAAATGACCTTTTCTTTACTCTTTATGAGAAAGAAAAGATCTCGGTTTGGGATAAGGTTGCAGGGAAATTCCAGAACAGTTTTGGATACATTACTATTCTGCTGGCAATTGCGGCAGTATTACTGGTCGCTGCATTAATTGTGGCCACGATTGTTACGGTTGTATCCCGGTTGGCGAACAGGCACCACAGACCATAAAGGACGAAAAAAGCCTTCGGATGGAGTGAAATTCATCTGAAGGCTTTTTTTATACTTTAAGAAAGTATAAGGCAACATCGGAGTAACCTTTTTCGCTTATTTTAATAATTTAATAAGCGAAGGGAGGTCGTTGATGATAATGCATCAGGTATTGGATTGCATCGATGCCGGCACGGAATATTGCCCTTGTTTCCTGGCAGAAACCGGCGATTGCATCATGTGTTCGCAATTGCAGGGGAGGGAGTTTTGCGATTGTCAAAACTGGAAAGGTGTCTGTATTTACCAGGAATATATTTGGAATGGGTCAAGAATAAAGGAACAAAGAAAAGATCATTTATGCAGGATAATATCCAGACGGCAAATCACTGAGGGCGTGGTGCTTTGCAGGATAAAAGTTAGTACGACCTTGGCCAGGGAATTGAACCAGCCCGGGGCATATGTTTTTTTAAGAAACGTGAATGAACCGGGTTATTTTGATACTCCCATGTCTGTGATGGCTGCTGATGGTAGAGAAGGCACAATCGATATTGTGATACACACAAAAGGGGCGAAAACAAAAGCATTGAGTTCTGATAGCGGAGAGTTCTATTTACGAGGCCCTTATTGGAACGGAATATTGGGTCTTAAATATATTAAAGGATTGCGGAATAGTAGGGTGTTGTTAATTGCCAGGGGTGTAGGACAAAGCCCCGTTGTTAATGTGGCCAGAAAGCTGCTTGCAGCCGGGAATGAAGCGACAATAATTCTTGACAAGGGAAGATTAGGAATCAATATTGCGGAGGAGTATTTACGGGAGATGTCCTGCGAGATTGCAAACAAGCAGGTGCTGGATTTGAATAGTCTGGAAATACCAAAGGATACGGTGGAATATATCCAAAAGGTTGCTGCAAAAAGGCAAATCCGCTTGATTTACAGTGGGGGTACAGAAAAGCTTCATGAGGGTATCGTTAAAATAATAGATTCTTTAGAAGGGAACATAATGTTTGCTTGCTCAAATAATGCCAAGTTCTGTTGCGGAGAAGGAATATGCGGCAGCTGCCAAGTTCGACTGCAAGACGGCAGTAGAATAAGAACCTGTAAAACACAGATAAATCCACGGGAGATATTCAGAGGGAGGTAGTTTTGTCATGGCCAAGGTAGTAATAATTGGCGGGGGATGGTCGGGTTGCGCGGCCGCTATTTCAGCTAAAAAAGCCGGTGCCGATGTGACGGTTCTGGAAAAGACCGACCTGCTTTTAGGCCTGGGTAATGTCGGAGGAATAATGAGGAATAATGGCAGGTATACGGCTGCCGAAGAGATTTGTTTTTTGGGTGCTCGGGAATTGATTGATATCACGGATCAGGTGGCACGGCATAAAAACATAGATTTCCCCGGGCATCAGCACGCCAGCCTTTATGACGTGATAAAGGTCGAGCCAATTGTTCGCAAGAAGTTGAGGGAAATGGGAATCGATATATTGTTTGAAACAAGAGCTATTGATGTAAGGATGACTTGTTCAGGGATTACAGGTGTTTTGACAGCCGGCGAGGAATGGATTGAAGGTGATGTATTCATCGAGACAACGGGTTCCACAGGTCCGATGGGGAACTGCCTGCGCTATGGAAATGGTTGTTCGATGTGTATTTTGCGTTGTCCGGCCTTTGGACCTCGTGTCAGCATTAGTCAAAGAGCCGGAGTAGAGGACATCTTAGGACAAAGAGGAGACGATTCTTACGGGGCAATGAGCGGTTCATGCAAATTAAACAAGGAATCTTTGAGCAAGGAGCTGGTCGATAAGCTTAATGAAAAAGGGGTCTTGGTGCTGCCGGTTCCGCCCGAGGATGTCAATATGGGGAAGTTGGAATTAAAAGTGTGTCAACAATACGCTTTGAAGGAATATGCAGAAAACCTGGTTCTTTTAGATACGGGATATGTCAAACTAATGACTTCGTTTTATCCTCTAGAGAAGCTAAGGAGAATACCGGGTTTGGAATACGCGCGCTATGACGATCCATATGCGGGGGGAAAAGGCAACTCCATACGTTACCTTTCCATGGCGCCTCGGAGCAATACGTTGAAGGTCAAGGGACTTTCCAACTTGCTGTGCGCAGGGGAAAAAGCCGGGCTTTTTGTCGGACATACAGAGGCTATAGCCACGGGTAGTTTAGCCGGACACAACAGTGTCAGACTCTATTTAGGAATGCCTCTCCTTGAATTGCCGCGGTCTACAGCCGTAGGTGACATTATTGCTTACACAAATGAAATGACAAGGGATCCTGAAGGAATAAAAAATAGGTATACTTTTTCCGGAGGAAAATATTTTGCCCGTATGAAAGAAAGAGGCTTATATACTATAAACATTGAGCTAATAAAAAAACGGATCGACAGGATGGGAATGCTGAACATTTATGACGAAAAGTTGATATGAAATGATAGCGGGTAATAGCAGGGACAGAGGATGATAATAATAGTTTCAGCCGGGTTTTCAGGAAATAGGGGGTGAGAAGCAGAGTGAAGGGTAAAAAAATGAAGGTAAAAAGCGAAAAGACCCTGACGGAACAAGAACTATTAAAGTATGAAATCGCCAAAGAATTAGGCTTGTGGGAGAAGATACAAAAGCATGGCTGGGGAGAGTTGACTGCGGAGGAATCCGGAAGGATCGGAGGGCTAATGGCTAGGAGAAAAAAGAATGCTGTTCTACTACACGATGACCGATAAAAAAGAATATTGTAACAGGCTGGACGATTTGATATACTGTTCTTGATAGTAGAAATCGAGTAACAGGAAAAAGAGACGAGAGGTATTGGTGAAATGGGAACCGACCTGACAAAGCATGAACAGATAATAAGGCATATTAAATCGTTGAATGTTAATACTAAGGTTTCTGTCCGTCAAATTGCCAGGGAACTTGAGGTCAGTGAAGGTACTGCTTATCGTGCTATTAAAGGTGCCGAGTCCCAAGGGCTGGTAAGTTCGATTCCCAAAGTTGGGACAATTAGGATACAGTCAGAAGAGGAAAGAGAAATAGAAGATCTGACGCTGCGGGAGATTGCCAGGATAGTTGACGGTGAGATATTGACCGGGGAGGATTGTTTAGATATTGTTCCTTCCCGTTTTGTTGTAGGCAGTAACAGCGTTGGTGTATTAAAGAAGTATTTGAGCGGTGATGCCCTTTTAATAGTTGGGGATATTTATGAATTGCAGGTGCTGGCGGTTGAAAGGAACACCCATTTGTTTATTGCAGGGGCTTTTAAAATCTCTCAGGATGTCATTGATGCCGCCCAAAGAAGGGGCTTAGTCATTATCTCCTCACCTTATGATACTTTTGAAGCGGTTTCCGTACTCAGCCGTTCGCTTTATGAACGTTTGACGGAAAAGGAACTGCTGCTCGTGGAAGATATCATGGTGACCAATGTTCATTATCTTACAGCCGACGATACCGTGGAAGATTGGCATCGCTTGTCTCAACAAACAGGGCACAGTCGTTTTCCTGTAGTAGACCAGAATATGATGGTGGTCGGTATCATAACGGCTGTGGATGTAGCAGGGATGGACAAGGATACCAGTGTCTTGTCGTTAATGACTTCCGATGTGCTTAAAGTTGAGGCCCGGATGTTGGTTACGCATTTATCCCGAGTTTTATTATGGGAAGGCTTTGAACTCGTGCCGATAGTTAAAAAAGGACGTTTGATTGGCGTGGTGAGCCGTCAGGATATCTTGCAGGCTTTTCAACAAATGCAAAAGCAGCCTCAAGTGGGAGAGACTATTGATAACCTGGTGATGAGCGGCTTTAAACTGGAAAAGTGGGAGGAAGGTACCCGGTTGACAGGTGAGATAACTCAGTTTATGATAAATGAATACGGTTCGGCGAGTCCGGGCGTGATAGCTATGATCTTAACAACGACAGCATATATTGCGGTAAGAAAGCAATTAAAGATGGATACCTTCGTAAATGAAATGACTATGTATCATATGGAACCTTTGGAAGTAGGCGGTAAAGTGGATGCCTACGCAAGAATAATCAATTATGAGAAGAAGTCGTGCGTGGTGGACTTAAACGTATATTGTAACAGCAAGTTAAAGGTTAAAGGAATTTTAAGCTTGAGATTTGTTAAGAAATAGCCGCACATATGGTGTGTTTTATTTATAGGCCTTAACAGGCCTCCTTTTTTTTGCAGTTATACTTGTGGTGGTGCGAACATAAAGCATATTTAAAAAATTCAGATTAAAAGATAAAAAAAATAAAGAAAATAATTCATCTATGGGAAAAATATTGTGGTAAAATAAACGAAGCAATTAAAATATAAAAATTTAGGACTAATGTCAGAAGGAGGAGGGAAAAAGGTGTTAGGTAGAATGAGGACAACAACCAAGATATGGGCATTCTCAACAATCGTCATTATTATAGTTTGTTCACTGGGTTATTTTGCTTATACCCTAAACGAAAGAGCGAATGGGCGGGTAACCTTTATGTATGAAGAATGTCTAAAGCCGATAGAGTTGATTAACGATATGCGAGCTCAGGAGGCAGGAAATGAGGCAAATCTGTCACAGATTGTTATGCACGCCCTGCAGGGCAACCAGGCCTCGCAGAGGAGTGCATCAACGGATATTGTAGAACGCAATAATATAACACAAGAAGATATCAATAAATTGGAGGAGATGAACCTCAATGAAGACCAACTGACGGTACTTGGGTCAGTGAAGAGCTCCCGGTCAAATATTATAGAACGGCGCAATAAGGTAGTTGCTTTGGCCAAAGATCTTAAAGCCGAAGAAGCATATCAAGAGTACATACAAGTAAGGGCTATGATGGACGGATACCATAGCAATCTAAATTATTTGGCCGGAATGCTCAGTAAGGAAGTTGAGGAAATCAATCAAAATAACGTGGAAGAGGCGGCCCTTGCGATGACGGTGTTGACCGCTATAATAGGTGCGGCAATATTACTTACTTTATTAATGTCCATTATGATCATTAGAGCAATTGTTGACCCTCTGAAGGGATGCACGAAACAGTTGGGGTTAATTGCCGCAGGTGATTATAGAACGCGTATGAAGGATAAATATTTAAAAAGAAAAGATGAAATGGGTGAGATTGCACGTTCCGTTGACGGTGTACAGCAGGCGGTCAAAGATATTCTGGTTAGGGTCGCAAACGTTGCCGGTGAGTTGAGTGCCAGCAGCGAACAACTAAATGATACTACCCAAAAAGTTGCTGTGAATATGCGAGGTGTTTCACTTGCTACTGACGAAATTTCCTCCGGTATTGAGGAAGTTTCGGCTTCGACCGAAGAAATATCGGCTTCCAGTGAAGAGATGAATGCCTCTGTGAGCAGTTTGAACGAAAAACTTTTGGAAACCAGCGAAAATGCTAAGAAGGTTGAAGAAAAAGCGGTGAAGGTACATAAGGAAATAGTTCAAGCACAGCAGAACAGTCAAGAGGTGGCCAATACACTTGATACAAAGATGAAAGAAGCCATCAAGAAAGCAGAAATAGTTAAGGAAATTTCTGAAATGGCCGATTTGATTTCAGGTGTTGCCGAGCAGACGAATCTACTGGCTTTAAACGCAGCTATTGAAGCGGCTAGAGCGGGCGAGCACGGACGTGGTTTTGCTGTTGTTGCCGAGGAGGTACGAACCCTTGCGGAAGAATCATCTAATACGGTGGTAAAAATCAAGGATTTAACGTCTCAAGTACAGGCGACGATTTCCGTGTTAATCGAAGATGTGCAAAAAATGCTCGAATTCATGAACACTGATGTGGAAAAAGATTATAGAGGGTATCTTGAATTAGCCGATAAATACAAGCAAGATGCCAACAACTATTATGAAACGACTTATGGGGCATCACAGATGGTAAATGAAGTATTGAATGCGGTCACAGAGGTAAGCAGCGCTATTACGGAAATCACGGCGAGTATCAGTCAAAGTGCGGAGGGGATACAGTTAATAGCCAAGGATGCCAAGGAAACCGATGAAAATGTTGAAAATGTGAATCGAGCTTCTGAGAAGTTGACAAGAATTGCCGAGGAACTGGTAGAGATAAAGCAAAAGTTTCAAATCTGATTTGTTTTTTAAACGAAACAGGCGGAAGGCTGCGGTGGGGCGGCTTTCCGCCTGTTTTATCCTTTACCCCGGTACGACTTCCACTAGAATATTAGTTTGAATCTGGTACAATTAAAGGTGAGTAAGATTGGAAGGATTGAGGGATAAACGATGGGGTTTGTTCATTTGCATGTACATACTTGTTATAGTCTGTTGGACGGAGCTGTTAAGATACCTGACTTGATCAGGCAAACGAAAGAGTTGGGGATGGAGGCCGTTGCTATTACCGACCACGGTGCCATGTACGGCGTTGTGGAGTTTTATAAAGAAGCAAAAAAGGCGGGAGTAAAGCCGATAATTGGCTGTGAAGTGTACGTTGCCCCCCGTTCGCTACGGGATAAGGCAGCGGGAAAGGATGATTCACCGTATCATTTGGTTCTGCTGGCAGAAAACGAAGAAGGTTATCGCAACCTTCTTAAGATCGTGTCGGTTTCTTGGTTGGAAGGATTTTATTACAAGCCCCGAGTTGATAGGGAGCTTTTACGTAAATACAGTGCAGGTCTGATTGCCCTGTCTGCCTGTCTGGCCGGGGAAATACCGACTCTGCTGTTGCAGGGGAAAGAGGATGAGGCCTATCAGACAGCGCTCTTATATCGGGAAATGTTCGGAAGTGAAAATTTTTTCTTGGAGTTGCAGGACCATCACCTGGCAGAACAGCGGTTAGTCAATGTCAAATTGCTTTCCCTGGCAGAAAAAAGCGGGATTCCTTTGGTTGCCAGCAATGATGTCCATTATCTGACAAAAAGCGATGCCTTTGTGCAGGATGTTATGCTTTGTATTCAGACCGGCAAGACTTTAAAGGATCAAGAAAGAATGAAGTTCGGCTCGGACGAGTTTTACTTAAAATCGGAACAGGAAATAAGGCTTCTTTTCGGTGATTATCCGGAGGCACTGGCCAATACGGAAAGAATCGCCGAACGATGTACTGTGGATTTCACCTTTGGAGAAAACCACCTGCCCTTTTACGAGGTGCCCGACGGTTTTACGGTTGACACTTATCTTGAGGAACTTTGCCGGATTGGACTGAAAAAGAGGTATTCTCAGCTTACGGCGACCCATGAGGAGAGGTTGAACTTTGAGCTTTCCGTTATCAAAAAAATGGACTACAGCAGTTACTTTCTCATTGTCTGGGATTTTATCAAATATGCCAAGCAAGAAGGCATCTTTGTCGGACCGGGCAGGGGTTCGGCCGCCGGCAGTCTTGTATCCTATTGTCTGGAGATTACCGATATTGATCCTTTGAAGTATGATCTTCTTTTTGAAAGGTTTTTAAATCCGGAAAGAGTCAGCATGCCGGATATTGACATCGACTTTTGTTATGAGCGCAGAGGCGAAGTGATAGAGTACGTTGTGGAGAAATACGGTCACGACAGGGTCGCACAAATCATCACTTTCGGTACGATGGCTGCACGTATAGCCATTCGTGATACCGGACGGGTAATGGGAGTGCCTCTTTCACTAGTGGACAAGGTTGCTAAACTGGTGCCGGGGGAGCCGGGTATGACGATAAAAAGGGCTTTAGAGGTTTCTCCCGAATTGGTCGGAATGATGAACAATGACGAGACCGTCAAGGAGCTTCTTTCAGTAGCCCAGGCTTTGGAAGGGATGCCTCGTCATGCGGGAACACATGCCGCAGGGGTGGTTATTTCCCAAAAACCGCTGGTAGAATATTTACCGTTGCAGAGAACATCGGAGGGATTTGTTTCTACTCAATTTGCCAAGGAAGCCGTGGAAGAAATAGGACTTTTGAAAATGGACCTTTTGGGGTTACGAACCCTTACTGTCATAAATAACGCGGTAAGGCTTGTCGGAAACAGCAAGGGTGAGACGATAGATTTAAGCGAAATACCCCTGGATGATGAAGATACTTACAAGTTGTTGTCTTTAGGCGACACCATCGGTGTGTTCCAATTAGAAAGTGTAGGTTTGAGAGGTATCCTGCGGGAATTGAAACCCCAGACCTTTGAGGATATAATTGCGCTGGTTGCTCTCTATCGTCCGGGGCCCTTAGGCAGCGGTATGATAGAGGATTTTATCAAGCGCAGGCACGGCGAGGTGGCGATTTCATATCTTCATCCTGTTTTGGAGCCGATCCTTAAACCCACTTATGGGGTAATCATTTACCAGGAACAGGTCATGCGTATTGCAAGTGAGCTGGCCGGGTTTACGCTGGGAGAGGCAGATCTTTTGCGCCGTGCCATGGGAAAAAAGAAGCCGGAGATAATATCCGGGCTACGTAAACAGTTTATCGAAGGGGCCGAAAAAAACGAGATCGAAGAAAATACTGCCGCCAAAATATTTGATCTGATGGAATATTTTGCGGGCTATGGTTTTAACAAGAGTCATTCCGCCGCTTATGCTCTTTTGGCTTATCAAACGGCGTATCTTAAGGCGCATTACCCCGTTGAATTCATGGCAGCCTTATTAACAAGCGTGATAGAAACCAAGGATAAAGTTCCCTTTTACATTGAAGAGTGCCGGCAGAATAAAATCAATATTTTATCGCCCGACGTTAATGAGAGCGGAGAAAGCTTCTTAGTCAGCGGGAACAGCATCCGTTTTGGCTTGGCGGCTATCAAACAGGTTGGTCACCAGGCGATTGAAGCGATTATTACGGAGCGGGAAAAAGAAAGGTTTTCTTCCCTGCAGGATTTTTGCGCCAGGGTGGATTTGGGACAGGTCAACAGAAGGGTCATAGAGAACCTAATTAAGGCCGGGGCCTTTGGAGAGATACATGCCTCCCGAGCCCAGTTGTTACAGGTGTCACATGCCTGTATTGAGTTGGGAATAGCCCGGCAGGAAAGGGAGAATTCCAAACAACTTTCCTTGTTTGATTTGACGGGAAGTGGTGTAATAAATGATCCGCCAATATCAATGCCTGATGTGCGAGAGTACACAAAAAAAGAAATATTGCAAATGGAAAAGGAAACACTGGGTCTTTACCTAAGTGGGCATCCCTTGGATGAATACAAGGAAGTCATCAGGGAATGTAGCAGCCATACTGTGGAAGGGTTGTCTCAGGTCAGTGATTCCGAGAAGGTTATTCTGGCAGGACTGGTCACAGCCTTAAAGCGCAGTGTGACAAAAAGAGGAGAAACCATGGCCTATTTCGTTTTAGAAGATTTGACCGGCAGTGTTGATGCTCTGGTGTTTCCTAGAACTCTGCCACAATACAACAACTATCTGCAAAATGATTTACCGGTAATTGTAACAGGCAGAGTAAACCGGCAGGAGGAAAAAGTCAAGCTGTTTGTGGAGAAAATGGGTATGCTGGAGGCAAAAGCAGTAAAGCATAACAGAGAGACTCTTTATTTAAAAATGCCTTTGTATGAAGAAGATAGAACGTTAAACGGGCTTTTGAAAATATTAAACGAGTATCCCGGGGATACACCCTTGTACCTTTTTTATCCCGGCGAGAAAAAATTGATTGCCTCTGATAGGGGAAATTGGGTTACTATTACCCCGCAGCTGCTGGCAGAACTTGAAGAGTATCTGGGAAAGGAAGCGGTGAGCATTAAGAAGGCTAAAAACCTGCTATTTTAATAATTAGGTAGTTTTTTCAGCGAGAAGGAGGATTATGCGGCAATGGTCGCGAAATAGCTGAGGGAAGGTAAGGAGATTATTGGAGGGGATAAGTGGTGCGTATTGCTGTTTATCCGGGTACTTTTGATCCTGTGACTAATGGACATATTGATATTTTGGAAAGGGCTAGCGGTTTGTTTGATGAGATTATTATCGGTATTGCCGAAGATAATTACAAGAATACTCTCTTCACATTAGAAGAGAGGTTATACTTAATGAAGGAAAGCGTCGGTCATTTGAAGAATGTCAGTGTGGAGAGCTTTACGGGTTTATCTGTCGAGTACGCGGTGAAAAAAAATGCTCAGGCCCTGCTAAGGGGGTTGAGAGTCGTTTCCGACTTTGAGTATGAAATGCAGGTTGCAACGATAAACAAACATTTGAACGATGACTTGGAAACGGTATTTTTGATGACGTCCGATCGCTATGCTTTTTTGAGTTCCAGCATCGTCAAACAGGTAGCGAGTTTGGGCGGCAGGGTGACAGGATTAGTTCCCCCCCTGGTAGAAGAAAGTCTTAAGAGAAAATATGGTTTGTCAGACTAGGAGGGATATAAATGACAGAAAATGGTTATCGCTCCCCGGATGATTATATCATCATCAAGGCCTTGGAAAAAGGCGTTACTATTATTGGTTTGACGAGGGGAAAGGATACAAAATTTCATCACTCCGAAAAGCTTGATACAGGTGAAGTGATGATAGCTCAATTTACCGAGCATACATCGGCTATTAAGATAAGAGGGAAGGCTCGTATCTATTCTAAGCATGGTTCGTTGGATTCAGGGGAATAGGAAAGGAGGCCGTTTTAATGTGGACCGTTGTTTATATTTGTTCCGGCAGAACATTGGCAGAACAGATAAAACAATTACTTTCTAGCGAAGGATTATTGGTGTCCTTACGTTCAGTAGGTGCTCCTCTCATGAGCGAAACGGGCTCTTATGAAGTGATGGTCCCTGAATTAGAGGCGGAAGAAGCTCATGAAATAATTAACAATTCCCAGTTATTTGTCTAAACATCAAAGTTGTTTACAGAAGACTGATATTTTGGTTCAGGAGGTGAAGGAGCTTGCCTGCTCCGGTTATTAGAAAAACAAAAATAGTATGTACAATAGGCCCCGCAAGTCAAGAAGCAGATATTTTAGAAAAACTTCTGGTCAACGGTATGAACGTAGCCCGTCTTAATTTTTCACACGGTACTTATGAGGAGCATCGCAGCCGCATTGCTTCGATTCGTCAGGCTTCGAAAAACACCGGTATACCGGTTGCCGTCATGCTTGATACTAAGGGTCCGGAAATAAGGGTGGGCTTTTTTGAAAATGGGAGAATAAAGTTAAGCGAGGGAAATCAATTTGTTCTGACGACACGGCAAATAACCGGGACGGAAAAAGAAGTCTCGGTCAGTTATATTAAACTGCCGGAGGATGTGGAGGTAGGAAACCAAGTCCTGCTGGACGATGGGTTGATATCCCTGCGTGTTAAAAAAGTGGAGGATACGGAAATAATTTGTGAGGTCGAAAACGGCGGAGAACTCAGTAATAGAAAGAAAGTGAACATTCCCGGAGTAAATGTTAATTTACCGGGGCTTACGGAAAAAGACATTGACGATATCAGGCTGGGAATTGAAGAGGACGTTGATATCATTGCGGCTTCTTTTATTCGCAACGCCGAAGACGTAATTAATATCAGGAGGGTGTTGGAAAGGTACGATTCCGACATCAATATCATTTCTAAAATTGAAAACCGACAAGGTGTGGAAAATCTGGATGAAATCATCAAAGTCTCCGACGGGATCATGGTGGCACGAGGAGATCTTGGTGTTGAAATACCCGCGGAAGAGGTCCCCATCGTTCAGAAAAAGCTGATAAGCAGATGTAATACTGCCGGCAAGCCGGTTATTACCGCCACTCAAATGTTGGAGTCAATGATTAAAAACCCCCGCCCGACCAGGGCGGAGGCCAGCGATGTGGCAAATGCCATCTATGATGGGACAGATGCCATTATGCTTTCGGCTGAAACGGCCACAGGAAAGTATCCGGTGGAAGCAGTACAGACCATGAGCAGGATTGCTGTAAGGATTGAAGAATCTCTTGATTGGGAGGAATTCAGCAAAAAACGGGCTTCGACCGTGGCGCAAACCACCACAGAGGCCATTAGTTATGCTACCTGTGCATCGGCCCATAGCCTTGGAGCGGCGGCGATAATAACCGCAACAAAGTCCGGTTCGACTGCACGTATGGTTTCCAAGTATTCGCCCAAGGTGCCGATCGTTGCGGTAACGCCAAACCATAAAACACGGCAGCATCTGCTTCTGGTAAAAGGGGTCTATCCTCTTATTTCGCCGGAAAGCGAAACCACGGATGGAATGATCACAATTGCTGTTGACACGGCGGTTCAGGCTGGTTATGTCAAAAACGGAGAGCTTGTAGTCATAACTGCGGGGGTCCCGGTGGGAATACCCGGTTCCACAAACCTGATCAAAATCCATACGGTAGGCGAAGTGATTGCCAGAGGAACGGGAATCGGCAAGGGATCCGTGGCCGGGAAAGTGGTAGTTGCTAAAAAGCCCGCTGAAGCGATAGAAAAGGTGGGTAAAGGGGATATTCTTGTAACCGTATCGGCTGATAGTGATTTTATGCCTGCTCTAAAAAAGGCGGCAGCTCTCATTACGGAAGAGGGAGGTCTTACTTCGGATGGAGCGATAATGGGAATCAATCTTGGCATTGAGGTTATTGTGGGCGTTAAGAATGCCACGTCCAAATTGAAACAGTCGGAATTGGTTACGGTCGATCCACTGCGAGGGCTGATTTACCGGGGAAATGCGAAAGTACTATAGCAAAAGAGAGGTGAAGCCCTGTCATGACCTATAACTCCCGTTTGAAAAGTGAAATACTGGATAGACTTTTTGAGGCAATCCTGCTGTTGGAAACGAAAGAGGAATGTTACAGGTTTTTTGAGGATATCTGTACCATCGGTGAGATTAAGACCATTGCCCAGCGGTGGGAGGTTGCCAAAATGTTGGATCAAAACCAGACGTATACCGATATCGTTGAGAAATCCGGGGCCAGTACCGCTACGGTCAGCAGGGTCAAACGCTGTCTCTTTTTCGGGGCCGATGGGTACAGGTTGGTTCTCAACCGGCTTCAGGAAAGAAAAGTGGAAACAAGAGAAAATGAAACTGAATAAGAATAAATTAATATTCATTACATGATAGGTCGGCAGTATCTCCGGCCTGTTGTTTTTGCCTGGGGAAGTTGAAATTGGGAGAAAATACTGCTTGACAAATCATTTTTCAATTCATACAATTACTATATTATTGTGTTAACATATTAGCGTGTTATTACTTTAAAATGTTAAAGAGACGAAGGTGTGATCGTATTGAAAAACGGCAATAACTTAAGAATTCCGGCAGGTATGCGTGACTGGCTCCCCGGTGAAGCGGAAAGAAGAAGACACCTGATCAACTGCATCATGGAGAAAATATCATTATGGGGCTACCGGGAGATAGCAACGCCTCTGTTGGAATATTGCCAGATACTTACTCAAGGAGAAAAACAGACCGGTGACGACCAGTTGTATAAACTGGTAGATCGTGATGGCAGCGTCTTAGCACTTAGACCGGAGATGACGATCCCTATCGCTCGGGTCCTGGGCAGCAAAAAGTTGTCTGCTGCTCCGTTGAGGCTCATGTACGGTGGGCAGGTCTTCAGATATGAAAACGTGCAAGCAGGAAGACTCCGAGAATTCAATCAGGTTGGGGTGGAATTGATAGGTGAAAAAGGGCCTGAAGCCGATGGGGAAATCCTGGCTCTTGTCATTGAAGCACTCAAGTGCATCGGTTTAAAGGAGTTCACGGTGAGTTTAGGACACACCGGAGTATTGGAAGGCTTGCAGGAAGGATTATCTTGGATGGAAGAGGATCTGGATGAATTGAGAAGCCTCATCCTTGAAAAGGATTTTGCCGGATTATGCCATCTTTTTGAGAAGGCGGGAATGCAAGCAAAAAAACAGGAGGAATTGATTCGACTGTTGACCCATCCCGTTCCGCTGGAGAGAATAAACGAAATCAACGGGGGGCTACCCGAGGGTATAGAGAGGGCCTTAAATGAGTTAAAGCGTATGGCAGAAGTACTTGGTTTGTATGGATATGAGTCCTTTATTCAGGTGGATTTAAGCACTTTGCGGCGGCAGGCCTATTATTCCGGTATGGTGTTTGAGATATATACGGCAGGACTGGGATATCCTATTGGCGGCGGAGGACGTTACGACAATCTGCTGCAGTTGTTTGGCAAGAAATGTCCGGCAACAGGGTTTGCTTTGGGGATTGAAAGGCTGCTTTTGAGTCTGCAGGCTGAGGAGGATTCCGGAGGGAAAACCTTCTTATTAGCCGGAGCCGGTGATGAAAAGGTCAGGAAGGCTATGGTCGAAAAGGCCCGGCGGCTGCGAGCAAAGGGAAATGCCGCTGTAGTCAGCTTTACGGCAAGTGACAAAGAAGAAGCGGAAAGGCATGCGGTTCGCATAAATGCCGAGCTTGTCTGGTATAAGGGAGGAAGCAATGATGAAATTTAATCTTACAATAGCCCTGCCCAAAGGTAAGCTGTTTGAACCCAGCGCCGATATCCTAAGCAAAGTAGGTTTCAATATCGAGGGCTTTTCCGATAAGTCACGTGCTTTGGTGTTTACGGATGAAGAAAAAAAGATACGTTTTATTGTCTGCCGTCCCACAGATATTCCCACTTATGTCGAACACGGAGCTGCCGATTTGGGATTTGTCGGTAAGGACAGCATCATTGAAGCCGGGAAAGACCTGTACGAAATGGTCGATTTAAAATACGGGTTCTGTCGTTTTGTTGTGGCGGCACCGAGAAAAAAATTGGATGTCAACGGTAATTTCTCCTGGAACCAGGGAGTGCGTATCGCCACAAAATTTCCTGTTATTGCCGGAGAATACCTGAGTAAAAAGGGACTGCAGGGAGAGATAATTAAGTTGCATGGTAATATTGAGCTTGCTCCTTGTGTAGGGCTTGCGGAGCTTATTGTAGATATAGTCTCAACGGGTAAAACTTTGCAAGAAAATGACATGGTGCCCTTGGAAGAGATTGGTCAGGCCTCGGCGCGTCTCATCGTCAATAGGGCCAGTTATCGCTTGAAGGCTGCAGAAATCAATGATCTTGTCGATAGAATCAAACAGTTGGTGGGATAAAGGGGGTGTGAAGGCATTGTTGAAAAGATACGAATGGCCCTCGGAGGAAGCCCGTGCGAGGATAAAAACGTCTTTTTTTGAGGATGGGAAAATATGGAACGTAGTCAGTGAAATCGTGGAAAGAGTCAAAAAAGACCAAGACAAAGCCTTGCTGGAGTATACAGCCTCCTTTGATAAGTGTATGCTTGAAGAGGGGGATATACGGGTTAAGAAAGAGGAAATCGAAAAGGCCTATGGGCAGGTCGAAGAAGCATTTATCGAGTCCTTGCGGCAGGCTAAGGATAACATACTGCGGTTTCATTCCTTGCAAAAACAGAAGAACTGGTTCGATCAGGATAAACAAGGGTCGATTGTCGGACAGCTTATTCAGCCTTTGGAAAGGGTCGGCCATTACATACCGGGTGGTACCGCCAATTATCCTTCTTCCGTTTTGATGACCTGCCTGCCGGCTGTTGTGGCGGGTGTTGAAGAAATTGTCATGGTGACGCCTCCCGGGAAGAATAAGGAAGTGCCAGCGGCAACGTTGGTGGCAGCAAAGGAAGCCGGTGTTGACGAGATTTATCGTGTGGGCGGGGCTCAGGCCATAGCCGCTCTTGCCTATGGGACAAAGACCATCAAGCCCGTCGATAAAATCGTGGGGCCGGGCAATGCTTTTGTAACCCTGGCCAAGAAGATGGTATTTGGTCAAGTCGGTATCGATATGCTAGCCGGGCCCAGCGAAATTGTCGTGGTTGGTGATGGAAGCATAGAGCCGGCATATGCGGCTGCTGATTTATTATCACAGGCCGAGCATGATACCCATGCTCGGGCTATCTTGGTAACACCCGATAGCCGTTGGGCGGAGCAAGTAATTACTGAGATGGACGTGCAGTTGACAAAACTGTCCCGCCGTGAAACAGCTGTGGAAGCCTTGGAAAAATACGGAGCGGTAGTTGTGGTGAAAGACCTGGCGGAAGCCCTGGAGGTGGCGAATTTTATTGCTCCGGAGCATTTAGAGTTGCTGGTTTGTGAGCCGTGGAACTGTTTAGCCCAAATCAAACATGCGGGGGCAATCTTTTTAGGGCCTTATTCCCCGGAACCCTTAGGTGATTACTGGGCAGGTCCTAATCACGTTTTGCCCACCGGCGGCTCGGCTCGTTTCAGTTCGCCTCTCACGGTGGATGATTTTTGCAAACGTTCAAGTCTAATCAATTACAGTAGAGAAGGATTATTGCAAGCGGCCGGACCGGTATCGGTGTTAACAAAAGCCGAAGGCTTGGCGGCTCACGGTGCTGCTCTGGACATACGTTGTAAAAAAGAGGAGGTATGAAGAATGCGTAAAGGCATGGTGGCAAGAAAGACCAGCGAAACCGATATCAAGCTGAGCCTTTGCCTTGAAGGAGATGGAACCTTACAGGGCGACAGTGGCAGCGGTTTTCTGAATCACATGCTGCAGCAGCTGGTCAAGCATGGCGGGTTCAGTCTGAAGATAGAGGTACAGGGAGATTACGAGGTGGACAACCATCATACGGTAGAAGACCTTGGACTGTGTGTGGGTAAGGCTTTCCTTGAGGCACTGGGTGACAAGAAAGGGATAGCGCGCTACGCCTCGTTGGCGCTGCCTCTTGATGAGGCTCTGGTGCTATGTGTCGTAGATGTCAGCGGACGGCCTGGTCTGTTTTATGACGTCGACTTTACAACAGAAAAGATAGGGGAGTTTGATACGGAATTGGTGCAGGTTTTTTGGCAAGCCTTTGCGATTGAGGCTAGAGTTACCTTGCATATCCGGAAGCTGGCCGGGGAGAATTCTCACCATCTTGCCGAAGCTGTGTTTAAAGGAATGGCCAGAGTCTTAAAAAGCGCTGTAAGGATTGAAAGTAAAGATATACCCTCTTCCAAGGGGGTACTGTGATTGAAAACAGTAGTGCTTGACTATGGGGTGGGAAATCTGGCAAGTGTGTCTCAGGGACTCGAACACGCCGGTCTTAAACCCCTGGTCACAAACAATAAAGAAGAAATATTGCGGGCTAAGGCAATTGTCCTGCCAGGGGTAGGGGCATTTCCCCAGGGAATGGAGAACCTGCAGAAATTTGGCTTATTGCCGGTTATCAAGGAAGCGGTTGCGGCAGGGACTCCTTTTCTGGGTATTTGCTTGGGGATGCAGCTGCTCTTTGAAGAAAGCGATGAATACGGCAGACATCAAGGTTTGGGATTTCTTACCGGTCGGGTAGGGAGGTTTCCTCCCGGCCTTAAGGTGCCCCACATGGGCTGGAATACGTTGATGCCAAGCTGCGAACATCCGTTGCTCAAAGGTGTCAAGAAGGAAAGCTATGTATATTTTGTTCATTCGTACCAGGCGTGTGGTTGTGATCCGTCACAAATAGTAGCCAGTACGATTTATGGGGTAGAATTTCCGGCGATTGTGTGTTTTAATAACATCGTGGGAACTCAGTTTCATCCGGAAAAAAGCAGTAGGATCGGGCTGACGATATTGAGAAATTTTAAGGAGATGGTCGACAATGGAGGTAATCCCAGCCATTGACTTAAGGGATGGCAGCTGTGTACGCCTGGTACAGGGTGAGTTAGGTACGGAAACTATTTATTCGGACGAGCCGGTGGAAATGGCTCGGCGTTGGGAAAGGATGGGGGCCTCGAGACTGCATGTAGTTGATTTGGATGGCGCTTTTACCGGTTCTCCGCAAAACCTTGATGTCATCAAGGATATGCTGGAAGCGGTAAAGATACCTTTGCAGGTAGGCGGAGGCATTCGTACCATGGAAACAGTAAGAGAAGTTTTAGAAATTGGAGTAGACAGGGTAATACTCGGAACCGCTGCGATTCTCTCTCCGGAGCTTGTTGGGCAGTGTTGCAGAGAATATGGTGAACGAATCGTTGTAGGGATTGATGGAAAGAACGGGCTGGTAGCCATTGAGGGCTGGGAGGCTACGGTGGAAATGACTATAGAAAAGCTAGCCATGACAATTCGGGAACTTGGTATAAAAAGGGTTATATTTACCGATACCCGGCGTGACGGAACGTTACGCGGGCCTAATATGGAAGCAACGAAAGGGCTTGCCGAGGCAAGCGGTTTAAAGGTAATAGCGTCCGGTGGTGTATCTTCGTTGGACGACTTACGTGCCTTGAGGTTGCTTAAGGAATATGGAGTCGAGGGTGTTATTATGGGTAAGGCCTTGTATTCAGGGGCAATTAGCCTGTCAGATGCCCTTAAGGTTATGGAGGGTTAGCTTAATGCTTGCAAAACGGATTATTCCATGTTTGGATGTAAACAAGGGTCGTGTGGTTAAGGGTACAAAATTCATTAACCTGATTGATGCCGGGGATCCCGTCGAACTGGCGGAGTATTATGATAAAGCCGGAGCCGATGAGTTGGTATTCCTCGATATTACCGCATCTGCTGAGGACAGGGATACTATCATCGACGTGGTTTCACAAGTTGCGGAAAAGGTATTTATTCCTTTCACAGTAGGCGGCGGTATCCGCACGGTCGAAGACATGAAAAAAATACTAAAGGCAGGAGCCGACAAGGTTGCTATAAACACAGCCGCTGTTTTGAAACCCGAACTGATCAGAGAAGGTGCCGAACATTTTGGCAGCCAGTGTATCATTGTTGCCGTAGATGCTCGGCAAAGGGGTGAGGATAGCTGGGAAGTATATACTCACGGTGGTCGCAAGCCCACAGGTATTGATGTTGTCGATTGGGTCAAACAGGCCGAGTCCTTAGGAGCAGGAGAAATACTGCTGACCAGCATGGACCGGGACGGAACAAAAGATGGCTATGATATCGCTCTTACCCGCACCGTGAGCCGGGCTGTCAATATTCCGGTAATAGCTTCCGGCGGGATCGGCGACAAAGAGCATTTTTATGAAGGTGCCGAATTTGGTGAGGCTGACGGATTATTGGCGGCATCGATCTTCCATTTTAATGAAATGACGATCCGAGAAGTCAAAGAATACCTCCATTACAAGGGAGTTGTTGTCAGGTTATGATGGTAACCGCGGATAAGATAGCATCATTAAAATTTGACGAAAAAGGTTTGATACCGGCCGTTGTCCAGGATGTGAAAAGCGGTACGGTTTTGATGGTTGCCTATATGAACAGGGAGGCCTTGGAAAAAACCTTGGCGGACGGCAGGACCTGGTTTTTCAGCCGCAGTAGGCAATCTCTGTGGGCCAAGGGTGAGACTTCAGGTCATATCCAAAAGGTAGTGGGGATTTATTACGACTGTGATGCCGATACCTTGCTGGTTCAGGTGCACCAAACCGGAGTAGCTTGTCACGAAGGGAACTTCTCTTGCTTTTCCAGGTCATTGATGGAAAACAAGGAGGCCGTATCTTTTGATTGGGCGGTGCTTTCCTACCTGGAGACTCTCATTAAGGAGAGAAAGGAAAAGCTGCCCGAAGGGTCTTATACTACCTATTTATTCGAAAAAGGCATCGACAAGATCTTAAAGAAGGTGGGCGAAGAAGCCACGGAGGTCGTTATTGCGGCCAAGGGTGGAAAAGAAGAGGAAATCGTTTACGAAACAGCGGACTTATTCTATCATATACTGGTGCTTTTACGAGACTGTGAGATTGACTTAAAGGATATCTGGCAGGAACTTTTTAAGAGGCATAAATAAGAACCCCACCCAACAACGTAATCAAAGATTACTGTTGGGTCCCGGGAACCTTGTTGTATTCACAATAAGAACCCCACCCAACAAAGCAATCAAAGATTGCTGTTGGGTCCCGGGAACCTTGTTGTATCCACAATAAAAAACGGCATGGCGTAAGCTGTGCCGTTTTTTGTGCATCCAATAACAGCGGCGGCTTTTTTTGAGCCGCCGTTTGGATTCATTAATTCTTTCGGTTGTGCCTGCATTCATTCAATACCTTTGTATCCGTTCTTTTCTGCATGGCCAAGCAAATACAGAAAGGCAAAAGCCGGAATACGAATGAGTTCATTGCCATCAGCAGTATTGTGGAGACCATAGTCATTTGCATTTTTGGTTATAATGATTGCGGCGGATGCTTCTTTGCAGAGTCGGCAGATAGCGTCATTATTGGTAATGGGTGCACCTTCTCGGTATTTCACTTCAATCAGGATGTTTTTGTTATTGGAATATTCAACGACTATATCAACTTCTTTGTCCTTGCGTCCGCCTCGATAGTAACCGATTGAGGTTGTATTTTGATAATAGAATGCCGCTACATGCTTGTAAACAGAGGTTTCCACTACTTTGCCCATTTCGACCGGATCGGTGAGAAGGGAATCATCCATTAGAACTGCGTTGCGAAGGGCCGCATCCGCGATGTAGATTTTAGGACTGGCTTTCAGTATCTTTTTTCCTGCCATATTAATTGGCCAACTTTGATAAATCAGATTGGCACTTTCTAAGTAGCGAATATAGTTTTCTACAGTTGGGCGGGAGACACCCTGCAATTCCTTAGCAATAGCTTCAATGGATACAATAGAAGACGATACATTGCAAAGGTAAAGGAAGATGCGCTCCAACTCTGTGGAATTTCGGATAGGATAAAGAGAGGGCAGATCTCTTTTTAAGACCTTGTCAACCACATCTTCACGCAATATCTGTTGGGACATTAAATCGTTGTCTGCCAGTGCCAGTTCCGGGAAGCCGCCAATCTGTAAATAACGCGCAAAGTGATTATAAACCTTTGATAGTTGCAGCATGATCTGCGTTCGCTCCTGCTGGGACTTATGGAGCAGGGAGGTGACATTGACGGAAGGAGTCAAATCAGGCTTCTCAATATTCATCAGCTCACAGTATTCATAGAAGGACATGGTGGGAACCTGGATGACTGACCACCTACCGGCTCCGCTTTCATTTGTTCCTTTCATTAAAACGGGGCTGGCAGAGCCGGTGGCCACTACTTTTGTGTCCGGCTGCATATCATAAATGGTTTTTAGCCACTTATCCCAATCCTGGGCATACTGAACTTCATCAAAAAAGTAGTAGCAGTCCTGTTCGGCATAAATATTCTCGTGATAACAATCTAATATCTCGTTGATAGCGCTCAGCTTCAGCATGGGATGATCCATCGAAATATAGATAATTTTCGTTGGAGTAATTACACTTTTTAGCAGGCTTTCAATCATCTGATATTGTATGGTTGTCTTTCCGACGCGACGTGTTCCCGTCAGAACAACAGAACGGCGAATTTTAGTCCGCTTTAAACACTTCATTGCTTCATAAAAAGCAAATCTTTTATATGTTTTAGCAAACTTTGGATTGACTATGCCCGTTTTCCACCACGGATTATAAGCTGTCAAAACCTTCAGGATACCTTCCTTTGTTGTAACTGGCATAAAACCACCTGCTTTCAAGCATAAGAGTAGCACTTACCTTCATTATTGTCAACTATTATTATAAATATATTTATAATAAATGGTGGAAGTTATTGATTTTAATATGACACTGTCTATTCTTTCATTGAGCTTATTTTTTCCTATTGGAAACAATACTATGATTGCTTTGATTCTTAAAATAAGGATGAAAATGCTGATGCGATAAAGTCATCGGAGTAGATTTATCTCGTCCAAAGACACAAGTTTTATATCCCGTTCCTTAGCAATATTTTGTACATCGTGGGTAAATCCGCTTTTTGAAAACAGATAATAGTATAAGGTTGCCGTCTTTTTCTTAGGATTGAATTTTGCCAGTGCAGAATTTAATTCCGAAAGATTAAAGGCGGCGTTTTTGAATTTACATTCGCCGAGGATGAACTTATTTTTATCCCGGTCTGTGGCCATGATGTCGATTTCTGTGTCTTTATTCCACCAACGTCCAATTAATGTAAAGCGGAAGGGTAAGGCATTTCGGCGGTTTAACCTTCGCAAGTATTCTCTGCACACATCTTCGTAGATGCGCGAGGTATATTGCTCCAGCATCGGTTGAATGGCATGATTGTAGACTCCGTCTGCGTCACCGGCCTCCAATTCAGAGATATTTGGGAAGACAAAAGCATACCAGAAGCGGAAGAAGTTATCGGTAATCTGATATAGGCCATGCTGGATATTTGCCTGCTTCTTTATGCCGTCGGATACAGGGAATTCTCTGCGGATCAAACCTAATTCTACGAGGTTTTTAAGATAAACCGTCAGCTTGCTTTTACCAATTTGTGTCTTTTGAAAAATATAGTTGAGTTTTGTATTGCCGAGTGCAACCGCCTCGATGATAGTGTTATAAACCGTAGTCTCCCGCAGCTCCTGTCGCATAAGAAATTCCACTTCGCTGTAAAGGATACTCCCCCGCTGCAGAATACTCTGTTTGATATTTTCCTCAAGGCTCTTATCCTGGCAGAACTGCTTTAGGTAGTGGGGAATACCGCCCAGCACAGCATAAGCGGCAATCTTATCAAGATTAGAGTAATCCGGGAAAAATTCAATAGCTTCGTAAAAGTCCATTTCATTCATCTTGAGAATGCCGGTTGCCCTTCCATAAAGGGGGTTCTTCTCAGCCAAAACCTCCTTTTCAATAAATGACATGGCGCTGCCGCAAAGAATGATCATGATATTCTCGTTTTTTAGGTGACTGTCCCAGAGATTTTGCAGGAGTGATGGAATAGAAGGATTGTTTTTGACCATATAGGGGAACTCGTCTATAACTAGTAGTTTCTTACCGCTTCCGGCAAGTTCCGAAATGCTGGACAGCGCCTGCTCCCAATCTGAAAAAGCGTTGATATACTTTGCGGCAGGGATATCTTTTGAGAGCATGCGTCTACTGAATGATTTCAGTTGCTGCTCATCGGTACTTTCAGTACAAGAGTAAAAAATATGCTCCTTGTCTGCGCAGAATTTTCGTAGAGTTTCGGTCTTGCCTATGCGTCGTCGTCCATAAAGAACTATAAGCTGCCCGTTCGGTGTATTATATTTATTCTCTAAAAAAGCAAGCTCATTCTTTCTTCCGATGAACATTTCAAAAACCCCCTGAGATATCAAATCGTAATTATTATAATCATGACTTGATATTATTATACATACCATCTTGGAAAATTGCAACTGAATATACTAACATCATTTCTTGACCTAATGAGATTATTCGTCTATAATAAAATATGATTTTAGAATAGACGAATAGTATGAAGGGTTTTTGTATAGAATAACAAAGAGGCGAGGTGAGAGTTGGTGTATATTAAAAGAGCGGTTGAGGAAACCGTCCAAAAGGTTGCCGCAACCTTTCCGGTTATGCTCGTGACCGGTCCGCGACAAGTCGGCAAGTCGACAATGCTTGAAAAATTGGCAGAACCGGATCGTAAGATTGTGACATTGGATGACCCGGATATTCGCTATTTGGCGAAGAGTGATCCAGCCTTATTCATGCAAAGATACACGCCGCCTCTTATAATTGATGAGATCCAATATGCCCCTGAGCTTTTACCCTATATCAAGATGGCCGTGGATAAGTCGAAGAAAAACGGTGAATACTGGCTTACGGGTTCACAATCTTTTGTCATGATGAGGGATATTAGTGAAACATTAGCCGGACGTATCGGTATCATCAATCTGTTGGGCTTATCGACCAGCGAAATCAACTCAGTACCCTCTGAAGTATTTACGACTGATCCGGATAGGCTAATGAAACG
Source organism: Clostridia bacterium (assembly GCA_018432615.1). Classification (GTDB taxonomy): domain Bacteria; phylum Bacillota; class Peptococcia; order DRI-13; family SM3-B62; genus SM3-B62. Next base: position 67,938 of record JAHDSQ010000006.1, read on the forward strand.
AACAGATGTGGTCAAAAGGCTTGACTTGAATGAGCTGTATTTTCGCATATTCAAAGGATCCATGCCGAAGCTGTACGCAGACGAAAATATAGATATCGAGACGTATTACCGCTCCTATATCGATACTTACCTTAAACGGGATATCAAAGATTTAACTCAGGTTGCGGATGAGATGACCTTTTATAACTTCATGACTGTTGTTGCTGCAAGAACGGCAAAGCCTGTTATTTATGAGGAAATCGCAAGTGAAAGCGGAATATCTTCTCCAACCGCAAAAAAGTGGCTCTCTATTTTACTATCGTCAAATATTATCGCGATCGTTCAGCCGTATTATAACAATGTTTTGAAGCGTGTTACGAAGATGCCGCTGCTTCACTTCCTTGATACAGGACTTTGCGCCCACCTTTTGAAATGGGGCAATCCTGAAGCGCTGGAAAGGGGTGCTATGTCAGGGGCATTTTTTGAGAGTTATGTTTTCTCGGAGATTTACAAAAGCTATTTGAACGTGGGGAAAGAACCGCCGCTGTACTATTACCGCGACAAGGATAAGAAAGAGATTGACCTTCTGATTTACGAGAACGGAACTCTTTATCCCATTGAAATCAAAAAGTCCGCTTCACCGGGCAAGGATGCTGTCAAGCACTTCAAAGTACTTAATCCGGTTACGGAGCCGGAGAAGTTTGGGGAAATTACCCGGGTGAAAATTAAAATAGGGAAGGGTGCAGTTATTTGTATGGTCAAGGATTTACTTCCTCTGGATGCGAAAAACTGGTACGTCCCTGCCTGGTTGATTTAAATCCGATAGTGCTTTTTCAATAATAAAGGCAATGGCAAATACCACAAAGATATTCATCGCAAATCTTGTCAAGGTAAACTGCCAGCCTAAGGATGATATCTCAAAAAGTAATAACGGTATGCGAATGCTTGCGCTTGAACACAAAAAAAGCAGTACATTTGATATTTTGCTCCCTTTTTTGAGCAATACTCCGGCCACAGGCAGCAGTGCATATAGCGGAACCGCGGTAATCAAGCCCAACAGCAATGAAATAAGGATTCCTTTTGCGCCGGATTTTTCACCCATTACCCTTATCATCATCTCCCGTTCTACCCAGACATCCATGAGTCCTATACAAATGAAAATAGGTGTGAGCATAAAAAGGAAATTCAAAAAATTTTTACCCGTAAAGGTCAAAGCCTTTATTGCGACGGGTGGGTAGAGGATTAATACTATAAGATTGGCCGATAAAACAGTAGCAAGCAGTAAGTATCTTTTGAGTTGTTTTTTCATGTAAACATAACTCCCATGAAATATGATGTAATAAAGGCAAACAGAAAAAACAGCAGATTGCGAAGAACTGCTACCTTTTTCCCCAAGTATTGGATTTCAAGCGGCAAGGTCACAAAGCCCACTGTTGTCAACGCGGCGATAAAAACTGCCATTTGAGCAATTCCCGCGCCGTTTTTCAGAAGTTCGGATACCAGCGGGAAAGCAATCAAAACCGGAATAAGCGTAACCGCGCCAACCAATGCGGAGATGAGCATCCCTAAAAAACCGGATTGTGTACCGAGGATATTTTGTATCGTTTCCGGCTGCAACACCGCAAGTATAAGCCCGACGAGCAACAGGACAGATATAAACTGAGGCAGGACGGCAGTAAACATATTCCACGCTCTTTTTAATGATAAGAGCGTTTTCTTTTGGTCCATTAAAAAGGACAGTACTAACAAAACAGTTGCCACTACATAAAGGATAATTGTAAAGAGTGTATTCATGTGTCATCACCTTGTATTGTTAAATCATATTGTTAAAACTTGTGCTTTTGTGTGCATTATATTACAATTCGAGCAGGAGGTATGTTGCCTACGCAACATAATATATTATGAAAAACTACCTTGAAGATTTAGCACAGACAGCTTTATTTGCGGGTATCGAACAAGAGAATATTGAAAAATTACTTGGCTGTATCCAGGCAAAAGTAGTGGAGTACAAGAAAGATGAATTGATTATAGAGGAAGGCAGCAAGGTATATGATTTTGGTATCATGCTGTCGGGGCATGGCCGTGCTTTCAAGATTGATACGATGGGTAGAATAATTATTATTACGCTTTTGAAAAAAGGCAGTGAAATCGGCGTTATTTTGGCTGCCGGCTCCGATCATAAAAGTCCGGTATCGGTTCAGGCCCAAGAGGATTTATCTGTACTTTCGGTCCCGTTTGACGGGCTCATTATGCGCTGTAAAAACAACTGTCCGCAGCATGATCGGCTTTTGAGAAACTATATCAATATCGTTGCCGAAAAGGGGATGGTACTGCATGAGCGGATCGACTGCCTGCTGAAACCTACGGTACGGGAAAAAATCATGACGTATCTGGTACGGGTATCCCGTGAGCAGGGCTGCCGGACCTTTACCATTCCTTTTGACAGATATGCCATGTCCGAATATCTCAATATTGAGCGAAGTGCTCTTTCAAGAGAGCTGTCCAAGATGAAACGTGACGGGCTAATCGATTTCCATAAAAGCGAGTTTAAGTTGTTATAAAAAATAACGACTGAAGTGTAAAACTCAGGATAGCCAATATTCAGATTGTACTTCCTTGTGCACCGTCACGAAAAGAGAGGGTGCTTTTTTTTATGCCTAAAAAATATCTCGAAAAAATATGCAAACTTTTAAAAAAAAAGAAGGGATTTTTTAAATGGCATGGAATATTAGTGTAATAAAACAGAGACAGCGTCTCTAAAATTGCAAGGAGTAATGTCGCCATATAATAGAGACGCTGTCTCCAAAATTACAAGGAGGGTTGTATCCATGAGCAATACCATAGTCTTGGGGGTAATCGGGTCCGATTGTCACGCCGTTGGTAACAAAATATTGGACCACGCTTTTTCGTCGGTGGGATTTAAGGTGATCAATATCGGTGTATTAAGCTCACAGGAGGATTTTATCAATGCAGCCGTTGAAACCGATGCTGATGCAATCCTCGTTTCGTCCCTGTACGGCCATGGAGAAATTGACTGCCGGGGATTCAGGGAAAAGTGTGAAGAGGAAGGCTTAAGCGAGATTCTTCTTTATGTAGGGGGGAACCTTGTAGTGGGCAAGCAGGAATGGAAGACGGTGGAGAACCTATATAAAAAGATGGGCTTCAACCGGGTTTATCCTCCGGGAACCTCACCTGCTGCTGCGATTACGGATTTGGCGCAGGATCTAAAAATCGATCTTAGTAAGCTTGGCAAAGTGAAGGTGAGCTAAAATGGAGGCTGTTTTACTGGTTGATTTTGGCAGCACTTATACTAAGCTAACGGTTGTGGACGTAAAAAATGAAGAGATTTTAGCCACTGCAAAGTCGCCTTCCACGGTAGAGACAGACATAATGATAGGGTTGCAAAAGGCCTATTCCTCCCTAAAGGAAAGGCTGAGGGGTATACCTGTGGAGTTTACCGAAAAATACGCCTGCAGCAGTGCTGCGGGGGGGCTGAAAATCGTGGCGCTGGGGCTGGTGCCGGAATTGACGGTGGAAGCGGCAGCAAGGGCAGCCCTGGGAGCAGGGGCCCGTATTGTAGGTACGTATAATCATGAGATCGGTATGTATGAGGTTGAAGAAATCATTGCAAAAAAACCCGACATCATCTTGTTGGCCGGAGGAACCGACGGAGGCAATAAAAGCTGCATCCTACATAATGCGAAAATGCTTGCGGAATACCTCAGTGATATTTCGGTGATTGCCGCCGGAAACAGTAAGGCCAGAGAAGAATTAGAAAAGCTTTTTTCCGATCATAAGATGTGTTACCGCTTTACCGAAAATGTGATGCCGCGTCTTAATATCTTGAACGTTGAGCCGGTCAGACAAACGATTAGGAAGCTTTTCATTGAGAGAATTGTTTTGGCCAGGGGCTTAAAGCGTGCCGAAAAATACGTCGGCAAGATATTGATGCCAACTCCTGCCGCTGTTATGCAGGCCGCCGCAATATTGGCCGACGGGACGGCAGAGGAAGAGGGGTATGGAGAGCTGATGGTCGTCGACATTGGCGGGGCTACCACCGATGTACATTCGATTGCCAGCGGCGAACCGTTGGAGGCGGGTATCAGCTGGTACGGCTTACCTGAACCCTATGCCAAACGAACCGTTGAGGGTGATTTGGGTATGAGAGTAAGCGCTTATTCTTTATGGCAGACGGCCGGTTATCAGCGAATACGAAAATACTATACAGGAAGTAATAGTGATATCGAACAAAAATGTTTATTGTTGTCTGAACAGATTGACAGGATCCCTGTCAACGATGACGATTTCGAGTTTGATGCAGCACTGGGGGCTGTTGCTGCACAAATAGCTGTGGAACGCCATGCCGGAATGCTTGAAAGGCACTATACACCTACCGGACTGGTTTATGCCCTTCAGGGAAAAGACCTTAGAGGGGTTTCTTGTCTTATTGGTACTGGGGGTGTTTTAGTTAAAGGGCGTGACCCTCAAAGAATTTTACAGGCCACGTTGGAAGGCGGTTTTGGTGAGGGACGCTTGATACCGCAAAAACCGCAATTGATGCTCGATAGTTCATATATCTTATCGGCCATGGGTCTTTTATCCAATGCCTATCCGGTGCAGGCGTTACGGATAATGAAAAAGTATCTCAAAAGAATAGTGTGAGGTAATGTGATGATGTTAAAGAATAAAAAGTGGAGTAAAGAAGAGTTCTTCCGAGTGAGGGAAGATGTCTTGCGGCAGTGGGAGACCGGTCGTGAGATCGATTGGGATGAGGCCGCCGCTTATCTGAAGAATGTACCGGAGGGTCAAAATTTTTGTGTAAAACTTGCCGCAGCAAAGACCGAGGGACGAACCTTAGTTCAACCCCGGGCAGGTGTTGCTCTGCTTGAAGAGCATATTGAATTGCTTAAGTATTTACAAGACGAGGGAGGAGCGGATTTGCTACCTTCCACTATAGACAGCTATACCCGACAGAATCGTTATCATGAGTGCCAGGTGGGCATAGAGGAAAGTATAAAGGCCGGACATTCGATGTTAAACGGTTTTCCCGCCGTGAATTATGGGGTGAAGGGCTGCAGGAAGGTCTTGGAGGCTTTGCACTTGCCCTTGCAGGCACGGCATGGAACGCCCGATGCCCGGCTTTTGACGGAAATCGTCTTTGCGTCGGGTTGGACGTCTAATGAGGGCGGAGGCATTTCATACAACATTCCTTATGCCAAAAGTGTCAGCCTGGAAAAATCTATTTATGACTGGCAGTATTGTGACAGGCTGGTGGGGCATTATGAGGAAATGGGCATACATATCAACAGGGAACCCTTCGGGCCTTTGACGGGGACTTTGGTAGTTCCCTGCATTTCTAATGCCGTGGCCATCATTGAGGGCTTGTTAGCAGCGGAACAGGGTGTCAAAAACATCACCCTGGGTTACGGTCAGTGCGGAAACCTTGTGCAGGATGTAGCTGCGATGAGAGCGCTGGAGGAACTAGCGGGGGAATACTTTGCTTCCGGCGGTTATGAGATTGAGTTAAGTACCGTCTTTCACCAGTGGATGGGGGGCTTCCCGGAGGACGAAGCAAAAGCCTTTGCCGTTATTGCCTGGGGCACGGTTGCAGCGGGATATGCTAAGGCCACTAAGGTCATTGTTAAGACGCCTCATGAGGCTTATGGGATTCCGACAAAGGAAGCCAATGCTCAGGGTCTTAAAGATAGCAAACAAATCCTCAATCTGCTTTGCGATCAGCAGAGTCTTGCCACAAAAGAAGTTGAGACGGAAAAAGAACATATCAAAAACCAAACCCGTTGTATTATCAATAAAGTTCTTGAACTGGGGGAAGGCGATCTGGCTATAGGTGTTGTCAGGGCTTTTGCCGCCGGTGTGCTGGATATCCCCTTTGCCCCAAGCCAGTTTAATCTAGGAAAGGTCTTACCGGTCCGGGATAATCTCGGGGCCGTGAGGATTTTGGAATACGGCAATCTTCCCGGTACAAAAGAAGCAAGGGAATACGAAAACAGTTTGTTGCAGGAACGAGCTTGCTATGAAAAAAGACCCTTGTCCTTTGACATGGTTGTTGACGATATTTATGCGGTGTCCAAGGGAACTTTAATAGGCAGGCCGGGGAGGAGATAAAGGGATGAAGATTGTAGATGTTGTGTGTTCTGAGGGTGTGACGGGATTTTTCTTTGATGATCAGCGTGCTATTAAAAAGGGAGCCGTTCATGACGGCTTTGCATATATTGGAGAACCGGTAACAGAAGGCTTTAAGGAAATCAGACAGGCCGGAGAATCCATTTCTGTGATGCTTTTACTGGAAGACGGTCAGGTGGCTTACGGTGATTGCGCGGCGGTACAATATTCAGGAGCGGGAGGAAGGGATTCGCTTTTTTTGGCACAGGAGTTTATTCCCTTGCTTGAAAAAAGAATAAAACCTCTGCTTCTCGGAAAGGAATTGACCGGGTTCAAAGAAATGGCAGAATGGCTGGACAGATATGAACTCGACGGCAAAAGACTGCATACAGCCCTCCGTTACGGTCTGACACAGGCTTTGCTTGATGGGGCGGCCAAGGTCAAGAAAAAAACCATGGCGGAGGTCATTCAAGAGGAGTACGGTATTGAGTCATCAATGAGAAGGATACCTGTTTTTACACAGTCCGGTGATGATCGGCATGGTAATGTGGATAAAATGATAATTAAGAAAGCGGATGTGCTTCCCCATGGGTTGATTAATAATATTGACGAAAAGCTGGGCAGGCAGGGCGAGATTTTAAAAGAGTATGTCAAGTGGTTGAAAAACAGGATCTTGAAATTTCGTATCGACGAGGGTTATCGCCCGGTGCTGCACATCGATGTTTACGGGACGATAGGTTTGATCTTCGATAACGATCCGGAAAGAATAGCGAATTATCTTTGCGAACTGGATAAAGTTGCCGCTCCGTTTTCTTTGAGGATTGAGGGGCCTGTAGATGTTGAAAACAGGGAGGGTCAAGTGCGGGCTCTCAAGGATCTACGAAATGTCATCAGGCAAAAGGGCGGCAAGGTGGAAATTGTTGCAGACGAATGGTGCAATACACTGGAGGATATTAGGCTGTTTGTTGATGAACAGGCTGCGGACATGGTCCAGATCAAGACACCCGATCTGGGCGGGGTCAACAACATCGTGGAAGCGATTCTTTATTGCAAAAATCAGGGCATCGGTGCGTACTGCGGCGGGACATGCAATGAAACCGACAGATCAGCTCAGATTTGCACTAATATCGCCATAGCTTGTGGGGCCGATCAGTGTTTAGCCAAACCGGGAATGGGTGTCGATGAGGGCTTTATGATCGTTAAGAATGAGATGAATAGGGTTTTGGCTCTGGTTGCCGCAAGAAAAAAATGAAATAGGCAGGTGAATACCGATGAGGATCACTAAAAGCAGTGAAGCAGGCAAACAGGAAGCGAACGATATTTTTATTTGGCTTGAACCCAATGAAAAAGAAGAAATCGAGATAAAGCTGGAAAGCGTTGTCAAGCTTCAATTCGGCAAGCAGATCGAGAAGGTAATCAGAGAGACCCTTGCCAAACTTGGTGTTACTAGTGCTTCGGTTACTGCCTGGGACGGCGGTGCCCTTGATTATGCCATCAGAGCCAGGGTTGAGACTGCCGTTAGGCGCGCGGGGGAGGTGTAGGATATGAGTGATTTGAGAAGGAGTATGCTTTTTGTTCCGGGTTTTAGGCCGGGAATGTTGCAGAATTCCTCTATTTACGGAGCGGACAGCATCATTTTCGACCTAGAGGACAGCGTGGCCGTCACTGAGAAGGATGCGGCGAGGGTTTTGGTACGCAATATTTTGCAGGAGCTGGACTTTTCCGGGATAGAGATGGTGGTGAGGATAAATCCCGTTACAGACAGCCCGTTTGGAGAAGAGGACGTGGCGGAAATAGCCGGGGTCAGGCCGGATGCATTCATGCTGCCGAAGGCAGATGAGGAAGGCATTAGGGTATTGGCCGACATGCTGGATGAGATTGAGCAAAAAGAAGGGTTTGAGCAGGAATCGATAAAAATATTTGCCCTTGTTGAATCGACCTCTGCAGTGCTCAACCTCTGTTCCATAGCTAAGGCCTCGACAAGGCTGGCCGGGATTATGCTGGGGGCGGAAGATTTGACTGCGGAGCTGGGGATAAAAAGAACGCTGCAAGGAAACGAGCTTTTATACGCACGGAGTCATCTGGCTATGGTGTGCAAATCAGCAGGGATCGATGCCATCGACACCCCCTTCGGCGATGTAGAGGACCGGGAGGGCTTGGAGTATGATGCAAGTCAAGCCAAGTCTTTAGGGCTGACCGGCAAAGCTGCCATACATCCCCGGCAGGTGGGAACGATTAATCGACTCTTTTCTCCCTCCCCGGAGGAGGTCATCTATGCAGGAAAAGTCGTAGCGGCAGTCAGGGAAGCCGAGAAGGAAGGCAAAGGTGTATTGGCCTTAGACGGCAAGATGGTAGATGCTCCTGTGGCGGCAAGGGCCGAAAAAGTGTTGAAGCAGGCGAAACTGGCGGGAATAGAAGTTTAGGAGATGAGAGAGAATGAGGAATGTTTTAGGCAGGGAATTGCCCGAACGCATTGCAGGATATGGCGAGGTGCGTCCGTTTGCGGGTGCTTTTGCCCACGCAGGTGAAATAAACCGGAAGGCGGTAAAAGTCAAAGGTGATTGGTCTTCACCAAACAAGGTTCTCAACAGTTTGGGAGAAGCTTTGGAGAAATGTGGTCTTAAAGACGGTATGACCGTTTCCTTCCATCATCATTTGAGGAACGGGGATTATGTTTTGAATATGGTTTTGGATGAGATTGCAAGGCAGGGCATTAAGGATATTAAGGTCGCGGCTAGTTCGATTTTTCCCATTCATCAACCCTTGGTAAGGCACATGGAAAATGGTGTGGTGACAGGACTTTATGCGGGATATATCTCAGGACCCGTCGGAGAAGCGGTTTCCCAGGGTGTATTAAAAAATCCTGTTGTAATGCAAACCCACGGGGGGAGAGCCAGAGCGATAGAGTCGGGAGAACTGCATATTGACGTGGCCTTTATCGCCGCACCGACTTGCGATGAATACGGTAATATGAACGGACTGGAAGGACCCAGTGCGTGCGGTGTGTTGACGTATCCGGCTGCCGATGCGGAATACGCCGACAAGGTTATTGCCGTTACCGATAACCTTGTTTTGTATCCTGCTTGTCCTATTGAAATCACCCAGGAGCAGGTTGACTATGTCGTGGAGGTGGACTCGATTGGTGACTCCGCAGGGATCGTTTCGGGAACGACGAGAATTACTAGCGATCCGGCGGGGTTGAAGATTGCCGAGTCGGCCGCACAGGTCATTAAGGCCTCTGGACTTTTAATGGACGGTTTTTCATTTCAGACCGGGGCTGGGGGAACTTCCCTGGCGGTTGCGGCTTACGTGAAGGAAATGATGAAGGAGAAGAACATTCAGGGTAGTTTCGCCGCAGGCGGGATTACGGAATATATGGTGGAAATGCTGGAGGAAGGCTTTTTCCGCACCTTGTTCGATGGTCAATGCTTTGACTTGAAGGCTGTTGAATCTCTGCGCAAGAACAAAAACCACCAGCGCATGAGCATGTCTATGTACGGTAATCCCTGCAACAAGGGAGCAGTTGTTAATAAGCTTGATGTGATGATCTTGGGTGCAACAGAGGTCGATCTGGATTTTAACGTAAATGTAACAACCAATTCCAATGGTCTTTTGATGGGCGGTTCAGGAGGTCACAGCGATACGGCGGCCGGAGCAACGCTGGCGGTTGTCGTTACAAAATTGATCAGAAAGAGATTCCCCATTGTTGTTGACAGCGTTACGACCGTAACCACGCCGGGTGAAACAGTGGATGTGCTGGTGACCGAAAGGGGTATTGCCGTTAATCCTTTACGGCAGGATGTATTGGAAAAGGTGAAAAAAGCCGGTTTGCCTGTCAAGACCATCGAGGAGCTGAAAGAGATAGCCGAGAAGTTGACCGGGGTGCCTGAAAAGGTGGAGTTCAAAGACAAGGTTGTAGCGGTCATCGAATACCGGGACGGAACTGTGATCGACGTGGTTAGGCAGCTTTGAATGAGGTGGGATGAAGAGTGATACGCGAAATTAAGGCAGAAAAAATCAAGGATACCGTAAAAAGACTTTTGCTGCAGGCAAATTATGAAATAGGGACGGATGTGTTAAGAGAGCTTGGGCTCAGTCTTAAAAGGGAGGAGTCGGCAACAGGAAAGTCTGTGCTGCAACAGATCATTGATAACCACCGGATAGCCCGGCAGGACAGGATAGCCATGTGCCAGGATACGGGGATGGTGGTCCTTTTTGTCAGTCTGGGGCAGGAGGCGATTATTACCGGGGGCGATTTCACCGAGGCCGTAAATCAGGGGGTGAAAGAGGCCTATACCGAAGGATACCTGCGGAAGTCGGTAGTCGAAGACCCTTTGTTCGGACGGAAGAATACCGGTGATAATACGCCGGCCGTTATCCATTTGGAGCTTGTACCCGGAGATAGGATAAAGATTCAGGTGATGGCGAAGGGGTTTGGCAGCGAAAACATGAGCCGAGGGAAGATGCTTTTGCCTTCTGCCGGTGTGCAAGGGGTGACGGACTTTGTTATAGAAACGGTTCAAAAAGCCGGTCCGAATCCTTGTCCTCCGCTCGTTATAGGGGTGGGTATCGGGGGAACGCTGGATATGGCGGCCCGGCTTGCGAAAATCTCCTTGTTGAGAGAAATCGGCTGTCCTAACGGTGATATACATTATGCCGCATTGGAGAAGGAATTGAAGGAGAGGGTAAATGAACTGGGAATAGGACCTGCTGGGCTGGGGGGAAGGATAACCGCTTTGGCGGTCAATGTTGAATACTATCCCACTCATATTGCCGGATTGCCTGTAGTCGTCAATATAAACTGTCATGCCGCAAGGCATGCCGCAGCGGAGATCTGAGGAGGGAAAAGATGGATAAGACCAAGAGGATCCAAACGCCTCTCACTGTTCAACAAGCAGTAGGATTGAAGGTAGGGGATAATGTTCTTATCAGCGGAGTGATTTATACGGCCCGTGATGCTGCCCATAGAAGGCTGGCGGAATTGTTAAAGGAGGGGAAACCGCTTCCCATTGAGTTAGAGGATCAGGTCCTGTATTATGTGGGTCCGGCTCCGGCCCCTCCCGGACATGCTTGCGGAGCAGCCGGCCCCACGACGAGTACGCGCATGGATATTTACACTCCGCCGCTGATCGAAAAAGGGCTGAGGGGAATGATCGGGAAAGGATTACGTTCCCAGGCTGTTATTGAAGCGATGAAAAAGCACGGCGCCGTATATTTTGCCGCTACAGGCGGAGCGGCAGCCCTTATTTCTAAGAGTATAAAGAAGGTCGAGGTTGTTGCCTACGAGGACTTGGGAACAGAAGCAATTCACAGGATGTATGTTGAGGATTTTCCGTGTATTGTGGTAATAGATAGTTATGGCAATAATCTTTATGAGAGCGGGCCGCAGAGGTACAGAACTTGTAAAACCTTATAGTTATTGTGTATTCGATAGTGTTAAAAAAAGCCGCCTTGTCGGAAAGGCGGCTTTTGTGCTGCTAAAAAAAAGAAGGTTCAGGGAAAACCCTGAACCTTTTAGAGTGGAGGAGATAAGAGGAGTTGTTCACTAAAAAGTATGTCCAGTGCCTGATGTTTCTATACCGAAAAGCCAATTTATTTTTTGTTTTTAGTGAGTTATAGGTGTAGTAGTGATAAAATAGTAGTGTTATAGTAGCAAAATTATTGGATTAGCGTTTAATGGGAATCAGCAAGGAGGACTATTTGTGGGTTTGACAAAGTATTCGACAGAGCATTATTGGAAATTAAGAGAAAGAATAAGGGAAAGGCTGTTTAGCCATTTAAACCCGGCACAGCTTGAAGCGGTAAAAACGGGAAAAGGACCGGTCCTGTGTTTGGCGGGAGCAGGCTCCGGCAAAACGATGGCTATGGTCAACCGTATTTTGCATCTTTATCTTTTCGGAGCGGAGTATCAGGCGCAGCTTAAACCGCCGTTTGATTTGACTGATGATGATATAGAGATGATGGAAGCGTGGCTGCAGGATGTAAAGGAAGGACAAATGACCTGTTTGCCCCGGCGTATAGTGGAATTATTTAGCCGTAACGGTGTTGAACCTCGCAGGATACTGGCTATAACCTTTACCAATAAGGCAGCTGAGGAAATGAAGAATAGGTTGGAACAGCTGCTAGGAGAGACCATGCATGGGATGTGGGTAATGACCTTCCATGCCGCCTGCTTGCGTATTCTGCGTCGGGAGATTACTGCGCTGGATTATGGTAAAGATTTTTCCATCTACGATGCCGCCGATCAATTGCAGGTGGTAAGGAATATTGTTAAAGAAATGGATCTTGATGAGAAAAGGTATTCTCCGCGGATGTTTTTAAGCATTATCAGCCGCTTCAAATGTGAACTCAAGAACACAGAGAAAGCCGCCAGGGAAGCACAGGGCGACTACATTATGGAAAAAGCGGCCTTGATATATGAAGAATATTGTAGGAGACTGAAGCAGAATAACGCCATGGATTTTGATGATTTACTCATGAAAACCGTCTTGCTTCTTCAAAATAATTCTGAGATCCTGGCAAAGTATCAGGAACGTTTTCATTACATTCTTGTGGACGAGTATCAGGATACGAACCACGTACAGTATACCCTGGTCAAACTTTTAGCTGCAAAGTATCAGAATCTTTGTGTGGTGGGAGACGATGACCAGTCCATTTATGCCTTCCGTCAGGCGGATATTCGCAACATCCTTGATTTCGAGCGTGATTATCCTCAAGCTAAGGTAATTAAGCTGGAACAGAATTACCGTTCTACCGGCTGCATACTAAAAGCGGCCAATGAGGTAATCAGTTGCAATAAGGCAAGAAAAGCCAAAGCACTCTGGACCGAGAAGGGTCAGGGTGAGCTGTTGACGATATATGAAGCGAATGATGAGCACGATGAGGCCAGGTTCGTTTGCGAAAGGATTACTGCCCTGCTTGATGAAGGGGAGAATTATCGGGACTGTGCTGTTTTAATGAGGACGAATGCTCAATCCAGGGTGTTGGAAGAATGGTTTATGAAGCGGGGTCTGCCCTATGTCATAGTGGGAGGTCACAAGTTTTATGAACGTATGGAAATCAAGGACATCATGGCTTATCTCAGGGTTTTGGCTAATCCTCAAGAAAGCGTCGGCTTAAGGCGGATTATCAATGTGCCGCGCCGCGGCATAGGTGAAGCCACGCTGCAGAGGGTTGAAGAATATGGTGCAGCCAAGGGCTTAGTACTGTTTGAAGCCCTGCAGCGATACGAAGAGATTGGACTCAGCACCAGAGCCGCCAAGGGCATTATAGGCTTTCTGGAGCTGATGGAAAGGTTTAGAGAGGCTGTTGGGAAAATGACGGTGACGGGATTGACGGAAAAAATTCTGTCGGAGACCGGTTACGTTGAATCCTTAAGAACTGAAAAGGGAACCGACTCCCAGAGTCGTTTGGAGAACCTGCAGGAGTTTTTAAGTGTTACCAGGGAGTATGATGAGCAGGCCGAAGAGCCGACCTTACAGGAATTTTTAGGCAGAACCTCTCTGGTGACCGAACTCGATGGTTATGAAGACGAGGCTAATGCCGTAGTGATGATGACCATGCACATGGCAAAGGGGCTTGAGTTCCCGAACGTATTTATAGTCGGTATGGAGGAGGGAGTTTTTCCTCATGCCCGAAGCCTTTTGGAAGAAAAGGAACTGGAGGAGGAGCGTAGGTTGTGCTATGTTGCACTGACCAGGGCCAAGGAAAGGGTCTTCCTCGTTCATGCCCGTCAGCGCAATCTTTACGGTAGGATGAACCACAGCGGGCCCTCCCGTTTTTTGGAGGAAATACCAGAGGATTTATGGAAAGAATATATGGCAAAAGATGATTTTTTTAAAACGACAATGTCAGCTTCCGGCCGAATTGGAGCGAACGGCGGAAATAGTGTTTTGTTTTCGGTCGGGGATAAGGTGGAGCATAAAAAATGGGGGCAGGGTGTGGTAGTGAGCATCAAGGGCGAAGGCACGGATGTTGAGTTGAAGATAGCCTTTCCCTCCCAGGGGATCAAGAAGCTTCTAACAAAGTATGCTCCATTGAAGAAGATTTAGGCCAAGAAGGGGGATCTAGGTGTCCGAACATGATAAGACCGCGTTGATGCGGGGGTTGGTGGATAAACTGAATAAGTATTCTTACGAGTATTACACCCTTGATGCTCCAAGTATTACAGATGCCGAATATGATGCTTTGTACGATAGGTTACGTGGATTGGAAAAAGAAACAGGCGTAATCCTTCCTGATTCGCCTACCCAGCGAATCGGCGATGTGGTTCTAAGCGAGTTTAGAAAGCACCGTCACAAGACAAGATTATGGAGCTTAGATAAGGCCCAGGATTATACCGAACTGCAGGCTTGGGCGACAAGATTGGAAAGGACCAGGGAAAGTTACAACGCAGAAGGAGTGGAGGTTTTACCGCCCTTGGCCTTCGTTGTGACACTAAAGTTTGACGGATTGACGATTAACCTTTCCTACGATCAAGGGAAACTTGTACAAGCCGCTACCCGTGGTACGGGAGAAGTGGGTGAGGAAATACTGACTCAGGCCAGGACTATCGCCGCTGTACCTTTGGCAATTGAGAGTCCGCATTTCATGGAGGTGCGGGGAGAGGCACTGATGACAAAAAAGGCCTTTGCAGAGTATAACAAAAAAGCGGCGATACCTTTGAAAAACTTGCGTAACGGAGCTGCCGGGGCTTTGCGCAATTTGGACGCCAGGGAGACGGCCCGTAGGAAATTAACGGCCTTCTTTTATGATATGGGATATTACGAAGGATTGAAGATCGATTCATATGCACAGATGCTAGATTTCTTAGAAAAGCAAGGTTTGCCGGTGCATCCTTATCATCAAAGATGTGCGGATTTGCAGGAGGTCATAGGGGAAATTGAAAAGGTAACGGCTGAACGTGAAAAATATGATTTTGAGATAGATGGCTTGGTGATAGCCGTAGATGACTTGCGGACCCGTGAGGTATTGGGATATACCGTGAAGTTTCCCCGTTGGGCCATTGCTTACAAGTTTGCGGCTAAGGATGCCATAACAAGGTTGATCGACGTGGAGTGGAATGTGGGAAGGACAGGGAAAGTCACGCCTACGGCCCTTCTTGAGCCGGTGGAGATAGGCGGGGTGACGATTAAAAGGGCGACCTTGAACAATATGGACGATATCGGCAGAAAAGGGGTCAGACTCGGTTGCGATGTTTTTGTGCGCCGATCCAACGATGTTATTCCGGAGATTACCGGAGTAGCGGAGCCTTTGCCCGAGGGGACGCAGGAAATCAAAACTCCGGAATATTGTCCCGCCTGCGGGGCGGTGCTGGTGCAAAACGGGGTGCACTTGTTCTGTGAAAACTCATTGTCCTGTAAACCCCAGATGGTCAAGAGCATTGTGCATTTTGCGGGGCGGGAAGCTATGAACATTGAGGGCTTCAGCGAAAAAACGGCCGAACAGCTCTTCGAAAAACTGGATATCCGGGAGATTTCTGATTTATATAGGATAAAAAAAGAAGACCTGCTGGGTCTGGAAAAGTTTAAAGAGAAAAAGTCACAAAAGCTTCTTGAGGCTATTGAAAAAAGCAAGGCTTGCAGTTTGGCCTCCTTTATCTTTGCCCTGGGGATACCTAATGTGGGGAAAAAGACAGCCCGGGATCTGGCGGATACCTTTCATTCCCTTCAGGGACTGAGAGAAGCAACACGGGAGGAACTGCTGGAAGTTGAGGATATAGGGGAAATCGTGGCGGACAGTATCATGGCGTTCTTTGAAGATGAAAAGATACAGACCGGTATTGCCAAGCTTCTTGCCGCCGGAGTCAGTCCCGTGCATGAAGAACGACAGCCTGAAGAGAGCCCTTTTAAAGGGAAAACCGTGGTTGTGACTGGTACACTGCAGGGGTATTCCCGCACGGAGATAGAAGAACTTCTTACGAGCCTGGGTGCAAGGGTCTCCGGCAGTGTGAGCAAAAAGACCGACTTTGTCCTCGTGGGGGAAAATGCCGGTTCTAAGCTGGATAAGGCTAGGGACATCCTGGCATCCGGGCAGGAGACAAATTTGCGGATCCTTGCGGAGGAGGAGTTTACCCGGGAGTTTAATACAGTTAATATCTCCCCTTCAAATAATGAAAAATAGCCGTATATCTGCTATAATGCAAGATGTGGAAAATTGTTTACATAAAAAGGATGGTGGGCAAAGTGAAGATTACCCAAAAAGATGTCGAGCACGTGGCGCTGCTCAGCCGCCTGAAGCTTTCGGAGGATGATAAGGACAAGTATACCCAATCGTTGAACGCGATCCTCGAGTATATGGAGATACTGAATCGAGTCGATACAAGCGGTATTGAGCCGACAGCCCATGTATTGCCTTTAAAAAATGTCTTCCGTGAGGATGAAGTAAAAGAAACATTAGAAAAGGAACTGGTCTTATCCAATGCCCCGGATGAAGAAAACGGGTGTTTCAGGGTACCGCGTATTATCTAGCAAGCGATAGGGTTTGTCACGAGAAAGGGGGAAAATATCTTGTCTTTAACAGGCTTAACGGCACATGAATTAAGCGAATTATTAAGGAAACGCGAAATCAGCAGTACCGAATTGACAGAGCGGCATTTGGATTTGATCAACGCTTTAGAGGGTAAGATCAACGCGTTTGTGACGGTGACAGGGGAAGATGCGTTAAAACAGGCGCGGGAAATAGATGAAAGAAGGGCTCGGGGAGAGGAACTTCCGCCCTTGGCGGGAATACCGGCAGCCCTTAAAGATAATATGTGTACAAAAGGAGTTAAAACGACTTGTTCATCCAACATTTTATATAACTTTATTCCACCCTACGATGCCACTGTAACGGAAAAGCTCAGTGCGGCGGGTGCGGTGATAATGGGCAAGTGCAATATGGATGAGTTCGCCATGGGTTCTTCTACAGAGAATTCCGGCTTTGCTCCGACCAGGAACCCTCACGATTTACGGGCGGTACCGGGAGGCTCCAGCGGAGGTTCGGCTGCCTCCGTGGCAGCGGGCGAAGTGGTATTTTCCCTGGGTTCGGATACCGGAGGGTCCATTCGCCAGCCGGCGTCATTTTGCGGGGTAATAGGCTTAAAACCCACTTACGGTTATGTTTCAAGGTACGGTTTAATCGCCTTTGCTTCCTCTTTAGACCAAATCGGTCCTTTTACCAGGGATATGACGGATTGTGCGCTGGTGATGAATGCCATCTTTGGGCACGATCCTAAGGATTCCACGTCCGCACCGGTTGAAGTTCCTGATTTTACAGGATTTTTAAAAGATGATGTCAAGGGTTTGAAGATTGGTATTCCCAAAGAATACATGCAGAGCGGTATTGACCCACAGGTAGCCGTAGCTGTTAAAAAAGCCATCGAGAAGCTTGAAGAGCTGGGGGCCTTTTGTGAAGAGGTCTCCCTGCCCCATACGGAGTATGCCTTGCCCGCTTATTATATTATTGCTCCGGCCGAGGCCAGCTCCAACCTGGCCAGGTATGACGGTGTTCGTTACGGGCTGCGGGTTGAGGCAGATGATACTATTTCCATGTTTAACGAAACACGCAGTCGGGGCTTCGGCGAGGAAGTGAAGCGGAGGATTATGCTGGGGACGTACGCTCTAAGTTCCGGCTACTATGATGCTTATTACCTTAAAGCGCTAAAGATACGGACACTGGTCAAACAGGATTTCGACGAGGCTTTTAAAAAGTTTGATTGTCTTTTGACACCGACCTCACCGACGTCGGCCTTTGACTTTGGGGAGAAAGCGGATGATCCGCTCTCCATGTATATGTCGGATATTTGTACGATACCTGTTAATCTGGCCGGTATTCCTGCACTGTCCCTGCCCTTTGATACGGTGAACGGACGGCCTGTAGGTTTGCAATTGATCGGCAAGGCCTTTGATGAAGGAACCTTGTTGCGGGTGGCCTACACCCTGGAACAGAATACGGACCTGACGAGGCCTAAGCCTGATTTGGAAGGGGCGCTGCAGAATGGGAAGCAGTCATAAATACGAGACGGTTATCGGTTTAGAGGTGCATGTGGAACTCAAAACTAAGACGAAGATTTTTTGTTCCTGTCCCACGGAATTCGGTGGAGAGGAGAACACTCACGTTTGTCCGGTGTGTTTGGGTCTGCCTGGGGTATTGCCTGTTTTGAACAAAAGAGTGTTGGAATTTGCTGTGCGGGCCGGTTTGGCCTTGAACTGCGAGGTTGCCGGTTTTAGCAAATTTGATCGTAAAAACTATTTCTATCCCGATTTGCCTAAGGCTTATCAGGTTTCACAGTATGATTTGCCTATTTGCAAAGGCGGCAGATTGGAAATCGAGGCGGAAGGAAAGAAAAAGACGATCGGGATTACCCGTATCCACATGGAGGAAGATGCCGGCAAGCTATTACACAGCGGCACTACTATCGCTTCTTCCGATTATTCCCTGGCAGATTACAACAGGACGGGAGTACCCTTGATCGAAATCGTTTCGGAACCGGATATGCGTTCGTCCCAAGAGGCTCGTGCCTATCTGGAAAAGCTCAAAATCATCCTTGAATACATTGATGTTTCCGATGTAAAGATGGAGCAGGGTTCTTTGCGGTGTGATGCTAATATTTCTTTACGTCCGATAGGCGTCGAAGAATTTGGCACGAGGGCGGAGATCAAAAATATGAACTCCTTTAAAGCACTGCAGAAGGCTGTTGAATACGAAGTGGAAAGGCAGGCCGAAATACTCAACGAGGGCGGAAGTATCGTGCAGGAGACCCGTTCCTGGGACGAGGAGAAGGGTGTTACCGTGTCCATGCGCAGCAAGGAGGAGGCGCATGACTACAGGTATTTCCCTGAGCCTGATCTGGTTCCGATTGTGGTTGAACCGGCTTGGGTTGAAGAATTGAGGAATTCTCTGCCTGAGCTGCCGGACGAGCGAAAGGGTCGTCTGGTCAACGTTTTGGATCTGTCGGAATACGATGCCGGTATTATCACTGGGAGCAGGGCGCTGGCCGAATATTTTGACCGGGTCGTTGCCTGCTATGAGGAACCGAAAACCGCGGCCAATTGGCTCAACGGAGAGTTCCTGCGGCTTTTGAATGCACAAGGCCTGGAAGTAACGGAAAGCAAAATCGATCCCGAGGATTTTGCTGCCTTGCTGCGTTATATTGCGGATGGTAAAATCAGCGGGAAAATAGCTAAGGAAGTTTTTGCACAGATGTTTGCGGAAGGTGAGAAGCCCGGCGAAATCATCAAGAGGAAGGGTCTGATGCAAATATCCGATGAGGGGGCGCTATCTGCCGTTGTCGAAAAAATAGTTGCGGGGAATCCTAAGTCTGTCGAGGATTACAAAGCAGGCAAAGAAAAAGCCATCGGCTTTTTGGTCGGTCAGGTAATGAAAGAAACCAAAGGCCAGGCTAATCCGGGTTTAGTAAACAAACTTTTGCAAGAAAGATTAGACTCCTTATAAATTAAAAATAAGAATTGTGGAGGTGTATTGCTTGGAAACGACACCTCGCTGGTCGATTGTAGATGCTGTGGTTGTGTTGGCTGTTGTTCTGGCAACATCCCTTTTTCTGCCTATATCAAGTTTTAATTGGTTTAAAAGCCTTGGGTTCTTAATTAGTCCGGGCAACCAGACTTTGGGGATATTGTTTTTAAACGCCCTTTTTAAGGGCGTTTTATTGGCCGGTCTTGTTTTCTTTTTTGCAAGCTTCAGACAGCAAGGTTGGGCTAGGGTTGCTTTGGGACTACGGAGTGATGAAAAAAAACGCTGGTTGCGGCTGGGGATCGGGCAGGGGTTGCTGATTTGTTTAGTAGTGATGATTACTTCACTGGTTTTATATTTACTCTTTCCTTACGAAGTGGCAGAACAAGAGATAGTGGGGTACCTGAGTACTGCCGGGAACAAGTGGGAACTGTTTTTGACCTTGGCTATTACCTCTTTTTTCGCTCCGGTGAGTGAGGAGATGTATTTCCGCGGGTTTTTATACCCGGCCTTGTCGAAAAAACTGGGCAGGCTGCCCGCTTTGCTTTTGACAAACATTGTCTTCGGTGTATTGCATCTTGATTTACCGCGTTTTCTTATCATCACTATAGGGGGGATTTGGCTGACTCGGCTTTATGAAAAGACCGGCTCGCTTTTGACTTCAATAACCGCCCATGCCACATGGAACGCTTCGATGATCTTGCTGTTATACTTGGCAGGTTAGGCTTTTGATCCTGACCTGCTTTAATTTGCTTTTTTAAACTGGCTCGTATACAGTTCGTAATAGAAACCTTTTTGGGCTAGAAGCTCTTGGTGATGGCCTCTTTCAATGATTTCCCCTTGATGGATAACCAGGATGAGATCGGCATTTCTGATCGTTCTGAGACGGTGAGCGATGACAAAGGTTGTGCGGCCTTTCATGATGCTTAACATAGCCTTTTGAATGAGAATTTCCGTGCGTGTATCCACACTGCTGGTAGCTTCATCGAGGATTAAGATATCCGGGTCGGATAAGACGGCCCGAGAGATAGCCAAGAGCTGTCTTTGACCCTGGCTGAGGTTGTTGCCTTCTTCCGTCAGCAGGGTTTCGTAACCTTGTGGGAGACGTCGGATAAACTGGTCGGCGTTGGCTGTCTTAGCGGCTTGAATGATTTCTTCATTACCGGCGTCAAGTCTTCCGTAGCGGATATTCTCCTTGATTGTTCCGGAGAAGAGGTAGGTATCCTGCAGGACGATTCCCAGCCTTTGGCGCAGATTATCGCGGTTTATGCTGCGAATATCCTTACCGTCTATTCTTATCGTACCGCTGTTTATATCGTAAAACCTGGTCAGAAGATTGATAATCGTGGTTTTTCCGGAACCGGTTGGTCCTACTAAAGCAATGGTTTGACCGGCCTTGGCTTGGAGATTGATGTTTTTGAGGACAGGAACATCCTCGAGATACCCGAAATTAACATTTTCAAATTCCACGTTGCCGCCGACCCTTTTTAAAGGGGCGGTTTTTTTGCTTTCTTCGTCTTCAGACTCTTCATCCATTACTTCGAAGACTCTCTCGGCACCGGCCAGTGCGGCCTGAATACTGTTATACAGTGCGGCAATTTGCTGGAGAGGCTGAGCAAATTGCCGTGAATAGGTGACAAAGGTGGTAATAACACCCACCGTGGCTAGTCCTTTTACCGTCATGAGGCCGCCTACACAAACGACGATGGCAAACCCCAGTCTGTTGATCATGTGCATGATAGGACCCATCGAGCCTGAAAGGGTCTCGGCTCGGACGGAAGATTTTTTTAAGGCTTCGTTCCCCTGATTAAACTTTGCAATTACTTCGCTTTCTCTGTTATAAGCCTTGATTACCTTCTGCCCGGTTATTGTCTCTTCGATGAATCCGTTTAAGGAGCCCAACTCTTTTTGCCTTTTTGAATAAGCCTTGCGTGTGTGAAAGGCCAGCCTTCTCGTGGTGAGGATAACGAGAGGCACGGTCAGCATAGTAATCAAGGCCAGTTGCCAATTGATAAAGAGCATGATGGCAATAATGCCCGTGATGGAAAGTAGGCTGGAGATAATCTGGATAATGCTTTGAGAGAGGGTGTTGCTGATGTTTTCAATATCGTTGGTGAAGCGGCTCATCAGCACCCCACGGGGTTCACGATCGAAAAAGCGCAGCGGCAGTGTCTGCAGTTTGACAAACAGTTCGTCCCTGATTCTTTTAATTGCTTTTTGCGCGATACCGATCATGACATAGTTCTGCAGCCAGGTAAAGGCAGAAGAGAGGACATATATTGCAATTAGGAGGAAAATGATGTTTTTTAGTCCGCCGATGTCACGGGGGATGAGGTATTTATCCACGGCAAGGCCTAATAAATATGGGCCGCAGAGCCTTAAAAGTGTTGCTACTGTTACAAGGAAGAAGACGGCGATAAGACCGGTTTTCTCTTTTACCAGATAACCACCGAGTCTCTTTATCGTATCCTCTCTATTACGAGGTTTAACAAGGGGTCCCATTATATGGGCGCCTCTGTGACCTCCGCCGGGTCGACCGGGAAAAGGCGGGGCGGCTGATTTAGTTTCGCTTTTTATGTTCTTGTTGTTATCAGGCATAAGAGATTTCCTCCTCCCCCAGCTGTGAATCGTATATTTCCCGGTAGATATCACTTGTTGTTAATAGTTCTTCATGACGTCCGATTGCTGCAATACTGCCGTTATCCAAAACGATGATTTTATCTGCCTCCAGAACCGAGGTGATCTTTTGGGCAACAATGAAGCAGGTGGTATTATTCATTTTCTTTTTGATAGCCTTTTGGATCTGTGCCTCCGCTTTGGCGTCGACCGCGCTGGTGCTGTCGTCTAGGATAAGGATAGCGGGCTTTCTCACCAGTGCTCTGGCTATGGAGATACGCTGTTTTTGACCGCCGGAGAGGTTGACACCCCTTTGTTTAAGCTCAGAATCGTAACCTACGGGCAGGTGCCGGATGAAGCGGTCGGCCTGAGCGGTTTGAGCAGCCCAGGTGATTTCGTCTTCCTCTGCCTGGGGGTTACCGTAGAGAATATTATCCTTGACGGAGCCGGAGAAGAGAAAAGTATTTTGGGCGACCAATCCTATTTGCTCCAGCAGGACCTTGTGGTTGATGCTGCGGATATCCCTGCCGTCGATTAGTATTTCTCCGGAATCGGCCTCATATAAACGGGGGATGAGGTTAATCAGGCTGGACTTACCGGAACCGGTAGCCCCCAATATCCCTATGGTTTCTCCGGGCTTTGCCACAAAGCTGATATCTTTCAGAACCGGATTGTCGGCTGAACCGTTATAGCTGAAATTCACGTTGCGGAAGGAGACTTCGCCTTTGATGACTAAATCGGAGACTGCTGTCGGATCATCTGTGATCTCCGGTTTTTCCCCAAGTATTTCATTGACCCTTTTTCCCGACGCTTCCGCTCTGGAAATGTGCAGAATGAGCATGCCGACGAACATGAGGGATGTCATGACCTGCATAAGGTAATTGATAAAGGCCACAATCTGCCCAATCTGAATTCCGCCTGCCTGTAGTTTAACACCCCCCAGCCATAAAACGGCGACGATGCCGAGGTTTATCGTCAGCATCAAAAGAGGCATCGAAAGGGCTACCATTCTGGAGGCATACACGGTAGTCTCCATATACCGATCGTTAGCCGCTGTGAATTTTTTTGTTTCATAGTCAGAACGAACAAAGGCTTTAACCACACGAACGCCGGCCAAGTTTTCCTGGATGACCGTATTTAATTTATCAAGGCAGAGCTGAACCTGATAGAACAAAGGATAGTTCTTTTTGATAATTACATAGAGAATGATAACCAGGATAGGCAGAATGACGATAAGTATCGGTGCAAGCTCCGGAGCGGTTATTGCCGCCATAATGATGCTGCCGATGAGCAGGAATGGTGCTCTGAAAAGCATACGTAGTATCATGATGGTGATGCCCTGTATCCTGTTGATATCATCGGTCAGTCTGGTGATAAGGGGTCCTGTCGAAAGCCTGTCAAGATTGGCGTAGGAAAAGGATTGAACTTTTACAAACAAATCCCGGCGCAAATCGGTGGCGAAATTGAGGGAAGCCCTGGTGGAAAAGTATACGCTCATAAACCCTCCCGTTAGGCCTACGAAGGAAAGAAGCAGCATCAATATCCCGTTTCTTAAGACGAAATCAAGGTTGTTTTGAGTGATGCCGATATCAATAATCCTTTGCATAAACCAGGGCTGGCTGAGGTCGACGGCTACCTCTAAAAGCATGAATAATGGGCCTAAGACAGTAATCAAAAGATACGGCTTTAGATAGGAAAACAGTTTTATTATGTTCATTCGCGTCATCTCCGTAATTGGGTAGTAGTTATGTTAAAATGTTATTAATCGTTTAATGATTTGAGCAGATTTTTTCTTAAGCGGATAAAAAGACGATTGAGGTCAGCTTTTTCTTTCGATGTAAAATTGCCGAAGCAGTCTTCATATAACTTATCGTAGACTTCTTTTACTTTCATTTCTAAGTCACGGCCTGCTTGTGTCAGATAAATCCTTGATACTCTCATGTCTTTTGAATCGGTCCTACGGAAGAGGTAACCGGAGTGCTCCATGCGGCTGACCATTTTCGCCAGCGTGGATGGCTGGATAGACATGGCAGCGGCCAGCTCTTTTTGTGTTTGGCCGTCCTGTGACCATAGGAGCCGTAATAAATGGGGCTGTCCTTTGTATAAACCGATTTTATTGAGATAGCCATGCAGTTTCTTGAAATGAAGGTGGGATACGTGTATCAGCAAAATTTCCAGATTGCTGTCCTCTTGCAGGCTATGGCTAAAATGACAGTGGGGCATAGAATGAAACCTCGCTTTTAGTTAGTCGGCTAAATAAATAGTTATTGCTATCATACACAAAGGATTACTTTTTGTAAATAACGATTTGCAGTATAATGAGATTATATGACGGACTTAAATATTCAATGTATCATGAAGGGAGTTTTATTAATGGGAAAAACAGTAACAGATTTCAAGTCATGTCTGAAAGCAATGCCGGACATCCTCGTTTCCTGTCGTGATAACGAGGGCAGAAACAACGCTTTGGCTGTGGGGTATGCTTGCAATTGCAGTTTCGATCCGCCCATGGTTATGGTGGGTATTCGCCCGAGTCGCTATTCATATCACATTGTAAAAGAAAGCGGGGTTTTCGTTGTTAATCTTGTCAGCGAGGAACTGCGGGAGAAATATGCCTATTTAGGAAGCCACAGCGGACGGGATGAGGATAAGCTGGAGAAGTTAGGAATGAAGCTGGGAGAAGGGGTCAAGGTCAATGCCCCTCTGTTGTTGGATTGTCCCGTCAACATCGAGTGTACTGTTGTGGATTCAATCAGAACAGGTTCTCACGAGATGTTCGTGGGCAAAGTGGAGTATATCCATGCCCGGGAAGAATTAATCAATGATAAAGGTGGAATTGATTACAAGAAGATCAACCTGCTGAAGTTCAGATAAGTCCTAGGCTAGTGGGTGGATTTGTATCTATTGCATAGAGCCATGTAAACGGAGATAGGTAAAAGAAAGAATGCGGGGCAGGAGTTGGTAACGTGGGCCGAGTGAAAAAAATAGGGTTGGTGGTTCTGGTCGGTCTGCTCAGCTATTTTTTGGCGGTAAATGTTTTGATGGGATTGAAGGTTAAAGGTTATCGTTATCTTTTTCGAGCGACAGAACCTTACGATCTTGTGGTAAGAAATGCGGTGATACTTGACGGGACAGGATTGAACGCTGCTTTTCGCGGCGATTTGGCGCTGAGGGACGGTTATATTGCTGCCCTCGGATACATCAGACCAAAAGACTCTCCCGTTTATGATGCGGGAGGGCTTACGGTTATCCCCTGGCCTATCGCCGTTGAGGAAATATGCGGGGATAACACGGACAGTGGTGATGAAAATGGGCTTGCGTCAGATTATTGTACAAATATTTTAAAGCATTTGCTGGAGGGGAGTTATCCTCGTTATCCCGCAGAAGAAATCTTTTTCCCGGAGGGACCCTATCGCGGCCTTACTTTGGCTCAAGCGGCTTGTGCCCATGAAACAACAGAACAGGCCTTGTATGACGCATTAAAAAAAGAAATGCCGCCCCAAACGGTAGTGCTGCTTGTTTCGGCAAGGTATAACAAAGAGGACAGAAGCAGCGAAGAACTGTTGGCGCGGCTCACGGGTTACCGCGCCGAACTGTTGGGGTGGGGAGAAAGTGGGCGCATTAAAGAGGGTTGTCGGGCAGATTTTTACTTTTTTAAGTCCCATGACTATTCTGAGGACGAATTGAGAAAGCTTTTATTGCAAGGAAGGATTCCTCAGCCGGACCTTATCATGGAGGCAGGGGAAATTAAGGAAATCAGTCAATAAAGACACCTTTTCTGCAGATTTGTATGTGGGGGGGTGAATCTTTACTTTGTTTTCGGATAGTGGAGAGTGGGTAGAAGTAATACCTGCTGCCGTTGAGTTTGAAGTGGGGTAGCAGTTCTTGAAAACGGGGAATGTTAGGGTCAAAGGACAAGACGTTGAGCTCGTCCTTTTTTATGTTGTAAACGATCCGACGGTTTACCGTAACTACGGGGTCGGTACGAGAAGCCAAAAAGCCCCGTCCTTTCATGAAACGGTAATTGTATTGGACGGGGTGTTTTTCCCCTCTGGTGAAAATTAAAAGCTTAGCCTGAAAATCTGTGCCTAGATCAAATGAGAAATCGGTCATAAAGCATCCTAAGGGTATATTGATATTGCGGCAGACGGGAACGGGCTTATCCGTGATGGGATCGGACGGGAAACGGCAAATAACCTCTCCAAAACCGGCAAAATAGCAGGAAGTGTTATCGTACAAGGCAAGGTAATAAAAGAAGTCATCGCAGGACAGTTCTTCCTTTAGGTCCACCGCAACATTCCATGCGTCGCTATCATCGACGCAGCGGTTAAAAGTGAGCATCAGCGAAAGCCGGGCTTGCTTGAGCACAGACATAACGGAGAGATTAATAAAGTGGGATAGAAAAGAAATGCTGCGAAGCTTAAGCGGTGGAGGGACTATCGTGCCAAGCAGCGGGTTTTCCAAGCTGATGGTATTGCGCAAGAGCCGCCGGAAAAAGAGGGTAGCAAATATGCCGATCATTAACGGTGATATTTGCATGATAAGAGGTAATGAGAAAGGGGGCTCGTAATTCATAATAAAGGCGAAGGACCAGAGGAGCAGGATGAAAAAGACGTTCAGATCGATATAGCGCAGGATCAAGCCTTGTGGTTGTTTAGGGTAAATGTAGTGCAACTGGTATTTTTCTATCAGGTTATACATCTGGGTAGTCAGGTTAGCATCACTTCCGTAAGAGAGGTTGATGAATTCTTCCAGGGTTTCCTGCAGGCGTTCCAGACGTCTTTGCATAGTGATGGAGATAAAGATACCAACAGAACTGAGAAGCGTCAGAAGGCCTCCGGTAATGGAAATGAGTATGAAGGTGTAGAGAGAGGTTTTGATCATGTGGTGTTATCCTTATCCTTATGGTTTGCCCGTTTCAGAGGCATTCGAGATTAAAGCGATGGTTTTTGGCACAGTCTGCAAACTCTAAGTATCCTTCTTCACGGGCCCAGATTTCCATGTTATGCATGAGGTGCTGTATCGTGCAGGTAGGAAGGCAGTTCTGTGTTGCACATCTGCCCATGACAAAAACGGTTTTCAGGAAGATTTGACCTGCGGTAATCAGTCTTTTTTCAATCAGGTATTCACTAACCGTGGCTAAAGTCAAACACAAATACTCCCAGAAAAGACCGGTAAAAGGATAGCTTTCCAGTAATGAAGAGAGAAAGAGTTGATAAAAACAATCAAAAAAGCGTTGAGTGCATTCTTCCTCGTTTTCTTCTGTGATTAAAAAAAGATATTTCTTGAAAAGCTCATTCATTCCCAAACGTGTCATGTTAAAAGGGCCTTTTTCCATTGTTTCAAGGACCAATCCTAAGGCCTGGACCAGAGGATCGGAAGAAGGCGCCTGTCGGCAGGCTTCTTGCGGATCAAATTCTTCGATCACTTTGACCTTGGCCAGGTCCATGTACGGATCAGCCTGGGCCGGGGAGGGGAAAACTAAGGGAGAAAGGGCTTGTCGGATGTTTTGTACAAAAACTGCTGTGTCATAATACATAGCATCACCTGCTTGTATTGTTCCACCGACAGCGGAATAAATTATATAGATACAAACTTTGTCCGCAGATAGAGGGAATAAATATCATAGGGAGAAATATATGAGATGAGCAAATATACAGGAATAGTGTTTTTGGAAACGACATCGGATAGGAGTAAAGATGGAAATAGGTAGCGTGCAGAAAGTGAAAATAACGGATTACCTTCATGACGGCTCCGGTCTGGGAAGGCTTTCGGGACAGGTGGTCTTCGTTCCGGGGGCGCTGGCGGGGGAAGAGGTTTTGGCCGAGGTGACCACCCAAGGGAAAGGGTACGTGCAGACGGAAGTGAAGGAGGTCCTGCTTGCTCATCCAAGCAGGGTTTCTCCGGTTTGTCCCGTTTACGGAGAGTGCGGCGGCTGCGGGTTGCAGCATGCAGATTATGAATTGCAATTGGAAATCAAACGGAGGATAGTCGAGTCGGCCTTACACCGCATCGGAGGATTGCGTGACGTGGCAATCCGGCCTGTTATCGGGGCAGCATCCCCCTGGGGTTATCGCAATAAAGGGACCTTTCGTGTAGGCAGGATATCCGGGAGGGCTGTACTGGGGTTTTACGAAGAAGGCTCACATCGTTTGGTGTCAAGGCACTGCAAGCATCTTTTCTCCCCTTCCGTGACAGCATTGCTATCTTACTTGGAAGAAGTGCTGACAGAGCAAGGCTTCGGAAAAGAAGGCCATGTCGACAGAAATACTGAAATAGACAGTATTATGATACGCGAGAGCAGGTATAAGGGAGAGACCTTGCTTGTCTTTTCCTGCTTTGACGAGTTGGCGGAGGAGATTAAGCGCATTGCTAGAAAAGTGTGCGATAAATTCCCCCTGGTTGTGGGTGTTTGCCGGAATAACAAAGGCAAGCTGCACATCGTCGAGGGCAGGGATAGAATCGTGGAGAAGATAGATCATCTTTTATTTGATGTTTCGGCCAAGTCCTTTTTTCAAGTCAATACGGAACAAGCCGCTGTTTTATACCGAAAAGTAATGGAATATGTCGGACCGACGGGACAAGAACCGGTCGTCGATGCCTATTGCGGTACGGGGACAATCAGTTTGTTTGCGGCGCAAAAGGCGCGCAGAGTGATTGGGATTGAGAGCGTTTCTGAAGCGGTACGGGATGCCAAGAACAATGCCGTCAAAAACAATGCAACCAATGTTGAATTCAAAAAAGGCAGGGTTGAAGACATCCTTCCGAAGCTGGTCAGGGATGGTCTAAAACCCGCTGTAGTTATCGTGGATCCTCCCCGCAAGGGGTGCGATAAGAGACTGCTGGAGGCTATCATAGAAGCCGGTCCGGTGCGTATAGTGTATGTATCATGCAACCCCAGCACCCTGGCCCGGGATATCAAGAGATTGGCAGGGTGCGGTTATGCCGTGGCAGAGGTTCAGCCCGTGGATATGTTTCCTCAGACAAGCCACGTTGAGAGTGTAGTATTGATAACAAGGGTGAATAAATAAAACGCTAAAAATGTTTAAAAATAAAGGGTTTCCAGACATTGAATTTTTCTTTCGGCTGTTTAGCCTGAAGTGACAATGTCAGGAAACCCTTATTTTTATTGTTTGCGGGAACATATCAACCGCCCTGAAAGTGATAGGGTTGAGTTGACAGATTAGATAACGGCCTTTTTTCATAGGGGTTGAGGAGACAGAATAGATGTAAATATGAAGAGTCAATCACCCGCGTTATAAAAACGCACTAATTGACTTTAGCCCTTCATTCTCGATCCGTTCCCCAATTTTCAAAAGACCGAAAACCATTAAGTTTCGTGCGTATAAGTATGGTGTTGTGCAATCAGGATATATCGCTTTAAGAAGAATGGCAATTTGACCATCGCTATCAAGGCTACCGATACCATAATTACTGCCATCGCTATCAGATGGGGTATATGTAGCCGGGTTGATCTCGTCAAAATGGTACTTGATTGCATAAGCTAATGCGAACTTTGCAGCAGTTACCGCAAAGTCAAAATATCCGCTTGTTGCAAGGAGTTCTGCCACCTCATTCGCTTTCTTCGACAAACGGAAATTTATTAGATCAGCCATTTCATTTCACCTCCTGATTAGGTTCGATACGTGTATAGAAGGATGTCTGACGTGTGAGACGGTATTCCTTTTTCAGCGAGGAGCCAAGAGTTTCTCTAGCTCTTTGCTCATCTATTTCGTGTGTGTATGCTAGAAGTACGACTTGCTCGGATAACGACGGTAGGACTTTTATTATGTTCTCTTTATGCGTGGGATCGAGTCGGCCAAATGGTGAGTCCATAATGACAGGGCCACGTAGCGGTGCATTCTTATGCAATGCACCAATTAGTGCAAGTGCAACTACATGCTCAAAACCAGCTGATCGTAGAGGTACAGGATCGCCTCCATCCTTGTGGTAGATGGCAAGTCCATAATTATCATTTATCTCTAATCTCACATAATCAGGATCGTTACTGATCCGGACAAACAGGTCAGTGGCATCTTTTTCGACGCGACTTTTGAGGTTGTTGCGGTAAGCATCAATTCCTTCTTCAAAAATATTGTGGATCATTTCACATAGCTCAACTCGGCGTCTGGCCCGTACCATGTCTTCGCCTGTAGCTGTTTTATCTAATTTTGCATTCAAGGTGGCCAGCGAACTTCGTATATTAGCAATCTGTTCAGCCTCTTGGCGTTCACCTTCTTTTAGGTTATCAATTTTCTTCAGACAGTTTATTAGGTTCTTAACACAATTCTGCATGCTGGTGGATAATTCCTCTATATCACCATGCTTTTCGAGTTCTTCCTTTACAGCTTTCAATTTGCGCTCATCATCACTAATTTCCACTGTAACTGCTGCGAGCTGTCGCTCATAGATTTCAAGGCGCTCTTTGCTGCTTGGATACCGCATAGTTTCAAGTGTAGCTTTTCTAATTTGTAAGGTTCTTAGTTTTCCAGACTCTTCCGGTGTGAGCCCTCCATAGTTACCTTCAAGGGCTTTTATCCGTTCTTCCATTTTTAGGATTAATGCATCATCGATATCTTGATCACAAAGATTGCAATGCTTCCTGCTGGCTGCTTCTTTCATCTCTTTTAAGAAATGTTGGGCAACTTTCTGTGAATTCTCCTTATCTTCTAATACTTTAACTTCTGCCTCTACATCTGATAGGATTTCATTAACCCTAAAACCAATAAGTCCTTTCCAAGCATCTTTCGTCGTATTTTTAATATCAGATAATAAACCTTCGCGCCTTGCTTTCTTTTCAGCAATGGAGTTTTCAAGTGCCTTCATTTCAGCAAGGAGAGCTTTCACATGCTCGTTTTGATTCTGTTCACTTTCTAATTCACTCTTTCGACCAAGTTCTTGTGTTAGTTCTTCGCGCAAACGCTCCAACTCAGCGTTATGACCTTGTAACGCAGCCTCTAGAGTAGCTATTTGAGAACCAAGTTGTTCTGTTTGCTTGTTACTTTGTGCTGTTCTTGTTTTGGCATTTGTGTATGCTTCAAGAACTGCTGCAGTATCGGTAGCCCCGTTTGTGAGCACAGGTACACCGAGAATTTCTTCGATGGACTTTTTTATCTGTGCCCCTGTGTCACTATCTTCCATCAAAAGTTCTTCATACTCTTGTAAAAGCTCACCATCAAATAGGAAAAAGCGTGCTACCTGTTCTGGCATGATAATCTTCAGTATATGGTCTGTGTCTTCACTAGAGAGAATGGCTGTACCTTTTTTTAGATATACAGTCTGCTCATAATCATCGTTCTTAGTCGGACGGCTTACTCCTGTTCTAAGTTTGAATTGACGAGTCAACTCATATATTTCTCCATCATAAGACATGCGTAAAACAACCTTAAAACCATATCTGCCCTCAGAACGACTCTCGCGGTTAGATAGCATGGTTAAGTTAACATTCGTTCCGCGCCGATTCTGGAATTTCCCATAAATTGCATACCTAAAAATGTTTAATAATGTTGTCTTTCCGCGACCATTATTGCCCCAGATGAATGTAACACCGTCATCGCTAGTAAAATCAATAGTTTGGCTTCCTTTAAAAGGCCCAAAGTCTTCCACGGTTAAGCTGATAAATCGTAACATCTTATATTACCTCCTTTCTCAACCTTCATGTACAGATTGCCTAAGAAAGTCATCAATTAACCTTCGAGTAATGATGCTCCCTTCAGTTCGATTGTCCTGATTCTCAAATTCAGCTAATACAATGCTTTGTATAAGCTCGGATGGTATCTCAGGATATTTCGCTGCACGGATATCTTCTAGCACCTTGAGTAGTTCCTCAACCTCGATTTTATTCATCGGCATCTTCAAATCCTCCTTCACATAAAGCATTTATATCAATCTGAAAATCAACAGCAATGTTTTTCAGATCTGTAATACATGCGGGATTTTCAGCACCAATTCCAAACTGAATGGCGCGTGATAACTCAGCTGAGATAATGGAAAGACGTTTATCATTTTCGTCTTCTGGAATTACAGGCATTGTTATAGCATCGTATAAGTAGGCAAAATGCTTACCTGGATACTTTCTAAGTATACGGCCGCGTCGTTGAATAAACTCTCTGGGGTTTTGTGATGAAGCAAGGATTAATGCATGCGTAGCGGATGGTATGTCTACGCCTTCGTCCAAACATTTAATAGATACTAGAATGCCGCCATTCGACTCAAAGTAGGATAGTGTTCTTTCTCGATCACCTTCCATCTCAGCATAATACTCGTAAGCATCAAAACCCTCAGCTGTAGCAGCACGTAAGACAGCGTTTAATTGCGTGATATTATCGCAATATACTATCCATTTTTGGCCGGTACGATAGTGGGCTTTTAGTATTTTTATTGCAAGTGGTACTTTTCCAGCCGCATTCTTAACAATTCTCGCACGATTAATGAGTAGCCGCTGAAGCCTTGAATCAATCTGTCTTTCTGCTCTGGGATCGGATGTAAAAGATACTTTGCCTTTATTTCCAGATCTTGCAATAAGCTTCTTAATTTCATCTGTGATCTCATTCCATTGCTTCTGTTCAATATCGGTTAGATAGAGTTTTTGAGGATAATAGAAATAGCGCGTGAGTACTCCGCTACGAATAGCATCTTCCAGTGTAAATGGCGGTGGTATGATACCTTTAAAATAGTCTAAAAGCGCCTGGGTTCCTATTGGGTCACCATACCTATATGGCGTAGCTGACAAACCAAGTCGTGCACCAGTATGAAGACTTAACACGTTACGACGACGCGGACTACCAAGTCGATGAACTTCATCAGCAACAAGGAATAAGTGGTCACCCTGTGCGACATTTTGTAAGAAATCTGGAGATGATGCTGTATCCATTGTTGAAATGATAATCCGATTCTGATTACTCCTGCTACTTGTCCAGGCACGCAAAGCTCTAGGCTTACGCCAATCTGTATGGCCATCTCCGCAAAGTAAATAGTAAATTTGAATACCGGTGAGGGTCTCTTGCAATTCTTTGTGCCATTGAGTTAACAACTCACGTGATGGAACAAGAATTAAAACCGTTTCATGCCGGTCTAATGCGTTACGAATTGCGCATATTGCAGTAAAAGTTTTTCCGCTACCAGTAGCATGTTCGAAAATTCCACGACGACCGTTCTTGACCCATGCTTCCAAAGCATTCGCCTGATGCGGTCGAGGTGTTTTCGCATCGGGGTTTTTATTGGGCTTCCATTTATTCGCTACATTTTCGATAACTTTAATTTCATCCAATAACTTTTCCCAATCAGCACCTTTTGCTTTGTTTTTAAGAACTTCACGTACTGCTGTTGGAAATGGGAATACTGTAACACCCACCACAGTGTTGAGCCATAAGCGATTGAAAAAGTCCATCACATTATCCACTCTTGTTTTGTCACGAGCATCTGCCCAATTAGGAAACACATCGATTGATTCAATATTACCGTCAGATGATAAACCCTTAAAAGTTTCGTTCATGGAGCCACGAAAACCAACAGCATTTCCTAGTCTATCTGAGAAGATTCCGACCTTGTCATGAAACAACCGCCTAGCATCCGCTTCAGTATGCTCTCCTGGAATTGCGATTTTTACATCAATAATTCCTTCCGAGACCAAATAAGCTAATAATCTGGCTGGAGCAGATAATTCCGGGCTTTCGAACAAAGCCTCAACTTCTTTTTTTAAAGAATCTGCGAGTATTTGATCATTTCGTGCTGAATAACCTTCAGAGAGAGCTATCTCATCAGCCTCAGATATGTAAGGAGAGCAAACAAGGCGCATCTTTCCGCCATTCTGAATGAATTCTTTTAGCGCACTCCATGCAATAATATAGATTGTACTGCCAAAATAGCCAGAGATACGATCATATTTTATTGAAGAGCGCATACATGGAAGATAAAATTCATTTGCAATGTCGTTCTCAGCTTTGGTATATGAGGCTTTAAAATCAAAATCATTAAGATTCATAAGCAGCCTCCTTTATATTTCTCTGTAATATTTCAACACGGCATTTAATGGCATCTAATAGATAGGGTGCACGTGCCGCTATTATGACTTCATTATTATTCCGTTTACTAAGCGCGGTCGGTGAAGCAAGGGCCTTAATGATTGTCTCGGATTTCACTTGCATGTTAGCGCTGTATGCAAAATCGTCATGTTTAAACGCATCCCATAGGACAAAAACCCCATCCTTTATTTCATCTGCAATGCATATATAAGCGGCAAGGATAGGCATTCTACCATCTGAAAAATCAAGCGATGCACGGCTGCCACGAGTCTGTTCAGGTAGTATTATTTGTATTTTGTACTCGTCTAAGGCGCGGCCACCAGGTGGGTTCGTACCATTAAATATA
Organism: Clostridia bacterium; assembly: GCA_018432615.1. GTDB lineage: Bacteria > Bacillota > Peptococcia > DRI-13 > SM3-B62 > SM3-B62. The sequence goes on from JAHDSQ010000006.1 coordinate 102,477, forward strand.
TACACTCGCAGCTTAATAGGGAACGGAGGCTTAAGGTCAACAAGAAGCGGAGCAGAATTATAACTGCTATGTCTTAATACTGCATCGCCAAGGGCTTCAATAAATAGCTGGTGCATCTGCCATTTTCTAAGTTTGGGAGGATTTCTGCTCATTGCCAATCACCATCCCCTGAATAAATTCTTTAAAGCAATTTTCGGCTGTTTTAACATATGAGTCTACAATATCAAAGCCGATGAATTTCCTTTTAAGCGATAAAGCTGCATAACCGGTAGTACCACTGCCCATCCAAGGATCAACTACGAGATCGCCTTCTTCAGTCGTTGCTTTTATATATTTATCTGGTAGGTATATTGGTTGCGTTGCCTGATGTTCTCCAATCTTAGCTGACACCCCTCCACTAATAACATTTCTAGGCAATGCTCCTATAGGGTGGGGCTTAATCCTTTTGTTTTTACGCACGTATGTTAGTCCATTAGACCGGGGCTTATATTCATATTCTTCATATGTCTTTATACTATGCGACTCATAAGGCCGTCGAATAGCATCAAGATTTATTGTCCACTTCGGCGATTTTGAGAACCAGAGATTTTGTTCATACGCATCTTGGCATGCAACACGAAGTCCTGTTGGAACAGGATTTTCTTTTACCCAAATTTCAATGTCTACACAGGATAGGCCCCATTCTTCCTCCATCAAGATTGCTAGCTTTTCCACCACCAACGAACGTTTTGATGATGCTTTAGATGTAGATTTTTCACGATTCGCCTTAACGTTGATAACAATAAAACCATCATCACGTAACTTTAAAACTGCCGCATTGAGAAAAGGTGTCATTTTATCGATATATTCAGAAGACTTCCAAACACCATAATCTCGTTCCGCATTAGGATACGGTGGGGAACCGTATATGAGCTTAATGGATTTGTCTGGTAATCTTAACATGCCCTCCGCACCATCACAGCAGGCTACTGCATAATCAGAGCTCTGTAAAAGCTCAATCATTTTCCTTCTCACCTCCTAATTCTATTTCCATTCTCGCTGTTGCTAGTTCGCAGTAATCTGGATTTAAATCGATACCAATCCAGCGACGCCCATTCCGAGCAGCTGATACCGCTGTTGTCCCTGAGCCTGAGAATGGGTCTAGTACAATATCACCTTCTTTAGTACCAGAGAGAATGAAAAACTCCGCCAGTTTTTCAGGGAAGCGAGCTGGATGTGTAATGCCTTTTTCCTTACATAGTTTGAAGAATATATCATTACTGCTTGTATTACCGAGCTCTATTACTGTACCGGGGTCAGAGCCTCCATTGTCAGTCCATACCTTTTCGCAGTTAAAGTTATGAGTGCTAGGTCTAGTGTTCTGAGAACGATCACCTTTTCCCTTGCCCATCAAATACTTCTGCATATCCTTACTATAAGGTTTTCGAATAGGATCGAGGTTGAATGTCCATTCGTTAGTTTTTGAAAACCAGAAGCAGTATTCATGTGATTTCTTTGTGCGACCATAGCCACCACGTGAAAAGACATTAGGCGGTGTTGCAGGGTTATACCAAATATAGTCACGAACTAGATGAAAACCAATCTTCTTGCATAGAAAAACTACGAGTTCAAAGACATAAAGATGTTGAAATCCATCTACAATCTTATCGCTTATATTCAGAACGAAACTCCCATTATCTTTAAGAACGCGTTTTATCTGGCGCGCTTTGGGAGCAAACCACTTTATGTAATCATCTGGTGATATTGAAGATTCCTCAGTTCCATAATTACGTTGATTTGCATATGGCGGTGAAGTAAAAACTAAGTCGATACTCTTGGATGGTAAATCCTTAAGTATCTCTTCGCAGTCACCAACAATAAATCTATTTTCAAATGAGTCTATTTTTCTTTTCGACAAAGTACACCTCTCCTTGTGCAATAAGTATAAAAACTAAGCCATAATAGGCTCAGCGATCATCACTGTAATTTGTTTAATCGGCAACAACCCATTATTAGAAAGGCAAGCCAATATTGTGTTCGCTTCCCGTGTAGCAACTACCTGTTCATTACTTCCGCGAACAAATATAATCATATCATCCCCGTCGTATATGGCTATACTGTCTTCTAAGGCAACATATAAATCCATCGCCTTTTCCCACATGCCTACGGTCATTACAACAAATGGCCAATATTCGCACTCAATGTAGTCATCGTAAACATCAGGTATTTTTACGTTATTGACAGAGAGCCTTTCTGGCAATATATCATAAATCTTTTTAAATGTCGCTTCGGATCCGCAATATGGACAAAACCGACAATTCCCAGGCAAAATTCTATTTTCTGCTGTGCAGTGGTTTGTTGTTGGTGCGCCACACTTTGTACATTTGCCTGACAGATTAGAAAATCCATAATTTTTACATACTGGGCAATACAATAGTTTGTCATCTTTTATAGGTATCTCATAGTATTGCTTACCCTGCATATATAGCTCGGAATGAATATCTGAAATATTGCTGATGACAAACATGCCCTTATGATGCTTGTACGGAGAATACATATATGGCTCTGGCACCTCAGAGCCACACACCGGGCAATACCTATATGTATCATCGGTTATGAAACTATTACAATTCTTGCATATACGGCATTCTTTACAAAGCTCTGGATAGATACTCGAAGGAAAAAATCTGCAAGCAGTGTTGTGTACCACTTGATAAAATTCTCCAAAAGCTAAATGCTTGTAAAAATTCCGTAATATTTTAACTTCACTCGGGTAATACCCATAGTCAGCCTGTTTGATTTGTTTTAGGCGCTTCTCAGCCGCATCTTTTGAGATATCACAAATTAGACTTATTCCTTGTGGGCTGTTATGAAAATCAAAGCGACTAATAATGGTCTTTGGTGCAAGTAGTTCAGCTGCAAAACAGTGTGCTTCAACTTCCAAAACGCTGTGTTCTTTCTCTGTCAAACCGCGCCTGTTTAAGGCTGTTGCATCAAATTCCGTTAGGTGGCCCATGACTATATGGCCAATTTCATGGGCTAAAGTCCAACGTATACGTTGAGGATTGTCTACTCTTTCGTCATAGACAATCAAATAATCATTCGTGCCTCTTTGAATAACAGTTTTTGCTTCGGCCTTATCTCTGTCTAGATACAACGGATCATCAACGCCGGTATTTACATGAAGTTCAAACCATCCCACAAGATGCCATTCTGGAAAACATCTAATTATTTCCCTGGGATCTACTGGGAATTTACAAATATCTAGATTGGCAAGAAGATCATATGCTCGTTGCCTAACAAGCGAAAACCGTGGTTTATTCGGAATTACGGTTTTTCTTAACATATTCTAAATACATCTCCACTTGTTCTACTAGTTTATCGTAATCAGAATCCTTTAAGTCAGAACTACGAGCAAGGCCATCAATAATCTTCTGCGCAGTTTGTTGTTGTTTTTCAGTTTTTAGATCGGGAAACACTTTTTCAATCAAAGGAATATCGTGTTCGTCAGTCTTATACCCAGCTATACGAAGCATTTCATCTTTTGGTACACCTAAAGCCTCTGCAAGTGCGTTAAGCACCGGTATAGATGGATTACAGCGTTCTCCGTTTTCAATCCGATGAATTTCGGAATGGCTTATACCACATTTTTCAGCAAGAGCGCGTTTTGACCATTCTTTAGCTAGCCGTCTTTCCTTAACGAAATCGCCTAAAGTACTCATGTGCTATACCTCCTTGTCAATTATTATAACCTATATGTAACCGAAAAGCAACACTTTTTGTTCCTTAAAAGAAAAATTTTCTTATAGCGCATTGACATAAGGTTACACTGGATATATAATACAGTTGTACCTGATAGGTGACATTAAAGGAGGGGTTGTTTCTTAATGGTACCGAATCGTGAATACATATTGGAACTTATACGTAAGCGAGGCTGGTCGGCAAACAAACTTGCTATGAAAATGGACATTTCACGTGCTGAAGTAAGCCGATTTTTAAACGGAAAGCGCACAGGCGGGAAAAAGCTTATAGGTGGTTTATTGAAAGCATTCCCAGAAGAGAGCGTAGAAGCGCTTTTTATTTTACCCAGAGTGGAACCTAATGTCAACAAATACAGCTTACAGTGTTCCGAAACGAAACTAATGGAAAAGTCTAAACATTATGAAGTAAAGAAAAATATGAAACCAGTTAAACATCCTAATGCTCATCATCTAGCTTGTAGTATAGATGAAGCCACAGGGACAATAGAAATCATTGACGGTAAATGTGTTACAACCCTTATTGTACCTCCAGGTCCAATAGAGGTACGACATACAACAAAACAAGCAAATAACACAAGTTAACAATGTTTTCACCTTATGGTACAGGTTAGACCATTTTTCATAACTAAATTTGAGTGAAATCCGCCCGAACGCAATACGGCAGTGCGGAACTCCAGGTCAAGGAGTTCACCTGCCGTATTTTCGTTTATGCGGATTTTGCGGCTCTGGCGGATTTCAAATCTGAAAGCCAAAGGAGCCAAAAAATGATAAGACATGTCAAAACAAGCAAAAAGAATCGCACTTCCTACATTTATTACGATGCTGATGGTCGAAAGGTAATTGAACTTGTACCTGGCCAAGACGGCATCACCGAGGCTGACATCGCACTTCTTCATTCAATGGATGATGAAGAGGTAGACGAGCAGCGGCGATATGATTACCGAATCGCAGAACACCTGGATGCTTTCCATGATGGCGAAGGCGAAGAGGCTGGCGATCGTAATAAACGTCTGGCCGATAACCGGACAAACCCAGAAGCCGTTCTTATAGCCAAAGAAGAAGAGATTGAGCATGAAGAAAGACTGTCCCGACTTCGTGAAGCAATGGAGACCCTTGAGTCCCAGCAGCGCATTCTGTTTGAGAAGAAATACATATCAAAACGCTCTAATACAGACATTGCCGCTGAAGAAGGGGTAAGTGAGGCAGCAATCCGTAATCGCCTAAAAAAGATACATCAAAAGCTTCTAAAATTCTTTCCATAATAGGGGTTCGAAAGGACTCCCTTTTTCGCTTATCGCTGAGGGGCAGGAAACCACCCTCAGAAAGGAGACAAAACATGAGTCTGAAACACAAGGTTACTATCAAAGTTGCCAAACCCAACGGTATCCGTGATCCCGTGATAAAAGGCGGCTCTAAGAGTATTCGCAGTAAGCTTTTAAACTGGCTGTTTGGCGAGAAAGTCGGTGTATTCGTGATTACACCGGGCGACTCAGTTGAAACTGTCGAGATCAAGGAAATCAAGGAAGGAGGCGTGGAGCATGAGTAAAATCAAACTGCATCTTGATGTAGTCACGGATCTGCGATCTCTGGCGGACAGCTTGCAGGCAGTGGCTGATGCAATGGCAAGTAATGAGCCTGTCGATGCATCACACCCTGAAACACCCGCTCAGGTACCTGCTCAAAAGTCAGAGGAAAAGGCAGTTACATTGGAGCAAGTGCGTGCAGTGTTGGCTGAGAAGTCACATGACGGTTTTACAGCTGAGGTTCGAGGCCTTCTTGAAAGGCATGGTGCGTCAAAACTCAGCCAGATCGACCCAAGCAGGTATGCCGCCCTTCTTGCAGAAGCGGAGGCATTAAAATGAGTGAACATGCTATTCTATCTGCTTCCAGTGCATATCGATGGTTAGCCTGTACTCCGTCGGCACGGCTGGAATTAGAGTTCGATGATAACTCCGGTGCTGCTGCCGACGAAGGAACAGCTGCACACGCGCTTGCTGAACACAAGCTCCGTAAAGCCTTAAAGATGCGTTCCAAGAAGCCGGTATCCAAGTACGACAGCGATGAGATGGATGCTCATACGGACGATTATGTGTCTTTTGTGTTGGAACAGATCGCTCAAGCAAAGCTGAAATGTTCTGACCCGATGGTACTTATCGAACAGAAGCTGGACTTCTCCAAATATGTTAAGGATGGCTTCGGTACAGGAGATTGCGTGATTATAGCCGATGGAACGCTTCACATTGTGGATTTCAAATACGGTCAGGGCGTTTTGGTCGAAGCTGAAGATAATCCGCAGATGAAACTATATGCTCTCGGTGCTTTGGAACTGTTTGATGGCATTTACGATATCAGCGAAGTGTCGATGTCCATTTTCCAGCCAAGACGCGAAAACGTAAGCACTTATACGGTTTCAAAGGAGTTGCTTTACAAATGGGCAGAGGAAGTCCTTAAGCCTACTGCAGACCTAGCCTATGAAGGCGACGGTGAGTATGTCCCCGGAGAGCATTGCCAGTTTTGCAGGGCAGCGGTGAAGTGCAGAGCAAGAGCTGAGTCAAAGATGAAGCTGGCAGCTTTCGAGTTTGCTCTGCCGCCATTGCTATCCGACGAGGAGATAGCTGAAATACTTGACTCAATCAGTGACTTGACGATCTGGGCCAATGAAATCATTGCCTATGCCACCGATGCGGCTGTGAACCACGGTAAACAGTGGCCTGGCTTCAAGGTGGTTGAGGGGCGCTCAATTCGTAAGTATTCCGACGAAGAAGCTGTCGCTGCTGCAGCAAAGGCAGCCGGATATCGTGACATCTACAGGCAGAGTCTTATCACTATCACTGAGATGGAAAAGCTGATGGGAAAATCAAAATTCAATGAAGTCCTCGGTGGGCTCATTATCAAACCGCCGGGTAAGCCGACGCTAGTTCCGCTTTCGGATAAGCGTCCACCTATGAACATATCGAATGCAAAAATTGATTTTATGGAGGAATGTAAATCATGACAAATACTGCTAACCGTATAAACCATAATCCTAGAAATAACCCCACGAAGGTCGTTACCGGTGTTGTCCGCCTGTCCTATGCCAACGTGTGGGAGCCAAAGTCAGTAAATGGAGGCACTGAAAAATATAGTGTCAGCCTGATCATCCCGAAGTCTGATACCAAGACCATTGCGGCTATCAACGCAGCTGTGGATGCCGCCATTGAGGAAGGCAAGGGCAAATTCGGCGGGAAGATACCGAATAAAGCAGTTCTTAAGCTTCCCTTGCGTGACGGTGACATCGATCGTCCTGACGACGAAGCCTACGCCAACAGCTATTTTGTTAATGCTAATTCCACCACGGCTCCCCAGATCGTTAACCGTCAACTTGAGCCAATCCTTGACCGCTCGGAGGTTTACTCCGGCGTATATGCTAGAGTGTCCATAAACTTCTATGCCTTTAATTCCAACGGCAACAAAGGTATTGCGTGTGGTCTCGGCAACATCCAAAAAATCAGAGACGGTGAGCCGCTGGGCAGTCGCTCTAATGCAGTAGACGATTTTGCCACTGACAGCGACGATGACTTCCTGTCATGAGAGAGCTTTTTATAGACATTGAGACATATAGCGGAACAGACCTCGGTAAATCCGGGGTCTATCGCTATTCAGAAGCACCGGACTTTGAGGTGATCCTCTTTGGATACTGTGCAGATGATGGCGAAGTACATGTTATTGATCTGGCTTCGAAAGAATCTCTACCGCCTGAAGTTCTAGAAGCACTAATAGACGAAACTGTCATGAAATGGGCACACAACGCACAGTTTGAACGGGTATGCTTGTCACGCTGGTTAGAGCGCCAAGGTATCAACTTAAAAGCTCTGAATGGAAATAGCAACTTCCTTAGCCCTGCATCTTGGCGTTGCACGATGGTGTGGTCTGCCTATCTCGGATTGCCCCTCTCGCTGGAAGGTGCCGCTTTGGTAACAGGTGCGGAGAAACAGAAACTGACCGAGGGTAAAGAGCTCATTCGATATTTCTCCTCCCCCTGTAAGCCTACCAAGGCCAACGGTGGACGCACACGCAACCTGCCAATTCATGCTCCAGATAAGTGGGAGAGATTTAAGGAATATAACGCCCGAGATGTAGAAACGGAAATGGCAATAATGAAGCGACTTTCTAAGTTTCCTGTACCGGAGAATGAGTGGAAGTACTACATCCTTGATCAGGAGATTAATGATCGGGGCATCTGTTTAGATATGGATCTGATTAGAGAGGCCATCAGTTGTGACAGACGATCAAGGGCTGCTCTTACCGAAGCTATGCGAGAAATTACCACCATGGACAATCCCAACTCTGTTGCACAGATGAAGGCGTGGCTCGCTGAAAATGGCTTGGAAACTGAAACACTTGGTAAATCGGCTGTCAAGGAATTACTGAAAACAGCGCCAGAGAATCTCCGAGAGGTGCTGACATTACGGCAAGACCTCGCCAAAAGCAGTGTCAAGAAATACACGGCTATGGAGAATGCAGTATGTTCAGACGGCAGAGCCAGAGGTCTATTACAATTTTACGGTGCAAATCGAACCGGACGATTTGCTGGTAGACTGATTCAGGTTCAAAATCTTCCTCAGAACCATTTACCTGATCTGGTTCAGGCTCGGCAGCTTGTAAAGTCTGGTGACCTCGATACTTTGGAAGTCCTATACGATTCCGTACCAAGCGTACTATCGGAGCTTATCCGCACTGCCTTTGTACCTAAGCCTGGCTTCAAGTTTATCGTCGCTGATTTCAGTGCGATTGAAGCCCGTGTCATTGCATGGCTTGCAGGAGAGCAATGGAGAAACGAGGTGTTCTCCACCCACGGGAAGATCTACGAAGCATCGGCGAGCCAGATGTTCCGCGTTCCTATAGAGGAAATCACAAAAGGCAGCCCCCTTCGGCAAAAGGGCAAGATCGCTGAGTTGGCTCTCGGTTACGGTGGTTCGGTCGGAGCTCTCAAAGCAATGGGCGCTCTTGATATGGGCCTTAATGAAGAAGAACTTCAACCCTTGGTAACGGCGTGGCGTGCAGCTAACCCTAACATAACCCGACTATGGTGGGATGTTGACCGTGCGGCAAAAACAGCAGTGCGTGAAAAGACAGCAGAACAAACACACAACATCCTCTTTGAATACCGCAGTGGATTTCTCTTTATTACACTCCCATCTGGCAGGAGACTAGCTTATGTTAAGCCACGCATCGAAGTTAACCGCTTTGGCTCCGAATCGGTAACATACGAAGGAGTTGGTGCTTCGAAGAAATGGGAGCGCATCGAAAGCTACGGCCCGAAATTTGTCGAAAACATCGTGCAGGCCATAAGCCGAGACATTCTCTGTTATGCAATGCAACAGCTTAATAGTATGGGTTTTTCCATTGTTATGCATATCCATGACGAGGTGGTCATAGAGGCATCCTGTGATGTGTCACCGGAGAATGTTTGCCGCATTATGAGTGAAACACCGCCTTGGGCGGAGGGCTTATTGCTTCGAGCCGATGGCTTTGAATGTCAGTTTTATAAAAAAGACTGATCTCGTGGGGGTTCGAATCACTTCTGATTTTCGCATATGGACAGGAGCAGATTATCGCTCCGAATCCATATTATCAGGAGGTTCAATATGAACGAACTAACAATATTCAACTACGAGGGAAAGGACATCCGGACTGTCCAACGTGATGGGGAAACATGGTGGGTTCTAAAGGATGTCTGTGATGTTCTGGATCTGAGTAACTCCCGCATGGTTGCCGACCGACTTGATGACGACGAAAAGGGTGTAAGCATTACTGACACCCTTGGTGGAAAGCAGGAACTAACTATCATTAGCGAGAGCGGGCTTTACAACGTAATCCTGCTTTCCCGTAAACCTGAGGCGAAGAAGTTTAAGCGTTGGGTGACTCATGAAGTCCTTCCCTCAATCCGTAGGCATGGAGTATATGCCGTGGATGAACTTCTTGCCAATCCTGATCTTCTAATCAAGGCACTTCAAGAACTTAAGGCGGAGCGGGCAAGAAATAATGCTCTTACAGAAACAGTTCACATCCAGAGACAACAGATCGCTGAGATGAAACCAAAGGCCAGTTACTACGATGTTATCTTAAACTGTAAAGATGCGGTTGCAATTACTACTATCGCAAAAGATTATGGGAAGTCTGGTCAATGGCTTAATGAGTATCTTCACAGTCTCGGAGTGCAGTTTAAGCAGGGTAGCATCTGGCTTCTATATCAAAAATACGCACAGAACGGGTATACCTGCACCAAGACCCATAACTACCTTGGCAGCGATGGCGAGTACCACGCGAAAGTTCATACTTACTGGACACAGAAAGGCCGCCTCTTTATTTATGAGTTACTTAAGTCCCACGGCTACCTTCCACTTATTGAACAAGGTCTTGAATTTGAGGTGATGTGATATGGAAAGAGAGATGAAAACGAAACCTGGTAAAAAACTCATTTCAAAAATAGCATCCGCGCTTCCCTGGATATTAATGTACCTTTGCATCTACTGCTTTACCTTTGCCGTAATTCATGGCCTGACTGAAGGAATAAAGTATGAAGCTAAGGCCGAAGCACTGGCAGCCGAGAACGAGTACCTCAAGGACGAGCTTGAGTGGTTCAAAGAACAGTTGGTGCAGAAAACAGCCGTAACGGATGTCGCAGTTCCGGACGCGTTGCTGTCTGGTGGTGATTGATATGCACATCAGCAGATTTAACGCAGAAGGCTACCCTGATCCCACTGCTGCAGAAGCATTGGAGAATGTAATCCGTGAGGAAATCGCGAAAGGCCGGAAGCCATGTGTATTTATTTGCTCTCCATACGCTGGTGACATCAAGCGCAATACCATAAACGCCAAGAGATATTTAAAGTTTGCAGTGGATGAAGGCGCGATTCCGTTCGCGCCACATCTGCTTTACCCACAGGTGTTAGATGACAGCGATCCGGCGCAGCGGAGACTTGGCTTGCTTTTTGGTATGGTGTGGCTATGTAAATGCGATGAACTCTGGGTGTTTGGCAGCCACATATCGCAGGGCATGGCTGCTGAGATAGATAAAGCAAAACGGAGACTTATCCCAATTAGATACTTTACGGAAAACTGCGAGGAGGTGGAGCGGATATGAAGATAGCGGTTGGGAACAGCCGTATGGATAGAAAGTGGAAAAATCGTGACATCACATGGGAGGATTTCAAAAACACCGTTCGTACCACAAAGCGTACAACTGAGACGGTGTCGGAGTTCCGTAAAATGAATCGAGCACGTCAAGACTCAATTAAGGATGTGGGCGGTTTTGTGGGAGGAGCCCTCCGGGAAGGCAAACGCAGGAACGGTTATGTACTGTGCCGTTCAATGCTTACCTTGGATATGGATTATGCTAAGCCAGATACATGGGATATGATTGAGTCTCTCCATGACTGGCAGTGCTGTGTATATTCCACACACAAGCATACACCTGAAGCTCCGAGACTTCGGTTAATCATACCGCTTTCCCGAGAAGTCAGTGAGGACGAATATCCAGCGCTAGGACGCATGGTGGCAAAGGAAATCGGAATTGATCTGTTCGATGATACCACCTATGAGGCTTCACGTTTAATGTACTGGCCATCAACGCCATCCGACGGTGAGTTTGTGTTCCGAGAGAAAGATGGCATTCTGCTTGATCCAGATGTGTATCTATCCAAATATGCTGACTGGCGAGACACATCTATGTGGCCGGTATCATCACGGCAATCAGAGGTTGTGCGGCGACAAATAACCCGACAAGCTGATCCACTCACTAAGGAAGGTGTAGTGGGAGCTTTTTGTAGGGCGTATTCCATTATGGAAGCAATAGAAGAGTTTCTTTCTGATGTATATGAGCCAAGCGCAATTAATGGAAGATATGATTATATCCCTGCTGATTCGTCAGCTGGTCTTGTTATATACGATGGCAAGTTTGCCTATAGCCACCACGCTACTGATCCCGCATGCGGAAAGCTACTAAACTCATTTGACCTCGTGCGCATACACCGATTCCGTGATCTGGATGACAAAACAACCGAGGATACTCCGCCCGGTAAGCTTCCGTCTTATAAGGCAATGACGGAACTGGCGATTAAGGATGAACGGGTCAAGGAGCAATTTGCTGAGGAACGCAAAGCACAGGCAGTAGCGGAGTTTAATAATGAGGACTGGCAAAAACAGCTGGAGCTTGAGAAGAATGGTGCAGTAAAAAACACCCTTCGAAATCTCACGTTGATTCTTGAAAATGATCCTGCTCTTAAAGGGATTGTGTTCAACCAGCTTTCAGACAGCTTGGAAATCAAGGGTGAAGTGCCATGGCAGCATCCATCAAGATTCTGGCGGGATGCAGACGATGCTCAGCTGATCAGCTATATCGACAGCCACTACGGAACCTTCTCTGCCAGAAATTATGAGATTGCAGTTACGAAGGTAGCAGATGACCGATCATACCACCCGATACGCGAGTTTATAGACACTCTGCCTGAATGGGATGGTATCCCTCGTGTGGATACCCTGCTGATTAATTATCTTGGCGCTACGGACAATGCATATGTGCGCGCTGTCACAAGAAAAACCTTGTGCGCAGCAATTGCACGTGTTCTGACACCCGGCATCAAATTCGACTCTATGCTGGTGCTTAATGGCCCACAAGGAGTGGGTAAAAGTACCCTGATAGCCAAGCTAGGTGGTGAGTGGTTCTCAGATAGTCTGTCACTCTCGGACACCAAAGACAAGACAGCCGCAGAAAAGCTGCAGGGTTATTGGATACTGGAGATTGGAGAACTCGCAGGGTTAAAGAAGGCTGAAGTTGAAACGCTACGCAGCTTTCTTTCCCGGCAAAATGATATCTACCGAGCTAGCTTCGGACGCCGAGCAACACCGCACTTACGGCAGTGCGTTTTCTTCGGAACCACTAATGCAGAGAAAGGATATCTCAGAGACACTACCGGCAATCGTCGATTCTGGCCGGTGAAAACACCTGGCGGAGGGATAAAGAAGTCTTGGCAGCTTAGTCAGAATGAAGTATTGCAGATATGGGCAGAAGCTCTTACTTATGTGAAGGCAGGCGAAAAGCTGTACCTAGATCCCAGCCTTGAAAAACTCGCAAAAGAGGAACAGCGGGAAGCAATGGAATCTGATGAGCGCGAAGGCCTTGTGCGCGATTTTCTGGATATGCTCCTGCCCGAAGATTGGGACACGATGGACTTATATGAGCGCAGGGCTTATATAAACGGCACCGAATTTGGAGAAAGCCGAAAAATAGGTGTCCGCAGAAGAACTTCAGTCTCCAACCTTGAGATTTGGTGCGAGTGCTTTGGTAAAGACCGAGCTAACTGTAAACGCATGGACAGCAACGAGATCTCTGCGATTATGTCAGGAATTGGTGGGTGGAAGATAGCGCCCAAAAAGGAGCGCATCCCGTTATATGGCCCGCAATGGGTGTATGTTCGCACTTCTGTTCCTGACTCTGTTCCAAGAGAGCGTTCTTTGGAACATGTGTAAAGTCAGGAACAAAATATTCTGTTCCCTTGTGCCAAAAACGACCTTTTGGAACACTTCATTGGAACAGGCGCCAGCCCCCTTATTAATGCGGTGCTTAATGACCTGTGTTCCATTGTTCCAATTACTACTATTAAAAATGATAGTAAAGAAAAAAGGCTATATATTGCATGAAAACACGCGTATACGCGCGTATAGAGATTTTTTGGATTTTGGGAACACATGGAGGTATTCATGAGAGAGAAATATATCGAGCAAAAATTGATTAAAGCAGTCAAAGCAGCTGGAGGCCTAGCTTTAAAGTTTACGTCCCCCGGTTATAACGGAGTACCGGATAGATTGATTCTTTTGCCTGGAGGAATAATCGCATTTGCTGAAATCAAAGCGAGTGGATCAAAACCTCGACCTCTGCAGGAGCGGAGACATGAAATGCTTAGGCAATTAGGATTTAAGGTTTATGTTATTGACGATGATAGTCAGATTGGAGGGATTTTAGATGAGATACGAGCCACATGAGTATCAGGAATATGCCACCAATTTCATCCTAAGCCATCCAATAGCGGCTATTCTGCTGGAAATGGGTCTTGGCAAGAGTGTTATTACCTTAACGGCAATCTTCGACCTGACATTGGACAGTTTCTTAATTCGCAAGGTATTAGTTATTGCCCCGCTTCGAGTTGCTCGAGACACATGGCCAGCAGAAATCGAAAAATGGGATCACCTGAATGGTCTCACCTATTCAGTTGCCATAGGTAGTGAAGCCCAGCGGAAAGCAGCCCTTCTGCAGAGAGCGCAGGTATACCTGATAAACCGGGAAAATGTGGATTGGCTTATAAACGATAGTGGCATACCCTTCGATTATGACATGGTGGTTATCGATGAGTTATCATCATTTAAATCTCATACTTCAAAGCGGTTTAGGGCACTTCGAAAAGTACGGCCAAATGTAAAAAGGATCGTTGGTTTAACAGGAACACCCTCAAGCAATGGATTGATGGACTTATGGGCCGAGATTGGTATCCTTGATATGGGCCAGCGACTTGGAAGGTATATATCCCATTTCCGAAATACCTATTTTGTACCAGATAAACGAAATCAGCAGATTATATTTACCTATAAGCCGAAACCCGGTGCAGAGGAAGCCATTTATCGGCTTATTTCTGACATTACTATCAGCATGAAAAATACTGACTATCTGAAACTGCCCGATTTGGTGATAAATGAAATTCCCATCTTTTTATCAGAGGATGAACGAAAGCATTATGAAATCATGAAGTCGGAGATGGTACTTTCACTCAAAGGCAAGGAAATTGATGCAGTCAATGCTGCCGCATTGAGTAATAAGTTGCTGCAAATGGCCAACGGTGCGGTATATGACGGGAACGGCGGAGTTGTCCGCATTCACGACCGTAAGCTGGATGCTTTGGAAGATGTAATCGAAGCGGCAAATGGAAAGCCGGTGCTTATAGCCTACTGGTATAAGCACGACCTTGAACGGATAATGGAGCGCTTCCCTGCCAGCCGGTTGGATAACGCCGAATCCATAAAGCGGTGGAATGATGGTGAAATCCCAGTGGCAGTTATCCATCCCGCATCCTCCGGACATGGACTAAACCTTCAGACCGGCGGTTCCTGCCTTGTGTGGTTCGGCCTAACATGGTCACTGGAGTTATACCAGCAGACGAATGCCCGCCTTTGGAGGCAAGGTCAGAAGGATACGGTGATCATTCATCATATTGTGGCAAAGGACACAATTGACGAACAAGTTATGAAAGCTCTCAAGCGAAAAGATAAAACCCAAACCGCACTTATCGATGCGGTCAGAGCAAACCTAAAGGAGGCGGTCATATGATTGCGCTAAAGTATATAAACAAGAATGCGGCTACTGTTGCCGCCATCCGGGACTATAACAATATGCGGTTTATTATCAACAATACTCCGCAGGAGATCAAGGATGTGTATGAGAAAATGGCTTCTCCCAGAGTCCCCAAGCTTTCTGGGATGCCATCTACAAGAAATCCGCAAGCTGGTGCTGACAAGCTGGCTGCACAGCTTGATAAGCTGGACATACTACGAGAACGATACAGTCAAGCACTGGAATATATGTCTTGGTTTGAACCGGCCTGGTCAAGCCTAACAGATACCGAGCAGCATATACTTGCCGAGTTTTACATGGGTAATGATCAGAAGTCCGGTGCTACTTACCGGCTTATGGATGAACTAAACTACAGCGAAAGCCATATAGAACGCCTCCGGTCAAATGCTCTAAATCATCTTCGTAGTCTTTTATATTGCTGACTAAAGAATACTATTGTTTTCTTGATGTATAAAATAAAATACTATAAATACTATATACAATAAATCCAAGAAATGATATAGTATAATCAAGAAAAGTGATAGTATTTTATCGAGGTGTTCGTATGGCAAAGATAGAAATTCAAATTGACGATGGAATCCTGACGGAAGCTAAAAAGGTTCTTCACTCACTCGGAATGGATGTTGAAATGGCTGTGAACATTTATTTACGTAGAATAGCCCTAGAGAAAGGACTTCCGATGACTATGACAGGGTCTGCTTCAAAACGGATAGAACAAGATACTACTGAGGACTTCGAGGAATCCTTTGATGATGATGCAAGAGCTTCTACCCGCAGCAATAACAGGATTACCACTGCGATGGTTGATGAAGTATGGCAGGCCTTTTTAAGGCATCTCGGAGGCTCTGGCGAAATCAATCCACTCAGTACAGAAGTGTCTACAAAGACCGGAATGAACCGAGGCAGCGCGTTTATTTACCTGACAGTTCTGGCTAACCTGGTGAATGGCGATCCCAATACCCGTGTTTTGAAATACAAGGATCTGGAGTACTTAATGGGTAAAATACGGGCCGAACTGGGAGAAAGTAAATATCAAAAGGCACTCAAGTCCCTAATGGCATCTGTTTCTTACTGGAGGGAGAAGATTCCTGGAGCCTTCGCAGATAAGGTTGAAGCCTACTGCAAGAAGCACTCATAAAAATGAGGGAATTCTGAGGGAGTGTTTGCTTAAGAACGTTGTATTATAATAGTATCGAAAGTTGTATCAGAAGCCTTCGCGGAAAACTGCGAGGGCTTTTTGCTTGCCCAAAACGAGGTGATTCCATTGCCTTTTAAACCCAAGCGTCCTTGTTCTCATCCCGGCTGCCCCAAGCTGACGGATGGTAGGTTCTGTGATGAACATGCCAAGCAGGAAGCTAGGCGTTACGAACGCTACGACCGCGACCCCGCTGTGAGGAAGCGGTACAACCGGACATGGAAGCGTATCCGTGACCGATATATATCTGCTCACCCTCTCTGTGAGCGTTGTGAGAAGCAAGGTCGGATTACCCCTGCTGAGGAAGTACACCACATCAAGCCATTATCCTGTGGCGGAACAAATGAAACGAGTAATCTTATGTCTTTGTGTACTTCTTGTCACTCTGAGATCACTGCACGAGAAGGTGGAAGATGGAAAAGGCTAGGGAGATATCCCCAGCCTTAATGCGATGAAGCCTATTCTGAGTAATAGAGGGAACGTAGATAAGTACTTAGCCGGTCGGCTTCGTTTTTTGTGATATCAGCAGGTATCTTGAAGTCAACATTAAAATCTGGTCGAAGTGGATAACTGACGTCAATAGTAGCTGTCACTGGTATCGGATTGCCTGTTGCAAGGGCTACTATCTCGGTGGCATGTTTTGACAGGTCTGCGGTGGTGCGATGTACCTTAAGCGAAGAACGCAGTTCTTTTGAGAGAGATCCTCTAGAGGTATCTGCGAGCCATCTGACCCGACGCTGGTGAGGGTATCCATCGGCGACAACAGTGGCATCGAAGATGTAGCCGCTTGTTACCTCGGCAAAGTAAATGTCGTCACCATTTGGAACAAGAACAATGTCACCCGTGTTGATTCGATTTACAAAGATGTCAATGGTAGCGTAGGCATTCCCTAGCTCTAGTCCAGTATAGTTGTTCGGAGGAGATGCAAGCAGAGTTTTAATGCTTTCGCGCGATTGCCCGGTAAGGTTTCCAATATCGGGCCAGCCTATTGCAATGATGTTACGGCTGCGGAACTCTTGGAGCCTGTTAGTGCCGTGAGGGACGGGACGGATCAACCATGTATTCATTGTTACTCCTTTCTGTCGGCATATCCGACGATAAAATAAAAAGTTAGTTATGAAGTTGTTATCTTCTTGTTATCTATTATATCAAAATGCTTCGGTTTGTCAATATAGAAATCAAGAAGATATCAAGTAGATTTTCGATTTGACGAGGGGCGGTCAAAATCTCTGTGACTTTTTTATCGTGCAACGGGCGTGGGGTCACGCGCGAAAAAATTCAGGTTCAAACGGGGTATTAAACCCTGCCACAGCAAGGAGGTGAAGGCACGTGGCAAAAGACGGTACAAATAGAGGTGGGCGTCGCGTGCGTGCCGGGGACAAACCACAACCTCTTGCGGAAAAGATCGCAGCAGGTAAAGCCGCACGGATTTTGGAGGCGCCAGAATTTAAGCCAGAGTCCATGCTCGAAGCAAGCGAACTGGACGACACAGCAGACTTGAATGGTGAAGATATGCCGACGCCGAGTGAATACCTCAGCGCACGGCAAAAAGATGGTAAACCACTGGGTGCTGATGCCCTATTTATTGAAACATGGAAATGGCTCAAGGAACGTGGTTGTGAAAAATTCGTAAATCCCAGACTCGTCGAAGCCTATGCACAGTCGTTTACACGATACATCCAGTGTGAAGAAGCTATAAGCACATATGGCCTTTTAGGCAAGCACCCAACAACGGGAGGTGCGATTGCTAGTCCATTCGTGCAAATGAGCCAGTCATTTCAAAAGCAGGCTAACCTGCTCTGGTATGAGATCTTTGACATAGTCAAGCAAAACTGTACCACGGCTTTCATTGGAAATCCGCAGGACGATATTATGGAAGCTCTGCTTTCAAGTAGGAGAGGACGGTAGAAGATTGTGAATACAACTGAACGATTAGAAAAAGTAAATATTGATAAGCTGGTGCCATATGCAAGGAATGCTCGTACACATAGCAAAGAACAGATTCTCCAGCTTCGTGCGAGCCTACGGGAGTTTGGTTTCGTCAATCCAGTCATAGTGGATAAAGACTTAAATATAATCGCAGGGCATGGCAGAGTCCTTGCAGCCAAAGAGGAAGGTATCACTGAGGTCCCCTGTGTATTCGCTGAGCATTTGACCGAAGCACAGAAGCGAGCATACATAATCGCTGACAACCGCCTTGCCTTGAACGCAGGCTGGGATACTGAAATGTTATCGGTAGAACTTTCTGAATTACAAGGTGTAGATTTTGATTTGTCGCTCCTGGGCTTTGACGATGCAGAGTTAAATAAGCTGTTGGGCGGTATTGAGGATGTAAAAGACGATGACTTTGATGTGGACAAAGAACTCTCAAAACCTGCTATTACAAAGCTGGGTGATCTATGGCTCCTTGGACAGCACCGGCTCGTGTGTGGCGACAGTACAAAGGTAGAGACCTTTAATCTGCTCATGGACGGAAAGCTGGCCAACCTAACGGTGACTGATCCTCCGTACAATGTTAACTACGAAGGCACAGCCGGAAAGATTAAGAACGATAATATGGCGGATGAAAAGTTTTATCAGTTTCTTTTAGACGCGTTCACCCTCACTGAAAAAGCGATGGTGAAGGACGCGTCTATTTATGTATTCCATGCTGACACCGAAGGGCTTAATTTCCGTCGTGCTTTTGATGCCGCCGGATTTTACCTTTCCGGCACATGTATCTGGAAGAAGCAATCGCTGGTGCTTGGACGATCACCGTATCAATGGCAGCATGAGCCAATCCTGTTCGGCTGGAAGAAAAACGGTAAGCATGCCTGGTATTCCGACCGCAAGCAGTCAACCATCTGGGAGTTTGACAAGCCCAAAAAGAATGCTGACCATCCCACGATGAAGCCGGTTCCGCTGGTGGCCTACCCTATCCTAAACTCCAGCATGACAGGGTGTATTGTACTAGATCCATTTGGTGGTTCGGGAAGTACCCTTATCGCTTGCGAGCAGACCAAGCGGATTTGCTATACAGTAGAATTGGATGAGAAGTTCTGTGATGTAATCGTAAAACGATATATCCAGCAGGTTGGCAGCAAGGATAATGTGTTTCTCATTCGGGACGGTATGAAGATGGCTTTCACCGAGGTTGAATCAGCCTGATGCACATTTATTCCTGCTCAATATTACTTGCTATTCCACAGCTTTAGAGTGATATATGTAATCACCAAAAAGCTAAGGAGGCTAACGAAAATGGAAGCAAGATTCAATGTATCCGGCGAGGCAAGAAAAGCACTCGCCAAGGCAATAGGAGAAGCCCTCGGCCTTGAACCTGTTTATAAAGGTGCACCGAGCTTTGCCTATGTTGTAGGCAATATCAACATCAGCAAGGATGGGACTCTTTCATGGGATGATCGCACGGACGAGATTACCATCCAGAACTTACTGAAAAAACTTCTGGAAATCGGCTTTAACTACGAAACTGACGAAGCAGGTACCGGTGAAATGTGTGACACGCTTACGATAGAAATGCCGCTTGATGGGTTTACCGACTCAGCACTGGAGAATCTGGAACGGCTCATTGCAAGCAAAGAGTCTCTCATTAAAAAGGCAATCGGAGTAGATAAGTTGCCTATCGAGCGGACAGAAACAACAATTAGGTTTCCATGGTTCCGCTTCGGGATTGAGCCAGAGGGGCTTTCTGCTTACTCTCGCTTCATTGGTGCCCTTTGTGCAGCTGCAAAGGAACAGCACCGCGTGACTGCTAAGGATAAACCTGTTGAGAATGAAAAGTTCGCTTTTCGAGTGTTCCTGATAAGATTGGGCTTTGTGGGCGACGAGTATAAAACTGCGCGAAAAATCCTGCTCAGAAACCTATCTGGTAATAGCGCATTTAAGAATGGTGCTCCAGCCAAAGTGACGGAGGTATCAGATTATGAATAAGTTCCCTTCAAAGGAGACTGTGGAGAGACTACGAAAGCAATACCCGGCTGGAACTCGTGTTGAATTGGTACGGATGAATGACCAGTACTCCAAATTGAGACCCGGAGACGAAGGTACAGTGGACTTCGTGGATGATACGGGTACGATATTCTGTACTTGGGATAGAGGTTCAAGTCTTGGTGTCGTGTATGGTGAGGATTTAGTGAAAAAGCTGTAAAGGATTAGGCTAAGTACGGGCTCCCCTACCCATATATTTGTGTGTTTATTCTCCTGAATATTGCTTGCTATATAAGCCTTTTAGAGTGATATATGTACATGCCGAAAGGCACAAAGCATACAAGTACAGGAGGAAAATCAAGGTGTTGACAAGCAGATTTGGAATAGAAATTGAATTTACAGGTATTACGAGAAGCGAAGCAGCAAGAGTCACTGCTGAATACCTCGATGGGACAATAACCAGCGTAGGCGATTATTACGACACAAAGAAGGTCATAGCGCCGGATGGACGAGTTTGGAAGCTAATGAGTGATGGAAGTATCTCATGCCAAAAGCGAAACGGCCGTCAAAAGGTAGCTGCTACTCGCGAATACAGTGTGGAACTGGTAAGCCCCATCCTCACCTACCGGGAGGACATAGAATGCCTGCAGGAATTAGTCAGACGGTTGAGAAAAGCTGGGGCTTTTGCAAATGCTTCCTGCGGTATACACATTCACCTCGACGGTTCCAACCACACACCAAGGAGCATCCGAAACTTTATTAACATCATCGCCAGCAAGAATGACCTCTTTTACAAGGCACTTCAAATAGCGCCAGAGAGGATGAATTATTGCAAGAAGATGGACAGCATACTGGTTGACAAAATGAACCGTCGCAAGCCTAAAACCATGCGAGCGATTGAGGAAATTTGGTATGAAGGCTACAGTGAAAGCCGCGACAGGCATTATCACAACAGCCGCTACCACTTCCTGAACTTACACAGCTTTTTCACCGGTAATCACACAGTAGAGCTTAGAGGTTTTAACAGTGAGCTACATGCTGGCAAGATAAGAAGCTATGTGGTTTTAGCCTTAGCCCTTAACCATCAGGCGCTAACACAAAAATGTGCTTCAGCAAAGAAGCCGCAGACAGAGAACGAAAAGTTCGCAATGCGGACTTACTTGAACCGCATTGGCTTTATAGGTGAGGAGTTTGCAAACTGCCGCGAACACCTGACAGCACACTTGAACGGGTCGGCGGCATGGCGATTTCGGGCGGCCTGAACCGTTCGAGAAACCTAAGCTTAAGAAGGAGGATACAAAGAATAATGGATAAAAAACTGTACATTGCCTACGGCTCAAACCTTAACATAAAGCAAATGGCGAACCGGTGCCCCACAGCAAAGGTAGTGGGTGCCAGCATGCTGAAAGATTGGCGGCTCCTGTTCCGGGGCGCACATGCGGGTGCGGTGGCAACAGTAGAACCCTTTAAGGGCGGCAACGTCCCTGTATTGGTTTGGGAATTGACTTCTTCAGACGAGGCTGCGCTCGACCGTTATGAAGGCTGGCCCTTTCTTTATCGAAAGGAAACGGTAAAGGTAAAACTGGGAGGCAAGAATGTCAAAGCTATGATGTATGTAATGAATGAGGGTAGACCGCTTGGCCAGCCAAGTTGCTATTACTATACCACTATTTTAGAAGGCTACAAGGACGCGGGCTTTGACTTGGATATCCTGCGCCAGGCCACCATTGACTCTGCGGAGAAGGAGATACCTACTGATGAATGAAAAAATTAAGGAGCAAATCCTCGCTATACGAGATAGTGGTGTCACAAATATGTTTGATGTGAATCGTGTGCAATATGAAGCAAACGAGCGCGGCTACTACGAACTGGCAGCTTACCTTATTGACCATAAAGCTGAATACTGCCGTTTCATTTTAACCGGTGAAACGCAAGAAGCAGACTAAAAGAATAAATAGGTAAAAGCAAAGGGCTACTACGGAGGCTCTTTTCTTTTGCCTATTTTTATAAAGGAGGCGGCGCATATGCGTAAATTAAAGAAATACAAGCCAACCGCCTTCATGGCCGAAGGCTCTTATTATGATAAAGATGCCGCAGATTATGCAGTTTCTTTTATACAGGCTCTTACACATACAAAAGGTTCCTGGGCAGGAAAACCATTTGAGCTTATCGACTGGCAGGAGCAGATAGTACGTGACATATTCGGCATTCTTAAGCCTAATGGTTACCGTCAGTTTAATACGGCGTATGTGGAGATCCCAAAGAAGCAGGGCAAATCAGAACTTGCTGCAGCTATTGCCCTTTTATTGACCTGCGGGGACGGAGAGGAACGTGCAGAAGTATATGGCTGTGCGGCTGATCGCCAGCAAGCATCGATTGTTTTTGAGGTGGCAGCCGACATGGTACGGATGTGCCCTGCACTATCCCGACGTGTAAAGCTGCTGGCTTCAACAAAGCGACTGATATATCTGCCAACTAACAGCTTTTATCAGGTGCTCTCAGCCGAGGCCTATTCCAAGCACGGATTCAATGTCCACGGTGTGGTGTTCGATGAACTGCATACCCAGCCGAACCGGAAGTTGTTTGATGTTATGACAAAAGGCTCTGGTGATGCAAGAAGGCAGCCGCTATATTTTCTCATCACAACAGCTGGGACAGAAACCCAGAGCATCTGCTATGAAACACATCAGAAAGCGCTGGACATTTTGGAAGACAGGAAGCATGATCCTACTTTCTATCCCGTGATATATGGTGCCAAGGAAGAGGATGATTGGACTGATCCAAAAGTATGGAGGAAAGCAAATCCTTCCCTTGGAATTACGGTTGGAATTGACAAGGTTCGGGCGGCCTGTGAAAGTGCAAAGCAGAATCCGGCCGAAGAAAACAGCTTCAGACAGCTCCGTCTTAATCAGTGGGTTAAACAAGCTGTACGTTGGATGCCAATGGCAAAGTGGGATGCCTGTGCATTCCCGGTTGATGCTGACAGCCTAGAAGGGCGGGTATGCTATGGCGGGCTTGATCTTTCTTCTACAACGGACATTACAGATTTCGTGCTGGTATTCCCGCCACAGAACGAGGAGGACAAGTATGAGGTACTTCCATTTTTCTGGATGCCGGAGGACAACATTGATCTCCGGGTACGTCGCGATCATGTCCAGTACGATCTCTGGGTTAAACAGGGACACCTTTTGACAACGGAAGGAAATGTTGTGCATTACGGCTTTATTGAAAGCTTCATTGAACAGCTCGGAATGAAGTATAACATACGGGAAATTGCCTTTGACCGATGGGGAGCTGTTCAGATGACACAGAACCTCGAGGGCCTTGGTTTTACAGTGGTTCCTTTCGGACAGGGCTTTAAAGATATGTCTCCACCTACCAAGGAACTTATGAAGCTGACACTTGAACAGAAAATCGCCCACGGCGGCCACCCTGTGCTCCGGTGGATGATGGATAACATCTACATCAAGACCGATCCGGCTGGAAACATAAAGCCAGATAAGGAGAAGAGTACAGAAAGAATAGATGGCGCGGTAGCAACCATTATGGCACTTGATAGAGCAATTAGGAATGGTAATAACACAGAAGGGTCGAGTGTTTATGATGAAAGAGGTCTACTTATTATTTGATTTAATATGATGGTGTTGGACATTTTATGATATTATATTTAAAAAAAGAGGTTTGATCAAATGAGCGAAAATAAACTGAAAAAATATCTAGGGGATAAGTACACAGATAATCCCATTATCAATTTCCTATTATATTGGTCAATTGGAAACGATACATGTCCAACACCAAAGAGGGTATTTGGTAAGGAATATAATGACTTATCAGTGGAAGAAAGAGAAAAACTGAAAGCTATAAAGAATGAATGGCGAAAGATGAATGATCTAGATTGCATTTGGCTTGATGGGGACTTAAATGCAGACACCATTTTTTCATTATGGACACCACTAAAGATGTGTTTACAATGTTTAGCATCGAATCGCTTTAAGTGGGTCGGAAATGAGAATATTCCAATAAAGAATCAAAAGTACATTAACGAAATTAAATCTAATATCAATGCTTATTTACCTCGCGATGATGACTTAGTTAAGGAACTCTACAGGTTTGCTGAATTAGCATCTACAAGAGCAAATGTAATGCGGTTAATAGATTCTAATATGCAAGAGCGGGGAGATGCTAAATTGAAATATTATGATCAAATGCCAAAGACTCTTTATGAATGTTTTGACGGAGGTCGATTTAGTAAAAACTTTAGTGGCAATGAGCGTGTGCAAAAATGGGTAAGGGAAGAGGCATTGGAAATGTTTTTTATTGGCGGTGAAATATCAAAAGATAAAATCAAACCCTTAATCAAAAGAATGAAGCCTTATGAGGCAGAATGGCTAAATAAAAAAACAGAGTTACTTGAGATGATAAAAAACTACAATGAAATATTAGAAATAAGACAAGAAAAACTTGGCTAAGTACAGAGTTCAAGTTTATTATTAGCATCTATCAAAGGGTAGGTGCTTTTTTCATGCCTATTTTCGGAGGTGAAAACCCATGATAAACCCGCTAAAAGGATTGTTCCGCTCCCGTGATAAGCCTAAAAATCGTATTGGCAGCGCATTTTCGTTTCTGTTTGGCAGTACTACCAGTGGTAAGACAGTTAATGAACGGACTGCAATGCAATCAGCTGCAGTGTATGCCTGCGTGAGGATACTATCTGAGGCTATAGCTGGACTTCCGTTACACGTTTATCAGTACCGAATGGACGGAAGCAAAGAACGTATACCACAACATCCGCTATACTATCTGCTTCATAATGAGCCTAACCCAGAGATGACTTCATTTGTGTTCCGAGAAACACTGATGAGTCATCTTTTACTTTGGGGCAATGCCTATGCGCAGATATTGAGGAACGGTCGTGGACAGCCAATCGCACTATATCCTTTGCTTCCAAACAAAATGAAAGTAAGTCGAGCTTCAAACGGAGAATTGGTATACACCTACCGCAGAGATTTCGAAGAAAGTCGGATCAATCCCAACAGCGGAACAGTGATACTCCGCAGAGATGAAATACTCCACATACCCGGACTCGGATTTGACGGTCTCATCGGATACAGTCCTATTGCTATGGCTAAAAACGCCATCGGCATGTCGCTTGCGACTGAAGAATACGGTGCTTCATTCTTCGCAAACGGAGCAAATCCAGGTGGTGTGCTGGAGCATCCCGGTGTAATCAAGGATATCCAGAGAGTCAAGGACAGCTGGAACAGCGCCTATCAAGGCAGTGGAAATGCCCATAGAATCGCTGTGCTGGAGGAAGGAATGAAGTTTCAGGCAATCGGTATTCCTCCGGAGCAGGCTCAATTTTTGGAGACACGTAAATTCCAGATTAACGAAATTGCAAGGATATTCCGTATACCTCCTCACATGGTGGGTGACCTTGAAAAGTCCAGTTTCTCCAACATCGAGCAGCAATCGCTGGAGTTCGTAAAATACACGCTTAACCCATGGGTGGTGAGATGGGAGCAGAGTCTTCAGCAATCGCTTCTATTGCCATCTGAGAAAAACTCAATCTTTATTAAGTTCAATGTTGACGGTCTGCTTCGTGGCGACTACCAGAGCAGGATGAACGGATATGCAGTCGGGCGGCAGAACGGCTGGCTGTCAGCGAATGATATCCGGGAGCTTGAAGATATGAACCGTATTCCTGCCGAAGAAGGCGGTGATCTGTATCTGGTAAACGGTAACATGCTTCCACTTTCACAGGCAGGCAATTTTTATCAAAAGGAGGTTAACAGCCAATGAGGAAATTTTGGAATTGGGTGCGAGATGAAACTACCGGAGAACGCACCTTATACCTCAACGGAGAAATTTCAGACGAGACCTGGTATGGCGACGAAGTGACCCCAAAGATGTTTAGAGACGAACTAATGGCAGGCACAGGTGACGTCACGGTTTGGATTAACTCGCCCGGCGGGGATGTATTTGCGGCTGCGCAGATATATAACATGTTGATGGATTATACCAGCAAGGTCACAGTTAAAATTGATGGCCTTGCTGCAAGCGCCGCTTCTGTCATTGCTATGGCTGGCGGCGATGTATATATGTCGCCGGTATCCATGATGATGATCCATAACCCTTCGACAATTGCCATTGGTGATAGCGAGGAAATGCTCCGTGCCAAGGCATTGCTGGATGAGGTCAAGGAAAGCATCATAAATGCTTACGAACTGAAATCAGGCCTTTCCCGAGCAAAGATCTCTCACCTCATGGATGCAGAGACATGGATGAATGCGAATAAAGCAATTGAGCTCGGATTTGCAGATAAAATTCTGTTTATGGAGAGCGATGAGCGCATTCCTCTGGACACAGGTCAAGGCCTTATATTCTCTCGTGCAGCGGTGTACAACTCTCTGCTTGGGAAGATGCCAAAGAAACAAAAACCAAAAACCGGTACCCCAATAGAGCAGCTGGAAAAGCGGCTCTTTTTAATTTCTCACTAATTTGAAGGAGGAACATCAAAATGAATAAAATTCTTGAACTGCGTGAAAAGCGTGCAAAGGCATGGGATGCTGCAAAAGCGTTCCTTGACGCCAAGCGTGGCGGTGATGGGCTTCTGTCAGCCGAGGATACCGCTACCTATGAAAAAATGGAAAATGAAGTTGTGGCTCTGGGCAAGGAAATAGAACGTCTTGAGCGTCAAGCAGTAATTGATTTAGAGCTTTCCAAAGCTACCAGCAATCCTATTACAAATGCTCCTTCCAAGGTGGCTGAGGAAAAGACAGGTCGTGCATCTGCAGAGTACAAAAAAGCTTTCTGGAGTGCTATGCGTACTCGTGCAGGAGAAGGACTTGATCCAACCGTAAGAAATGCCCTGCAGATCGGTACTGATTCAGAGGGAGGGTATCTGGTTCCCGATGAGTTTGAGCGTACTCTTGTAGAAGCACTTGAGGATGAGAATATCTTCCGTACCCTGGCCAACGTTATCACCACTTCTTCTGGCGATAGAAAAATACCAGTTGTTGCTACTAAAGGTACTGCCGCATGGATCGACGAGGAAGGAACCATTCCTGAGAGCGATGACAGCTTTGGTCAGGTATCTATTGGGGCATATAAGCTGGGCACCCTGATCAAGGTTTCCGAGGAACTGCTGAATGACTCTGTGTTTGACCTTGAAGCCTACATCTCCAGAGAGTTCGCCCGCCGTATCGGTAACAAGGAAGAAGAAGCATTTTTCACTGGCGATGGCTCTGGCAAGCCAACTGGTATTCTAGCCAATACTGGTGGAGCGCAAGTTGGTGTGACTACTGCTAGCGCTACGGCGATTACTATGGACGAGGTACTCGATCTGTTCTATAGCCTGAAAGCACCTTACCGCAACAGAGCAGTGTTTGTCATGAACGATGCAACTGTCAAGGCTATCCGCAAACTAAAGGATGGTCAGGGTCAGTATCTCTGGCAGCCTTCTGTTCAGGCAGGTACACCTGACACCATTTTAAATCGCCCGCTATATACTTCGGCATATGTGCCCACTATTGCTGCGTCGGCAAAGACGATTGTCTTTGGAGACTTCAGCTATTACTGGGTAGCAGATCGTCAGGGGCGTGTATTTAAGCGACTCAACGAGCTTTATGCTGTCACTGGCCAAGTCGGATTTGTTGCTACTCAGCGCGTAGACGGAAAGCTGATTCTGCCGGAGGCTATCAAAGTTCTCCAGCAGAAAGCTTAATGGAGGTGCAGTATGAGCTATACCACTAAGAATTACATGGAACATGGCGGCGATAAGTGGGTTGTTGGTGGCACATTGGAAATTCTGCCGGGGGCCTCGGTGACGGGGCTTCCTGTCGCGGAAAACCAGACCGACAGCGTCGCATCTGATGTCGCAGGACTCACAGCGGATTTTAATGCCCTGCTTTCTAAACTGAAAGCGGCAGGGCTGATAGCAGCTGACGAAGAGTGAGCGAAAGGGGGCGTACAGCATGGCGGTATCAGATAATCTTTTACCCAAGGTCAAAGCCAACCTTATCCTCACTCACGACACGGACGATGACCTTCTACTAAGCTTCATTAGAGCCGCCGTGTCCTACGCCGAGAGCTACCAGCACGTTGCTGCAGGATGGTATGAAACACACACAATGCTACCAACCACAGAACAGGCGATTATTATGCTGTCGAGTCATTTCTATGAAAGCAGAGATGGCTCGACAGCAGGCTTTTATGCGGATAACGTTCAGGCGGGGCAACAGGTATGGAATACGGTGAATTTGTTATTAAGGCTTGACCGGGAGTGGGGTGTTTAATGTGAGCTTTGGAAAGATGAACACATTCATTGATATTATCAGCACAGCGCCTGCGAAGGATGCGGAAGGTTTTGCTAGTGAAACTGATACCATCCTCGCATCTGTTCGGGCGTACAAGGAGGATCGCCATGGCAGCGAACGATGGAGTAATATGGCGGTGTTCTCTACAGCCTCCTCCCTATTCCGATTTAGGACGATACCTAACCTTGAGATTACAGCCGGAATGATTATCACCTGCGCTGACGGTCGGTACCGGATACTCAGTGCAGAGGACATTCGAGGTCGTGGTATGTATATCGAGGTTCTGGCCGAACGGCTGGAGCCGTCAGTGAGGTGAGAAATATGGCAAAAGTTAGTATAAAGATGCCTGATGAATTCCTCCTTCGTATATCCAGACTTAGTGATCGAATTGATGTTATCGCACCGCGTGTACTCGAAGTGGGAGGAAAGGTTGTATTGGAAAAGGTCAAAGGTAATCTTCGAACATCCATTGGCAAGGGAACTAAATTCCCATCCAGGGCAACAGGCAAGCTCCTCTCATCACTAGGTCTTTCGGAAGCCAAGCAGGACAGGGATGGCAACTTCAATGTTAAGGTTGGCTTTGCTGAGCCACGATCAGATGGTGAGAGCAATGCCAAGATTGCCAACATCATCGAATATGGCAAGCATGGTCAGCCCGCTAAACCGTTTCTCAGACCAGCACAGTCGGCATCCAGGAAGCCTTGCACTGAAGCTATGATTGCCAAACTGGAGGAGGAAATCAGCAAACTATGAGCATATTGTCAGAATTAAACTCGTTATTGGATGGTTTGGGTATCCCCATTGAAACCGGGGTATTTAGCGGTGTACCGCCAGATGAGTACCTTGTCATTACTCCGATGACAGATACATTTGAAGTTTTTGCAGACAACCGGCCTCAGGTAGAAACCCAGGAGGTAAGGTTGTCTTTATTTATAAAGGGAAACTACACTGCCCGTAAAAACGAAATAGTGAACACATTGCTTCAAGCAGGCTTTACCATTACCGACAGGCGGTATATAGGCCATGAGGACGATACCGGCTATCACCACTATGCCATTGATGTGGCAAAAGAGTATGAAGTAAAGGAGGAATGAAAAACATGGCCACAATCGGACTGGACAGGTTATATTATGCCAAAATAACTGAGAATGAAAACGGAGAAGAGACATACAACACGCCTGTTCCGCTGGCTAAGGCTATTACGGCAGAACTTTCTGTGGAGCTGGCAGAGGCGACACTTTATGCCGATGACGGGGCGGCAGAAGTGGTCAAGGAATTTCAAAGCGGCACCCTGACTCTTGGTGTTGCAGATATCGGAGTAGACGCTGCTGAGGTTTTGACGGGAGCCACCCTTGATGACAATAAGGTGCTGATTTCCACCAGCGAGGATGGTGGCGCGCCTGTAGCAATCGGCTTTAGAGCCAAGAAAGCTAACGGCAAGTACAGGTATTTTTGGCTTTACAGGGTTAAATTCGGCATCCCGGCGACAAATCTGCAGACGAAGGGCGACAGCATTACCTTTTCGACACCCACCATTGAAGGGACAGTCATGAGACGTAACAAACCAGATGGCCAGGGAAAGCACCCTTGGAAGGCGGAGGTCAGCGAAGACGATCCCGGTGTATCGCCTGAAACTATTACCGGCTGGTATACGGAAGTTTATGAGCCGGTATTTGCTGTGGGAGGAGGCAGCGAATAATGCAGGATAATGACAGAAGCGCAATTATCAAAATCGGCGATGAAGAATATCAGCTTATTCTAACCACTAAAGCGACAAAGGAGATTGCAAAAAGGTACGGCGGTCTTGAAAACCTCGGCACGAAACTGATGAAAACCGAGAACTTCGAGATGGCTCTTGACGAAGTGGTATGGCTGATTACACTGCTGGCTAACCAGAGCATTTTGATACACAACCTCAAAAATCAGGATAAGCGTGAACTCCTGACTGAAGAGACAGTGGAACTTCTCACATCTCCTTTGGAACTGGCAGCATATAAAGACGCTATCATGGAAGCAATGTTCAAGGGTACCAAAAGAAACGTTGAAAGTGAGGATGACTTAAAAAACACACCGGCCGAGTGAGCGATGAGGAATTGTTCACTCGGCTTTTATATTACGGCACTGTCCAGCTCAACCGTTCAGAGGATGAAGTATGGTTAATGCCTATTGGGTACCTGCTTGATTTATGGGAGTGCCATAAGCAGTTTTTAGGGCTGGCGAAACCAAAGCGTATGCTGACCATTGATGATGTGATACCTTATGGAATTTAAAAATTTTGCAGGAAAGGAGGCGGTTATGTGGCAGACAATTTTGGCTTGAAGATCGGGATTGAAGGCGAAAAGGAATTTAAAAACGCCATTCGTGAGATCAACCAAAGTTTTAAGGTACTGGGTAGCGAAATGAACCTGGTTGCATCTCAGTTCGACAAGCAGGATAAGTCAGTTGAAGCTGTTACTGCAAGAAACAAGGTGCTTAATAAAGAAATCGAATTGCAGAAAGAAAAAATAGCTACTTTGGAGAAAGCGCTTGCCAATGCCGCCTCATCTTTCGGAGAAACCGACCGGCGTACTCAGTCGTGGCAAATACAGCTTAATAATGCCAAAGCCGAACTGAACAAAATGGAGCGCGAACTCGAACAGTCTGCTGAAAGTGCAGACGAGCTTGGGGACGAATTGAAGGAAAGTGGAGACAATGCCGAAAAATCCAGCTCGAAATTTGAGAAGCTGGGCAGCGTTCTTAAAGGTGTTAGCGCGGCTATGGGTGCTGCAGCGGCCGCAGCGGGCGCGGCTGCCATCAAGCTGGGAAAAGAGGTCGTGGAGCAGTTTGGTGAGCTTGAGCAGAACCTTGGCGGTTCTGAAGCTGTGTTTGGCGAATATGCTGAACGTATCCAGAAAACAGGAGAAGAAGCCTACAAGAATCTGGGCTTGTCCCAATCCGAGTACCTTGCCACCGCCAACAAAATGGGCGCACTGTTTCAGGGTGCTGGTGTCGATCAGCAAAAAAGTCTGGAGCTTACTGAGAAGGCCATGCAGCGAGCGGCGGACATGGCTTCGGTTATGGGCATTGACATGCAGACTGCTATGGAATCCATCGCTGGCGCAGCCAAGGGTAACTTCACCATGATGGATAATCTGGGTGTTGCCATGAACGCCACTACCATTGAAGCTTATGCTCTTGCAAAAGGGCTGGATTTTGCCTGGAATAGCGCAACCAATGCCGAAAAGGCCGAGATCGCCATGCAGATGTTTTTAGAAAAAACCGAACAGTATGCTGGTAACTTCGCAAGAGAGTCTACCCAGACCATCAGCGGTTCTATTGGTCTTTTACAAGCATCCCTGAGTTCGTTTATAGCAGGACTTGGCAATGCGAACGCTGATATGACGAACCTAACACAAAATCTTGTGGATGCCTTTCAGGCTGTAGTTAAAAATATTGTACCGGTTTTGGAAAATATAGTGGCTGCTCTGCCGGAGGCAACCGGTGCGATTATCTCAGCAGTCAAAGATCTGCTTCCCGTGCTGTTGCAAACTGTAACTGAATTGTTCTCTCAGGTGCTTCAAACTCTCTTGAGCCTGCTGCCGGAGCTGATCCCGGCGGCAGTAGATGCGGTCATGACCATTGTCGGAGCACTCATTGATAACCTGCCTTTACTCATTGATGCAGCGGTGCAGCTAATCACAGCGTTGGTAATGGGGCTTGGAGAAGCATTACCGGAGCTAATTCCAGCAGCAGTTCAAGCAGTGATCACCATTGTGCAAGGGCTGCTGGATAATATGGACAAAATCCTTGAAGCTGCTTTTACATTGATTCAAGGACTGGCGCAGGGACTTTTAAATGCATTGCCAGAACTAATTGAAGCACTGCCGAGGATAATTACAACAATCATTGACTTTGTGACGAACAATATGCCGAAGATCATAGAATTGGGAATTACGCTTATCGTACAGCTTGCTGCCGGGCTTGTGAAAGCCATTCCAGAACTAGTAAAGTCTTTACCTCAGATTGTTGCGGCTATTATAGAAGGTTTGGGCAAGGCGGTTGTTTCAGTGGTTGAGATTGGTAAGAACATTGTAAAAGGCATCTGGGAAGGTATTAAAAGCCTTGGTAGCTGGATTAAGGATAAGGTTTCCGGTTTCTTTTCCGGTATTGTTGATGGAGTAAAGAATTTTCTTGGAATCAGATCTCCGTCCACTGTTTTTGAAGGCATTGGCGGCAATATGGCACTGGGTATTGGTGAGGGATTTGACAAGGCTATGGCCAGAGTGGCAGACGATATGCAAAATGCAGTGCCGACAGATTTTAATATATCTCCTGATATTAGTGTAAGTGGAAGAGGTGAATTTAGCGGTTTAGCTTCCGGGCCGCTTGTTGTGGTGCAGCAGATGATTGTTCGTGGTGAAGAAGACATACGTAGGATATCACAGGAGTTATATAACCTGATGCAGACAGGTTCAAGGGCGCAGGGACGTTTTATAACAGCGTAATGGAGGGAAGCATATGGGATTTATCTACAATGGAATATCGTCGCAAAGTATGAAAATACGAGCAAGACTTACCAAATGGCAGGTCTCCCCTGCCCTGCGCAATTCCTTTGAAACTGTGCCGGGCAAAGCAGGTATTGCAGATTTTGGCTGCGACATATCAGAACGAAACATAATAATTAGCTGTAGTGTGCTTCCCCAGCGCAGTTTTGCCGATCTTGTATCGGTTCTTGATAATGTTGCTGAATGGTTAAATCCGGAAAACGGGCTTAAACAACTTGTTCTAGATGATTTGCCCGACCGATATTTTATGGCTCGCTTATCAGAAGCGGTTGACTGTGAGCGATTACTGCGGACAGCGGGCAGCTTTGAACTTCGGTTTGTTTGTCCCGAACCATATGCTTATGCGTTGGAAGATGAGGTATTTGTTCTTTCTGAAACAGGTCTTCATGAGCTGGAGAGGGTTAAAGGAAATGCGGATTCCAATCCGGTTTATCTTTTGAAGGGTTTGATATCAACGGCCTCATCAAGCTATATTTCGCTTATTACAAACGGCGAGGAATTGCTAATTGTTGGCTCATTATCTGAAGGTGAAACTCTGATTGTTGACTCCGGCATGGTAACAGCTAAGGTTATTGATGAAACAGGCCGAACCTTGAGAAATGGCCTTCCCAGCCTGCAGGATCTGAATTTTCCGATTTTCAGAAAAGGTGTTAATCATATTGAGATTGCCGCAGAAAATGCGACCTTTACCGAGTTAAAAATACAGGCAAAAAGCAGATGGAGGTGATAACATGGCGATAAAATCAATTCTAACGAGCCAAGAGGATTTTACCGGTGAGTTTCCTGTAACATCAAGGACGTCTGCTTTATGGCGATTTAATGAAAAAACACCAGACGAAAATCTTCAGCTTATGGATTCATCGGGACATGGCAGACATTTTACCATCTCCGGCTGGTCAGGTACATCAGCAAACCTTATTGCTGGAAGATTCGGAAGATACTTTAGGCAAAATATTGTTAATCCGACTTCTGAAAAGACCTATCTTGTAGCAGAAAATGATGGGAGTTTCTTTAGCAATCTGGGCGAAAAGATTGTTGTAGGCGGTTGGATTAATCCTACCACCTATTCGGTCGGCCAGACATATATCCCCATATTCAATACCCGCCAAGGACCCGGTCAGCCAATTTTTTATGTTTCACTTTATCAAGGAAGACTTAGGCTGATGTTGTATAACTCCTCCGGTACACTAATTTACGACCAGAGTGAAACAGCTACCATTACCTTAAAAAACGGCGGCTGGTATTTTATCACCTCCATCATTGAAGTAAGCAATAAAAAGGTGCAGAACATCATATGCGATCGCAGCGACGGGGCAACCTGGGTGTCGCCTGTGCGTTCCTTTTCGGGAGAATTGAACCGAGAATGTATAGCAAACATTATTATGGGGATGCATGCAAATACCTACTACTATGCCGGAGGCTTCGACGACTGGTTTCTGGAAACGGACTCACAGCTTACAGCTGATGATTTGCTGTTATATTTTAAGTCGTCTTTACATGCAAACGGTGGGGATGCGGCTTCGGATGTAGATGCTTTGGCAGAGCCTGGCGTAGTCACCCTTAAAGCAACAGATGGCGAGTATCCTGCAAGTGGCGTACTTTATACAAGGGCGGTTCCATGTGCATTATCGGGCAGCGGTCGTGTAGCTGTGACAAGCGAATATACTGCAGGTGTTACTTCAGTGTCTCTAGTAGAGACCAGCACAAGCGATGATCTTGAAGAATGGTCTGCATGGCAGGCTGTGGGAACCAGCGGTGAACTTCAATCGCCAAATTGGCAATATATAAGGTTCCGTGTTACCCTTACCAGCAGCGATCCGTTGAAGACACCAAAACTTCTGGAAATACAGCTTCATGATATACCG
Source organism: Clostridia bacterium (assembly GCA_018432615.1). Classification (GTDB taxonomy): domain Bacteria; phylum Bacillota; class Peptococcia; order DRI-13; family SM3-B62; genus SM3-B62. The sequence continues at coordinate 137,443 of JAHDSQ010000006.1, forward strand.
AAAGCGCCCTATGAGAAACTAGGCTTTGCCCGTCCTGTGATTTTGGACAAAAACGGAGCATGGGAAGCTGTTCTTGAAAATGCCTTTGATATCATTGTCACTGGTGAGGTGAACGGCGCGGATACGCTGGAATTCAAGCTTCCGTTCCATGATCCAAAAAGAAGCACACTGGAAAATGAAAAACAAGTGCAAATCGTAAATGACATTTACCGGATCCGAACCTTAACGGACAATAAAAGCGAAGATGGGCGTGTTATTACGCAAGTATATGCTGAAGCGGTATTTTACGATCTGTCTTTCAGTGCGGAAAAAGAACCTAGAGAATTCAATGCAGATACTGCAGATGTTCCGATGCAATATGCACTTTTGGGTACAGGTTGGACAGTAGGAAATGTTACTGTCACTACGAAACGGACATGGCAGTGTACAGAAAAAAATGCCTTATCCATCCTTCGCACTGTACAGAATATTTATGGCGGCGATCTGGTGTTTGACAGCGCCAACCGCCAGGTACACCTTTTGACTTTTAGTGGTACTGATAGCGGAGCGCTTTTTTCATATAGAAAGAATTTGAAAAGTATTCAGCGGGTAGTCGATACACGTGAATTAGTGACAAGGCTCTATGCTTATGGAAAGGACGGATTGACCTTCGCTTCAATTAATGGAGGTAAGGAATACGTGGAAGATTACACTTTTTCCAGTGAAGTGAGGGTGTCGACGCTTGATTGTTCGTCGTTTACGAATCCATATCAGATGCTGGAATATGCAAAAATGCGGCTTGCAGAATATTCGAAGCCTCGCGTGTCATATGTGCTGTCTGCTATGGATTTATCTGCGCTGACCGGTTATGAGCACGAAGCATGGAAACTGGGTGATATTGTTACAGTGGACGATAAAGAACTAGGCCTTTTGGTAAAAACACGTGTTGTGCGAAGGCAGTATAACTTGCAGGAACCTTGGAAAACAGTGATCGAGCTTTCAACTAAACTACGGGAACTTGGCGATTCTTCGGCGCAGTGGGACAAGGCAGCAGATGCGCTGTCCTCAGCAGAATTGATAAATCGTCAGAAAATTAAAGATATGGTGCCCTTCAACCATCTGCGCAATTCCAGAGCGGATGATGGTTTTGCCTACTGGGTCAATTCCGGCTTTGAAGTGGATACTGAGAATGGTGTTTCGGGAACTGCTTCCTTCAAGGCTGTTGGTGTACCTGGTATGACAAAGAGCCTGTCACAGACGGTATACCCAGCAACACGTAAAAGTTATACATTTTCAGCGCAGATTGCTTCCGAAAACCTTGAAAAGGGCGAAAACGGCCAAGTTGGTGTTGAGATAGTCATTGAATACGAGGACGGTACAACAGAAACAAGATTTATAGACCTGATTTGAGGGTGATGATATGGCATATTTCAATCAGATTGCACACAGTATTTCTCCCAAAAGTATCAGCAGAGTCAAATCTATCACCATCAGGCTGTGCGTCACTGACTGCACCGGCACAGTGTACTTTACAGACTTATTGCTTCAGGGCGGTTCGGTTTCCACTGGATGGATCGGGCATGTATGCGAAATTCAGTGGACATTGGACGGATAAATAGGAGCAGGAGGTATTAATATGGTATAATTTGTTTGATTTATATTTTTGAAAGGATGTGCCGAAGTTGGATAATAATAAAATTAAACGGTTTCCAATAACATATTCACAACGCCGAAAAAACTCCCTTGGACCATTGCATGTAGAATGTCAAATCTCTGGGAGGTATTTAAAGTTTTACAAAAACTCATCGATGTTACAAGGTGGCGAATTCATTACTCTGGATGTAATGGCGACGCCTACTGAAGATGGGAAAGCATCAAAAAAGATATGTCAAATGATTGTAACGAGAGAAGATTTAATAGAAGCTTTAAATAATATAACTCCTAAAGAATAAGGCATTGTAAAAAATTAATCCAGTTTTGTTATAAGAGATCGCATCAGCGATCTTTTTTATTTTATCTGGAGTGTTGACGATGGCAAAAAACAGCTTTATCAGGTTCGCAGAAACGTTAATGATTAAGAAAGAAATGCGCGTGGTCAGTATCACAGTTCGTCTGATGATCACAGATTGTACCGGAACTATATATTTCACCGACCTGCAGCTTCAGGATGGAGATCAGTTGACAGGCTATACCGTCCACACGAGCAAAATGCTAACGAAAATGCAGGAAAACGGGCAGCCAGTTCCGCCCCGGCATTATAACGGTGTGGTGCGAACAGCGGAGACTGTAATTTTATTCAACCTTGGCAAAACTTCTGCTGGCCTTGACTGCTATATCTATCCTATACAGGATATGGCCGCAGGGAGTATTGAACTATCCCAAGGTGTAGGTGCGCATAAGGTAAAGTTTCTTGACCCGGTTAATGCAGGCGATGAGCTGGCGCTCAAGGCTTCCACCCGCCAATGCCTTAAAAACGGAAGCCCTACTCGTAAGGATGGATTTTATCAATACTCTGCGGCATGGGATAGCAAACATATGGTGAAGCTGGAAGAGAGAAAATCGGCGCGAGTGCTCTTTGAATTTCAGGAGATGCAGGAAGGCGGTGACCGGTTGTGAGGGATTTTTTAAAAGGTAAGCGGTGCATGGTGTGGAGTTTTATGGGAAATGCCCGAATGTATGAAGCACTTAGAGACTATGGTGACCGCTTTGATACGGTAGGCATTTTTACTTTTGAGGTTGACGCAACAGGCACAATTACTGAAACCGGTACCAGCATCAGCAGCATGCTTCCGTATATTCAGAAATGGCCTCATATTAAGTGGCTGCTCACTATTATGAATCATGGAATAGCCAATATTTTTACTGCACTTCGCAACAACCAAAACGGTGCAAAAGATAAGTTTCTCACTGAAATCATCCGAATCATGAACAAGTATCCATGGTGCGCTGGGGTAGATATTGACCTTGAGCGCGGTGGAGGTTATGAAAACAAGGATGCGGCGAATGCTTTATTTAGGGATATATACAATACTGTTAAGTCTTATGATGCAACAAAGTTTGTCAACATCTGCCTGCCGGGTATGACCGGCGTTCAAGGCTCGGTGGGCGGTGAAAACTGGTGTGTTTATGCCGATCTTAACGACTATTGCGATACCGCCGCCATCATGAGCTATGGCATGGCATGGGCGGGCTCTGCTCCCGGCCCGGTATCTCCTCGGGACTGGCTTGAGGGCATATATGATTATGCTGTTTCCGTTATGTCACCGGACAAGATATTCATGGGTCTGCCTGCCTATGGCTGGAACTGGAGGATCCATGATACCCCTGAAAACCTTGGAATAACTTATCGTGGAGTGTCCAACACCTACTATGCGGCTAAATACTGGATGACTGGGGTTTACAATTTCACAGGCGATGCACCGCCCCAGCCGTTTATTCCAATTGTGGCTTGCTGGGATGACTATAACAAAGTACCTTGGGCTCTTCCTCATGTATATGATTATATGGAAGGATGGGATGCTGTATCCTGGGAATATCCGCTGCTAAAAGGGGTTTATAACAGGCGAAGATATTTGACAAGCTATGGCAAGGAGCAGAAAGCGGAGTTCGGACCCATTTATATTGACAGGAACGGAGTTCCGGATGAATACGAAGGAAATGTCATTATTACTGATGAGATGGCCTCGCTTGGAGATGACCAGGCGTCAGCAGAGTACCGTTTTGAGATAAGAGAAGCGGGATATTACGATATTGCAGTACAGCTTTGCTTTCCTTACTGGGACAAAAATGCGATTATCGTTTCCCTTGATGGTGAATCAAAGACTTTCAGCGAGAACCGTTTATGGTGGCCATACTGGAGAAGAGTTTGCTGGTTGACACTTGCAAAAGGTGTATTTCTCCAAGAGGGAACGCATGCTGTCAGCATAAGCGGTGGTGTGCCGGGAGTCCAGTTTTACGGTTTTAGGGTTTGCAGCGGATTTTCGGAGCATCCCTTTGTCGGTGAAGCCTGTTTTATGCTCTCACCCCGGCAGTTCAAGGATGTAAATGGTGTGATGGTCGAGCCGGATCGAGGTTTTAAACTGACCTTTGAAGTGTTGCGAAGAAAACCCGACTCGGCGCTTATTTGGTATGAAGATTTTCGGGACAGGAACATCCTGCCTGAAAACTACTGGACTGTGTTGGATGGCGAATGGGATGTTTGGCAGGACCCAGACAGCACAGAAAGCCGTCCATATTCCCAGCTTGAGGGATATGGCAAACTTGCATGGAAATACGACGGGTTTTCCGACATCCATATCCGGGCAAGGCTGGCCTTCCCTCAAAATAGCAGTGGACGGGCTGGGGTGTTCCTTGGAGATATTTTCTGCTGCTTAAATTATGATACGCAAAGAGTCGAGCTTTATCAAGGTAATTCCTTGCTTGGTAGCTATTCCACCAGTTTCTTAAAAACTGCAGATGCCGATCTTCGTGCTAATCCGAATATGTATACTATAGAGATGCGAAAACGCGGCAATAAGGTAAGAGTATATTCTGGTGCAGCTTCAACCCTGCGTTTCACAGTGAATGTAATCGGTGGTAATGGTTATGCAGGGTACTGCTCGGACAACCGGACGGTATGCGAGCTGCTGCGGCTGGGTGATGCGTGGGTATATGAACCATACGAGTGTTTTGATGTGGAACTTCCGGATGGAACTATAACCGGCTTTGGCAGGCTTGCTCGCACTGGTGTCACGTGGGATGATGAATTTCAGGTGTTTTCAGTAAATAGCGATGTGGAGGAATCAGTAACTCGCAGTGAGGACATTTCGATGGACTATGACTTTTTCCACTCACAACTTTTGACGCTTTCTTGCGGCAATGACTATGAAGTAAAGATTATACCGAAAGACATCAATATCTGGATATCCCGTCTCTTCCTCGGAGATGCAGATGGTTTTTCTATTCTGTATTATCAGGATGTGGACAGCCTTGTTTACTGGGCAAACGAAGCGGCTTATCGATGGAAACTGCGAGGTATAGCCATCTGGTCGCTTGGGCAGGAGGATATGCGGCTGTGGGAGGCGCTTCCGAAGCAAATGTAGGTTAAAAGTTTTATATATTCAGCGCTTTGCTTTAAGGCAGGGCGCTTTTTTATATGCAAAATTCAAGTTGAACGGAGGGTTAAGACAATGAAAACGGCATGGAACTGGGTACAGGCGCTTTTTACTGCTATTGGCGGATTTCTTGGCTGGTTTCTTGGAGGGCTGGACGGGTTTTTGTATGCACTCATCGCTTTTGTAGTCATTGACTATGTGACCGGAGTGATGTGTGCCGTTGTAGACGGAAAGCTTTCGAGTGAAGTCGGGGCCAAGGGCATCTTTAAGAAAGTGCTTATTTTTGTACTTGTAGGTGTAGGACACATCATCGACAGCCAGGTGCTCGGCAATGGCGGGGCAATCCGTACAGCAGTGATTTTCTTTTACCTGAGCAACGAGGGAGTTTCAATTCTTGAGAATGCAGCACATATAGGACTGCCCATTCCTGAAAAGTTGAAAAACGCATTGGAACAACTGCATAGTCGCTCAAATGAGGAGGATGAAAAGAAATGAAGCTTTTTACTAAATACATGACGCGAAACGATTGCTATACAGCAGGCCGCAAAATCACGCCTAAAGGAATCATGGTACATTCGACGGCTGTGCCGGGTGTAATGGCGACTGAGTGGTTTTCCCGTTGGAACAGATCTTACAAAGCCGGTGAAATAAACAGGCAGGTATGTGTTCACGCTTTTGTAGACGATAAAGAGGTTTGGCAGTACCTGCCTTGGGATCATCGCGGGTGGCATGCAGGAGGCTCCGGCAACGACACGCACATAGGGTTTGAAATTTGTGAACCCGCCGGGTTTTCGTATAAATCCGGGTCGGTGATGGTGGGTTATGATGCAGCAAAGCAGGAAGATTATTTCCGTAAAGTATGGCAGAACGCTGTTGAACTCTGTGTCATGCTCTGCAGGGAATACGGCCTTAATGAGAATGACATCATCTGCCACTCCGAAGGATACAAGCTCGGTATTGCCAGCAATCATGCTGATGTGATGCACTGGTTTCCGCGTCACGGCGAAAGCATGGACACATTCCGTGCGGCAGTTAAGGCTGGATTGGCAGAAAAACCAGAAACAGAAATGCCTGCAGGTGACGATAAGAAATACTATCGTGTTCAGGTGGGCGCATTCTCATCCAAAGCAAATGCCGAATCGATGCTTAAAAAGCTTAAGGCGGCAGGTTTTGATGGTTTCATAAAATATAGTTGATATAAGTCTTTATAAGCCCACAGCTACGGTAACCATTCCGAGTTGTGGGTTTTATTTTTTTGTCTTTTTCATGGGGTTCGAATTACGCTGTTTTTTCGCATATCGGCAGGAGGTAATGCCATATGCAAGTGAAGCAAATCACAGAACTCTCAAATTCTCAATTTGCTGCCAAGCGGAAGCCCGTAACAGAAGAGAGGCTCCAGAACGAGTATGATTATTATCGCTCACTGATGCTGCTTCAAAAAATGCTGAATGTAGGACTGATTACACAAGAGGAGTTCGTGAAAATCGACCTCCGTAACCGTCAATCTTTCTCACCTTTTGGAGCCGAGTTAATGCCCTGAAACGCTTGATAATACAGGTGTTCAGAGGTAATATGTCACATACCTGGGAGGTGAAAAATTGAGAAAGGTTAGAAAAATTGAGCCAAGCGCAAAATTAGTTAAGCCTAAGCTACGGGTTGCTGCTTATGCTCGCGTTTCAACCGATAACGATGAACAGTTAATCAGCTTGGAGGCCCAAAAAACTCACTATGAATCCATTATTAAGTCAAATCCAGATTGGGAGTTTGCCGGAATATACTTTGACGAAGGTATCACAGGTACAAAAAAAGAAAATCGCTCTGAACTTCTACGATTAATTGAAGATTGCGAGAACGGTAGAATTGACTTTATTGTAACCAAGTCTATAAGCCGATTTGCTCGCAATACGATAGACTGCCTGGAACTTATTCGTAAGCTGTCAGACCTTGGCGTGTTCCTATATTTTGAAAAGGAAAATATCAATACCCAATCAATGGACGGAGAACTGATGCTGACCATTTTAAGCAGTATAGCAGAGAACGAATCGATTTCTATATCACAAAATAATAAGTGGTCAATCCAGCGTCGTTTCCGAAATGGTACATTTAAGCTTTCATCGCCGCCATACGGATATGATTATAAAGATGGTGTACTGACAGTAAATGAAGAACAGGCTGCTGTCGTAAGGCGAATATTTTCTGAAGCCTTATCCGGCAAAGGAGCACAGAAAATTGCTGATGACTTGAATGCTGACGGTATAACACCTAAAAAGGCTGCCTTATGGAATGCATCTACTATCCTCGGCATGCTATCAAACGAAAAATATACCGGTGATGTCGTCTTACAAAAGACATACACGGATGACCATTTCAAACGTCATCGTAACAACGGAGAAAAAGACCAGATCATGATCCGTAGGAACCATGAAGCAATTATCAGCCATGAAGAATTTGATGCTGTAAATGAATTGCTAAGGCAGCGCGGCGACGAGAAAGGCATAGAAAAAGGAAACGGTAAGTACCAAAAGAGATATCCTTTTTCCGGCAAAATCATATGCTCAGAGTGCGGAAGTCACTTCAAACGCAGGATTCATTCCTATGGTGGAAGTCAATATATTGCTTGGTGCTGTTCAAAGCACATCCATGATATTGCAAAGTGCTCAATGCGTTTTATTCGCGAGGATGATATTCATAAGGCATTTATTACGATGATCAACAAGCTTATCTTCGGACATAAGTTTATCCTAAAGCCATTATTAAAGAGCTTGCGATCTTTGAATTATTCAGCAAACCTGACCGAAATACTGGAGCTTGAGCAAAAGTTGGAGGAAAACATGGAGCGAAGCCGGGTATTGACAAACCTACTAACCAAGGGGTACCTTTCCTCCTCCTTGTTCAGCGAACAAAGCAATAAACTGCGAGCAGAAGCAGCTATGTTAAAGGAGAAGAAAAAATTGCTTTCCCGCAGTTTGAATAGTGGTATGACCGCTGTATCTGAAGTTGAGCAGCTCCTTAAGTGGGTTTCTAAAGCAGATATGATTAATAGCTTTGATGAAGCCATATTCAGCCGGTATGTTGAGAGCATCATAGTCTATTCGCAGGAAGAAATCGGATTTAAGCTGAAGTGTGGGCTTACCTTAAAGGAAAGGCTGGTGAGATAAATGGCTCATACACCTTATGGCTATATCATCAAAAATGGAATAGCATTCATAGACGATAAGTTGGCGAACCAGGTAAAAGAACTGTTTCATGCCTATATATCAGGTTTCTCATTAGTGGATGCCGCCAAACGAGCGGGCATAAAGCGTTGCCATTCTTCAATCGCAAAAATGTTGACCTGCAAGCGATACCTTGGGGATGCCTTTTATCCACCGATAATTGACGAGGATACCTTCAAGCAAGCTGAAGCCGAGAAGATAAAAAGAGCCCGGATGCTTGGGCGAATACGAGAGAAGGCAGAACCCAAAAAGTCATTGGAGCGGATGCGTTTCTCTGCACCTTCCCCTGAAACACTTTATGAAGACCCTTTTACACAAGCTGAATATGCCTACAGTTTGATAGAAAGCGAGGTGATAGCGGATGGGCAATCTTAAGAATATAACCGTCATACCAGCTCGTGCTCGAGTTGGAAACACCGTAAAAGCAGAAGATAGGCCTAAACTGCGGGTTGCAGCCTACTGTCGTGTCTCAACTGACAGTGAGGAACAGGCCACGAGTTATGAAGCCCAGGTTGAGCATTATACGAACTATATTAATGGTAACGCAGACTGGGAGTTTGCAGGCATATACGCCGATGACGGCATAACGGGAACCAATACTAAAAAGCGAGATGAGTTTAACCGTATGATCGAGGACTGTATGGAGGGCAAAATCGACATGGTTATTACCAAGTCCATCAGCCGGTTTGCCCGAAATACTCTGGATTGTTTGAAATACATCCGACAGCTGAAAGATAAGAACATCCCAGTATTCTTCGAGAAGGAAAACATAAACTCCATGGATTCAAAGGGCGAGATCATGTTGACCATTATGGCTTCCCTCGCCCAACAAGAAAGTCAATCCTTGAGCCAGAACGTAAAGCTTGGCTTCCAATTTAGATACCAGCAAGGAGAGGTCCAGGTTAATCACAATCGTTTTTTGGGATATACCAAAGATGAAAACAAGCGGCTTGTCATTGTTCCTGAAGAAGCAGAGGTTGTAAAGCGTATATACAGGGAATACCTTGATGGAGCAAGTCTATTACAGATTGCGCGTGGTCTTGAAGCAGATGGTATTCTAACTGCCGCAAACAAACGAAAGTGGCGCCCAGAAACATTAAAGAAAATACTTCAAAACGAAAAGTACATCGGGGATGCTCTGCTTCAAAAGACATATACCATAGACTTTCTCTCAAAGAAGCGAGTTGTAAATAACGGTATTGTTCCTCAGTATTACGTTGAAAACAGCCATGAACCGATTATCCCGCGTGAATTTTTCATGCAGGTACAGGAGGAGATGGTGCGTAGGGCTAATTTGCAGGCTGGAAAAAGCGGCAAAAGACGAGTTTATAGCAGCAAGTACGCATTATCCAGTATTGTATATTGCGGAGAATGCGGAGATATTTACCGCAGAGTGCATTGGAACAACAGAGGATGCAAATCCATCGTCTGGCGGTGTGTCAGCCGCTTGGAAGAGAAGGGTTCTGATTGCTCCTCTAGGACTATTAGTGAAGCTACGCTGCAAGATGCTGTAGTAAAGGCAATCAATGAGGTGTTAGAAAGTAAAAATACCTTCCTTACTGTTCTGCAGGAGAACATAGCGGCAGTTTTAAATGAGGATAACGACCAGACCATTCAAGAGATAGAAAGCAGGCTAAATGAGCTGCAGCAAGAGCTTCTTCAACTGGTCAATACAAAAGCAGACTATCAAAAAGTGGCGGATGAAATTTACCATCTGCGTGAACTCAAGCAGAACATACTGGCCGAGAATGCTGAGCGTGAAGGCAAGCGGGAACGTATAGAAGAAATGATGAAGTTTATACATGACCAGTCTGTTGAATTACAAGAATATGATGAGCAGTTAGTAAGAAGGCTTATTGAAAAGATAACAGTATTTGATGAAAAACTAACTGTCGAATTTAGGTCAGGAGTTGAACTCGACGTTAAGATGTAAAGTTATGATTGACCGCCAATCAAAGGGTTACACCTCAATTGGCGGTCTTCTTATTTATACAAATATATGAACAATTATATAGACAAAGTGGTTAATCAGATGTATAATCATGGTAACAAACCTAGTCGGTCGAGGTGAAAAGTATGGACGTAAAAATAGATAGTTTAATACCCTTTGATTTATTACGAACTGATCTGGAACATGTTTTTTCAGTGGTAGAAAAGAACGGAAAAGTCGTTCTTCTTAAAGATAATAAGCCTGCTTATATTGTGCTGAAATACGATGATGAGAGCATAGTTGCTGAAAACGTCACAGACAAGCATGCTAACTATACACTTCAGGAAGCTATGAAAATAGTTTTATCAGAGGTTGAAAACAAAACTATGCATGCATCTGAGCTAGCTGATGAAATATTCAAACGTAGGCTGTATTTGCAGAAAAACGGTAAGAAAGCACAGTATACTCAGATTAGGGCAAGGTGTGGGCATTACCCGGATATGTTTGAAGCATTGCCAGGTAATTTTATTAAACTGAAAAGATGATCTTTAAATATAAATAATAGAATTATATATATCAACCTAATAACAAGTTATATATTAAAGTTGGATATCCTGTGACTTTGTTTTAGATATTTATGGGGATGAGTGTAAATGGTAAAACCTGAGTGCATTAATAAGGTGCTTGAAAACCTGAATAATGGAATGAAAAATTACAAAGCAGAATTTTTAATAGGGCTCATCGATGTAAATGAAGATTCATACTATGAGTTACTTAATTTTACTGGAGCTTTAATCAAAAAAGAAACATATGTTTTAAGAAATGAAAAATCAGCAATTATTTCTATTTCATTGGTTCTTTTCGCGATTCGAGAATTTCAAAATGGACAGTTTTGGAATGAATTTGCGACAAGGTTAGACTTAGATGAAGCTGAAGCAATGAAAATAGGGAAAAAATCATTTGAAGAGTTTTGTGAAAAGAATGGTTTATATTTTCATGTCGGAAATAAGAACAAAGGCTATGTAACCTCGATTCTTACTCATGCTATTCTCCCCAATGCAAGTATGGCAAAGTTTTTTGAGTTTCTGCATGATTTATACTTTAGAGATTTGGAAGAAGATTATATTGATGCAGAGGTTGAAGAACTCATTCAGTATATGCATCGATTATTTTCAAAATATCTTGAAGATGATGATATAAGTCTGATTGTTCAAGGATCCAAAATGACAATTGCTAATCAACAGTTACCAAAGGCATTTAGAATTGCCTTTGTAAATGCTGCAAGTGTAGTAGCACCGATTATTGAAAGGCTACTCTATTATATAAACCAATCAAACTATGGTGATTTTATTGAGTACCTAGAGAATGATCGCTTTGACACGTACTTTGAACATTATAGTTACATAGTAAAAGAGAGATTTTGCAGGTCGTCAAATAGAAAACATGGTGCTGAGCGAGTTAAGAAATTCCAAAAAGCTCAATATTACTACGAACAAGGAAAATTGTATTTACAAATACCAAAGCAAATTATTGATTCAGATTATATTGAAAATGACATTTTCTTAGAGGTTCTTAATACTAATTCTGTGATTCACAGAGAAAAGGTGTTACTAACCAAAAGCCGTTTATTCTTTAAGTCAGAGCAAGTAGTGGTTTGCTTACCTGCTTTTTATTCTGAGCTGTCATTCCGTCTAGTTAGCGGGCATGAAGTTATTTATACATCAGGAGATGCGTTATTTAGAGATTTCATTATCTTTGACCTTGATGGGAATGAAATTCGACCTAAACAATTAACTGATGATACGGTTAAAGTCATTACTTATGCTGAATGCGAAGTGCTGTCGGATGATGCTCAGATTGACGTTTCATATATGGCCAATTATAGGATATCGACCGTATTTCTAAATGAAGAATCCCTATTATTAATCAGCGATAAAGTCCTGTCAACTGATGTCGCAGCAATAAGAAATGAGATTTGTACCAAGCGCAAGTATTACGGTGTGATTATTAAAGATGCTTTTAAAAAATGCTTTAATGTTTATTCAAACATTCCGGAAATACGATTGAGGGTTCCTTATAAAAAAGGGATCAATGATTATATCATTACGATTAACAATAAGAATTTCACTTTAGGTGATATTGCTGAATTTGAAATGAAATTGATTTCTGATGGTAGCGGTGACGAACTGGGAGTTATTCGTTTAGATGAACGAGTAATTATGGAAAATAATCCGGCACAGCTTGTTATACGAGAAAAAGGCAGTAATAGAATTTATATTGAAGAGAACATTTTTATTCTCAAGTCATTGCAGTATGAATTTAATCAAAATTATTATTATAAAGAAAAAAAGGCCGAAATAATTAAATTAGAAGCTGAGGATATTGAGTTTTATGATACTATAATACCTCTTAAAGTGAATCTTAAATTAAATGATTGCTTTAAAATTAAGTTTGAGTTCAATGCTAGTATCTATCAGATGCAAATAGACGTGCCAGTTTTAAGATGGAGATTAGGCAGTTTGTGTTCGGCGTCAGCCAGATGTGATAATATATGGTGGGAAGATGTAGATGAAAAAAAACTGTATATTAAGTATCCTAACCACCTTTCATCACCGCTCTATATCATTACCGGAACATCATGTGAGAAAATTCAAGGCAAAAAAATTGGGGATGAATATAGATACTCAATCGAGCATCTTTTCCAAATTAGAAATCAGGAGCCTATAACGCTGGGTGTTTTGATAAATGGGGAAGAAGAACGAATAACGGAAATTCACTTTAAGCCGTTAATAAAAGATTTTTCTGTATCCTACTATGACAAAAATGACTTGATACAAGGGTTATATGCACAATGGAAATACATCGGGAGAGGGGACCTTCATGTTGATGTCATCTATTCACCAACCAATAAAGTAATAAAGCATTATACAATACATGATAATGAACAGCTTATGGATCGAAATATTGAACTTTACTACAGCGAACATGAAATTGTTATTTATCAATTGGTAGAGGATGATTTCTTTGGAGGGGATACAGAAAAGAACGTATTGGTTCATGAAACCTTCATCGTAGGTGATCCGATTATTGTATATACTAAGAATAAACTGCTCAAAGGGACGTTTTGTATCAGCGATGAAGATAAATATGAGCTGTCCAATTTCTATCTGAAAGACATAAAGTTCTCGAAAAGAAGAGGCTTTTACCAGGCAACTGGAATGTATTTTATTCGGGACAGGTATACGAAAAAAGAAAGGGAATGGTATTTTACGGATTTAAATCCATTTCTTGTTAAACCGATTTATATTGGAATGGACAAGCTGACGTTTGAAATAGTTGACAAAGATGGGGATGGACTGATTTATGATGTTAAAACCAAGTATGTCAATCCTCGAGAAGTAGAGAAAAACGCAGAACGGTATAAATTGATCGATGCAGTAGAATTAGAAATTGTAAAGTGAGGTGGCAAATATGGGCTTAAATCCATTGATTGCATCAGAAAACATCATTAAGAAATACCTTAGGTATATTGAAACAACATTCTATATTGATGACAAAGAATACATGAAGCAATTTAGAAGTTATCTTCAGAAAAAAGATTTTTTTGCCAAAGGTCCCTATTTAGATTTCTCGGATTCCTTTGAATTTGGAAGAAGCGTAAACCAGTTGATTGATGAAGGAGTATTAAGCAGAGAATTTGTCGAGCTCTATCGTGACAAAAGGAATCTGTTGACAAGGTCATTATATAAGCATCAAGAATTGTCCATTCGAAAAATAAAAGAAGGTCGAAATCTTATTGTCACGACAGGTACAGGTTCAGGTAAGACGGAATCTTTCCTTTTGCCTGTAATTAATTATTTAATGGAACAGAAGGAACGCGGCGCATTAAACGATGGTGTAAGAGCATTGATTATTTATCCGATGAATGCCCTTGCTAATGATCAAATGAAAAGAATGAGAGAGCTGCTTGCTAATTATCCAAGCATCACTTTTGGTTCATATACAGGTGAAACAGAAAAAGAAGATAAAGATGCTTTGTCAAAATATATGTCTTTGAATAGCTGGCAAAAACCACTACCAAATGAAAGAATATCAAGAAATCAAATGAAGGAAAGACCACCTCATATCTTAATTACGAACTATGCTATGCTGGAGTATTTGCTGCTCAGACCAGCAGACAATGTTTTTTTCCACGGAGAGAACTCCAATGAGTGGAAATTCATTGTACTAGATGAAGCACATACCTATACCGGAGCAACAGGTATAGAAGTATCAATGCTGCTCAGAAGACTGAAAAATACATTGACCACTAGAGAACATATCCAATTTATTCTTACAAGTGCCACACTTGGAGACGAGAAAGACAATAAAGAAATATGTGATTTTGCTTCAAGACTTTGTACTGGTGTCGCTTTTGATGAGAAGAGCATTGTAAGGGCTTTTAGATTTTCGGACTTCAATTCAAATGATGCTAAAGAATATCCGAGTGACATTTATTACAAGATTAATCAACTAATTGATAAAAGCGTATCGATAAATGAAATAAGGACACTGATCCAATCCTATGATAGTACTTTTACGAGTGCGGCAGATAACGTTCAAGAGTTGTTATATGACTTCTTGGTTAAGGACCGCTTTTATTACAGAATGAGAGAAGTTCTGAAAAATGAACCGGTCACTATAAAGAAAATATCTGAAGAGATGAAAGTCAACGAAATGGACGTGGTGGCTTTTGTTTCTATTGCCAGAAAAGCTGAAAAGAAAAATATCATGCTCCTTGATGCCAGATACCATATGTTTATACGGGCACTTGAAGGAGCTTATGTTGTTTTTGGTAAAAATAAGGAATTATCAATTACCCCGAGAGATAAAGCCTACATTGGGGGCAAAGAATTTAAGAGTTATAAGATATCCGTGTGCCAGTATTGTGGGCATATTTATCTAGAAGCTAAAATTGAGGATTCGTATTTGGTTCAGAAGAAGGAATACGAAAATATAGGCATCAATGATTTCTATATGCTTGTTAATGATGTAAATGATGAATTGTTCGTTGATGAAGATGCCATTGAAGATGAAGAGGAGGAAAATGTATTCAACCTTTGTGGCAAATGCGGGAAGATTGAAAAAGCAAATATTGTTAATGGATGCATGTGCGATTGCGGTCAAGAACATATCGTAAAAGTAATCGAACTGGTACCTAAAAGCAAAGTATTAAATAAATGTGCAGCATGTGGACTGATAAATACACAAGGAACAGTTCTAAGAGGCTTTTATTTAGGCCAGGAAGCTGCAGCAAGCGTTATCGGATCTAGCCTATATGAAGAAATTCCTGCACAGACTGTAGAAGTACTAGAAACGGTGCATGAGATTGATGACGATTTCTTTGGTGAAAGTGGTAGTTTATCTGTTAAGGATATCCTCACTAAAAGGGTTGAAAAGCAATTACTTGTTTTTTCTGATAGCAGGCAAGAAGCAGCGTATTTTGCAAGTTATTTTGATTTCACCTATAACAACATTCTTAGAAGGAGATTGTTCATAGAAGCATTAAAAGAAATCGGAGAATACTCATCGACAGATGGAATAGAGATTAATGCAGCTGCTAAGAAATTAGCGGGCCTTTTAGAGCAGTATCAGATTGTTGAGCCTGACTCATCACTTAAGGAAGCGTGGAAGACAATTTTATATGAAATCTCGAGCAATGATAGAAACAGTTTAGAGAACATTGGATTGATCCTGTTTGATTATCAGGCTGCAGTGCTACCGCAAATTGGGGCATTTAAAGGAAATGATGCTACTACGCTGCAAAAGGTATTGGCAAACAGCTTCAAAAGGGATTGTATGTTTGATTTTCCGTATGCTAAGAATATGCTTAAAGCGGATAAAGAGTATTACATTTACAAAGGCATTGAGTCAACAATGTCAAAGTTTTTGTGCAAAGATGAGAACAAGAAAAGCTATAGGAAATCATGGATTTCATCAAACAATGCTAATGTCAGGTTTGACTATATTAAAAAAACATTGAGAACGGACGACAAAGAAGAGATAAATAAATACCTTGAAAAGATCTGGGATGGCGTATTTATCTCAAGAGGCGGATTAATAGCAAAAGCACCTGATCAATATGTAATGGACATATCTAGATTTAAAATTAGAACTTCATTTTCACATGAGATTAAGTGGCATATTTGCAGCAAGTGTGGAAAATTAACTGCCAACAATATTGGGAATGTATGCCCTGCAAATCGCTGTGATGGGAAGCTTAAAGAATGCGATTTCGAAGTGGATTTTGCTAACAATCATTACAGAAAACAGTATTTAGAACTTGATATTTTCCCGATGAAAGTAAAAGAACATACTGCTCAATTAAGTCCGGATACTGCTAAGAAATATCAAGAAATGTTTGTCAAAAAAGATATCAACGTATTGAGCTGCTCCACGACCTTTGAGATGGGGGTTGATGTTGGAGAATTGGAAACAGTGTTCATGAAAAACATGCCACCTTCACCTGCCAACTATGCACAGAGAGCAGGACGTGCAGGACGAAGAAAAGATTCTGTTGCCTATTCTCTTACATTTTGCAGATTGTCTTCTCATGATCTGACTTATTTCAATGCGCCTGTGAAAATGATTAAGGGGAAAATATATCCGCCTAAGTTTAAAACAGAAAACGAAAAGATCGTAAAACGTCATATGAATGCTGCAATTATTGCCTCATATTGGAGGACTTATTCAGGGGCATATAAAGATGTGGGCACATTCTTTGATGCCGGAAATTACGAAGCCTTACTTAGTTACATCAAGGAACTGCCTAGAAAAGTTAAAGATTATATATATGAATTTGTGCCTGTCGAGCTTAAAGGCAAGATAACAAACTGGTTAAAAGAACTGATTTCAGAAGATGGAATCTTAGAAAAAGTTCATAGTGAATATATAACTGAATTAGAAGAACTTACTAAACTTCGAAAAGAAGCGCTTGAAAAAGCTGTTCAAGGTGATTCTGTTGGAGATTATATTAAGAAAATTGATGATTATACTGAAAAAATAAAAAATGAGAACATACTTGCATTTTTATCTAAGAAAAATATCATACCCAAGTATGGATTCCCGGTTGATACTGTTGAATTGGTTACGTCATTTAATAAAAATGCACTAAGCAATAGTTTTGGAAAGTCATCAAAACTGAGGTTGCAGAGAGATTTAATGATTGCTATATCCGAGTATGCGCCGGGATCAGAGGTTATTGCTGACGGAGATATCTATAAAAGTCAATTTATTAAGCGACCAACGGGGCAAAACAAGATATGGGATTTGTTTGATTTTGGCGTTTGCTCAAACAAGCAGTGTGGGCACTTGAATATTAAGCGGCATATTTCTGAAGATGAAAATAAGTTTATAGGTAAATGTGAAATATGCGGTGAAGTAGTCTACAAGTATAATACCTTCATTATTCCTGAGTATGGCTTTATTATCAGTCCACAGATTAATAAATCTACAACGAAGAAACCTGAACGCACTTACAGAGGGGAAATATACTATATTGGGGATAAAAAGGAAACTGTTGAAAATGAAAACAAGGAATTAAGGATCAACAACCATATAATCAAGATTAAATCAACATCAAATGACGAATTGGTTGTGATCAACACATCAAATTTCTTTGTATGTGATGCTTGCGGGTATGCCAAAGTTGATGAAAAGCATAAAGAAGAAGGCTTTATCATTGATAAAGAATATCATAACAATCCATACGGCAGGTCATGCATAAATAAGAAACTCTATAGAAGAACATTAGGGCACAAATTTAAAACTGACGTAGCTTATATATCGTTGAGCTGTTATTTGGAAAAAGAGAAGGCTTTGTCAGTTGTATATGCATTGCTTGAAGGCGTTAGCCAATACCTTGGTATAGAGCGCAATGATATTTCAGGTACACTTCATTACAATAGACTAGACAGTGGCGTTTGGGAAACCAATTTTATACTGTTTGATACAGTACCCGGAGGAGCTGGGCATGTCAGAAGAATTGGTGAAGCTGATGAAGCCCAACTTAAGAACATGTTAATGAAATCGCTTGAAATTGTAAAACAATGTCATTGTGGTGAAGACAGTAATGGTGACTCAGCGTGTTATAGTTGCTTGTGTAATTATTATAATCAGAAGCATCATGACATAATCAAAAGACGATATGCAGTAGAGTTTTTTGAAAATATTCTTTATAAATAAGAACTATGTATATTTTAAGTGTCGAGAGGAAATCGAGCTATTATTGTTATCGATATGTTCCCTCGAACGACGATTTTATAGAAATCAGCCCAAAACCCATTGACATGTTCCCACGTACAGATGGTTTCTAAAATGGCTCACAGACATCAATGCCATCAACTCGACCCATGTGGAGTGCGTAATAGGAATGCAAAGGAGAGATACTTAGAAATCCTGAGTTTTCAGCACTTTGCGCGATACACTACTTTCACAACAAATGGCGATGATTTTAAAAATAAGGTTTTGAAAAATAAAATCGATGTTTCC
>JAHDSQ010000062.1 GCA_018432615.1 Clostridia bacterium
AGGTGAGTAATATGCATTGTACAGCTAAGTATAAACTTAAGTATTCACTAGATGAGATTTTGAGAGAATCCATTCCTTGATTTTCCACTTAATAAGTGGTTAAAAGGACCGCTTTACTGCTTTCTGCAGTGGAATCATATCTTCAATATCAAATAAATTTTTCACAAAGGATTTATATTTGTCTTCAGTCAAGGAAAATACTTTTCCTAAGTCATACAAACCTGCAGTTACAACAGCAAATGCTCTTGCATTACGTTTATATTTCTTCTTAGGGTTAACCATATCTTTGCTTTTTGATATTTCCAATAACCTTTTTTGTATAGTATACATCGATAATTTTCCTATATCACACCCGATCCATTTTCGGTTCAATTTCTCGGCTACTGCCAATGTTGTTCCTGATCCAGCAAAACAATCCATAACTAAATCGCCTTCTTGTGTACAACATTCAATAACTCGTTTTAATAATTCTTCAGGATTTTCTGTTGGATAGGAACTTGCGAAAACATAACCTTTTAAGTCTGTCCAATTACTGTCAACAGGAATTTCCTCTGTCTGTAAATATTCTGGACATCCTACTACCTTTTCATCTAAGATATTTGTATATGTAGTATTTTCACCTATTCTTATTCTTCCTTCTTCAAATAGCGCATTAATCTTTTCTTGAGTATAAGACCAATGCCTACCTTTTGGCGGATAATAAACTTTCCCCATTATTGTCCTTTCTGGTGGCTGTCTTAAGCCTGGTGAATGCATACCTCGCCATTGTGGCTCTTTCTCAGCACCACAAAAAGAACAAATTCTCTTTATAAGTATTTCATTAAAATAATAGTTTTCTGTTTTAGAATAGAAATAAAGGACATCAGTTGCATGATTAAATTGATTCAAGTTTCTCAATTGCCGTTTAAATCTATTGATTATAATCTCATTTCTAAAATTGTTTTTACCAAAGACTTCATCCATAATAACCTTAATATAATGGCCAAAATGATAATCCAAACGAACAAAGATTACTCCATCGTCAGCCATTACTTCTCTCAATAATATAAGTCTCCGTCTAAGGAACTCCACAAAATCTGCACCCTTACGTTTTGCACTATATGCACTTTGACCTTTGTTACCATCATATTCATCTCCAGTACCGAATGGCGGATCTATATAAACAAGCTTAATTTTACCTTTAATATTTTTTGAGATAATTGGGTCCTTATCATAATATATAGTTTTTAATACTTGAAGGTTATCTCCAAATATCAAAAGATTCTTCCAATTATCTAATGAAGGATGTTCATCTCCATTATATGTTTTCTCAATTTGCAAAGGTACATTAGATATTTCATCGGTATCTGATAGTATATCTTCTTTACGCATTTTCCCTGCATATGCAAGTTCATATTCCTTTTGAATCGTAGGAAATAAAGAATATTTGTATTCAGTAGGTATACTCTGTCCATCCTTCAAGCATTTAATTATATATTCAATATCATATTGATTTAGCATGATAAACTCCTCCACAATTTAGTTAGTAACTCTTGATCAGTTTTTAATTGCTATTCATCGGGCGTTAAATCCATGATGTCAGCAGAAGTACAATCTAATTTATTGCAAATCTTTTGTATGACCTCAATACTAACTGGTTGATTTTTGCTTAACTTCGAAAGGGTGGATGGACTAATTTTACATACATCACATAAGTCCATTTTTTTCATGCCTTTGTCAATCAATAATTTCCATAATTTATTATAGTTAATTGCCACATAAAACACCCCCATATTATAGTAATAATATCATAATGGCAAGCTATATTCAATGCGATATTGTAAAATTATTATATATTTGCGTAATTAATATATATGATTCCACTGCAGAAAGCAGTAAAGCGGTCCTTTTAACCACTTATTAAGTGGAAAATCAAGGAATGGATTCTCTCAAAATCTCATCTAGTGAATACTTAAGTTTATACTTAGCTGTACAATGCATATTACTCACC
>JAHDSQ010000028.1 GCA_018432615.1 Clostridia bacterium
GAAAAAAGGTATTGCTATTGCTACTCTCACAACAATATTGATGATGTTATCAATTAACGTTTTGGCGGTTTGCCCCTGTACTCAAAACACAGTGACGGTTTATGTGGATGGAGAAAAACTCCCTTTCCCGGATCAAGCTCCATTTATAAACCCTGATAACAGAACATTAGTTCCTGTAAGGTTTGTCTCCGAGGCTTTAGGGGCAGATGTAGAGTGGAACGGTGAGCAGCAGCGTGTCGATATATTCCATCAGGGCAAAGGTATTAAACTAACCATTGGACAAAGAGAAGCTCAGATAGATACCGGCGTTGTCACTCTTGATACCAACGCAGCCATAACCAACAGCAGGACGATGGTGCCATTAAGGTTTGTCAGCGAGTGTTTGGGGGCACAAGTAAGATGGGAAGCTGCTGAAAGAGCAGTCTATATAACCACTTCTGAAAGGGCAAAGGACGAAGCTTTAGTAAATAGCGATCTTATACTAGACACTCCTTCACCGGGGAATAACGAGAATAATGTTAATCTAATTGCAACTATAGATTACAGATTCAACAGGCCGGTTGAGCCGCAAATTGCTGACCTCCAGGAAATTCTTGAAAGGCGTTTTACGCCAGATCAAGTGAAGCCCATTATTGATTATGTACGCACTAAAAATGATATGGATGGCACACATATACCGGTAAAGGATTGGACGATTGACGGTAAACTAATAAGTGTTTTTGATAGTATAGCTGCGGTTTCCGTTACCGTATGGAACCAATAAGGGGGGCAACAGATGAGAAAAAGTATAGCAGTAATAATCCTCCTGTTATCCTTGTTTTTCGGGAATGTAGCTTACGGGGCAGATATTACCGCCGAACAGGCCGTTCAGCTTGCCAACCAGGAAATAGGTGGAACTTATTATCTCATTGATAAAATCAATAAGGGCATATGGGACAAATACGAAGTCCTGGTATACGGTGGGCCTGAAACTGTACCAGCCAAAGACCAGGATACAGCCCTAAACGGCGAAAAACGATACCTGGGGTACACGCCGATGGGCGACCTTATGACAAACCCAAATTTCCCAGCCGATCATTCAGCTACCACCATCATAAACAACTACGACTGGATAGCAACCCCCTGGACGTTTACGGCTTTAACAGGCAACCGCAAAGGCCCATGG
This sequence comes from Clostridia bacterium, assembly GCA_018432615.1. Classification (GTDB taxonomy): domain Bacteria; phylum Bacillota; class Peptococcia; order DRI-13; family SM3-B62; genus SM3-B62. Next base: position 1,166 of record JAHDSQ010000028.1, read on the forward strand.
GACAATAACCCAAACGACGAACCGTATATTATTGGCGCGCTTGCCGATCCCAATGGTTATGGCACTGTATTTGATTCCACAAAGCCACCAAAAGGGGCTTCTAGTTGGCATGAGGTAACGAAGATACTCCAACCACGTACAGACTACACTCCCGGCCTGGGCCGTATGTGGCACTTATGGAACGGCTCGTATTGGTATATAACGGTGACGTTGCCAATTGAATTGCCTAAAAAGGTTGATATTGAAGTGATAAATATCTCGAATACAAATCCAGTTAAACCAAACTCAAATCAATCTGCAAGCGTAACATTCAGAAATAACGGGAATATAGAAGGTACTTTTGAAGCTCAATACTATATGAATGAATTGCAAGTAGGTAATGAGGTTATAACATTAAACCCAGGAGAGAGTGTAAACAAAAGATTTAACTGGAATGCTCCGGGGAAAGCCCAACAGGTAGCGCTAAAGGCTTATGCGGTTCCTTTGCCGGAAGAAACGAAGATTGATAATAACCAAAGAACTTGCAGCGTTGATGTGATTAACATAAACACATCAACGGCACCTGCCAAACTGGGCTGCCTGGAACAGCCCAGCATAACACAAACCTGGGAAGAACTTTATACATGGGAGGTCTACCATCCTGACACCTGCTACGATGAAGAAGGGAAGGAATACGACTGTTCCTGGACGGAGAGTAAATGGTCCATGCCAACTTACTCTGAGACTTTAAGCGCGAGTATCTCTGTTAATACAAAACAAGGGATACCTACAGATCGGGATAATCCCAAAGAATCTGATCGGGAAAGCAGAGGATCCTGGGAGATCATCCCTGATACACAGCAGAGAACACCAAAGTACTCAGGAAGGCAGGGCACACCGTACAAGGATATAAGTATATACGGTTGGGATCCTAACGAAGTAACCAGAGCCGGATATGGCTTTGAAGTAACTGTAAAAACACAATACACCAACGACTGGGAAACAAAAGTGCCGGAGGGGGCTTCAGCTCATGGTGGTAAATATCAAGGACCTACCAAGGTTACTGCCTACTTCTATAACACGGCAGGCAGGTTTGTCGAGAGTGTACCTATGGTTGCCACAAAGGGTAAACCAGGGGACAAGAATATAACCTGGGAACTGCCGGAGAAAAGATTAGATTTCCACGACGGAACTCGCGTCTGGGAAAGGAAGCACTACACTGATATAAACAACAAAGACGGGTACTATGAAGTAGTTGTCTACATAGAAGAAGTCGGAAAACACGATCTTTGCTTGATTAGGGCAAAAGAAGTGGCCATTTATGGAGATATGTACGATGATTCATCCACTCGTATAGCCAGAAGAGACGAATAAGGGGGTAAAGGCGTGCGATTATTGCCTTCGTCACAAAAAAATAAACAAACTGTGCTGACGGCACAGTTCCAACGAGATTAAAAACTCTTTGGTATTGTGGTCGGCCAGGATGGGACAACCACTCATTTAGGAGCATACGGTGTTACCGCACCGGACTAGTATGTATTATTATCCATAAAAAAATTCAAGTGCGAGGTGTTTTTTGTGAAAAAAGGTATTGCTATTGCTACTCTCACAACAATATTGATGATGTTATCAATTAACGTTTTGGCGGTTTGCCCCTGTACTCAAAACACAGTGACGGTTTATGTGGATGGAGAAAAACTCCCTTTC
>JAHDSQ010000052.1 GCA_018432615.1 Clostridia bacterium
ATAATAGTTTTTGCTGAGGCAGAGCCTTTCTTAACAATATCCAGCAGTGTCTTGCGCTCCTTAGCAGTAAGATTGACATGGTACCGTTTCTTGGGCAATTTGGTCACCTCTCTTTCTACAATAAGTATATCATAGAAAGAGGTTATATTATAGTTTTAGACTTAACAAAATACTAGTTACGGCTCTGCTAATAAGAAGAGGCGGAAGGCGGCGTTGCGCAGCCGCGAAAGCACTCCGATAACCAGCAGAACTGCTATGATTAGGATTATAATCGCCTAAATATTATCGGCAATGCCAAAACCATTCCAACCTATTTTCACGAGAGCTGCCGCTGTATTTACAACTGTAGCGATAAACAACCAGCCGGTATAGATGCCAAAACTCAAGGGCAGGAGCCAGCACTTTTTTCGTGAATCGTTAAGAGCTGCCGGCAGATTAAAGACAAGGTAATAACAAAAGCAAAAATAAAGAGCACGGAGAGTTCAACCAGGACGAAGGAGAAAGTAATGATCCAGGCCATATTCATGATACAGGATATTCTGAAAAGACTGGTAAGCTGTTCAACAGCGCGCTGGTAGTAGGGATCATCCTTTTTAACAATCATTACAATCAGAGCAATAATCAACAGTGAGTAGATTACGCTCCAAATACTGAAGGTTGCGGGTTTTGGTGTTATAAGAGTTACGTACATATCCGAGATTTGTTTCTGGGAGAGCCCGTTGATTATTCCCAAAGCTCCCAAGGTATTAATCACCAAAGTTACTGCCCAAAAAAGTGCGTTGATTAAAGATTTTCTTCTGATGTCCATAATAACATTCTCCAATTTTGTCATGTTTGCCATTCTTGAACAAGGTTCTGTGTAATTATTTCGTTAATTCTCCGGTGCTGTTCCAGCTCATCCTTACTAATATTCTGGAAACAAACTGTTTCCCAGTGCACAAGAGTCTCATGAAGACGAGGGATTAAATCTTTCCCTTGTTTTGTCAGATTACATATCTTGTTGCGCTGGTTTTTTTATCTACTTCACGGATAATTAAGCCTCTTTTTCCGTGGCCTGCAATAGTTTTGTTACATTGGACTTGCGTGATCCCCTTATAACCATGTAAAACGAAAATGTATTGCGCCGGAATTGTTTATAGTGTACAATCAAACTGTAATCAATACAAGAATAAAATCAATACAAGAATAAAAACAATACAAACATGTTTTCATATACCGTTAAAATAGGTGGTGAGGTTTAATGGGCTTATCATTTGACAAATTAAAGAAAGAGTTGTCAAAGAGAAACATTGCTCTTTCACATCAGCGCTTGAAAGTATTAGAATACTTAGCTGATAATCGTTGTCATCCGACAGCCGACCAAATATACGTTGCCCTCAAAAGGCAAATACCCACACTGTCTAAAACCACTGTCTATAACACCCTGAAAATATTAGGAGAGGCAGGTATGGTAAAAGCAATTACAATTGAAGACAATGAAACCAGATACGACATAGATTGTAAAGATCATGGGCATTTCAAGTGCGAGTCCTGCGGAACAATATATGATTTTAGTATTGATCTTGATTCAATGAAGAGTGGGGATTTGAATGGCTTCAAAATCAGGGATAAGGATGTGTATTTTAAAGGGATTTGTCCGAGTTGTCTATCTCTGACAGGATCTTGAAAGATATCCAGCTGCAAATAGTATGCTTTTCCAAAGCTGTGGTAGAAAAGCTGTTGGCTATATAAAATAAGCATAAAAAACAGGAGGGTAAGAACATGGAAAAATATCGTTGTACAGTATGTGGTTATATCCATGAGGGGCCGCTACCCGAAGGTTTTAAATGTCCCCGTTGCGGCAAGCCGGTATCAGTTTTTGAGAAGGTGGAAGAAAAAGTTGCTTCCGTTAATAAATACGCCGGAACTAAAACGGAAAAAAACCTGATGGAAGCTTTCGCGGGAGAAAGCCAGGCCAGAAATAAATATACGTATTTTGCCAACATTGCTCAAAGAGAAGGCTTCGATCAAATATCCGGTATTTTTCTGCAAACAGCAAGAAACGAGCAGGAACACGCCAGAATATGGTACGAAGAACTCGGAAACCTCGGAAGCACAGCTGAAAATCTTCTCCATGCTGCCGAAGGAGAGAACTATGAATGGACCGATATGTATGACAGGTTTGCGAAAGATGCGGAAGAAGAAGGTTTCCCGGAACTCGCCGCAAGGTTCAGGAGAGTGGGTGAGATCGAAAAGGCTCATGAAGCACGCTACCGTTATCTGTTGAGTAATGTTGAAATGCAGAAGGTATTTGAAAAGGGCGAAGAGATCATGTGGGAATGCCGTGTTTGCGGACATCTTGTAATAGGTAAAAAAGCACCGGAAGTTTGTCCGGTCTGTAAATTCCCACAAGTATATTTCGAGGTAAGAAAAGAAAACTATTAATACCATTACAATCTTAATACAAGGAGGAGATTTGTCATGCCGGAATTTGGACATCCGTTCTCAGGACTTGCAAAAGAAAGGAAACTTACCGAGGCTGAGTTAATTAGGGAGATTAGATTCATGATAGCGGCTGAATATGAGGCAATTCAGCTCTACATGCAGCTTGCCGAATCAACTGATAACAAACTTGCGATTAAGGTCCTTAAGGATATTGCAGATGAAGAAAGGGTTCATGCTGGTGAGTTTCTTCGTTTACTGAAAGAACTGGCTCCCGATGAAGAAAAATTCTACCGGGAAGGCGCAGAGGAAGTTGAAGAAGAGATCGAAGAACTAAAAGGGTAATCGCAATTGCGATTACCCTTAATTTGTGTCTCTGATATACTGCGCACTACTAACATGCACTAACAGGTGCAGGTTTTATTGTTTAGAAGCAAGCTATAGTGCAAGGCTTAATTGCACCTTGCGTGGTTACGACGGACGGGAACCTTAACTATGAGAAAATCCGTCGAATGCATTGCTAATGTAAATACAAGAGGATATAATAAATTATACGAGACAGGAGGGGTAAACATGGCAAAGACGACAAATATTTATATAAGACTTGAACCGGGACTTAAGGAACAGTCTGAGGCTATTTTGCAGCAATTAGGTATTCCGGTTTCTAATGCTGTAAATATTTTTTTGAAGCAGGTTGTTATGCATCAAGGCCTCCCTTTCGATGTAAAAATTCCTACTAAGCCTATGGGTTTTGCTAACTTAACTGAATCTTAGATTCGCGAAGAATTAGAAAAAGGATACGCAGATTATTTAGAAGGAAAGACAAGACCTGCCAAACAAGTATTTTCAGATATCCGTAAGGATTATAACTTATGAGATATAGTTCGGAGAGAATTAAAAAAGGAGACATAAAGATAATGCGTACCAAGTTCTATCTTATTTTAGCAGCTGTTTTGATTTTTACAGTTGCAGTCATTGGGTTATTATCAAATCCAAAAAGTGAAGAGCCTGATTTGTCATTATTGAATATTGACAATTTCTTGTCTGCCATGGCAACCGGTGGCGATATTGCTGTAGAAACTGAAGATGGCCTCGTTTTAACTGTTTCTCCTAATTCAAATCTTCTTAAGGTTTTCAAACAGGATAAGTGGAAAGAGAAAAAGGCGAATTCTCCTGTAGAAAGTTCGGCAACCCTTAAAATTGTTTTGCATGATGGATATTACATCAATTTTTATTCATATGAAGATTATGCAATGATCTATAACAAGGACACCAAGGAAAAATATAGGTATTATACAATTCCGGCAGGGGTGTATTTTGACTTGCAGAGCTATATTCTAGAAAATGGGAAGACAGCTAAGGCAGGGTATTCAGACATTTGGATCCAAAAACCCTCAAGGGGGCCGATTGAAGTTGTGCAAAGCGCGATCGAAAATCAGGCCGATAAAGACTACACTATTGCAGTAAGCTTTGGGGAAGCAGAAGTTGATGATACGGAAACTCAACGTCAAGTTGACAGATATAAAGGCAGTGAGCTTGCCGAGAAAAGAGGGTGGACGGAAACGTATCTAAAGGAGCATTTTCTTATCGTCAAGGCATATTATTATGTCGAATATGATCATACAAAAACCTTTATGAATGATGGTGATCTTGAGCAATACTTTTATTTGACGAGGGATATCGACACTGGTCTATGGTCAATTATTGACAACAGCAGTTCATCACCACGTTGATAGAAGGATGGGAGGTAATTTTAATGGGAAGAAAAACCTTAATAGTCCTGTTGCTTTTGGCCTTGTTCATCACTGTGGCCGGTTGTGAAAAGGAACCGGGAGAATTATCCGGGCAACCGGAGCAGTCGGAACAGACAGAGCAGTCGGAACAGACAGAGCAGACAGAACAGACAGAACAGCAGGAAAAGACTCCTGTTCGTCCGGTGGGGGAGATTAGCGACCCCGCTGAACTACAGAAGCTTTGGGAGGAGTATTTTTATCTTACCATCACTAACGTGGGCAATAACCGGGAATTCAATTCCGCAGATGAAATAGATCCCCTCGACATCGCTCAATTTGCCTGGCATAAGTATGATACGGAGTACGGTCGGGCAAGCCTGGAGCAGGAGGAAGGTACATTCTCGAGAATATTTCCTCTCGATATTGTGCTGGATTATGCCAAGGAATATTTTAATTTAAGTAGCTTGGATGTTTCCCGAATTGACGAACGCAGCGGCCAGTATGATCCCAAGAGACAGGCGTTTTTATTTAATCTTGGCGGAGAAAACGAGACAATTCCGCCCTATGATTCAGGTCGGAATTGGTCGTTAAAGCTAACCAAAGTGACCAGAAACCAAGACGGTACCCTTACGGCTGTACTGACTAAATTCGACTACCAGCATAAAGACAGAGCGGAATATATCAGAACCTTTAATTTAAAGGAACGGGAAGACGGCAGCCTGTATTTCCTCAGCGGAAGGTGGGACTATATCAATAATCAACTGGTCAGCTTAACCGGGGACTATCAGCGTTTTGATAAGATTATCGGCCTGGACATAGACTCGCAGAATATTTGGGCACTCCAGGGGTTGAGGATGCTGGGAGAATTCGAGGGGAAGATTCTCTTCACCCAGACTTCCTATAATGATGGGGTGAATGGGGTGCTACTATCAGTTGATCCTGACAAAATGGAAGTGGAGAAGAAACTGACTCTTCCGGAAAGAATATCAGATTCTGATGTACGGCTATCAAATAATGAGGTATACGTTTATCTGAAAGACCGTTTTCTTGTCATAGAACCGGATTTATCCAACGTCCGTGAGGTTTCTCTTCCTTCGGCTTTAGCCGACATAATAGCCCGGGAGGAGAAATATGATGCAAATGGATTCCCGGACATATTTTTCGGGGGATATGACGTTTCTGCCGATCAACAGCAAATTGTTTACTCCGATGAAACGGCTTTGAAGCTGCTGAACTTGGCTGCTGACAGCGAGAAGGTGCTGGCGCAATCGGTTCCGGTAAAAAGTGAACTAATGAAGGCTTCTTATCACCGTTCCCCCAGATTTGTAGCGGATGAGCAAAAAGTCATTACCACCATGACAGGATATGAAGGGACAATGGGCTATACCCTTTGTGATTTACACACAAAGGAGGTCAAAAAGTACGACATTAGCTCGGAATCGTCCAATACCGGCGCTATCTCTTATGACAACGGCATCCTGGAAGTAAATTCTTATCAGCGGGATGGAGCAGTCAAAACACTGTATCTGGACTTTAGGACGGGGGAAGTGACCGAATTAGCCATTGCCGACCCCGGAGATACAGGGTATATCAGATCTATGAAATCCGTCTATATGGGACAAAACTATGCCGCCTTTATTACCACCCGGCATGACAATGCAGACAATGACAATAATATGGCTTATCTGAACCGGGTCAATCTGGAAACCTTCCGGGTGGAAGAACAATTAGTCTCGGTTAAAGCTGCCCAGACTGAACTTTTGGGAGTTTTGGCCGATGGACGGATCATCTTTTGGTACAGCTTGAATCCTAGCGAAAACGGAATCTGCATTACGAAAGAATAGAATAAAAGAAAAACAAAAAGGGCCTGTGGCGGTCCCTTTTAGTTAATTGGAGTTAACCTCCGGGCTGATTTTAATGATATCAACGGAAGGAGATCTTTATGACAAAAAAATTAAAACACTTCTGCATGTTAGGGTTAATATTTCTCGGCCTGATCTTGCCGGGGCAAGCGGCACCGGCTGCTGATCAAATTGTAAATGTTGCCTTGCCGGAATTTACAGTAAAGCTGAATGGACAAACAGTAGATAATCAATATCGACGCTATCCCATGCTTGTTTACAAAGACATAACCTATTTTCCTATGACCTGGTACGACTGCAGGTTATTAGGCTTGGAAACAGAGTGGACACAAGCAGGAGGCTTAAGAATATTCCGGAATAGGGTAACATCAGCATATGATTCCTATCAAACAGATAAAAAGAATAACGTACGATATCAAGCCGGTATACCTTCTTACCCGATTACCGTAAACGGCACAAACTTGGATAATACCGGGGAGGAATATCCGTTTTTAAGCTTTAATAATATTACATATTTTCCCCTCACATGGAGGTTTGCCCACGACGAGTTCGGCTGGGATTATAAGTGGAACGGCGAGACGGGACTTAGCGTCAGCTCCCGCAATCCGCAGGTGGAGACAGTTGAATTACCTTCATATGCTTGGGAAAACGACGTGGCGTACCATGAAGGGTATTACTATTTTGTCGAAACTGTTGGCAATATCAACAAGGTATATCGAAAGCAGGAAAATAAAACGACCCAAGAGTTGGTATATACCTACGAAGTGAGCACGTTTTATGGTTTTAACAATAGACTGACCTTTGAACTCAGAGATGGTCAACTATGGTTTTTCTATCACATGGGCGGTGCGGTTATGGGTTCTGATGTGTATTGCAGAGTTAACACCGATGGGCAGGCCACTATTGAGCAGAGTGGATATCTGGACTTTATATATACACCTCTGGGAACATTGCGCATAAATCAATTTGAAGCACCTTATGGCAACAATCTGTTGCTAATTCCTGTAGGCCAAGAGTATGAAGCAGGGAAAAGCGTCGGCGATCCGGGACTTCTTTACGGGTGGCGCAGGGTGGTTACTGGAACATCGCACGGATATACGCCCAGTAGGACCACTACAGTAGTGGACAATTATATCTATGTATTGGCTTCATCCCCTCAGGAAGAAAACAACGTCAACAGGGTCTGCCGCATAGATATGAATACCAATGAAACTATTAACCTTACAGAAAGCTCTGTACGGGATTTTAAAATTATAAATCATAAGCTTTATTATGTAAAAGAAAGCGACGGCTTATTATATTCAGCAAAGCCGGACGGAACTGAAAAGCAAAGAATATCAGATCAAGCCGTGGCTAAAGAGCAGGGTTGGTATGATGAAATAGACGGGCTTGTTTTCTACACTAGGGAGTCTGAGGGAGGTAATAGGCTGTTTTTGGCTTTGCCGGAGAAGGAAGATGAACAAATTCTACCCGAAGCTGTGCTGAAAGTCGCAAGGATGAAGGAGAAAATCGTTTGCCAGTTGGCTTCGGGAGAGGATTACGGGCTTAAGGTTTTGGACAAAGAAGGGGATCTCTTTTTGGCCGTCGCAAAAGAGGTGTCTGATATAAAAGTCTATAGGGACAGGATATTGATGAAAGCTGCGGATAAATCCATAAAAGAAATAAAGATAAGGTAACTATCCTGACTCCATGTCTTTTATGGAATAATGGGCAAATGATATGTTATAATGGCTTAGTGCTTTTTAATAAAGTAAATAACTAAAGAGGGGACAGGTATAAATGAAAAAATTTGTCAGTATAGTATTACTTATTTTATTCACCTTAACACTTGGCGCTTGCACTTCGAACAATGAGGCGACAACAGGCCAGGATGGTTCCGGCAGCAATGCCCCGGTCGACGATTTAACTTATATCAAGGAAAAGGGTGAGCTTATCATTGGTATCACTCCATATGAACCGATGAACTACGAAGATAAAGAAGGGAAACTGGTCGGGTTTGATACAGAATATGCTGAGGCACTCTGTGCCAAACTCGGTGTTACGCCCGAGTTTATCTTCATCAACTGGGATACAAAAGAAATTGAGCTTAAGTCCAAAAACATCGACTGTATTTGGAACGGACTGACGGTCACGGAAGAACGTAAGGATAATATGGCCTTTACCAAACCCTATCTTATAAACGAGCAGGTTGTCGTTGTCCGTTCCTCCGATGCTGACAAGTATACGGACAAGGCGAGCCTTAAAGGTGTAAGTGTCGTCGCTGAGGCAGGTTCTGCAGGTCAAACCGCGGTTGAGACCGATTTACCCGAGGCCGAATTTACCCCTGTCGATGCACAGACCAAGGCGTTGTTGGAAGTCAAGGCCGGTACTGCACAGGCGGCTGTCCTAGATGCTACGCTAGCTAATTCTATGACAGGGGCGGGTACGGATTACGATAACCTCACAGTCATAACAGGGTTAAACCTGACTTCTGAGGAATATGCAATAGGTTTGCGTCTCGAAAGCACAGCTGTTGCCGAGTTCAACAAGATTACGAGTGAATTACTACAGGACGGAACGCTGGCTGAAATTGCCGAGAAATACGGACTGACGGAACGTCTAATCAACAAATAAATTTTAAAGGATTGTGTCGCCGCCATGAGTTTTGCCGTTATCACACAGACATTGCTGGAAGGTTTTCTGATAACAATATTGATCTTCATCATAACCCTTGTCTTTGCTATCCCCCTTGGCCTGATAGTTTCCTTCGGGTCCATGAGCCGGATAGTGCCTTTGCGATGGCTGACAAGGACCTTCGTTTGGATTATTCGCGGTACCCCGTTAATCCTACAGGTCATTATTGTCTTTTACGGGCCTGGTCTTATTTGGGGATGGACTGCTTTCCCGCGTCTGGAGGCTGTCTTAATTGCCTTTGTGATTAATTATGCGGCTTATTTTTCGGAGATCTACCGAAGCGGCATCGAAAGCATTCCGCGCGGTCAGTATGAAGCCGCTCAGGTCCTCGGTATGACGAAGGCACAAATCTTTTTCAAGGTTATTCTGTTGCAGGTTATCAAGCGTATTGTTCCTCCGATGGCAAACGAAATCATCACGCTCGTCAAGGATACTTCTTTGGCGCGCGTGATTGCCGTTCGGGAGATTATTATGGAGGCGGAAGATTTTATCAAGTCGGCAGCAATTATCTGGCCCTTGTTTTATACGGGTGTCTTTTACCTGCTGTTTTGCGGTATACTCACCTTGCTGTTCAATTATCTTGAACGCAGGCTCAGCTATTTTAAAGTTTAGGAGGAGCCCACGTGTCTATTCTGGAGGTCAAAAACTTAAAAAAATCTTTCGGCTTGTCCATTGTCCTTGAAAACATCAGTTTTTCCCTGGACAAGGGCGAGTCCCTTGCTATTATCGGTTCGTCCGGCAGCGGCAAAACAACGCTTCTCAGATGCCTCAATTTCCTGGAGATACCTGATGCCGGTACGATTAATGTCGGCAGTGAGACTATATTTGACGGAAACAATCCGGCAACGCTTCCCGATAAGGAGATTCGCAAAAGAAGGCTCCATTTCGGGCTGGTTTTCCAGTCCTTCAATCTGTTCCCGCAGTATACCGCTCTCAAAAATATAACGCTGGCCTGCGAACTGCTGGCCAAAGAAAGGTCGGATTACAAGGAAAACCGCAAGTCGATAATCGCTGATATCGAAAAAAAGGCCCGCACCCTGATGGACCAGGTGGGGCTATCCGGTAAGCTGGACTTTTACCCGCATCAGCTCTCGGGCGGGCAGCAACAGCGCGTTGCTATTGCTAGGGCTCTTGCATTAAACCCGGATATTCTCTGTTTTGATGAGCCTACATCCGCCCTTGACCCGGAGCTCACCGGCGAGGTTTTAAAGGTAATCAAGAGTCTGGCCGACAAGAGGATGACAATGGTTATCGTAACCCACGAGATGCAATTTGCCCGTGAGGTGTCCGATAAGGTTTTATTCATTGATAACGGTATCATAGTTGAATACGGGACACCGGAGGAGATCTTCGTTAACCCGAGAGAGGAGCGCACAAAGCAGTTTTTGGAGCGCTATTCGGGGTAGATAACAAGTAGATGGCAACAACTATGGCAATAATTAATATTCGATAGCCCAATATTCGATGTTTACAAAAGCAGAGGGATATTATGGGAGCCGAAACTGGGCTTGCTTGTGATACTGATTATGGCTAGTCTTACCGTATCCGCATTTTTCACAGGCAGGCACTGGTGCGGAAACGTCTGCCCTCATGGGAGTTTGTTTGATAAAATTTTGTTTCCCATTGCGTGAAAAGCTGTCCTGTGGGTGTATTATCACTGGAAAACAAAAAACCTGCATAGAAATGAAGGTAATTGCCTTCATGTAAGACCTAGAATAGCTAGTTCCCAAAGACTTCATGGAGGGCACGAGGAATTTGTTTAATAATCTCATTAATCTGTGTGGCCGGAGTCGGCTCAGCGTAAAAACCGGCTAAGCGGTTAACCAGGGCGGCATTGGCTGATGCCGTCTTTATTTCTATGCCTGAGGCAATCAAGGCAGAGACGATTCCCGTTAATGTATCACCGGTACCACCTATTGGTTCAAGGGTTTCCACAATGGGGTCGTCTATTACAGAAATGACGCCATTTTTGTCGGCTACATAGTCTTTTGCTCCCTTAACGAGGAGATAAGAGGAAGCATTGTTGTGTTGATAGGCCCTTTTTATAAGGTCGAGAACAAGGTTCTCCTCATGCAGGATAAAGCCTCTGGTATAAAAGGGATGCGGGGCGTTTTCGTCAGCTAAATAGGCCAACTCACCGGCATCCGGTGTGAATAAATCAAAAAACGGGGCGTCGCCACCCATTTTGGCCACATACATAAAGCCCGCATCAGCTATTAAAATTGGCCTGTTAGGCATTTCTTCGATGGCTGCAGTGACCTTCTTAAAGAGACTTACGATAGGTTGAAAATAATGAAACGCCAAGGAGTGAAAAGACGTGTCGGCAATATTGTCTATTAGGTGTCTATAAAGATGCATAGATCCCTCACCGTCACCAATATCTCCTACTAAATAGCAGTAAGGCTCAGGTTTGTCCATATATTTTAGGGTTTCAATCGCTGCCGCTATCATAGCCGGTGTACCGCGGTTTACATTAATACGTTCATTTCCAATAAGAATATCGTTGCCTTCCAGGGAAACCCTACCGGAAAAAAGCGGGAAATTTGCTTCAGGGATTGTCCCCACTATGCCTAGCATATTTCCACCATCCGATCGTAAGCGATTTGCAAAGCGTAAGCACAGAGGGTGTACCCCACATCTCTGGGCTGTGGAGCATTATGCAAGTGTTTGTTTACCATCTGCCCCGCCAGATAAGGAACATCAGGGCAACCGCCTCCCGATACATTAACAATCAGCTTTGTATCTCTCTCAACGGTTATCTTCATATTAGCGGCTCTCACCATCAGATATTTACCGTAATCCTTTTCATGAAGGAGACTGACGGGTTCCAGCAAAACACTGTTGACAGGGACAATCTGGATTGGTTCAATATTCACCTCAGTAAGACTTCTCCTGATAGACAACTCTTCTATCAGGGGGAATTCTATGACCAAATCACAACCACTGCGTATATTCGGGGGCGGGCCCATTACCCTAATCTCCCATCCCCTGGCTTTTAGTGCGTTTTCCGCCCTAATGACTTCAGTGGTATTTTCAAAAACAAGTATCCCCCTGCCTTGGTTTTCAGAATTATGCTCCGGTTTCTTTTTGGTAAAAAGTTTGAACATGCTAGCCTTCCTTTCTTAAGATAAGCCTGTACCCATCACCTTCCGGTTGAATATCTGCTGTCTTCCAACCTTGAGCCGTGGCGGCGCGGCATACGTTTTCCCTTGAGGTTTCTGTATCCACTAAAATCACAAGCTCGCCACTTTTTTGTTTCTTTATTGCATTCAAGGTCAAAATAACCGGCTGGGGACATGAAAGCCCCTTGGCATCAATAATGTTCTCCATATCTATATCCCTCCTACATGCTTTCTCTCATTGTGAACCCAATTAAAAGACAGGATATTAAACCAACAAAGAGTGCAATTATGCCCGCTGTTGTGGCTCCGGCACCGGAACTGGCCAGCCCGAAATTGTGGGCGAAGGCAGCACCGACAATCATTCCTATGACAAATAACGAGGCATCCCCATCCCCTTCTCCCGATAAGAAAAGCTGACGACCGGGGCAGCCGCCGGCAAGGGTAAAGGCCAATCCCGCCAAGATCATACCGGCAAAGTTCCAGATATGCATAGTGTGTGCCACAGGCTGATTGGCAAATCCGGGGTTAAACTGCTTGAGTGCCAGATTCGTGACAAAAGCGGCAACCGCTAAGCTCACTAAACCCACGAAAAGGTGGGTCTGCTTGAATAAAAGCAGGTCACGGATGGCGCCCATCGTACAGAAGCGGCTTCTTTGTGCTAAAAAGCCTATTATAAGTCCTACGACAAGAGAGATAATTAAAGGTGCGTGCAAGGCGCCCGGTCCTTCCACACTGTAGAAAATGATACCGCTTTTGCCCTCCCCCGGGAGCATTGGATTAAAGAATATTAGGATTAGAAAACCTAACATGATTATTGGGAAAATCCAACCTACTGATGTATAAGTCTTGTGACTTGACCCTAAATTATACCCGGATTTAAGGAATCTCGTGCCAATCCAGATGCCTGCGGCAAGACCGAGCAATCCTAAAACGGCATTGAAATCCCCGCCGGCAAGACGAAGTACTGCTCGCCAGGGGCAACCGAGGAAGATGAGGGCTCCGATCATCGCAAAAACGCCAAGGATAAAGCGGACAATTGGCGCAGAACCAAGCCGGGGCCTGAATTCCTTAAAAATATGTGCCGCCGCGAAAGAACCCAAAACAAAACCCATAATTTCCGGCCGCAGATACTGAACCACGGAAGCTCGGTGCAAACCAAGGGCTCCTGTGATATCACGCACAAAGCAGGCCACGCAAATACCCATATTTGCCGGGTTACCCCAAAATTGCAACAGCGAAGCCAAGACACCAATGGCAATGCCAACTCCGATGATGCCCCGTTTAGTTGCTAATACGTTGTTCATTATTTCTAAACACCACCTGTTCCTAATTAAAAATGTAGTATAATATAAAAACAATAGATATAGCTAGATTATATTACTCTAAATCTTAAAACAGAAATTAATAATACTGATAACAAAGACCTCATTTATTACAATAGTTAATAACAGGGCAAATAATACGAGAACAGGTGAGGAGATTAAATGGAGTTCAAACAGGTGGAGAGCTTCGTTGCGGTCGCTCGAAAAAAGAGTTTTTCCAAAGCAGCGGACGCGTTATTTATGTCGCAGCCGGCTATTACCAGCAACATCCAGAAGCTGGAGAGAGAACTTGGAATTATATTGGTTAATAGAAAAAGCAAGAACATCACTTTAACGGAAGGCGGAAAAATCTTTTACCGCTATGCGGTGGAGATAATCAATATTTGTGCCCAAGCTGAGTACTCCCTTAGTGAATATAAAAGGAATATTAAGGGGACGATGGAGATCTATGCCAGCACAATACCGGAGCAGTATCTTCTTCCCTACATTGTTAAAGCCTTTAAGGAAGTTTATCCGCTGGTTCTTTTTTCTATTCGGCATAAAGACTCCAAGGAAGTAGTAGAGGAAATTCTTTCAGGCAGAATTAATTTTGGATTCACTGGGGCAAAGTATTCTTCCGAAACTCTTGAATACATTGATTTTTATGATGACAGACTTGTGCTTATCACTTCCCCCGAAAAACGATTCACTACAGATTCTGTTAGTATTAAGAGTTTAATAGGAGAAGATATTGTGCTGAGGGAAGAAGGTTCCGGCACAAGACTTCTGATTGAAAATGCTTTGAAAGAAAAGAATCTGGATATAAACATGTTTCGCTCCCAGACAATTAATGATAGTCTGGAGGCGATAAAAAAGATGGTGGCATTAAATGTTGGTATTAGTTTTGTGTCCGAGGTTGCTGTAAAAAGTGAAGTCGCCTCGGGGCAGCTGAATAAATATGAAATCAAGGATTTAGAACTTAACAGGCATTTCAGCCTAGTTTATTGTAATAACAGATGTCTTTCCCCTCTTGAAGAAAAATTCAAGGATTTTGTTGCTGCTTGGAAATGGGATGGGGAGCTAAAAAATATAAAGCTGGAGGAATGGCATAATGGCTAGGGAAAAGGCAGTGCGGGAAACATATACCGAGTTAGCCCAGGTGATGTTGATTCACCAGGCCAATGCGGCAGGGAATATTCACGGTGGTGAGATTATGAAGCTGATGGATTCGGCTGCCGGGGTTTGTGCGATTAAACATTCTGGGAAAATTTGTGTAACTGCGCGTGTGGATGAATTGCAGTTTCACCGCCCGATTTACGTTGGTAATCTGGTTACCTGCACATCAAAGGTAGTGTATGTAGGTAAAAGCTCGATGGAAATATATGTTCTGGTCGAAGTGGAAGACGTGTCTAGCGGAAAGCCTCGGGAAAAAGCCTTATCAGGATACTTTACCATGGTAGCCATAGATAAGGACGGCAGGCCAACAGAGGTTCCCCGGCTCAAGATAGGGACCGAGGAAGAGCAAGCTTTATTTGAAGAAGGCAGAGCAAGATATCAAAGCTATAAGCTTAAAAGAGAAAAGGATAAAATGGGAGAATGATTATGCGATACGTTGGAGATATTTATCGTCCGCCAAGTGAGGCAAACAGCTTAATTGTCCAGGCGACCATTGGCTGCTCCTACAATAAATGCACCTTTTGTGATATGTACAAAGACAAAAGGTTTCGTCAGCGTCCGGTAGAGGATATTTTGGATGATCTGAGAATGGCACGAAGCTATTATCCCTATGTGGAGAGGATTTTTCTGGCTGATGGAGACGCGTTGATTATGAAGACTGAAAGGATAATTGAAATCCTTGATACGATCAAGGATTTCTACCCTGAGTGCAAAAGGATAGCACTTTACGCTTCTCCGCAAAGTGTCCGTTTAAAGACAGATGAAGAACTCAAAACGTTGAAAGAGCATGGCCTGTATATTGCCTATCTCGGTTTGGAATCCGGCAATGAAGAAATCTTGGAGCTAGTAAATAAAGGGGAGACGGCTCAGGAAATTATCAAGGCCGGACAGCGTATTAGAAAGAGCGGAATTTTATCCTCGGTTACGGTAATCTCCGGACTGGGAGGAACGCAGCGCTGGCAACAGCATGCCATTGATACCGCTAAGGCGTTAAACGCAATGAACCCGGATTATATAGGCCTTTTAACACTGATGGTGAGGGAAGGTACTCCCATGTATGAACAAGTAGACTCCGGAGTGATCGAACTATTATCCCCTTTCCAGATTGCGGAGGAAACACGGTTGTTGCTGGAGCACATGGATTCGCCGGGTAGTGTGTTTCGTATGAACCATGCCTCTAACTATCTTTCTTTGCGGGGTGTGCTCAACGATGACAAGGCTGCGATGATTGCCCGTCTGGATGCGGCGATTGAGGGGAAAACTCATTTCAAGTGTGAAGAGTATCGTCTGCTGTAATTTCTTCGCGTATTATTGGTAGATGGAAGCTGGTGACCTGCTCTTTATTCACAGTCGATTTGTGCGATACTGGCAGTCATGGCATTGATAGTGTTGATGGCCCGAATGCTGACGGTTTGAAAAAGGATTAAAGTCAGGATTGCACCTCTTGAATAACCGTAAGGACCATTGGTTTTCGTTTTAGCTCGTTGTAAATTAAGTTATCTAATGTTTTTGATACCCGGTTTTTTATAGTTGCCCAGTCCTTAATTTGCTTAGATTGACAAAGGTGGAGAACATCTTTTAATTCGTGCTTCATTTTGGACAACAATTCGTCGGATTCACGGATATAGACAAATCCTCTCGAGATGATATCCGGCCCGCTCAGTACAACGCCGGACTCTTTATCTAGTACAAGAGCTACTATAACTACTCCGTTTTCAGATAGTACGTTCCTGTCGCGCATAACGATATTACCCACATCTCCTATACCTAGGCCGTCAATCATTACACTGCCGGAAGGTACTTTGCCTTGTGCTTTAAATGTGTTTTTGTGGAAAAAATATCTGTTGCCGATGGCAGGGATTATAACATTATCTTCCGGAATTCCCAACTCAACTGCAGTTGTTTTGAATTTGACCAAATGACGGTATTCACCATGAAAAGGGATAGCGAATTTTGGCTTCACCATGTTGATCACAACCTTTATTTCTTCCTGTGAAGCGTGGCCTGAGACATGCACCGGCGCAACATCCTTGTAAACAACTTCTGTCCCGCTTTTGTAAAGATTATTGATTGTCCTATATACCTGTTTGGCATTTCCGGGGATGGGTGTGGCCGAAATGATCACAGTATCGTCAGGTTCCAGTGCTATCTGCCTGTGACTGCCGTTTGAAATCCTGGTAAGAGCGGCCAGTGGTTCCCCCTGGCTTCCGGTAGTTATAATGACTATCTGATCAGAGGGGTACCTGGCAACCTCTCCTAATTCAATCAACACAGACTGGGGGCAATGCAGATAGCCCAGCTCAACTGCCGCTTCCACCACCCTTACCATACTCCTGCCCACTACAGCCACTTTGCGGTCATGTTCAATAGCGGCATTAATAACCTGTTGGATTCGATGAACGTTGGAAGCAAAGGTGGCGACAATTATTCTTCCTTTAGCCTTGTCAAATTCTTTTGTGAAAGTTTCTCCAACTACTTTTTCCGAGGGCGTATATCCTTCTTTTTCGGCACCTGTACTGTCACAAATCAAAGCCAAGACGCCTTTTTCTCCATATTTAGTGAGTTTATGGAATTCTGTTGCTAGGCCATCAATAGGCGTTTGGTCCAGTTTGAAATCTCCGGAATGAACGATTAATCCTTCAGGAGTTTTGATGGCAAGTCCAACACCGTCGGGAATACTATGGTTGACCCTGAAAAAACCTACCTGGAATACACCTGTGTTTATTACAGACTCGGGATTAATTTCTATCAGGTTAACTTTATTGACTAAGCCGTGTTCCTCCAGTTTCTTTTTAATAAGACCGATTGTTAACCTGGTTCCATAAACAGGAACGTTTAATTCTTTAAGTACATATGGCAGAGCTCCGATATGATCTTCATGTCCGTGGGTAATAAAAAACCCGCGTAACTTATCCTTATTATCTATAAGATAGGTAATATCAGGGATTATCAGATCGATTCCCATTAAATCATCACCGGGAAAAGCGACTCCCGCATCCACAACTATAATATCTTGGCCATATTCAAAAACCATCATGTTTTTACCTATTTCGCCTACCCCTCCCAGGGGGATAATGCTTAATCCCAAATCTTTTTTACTCATGAGTTCCACTCCTTAAAAGCATGTACTACATTATAAACATATTTTAACTGCTTTTGTAGCATTTAATTAAATATTGTTATCTTATTGCCCGTTATTTATCACTAGGTGTGATATATGTGATATATTAGTACTTGATTTTTTCTTTGATCTTATCATTACAACAGAGAGGAACACGTTTATGGATAATTTGCAAGAACGTATATCAAGGGAAGTAAAAAACAGGCGCACCTTTGCGATAATCTCTCATCCTGATGCCGGAAAAACTACATTAACGGAAAAACTCTTGCTCTTTGGCGGAGCCATTCGTTTAGCTGGCGCTGTAAAGGGGAGAAAATCCCAAAAACATGCTACTTCGGATTGGATGCAAATCGAAAAAGAGAGGGGTATTTCCGTTACGTCCAGTGCCATGCAATTTTGTTACCGGGGCCATCAGATCAATATCCTGGATACCCCCGGTCACCATGATTTCAGTGAGGATACCTACCGAACACTTACAGCTGCAGACAGTGTGGTCATGCTCCTTGATGCCGCCAAAGGGGTGGAAGCGCAAACTATCAAGTTATTTAAAGTTTGTCGCCTGCGGGGAGTTCCGATTTTTACTTTCATTAACAAAATGGATCGTTATTCTAAGGAGCCGCTGGAGCTTCTTCAGGAGCTGGAAGATGTTCTGGGTATCCGGTCTTGTCCAATGAATTGGCCGATAGGGATGGGAATGGAATTTAGAGGGGTTTACGATAGGCAGAATAACCGGATAGAGCTATATAAAGGGGATAACGAACGGAAATTAATCGAGACATCTGAAAATGGCTTAGAAGACGAAAAGATAAAAAAAGAAATCCCTGAGCCGGGTCTTATTGAAAAGCTCAGGGAAGAAATCCTTCTTTTGGATATTGCAGGCGATCCTTATGATGAAGAAAAAATATTACAGGGTAAGCTTACCCCTGTCTTTTTTGGCAGTGCCATAAATAATTTTGGGGTTCAGACCTTTTTGGAACAGTACATCAATCTAGCGCCGGCACCCCAAGCCCAAAAAAGCAGCATAGGCCTGATTAATCCTGTTACTAATGGCTTCTCGGGGTTTATCTTTAAGATTCAAGCTAATATGAACCCTGCTCACCGGGACAGGATTGCTTTTCTAAGGGTCTGTTCCGGCCGGTTTGAGCGGGGCATGGCTGTGAATCATGTCAGAACAGGGAAAAGAATCAAGCTACCCCAGCCCCAGCAGTTTTTGGCCCAGGACCGGAATATTGCCGAAGAAGCCTTTCCCGGAGATATTGTAGGCTTATTCGACCCCGGTATCTATCGCATAGGTGATACTTTATGCGAAGAAGGTGCCTTTGAATTTGAGAAGCTCCCCCAGTTTCCGCCGGAGCATTTTGCGCGTGTAACGAATCTTGATACGGCAAAATATAAGCAATTTCAGAAGGGTATTAATCAGCTTGCTGAAGAAGGAGCGATCCAGATTTATCGTACTTTTGTCGAGCGCACAGAGGATATTATCCTGGGAGTTGTGGGGAAACTTCAGTTTGAAGTTTTTGAGCATCGGTTTATATCGGAATATGGTGTCAAAATTCAGCTTTACCACATGTCTTACCAGTTTGCACGTTGGATCGAGAGTGATAAACCTATCGATGTTGCCAAACTTCATAGCATGAGAAGTCTTTGTGTCAAAGACCAGAACGACTGCTTAGTAGTTCTGTTTGAGAATGACTTCAATTTGCGCTGGTTACAGGATAAAAATCCTTCTCTGCGGTTTGAAACCAGTCCGTCATAAAACATAAGGTCATTGTGTTTATATCTTTTCAAGGGGTGTTAGTTTGTTCCAAATGCTATCAGAGAAGGTGTATAAAAAAATGGATTTTAGTCCTCATAATGGCCTTTCAATGACAAAATAAACACATTTCCGCTTTCATCCAAGGTATAAACCAATCTGTGTTCATGACTTATCCGTCTGCTCCATGCTTTACGATATTTTAGTGGCTCTGGCTTCCCAATTCCTTCATATCCGTTTCTTTGTATATCTTTAAGCAATTCGTTTATTTTTCGCATGATGCTTTTATCATTAAATTGCCAATACAGATAATCATCCCAGCCTTTATCAGAGAAGGTGAGATTACTCATTAGCCATTTCCTCTAATTCTTCCATGGTTTTCAGAACAACTTTGCCCTGCTTAATCTGTTCCATACTTCTATCAATCATATCCAGATATTCTGCATTACGGGCAGCTTTCATTATATCATTGTATTTATCAAGGCTCATGATTACAACATTTTTTTCATCTTTGCGAGTAACAATTACCGTCTCGTTTTCATCCGTCGCTTTATCGCAATAATCTTTCAGCTTACTACGGATCGTTGAATAGTTTACAGCTAACATAATATCACTCCTTCCAGTGCGGTTATACAATATCCTGTACAATATATTGTACTACTATATTATTCCCTTGTAAAGGTTTCTGATACATTTCATGATGCAAATTCTTCTTAAAGTTACACTCCTATCTTGACCATTCTAAGCACTAATACGAATAATACAGAGAATATATTCAACATCATACACTGTTAATCACGCAGGATAACTAAAAATAGACAATAACACGATTTTTCTTATTCCCACTCGATGGTGGCGCAGGGTTTGGGACTTAAATCATAGCAGACCCGGTTCACATGGGGGACTTCTTTGAGTATTCGATCTGTAATTTTTAAAAGAAGAGGCCAATCAATTTGTTCGATACTGGCAGTCATGGCATCGATAGTATTGATGGCCCGAATGATAACAGGGTATTCGTAGCTGCGGGCATGATTTTTTACACCGACAGATTTAAAGTCAGGGACAACGGTAAAATATTGCCATACTTTTTTATCTAAACCGGTCTTTGCAAACTCCTCCCGTAAAATAGCGTCAGATTCTCGCACTGCTTCCAGGCGTTCTTTGGTGATAGCCCCGAGGCAGCGTACGCCAAGACCGGGTCCGGGGAAAGGCTGTCTGTAAACCATTGCATTCGGCAGGCCAAGTTCAAGACCGCAGGCCCTGACTTCGTCCTTAAACAGATGATAAAGGGGCTCCACCAGGGAGAAGTTAAGGTCTTTAGGCAAACCGCCTACATTATGATGAGCTTTCACAGCGCTGGCCGTCTTGGTACCACTTTCCACGATATCAGGATAGATGGTGCCCTGAGCCAGAAATTCAATACCGTCTAGTTTTCGTGCTTCTTCTTCAAAGACGCGAATGAACTCAGCGCCGATTATTTTTCTCTTTTGCTCGGGATCCGAGATATTTTCCAGCTTTTTCAGGAACCGCTCGCTGGCGTCAACGTAGATCAGGTTGGCATCCAGCTGATTCTTGAATACTTCAAGAACGGTTTCAGATTCGCCTTTGCGCATGAGACCGTGATTGACGTGCACGCAGATCAACTGTTTGCCGATGGCCTTGATGAGTAAGGCGGCTACTACTGAGCTATCTACCCCGCCGGATAAGGCGAGCAAAACCCTTTTATCACCAACCTGTTTTTTGACTAGTTCAACTTGATCTTCAACAAAGTTTTTCATGTTCCAATTAGGTTTCGCTTGGCAGTTATGGAAGATGAAATCCTTTAAGAGTGTTGCGGTTTCTTCTTCTGTTTCCGGCCAGCTTTTCCTTTTGTTTTCACATTTGGCCGGTTCATGAGCGACCGCTATTAAAGGATAGCCTGCCTCATAGATGCTATGATCGATGTCAATTGCCGCTCCGTCTACCATATTATTTTTACCACCGTTGATGATAATACCCTTGACGTTTGGCAATTGGGAGAGATTATCCCGTGAAATATCATGGGGGTGAATCTCACTATATACACCGAGACTGCGAACTGCCCTGGCGATGGCTGTATTGTTTTGTCCCCCCAGATCCAAAATGACGATCATATCCTGTTTCATTTTATTTTGTCCTCCTAAGGATTTAGTCCACTGCACAAGATTATAGCATTACAGGAGTAAATCTCATAGGAATATATTGACATGCCCGAGCACATAAAACATGATAAAGCGTAAGGATTACGATTATGGAAAACTGCGATTTAAAAATAGCCGACCGCCCTGCCGGGGCGGTTGTTTTTTATCATAAATAGAATAAAAGCTGGCGACATTCGACAATATACGACAGATTTCTCAAGACAAATATGAGTATTATATTGTAAAACAATAAGAAAAAGCACAGGATTAAAAAATCCATAAAAATGAGAGAAAAGAGGAGAATTATTATGGCTATCATTATTATCGTGCTTCTGGCTGCTATCATCGGCATCTGGATTATCTCTACCCAGCGTAAGCTGGTGGTAATGGACGAGAACATCAACAATGCCATGCAGCAGATCGGAGTGCAGCTATCCAGTCGCTTTGACGCCTTGACAGCCCTGCTGGATCTGGCCAAAGGGTATGCCGCCCACGAATCTCAGACCCTTATCGAAACCATCAAGTCCCGCCGCAGTGTTATTACTGCGAAATCAACTCCCGACGAAGTGCTAAGGCAGGAGGGCATCCTTTCTGAGGCTTTAGGTCGTATCGCCGCAGTTGCGGAGGCCTATCCTGAGCTGAAAGCCAACGAGAACTATCTGTTTACGATGAATTCCGTACAAAGCTACGAGAAGATGGTTCGTTCCAGCCGCCTCATTTATAACGACAGCGTTACCAAGATTAATCGTATCCTGCGCATGTTCCCTACTAATCTGATTGGAAATATGCTGGGTTTCAAGCAGAGGGATTACCTGGAGGTCAAAGAGGAAAAGTCAGATATGCCCAGCATGAAGTAGGGAGTGGTGACACATGAAAAAGGCAGTTGCACTGCTCTTGGCACTGCTGTTGACTGTAACGCTAACATCTTCCGCCCTGGCGCATTATCGGGTGCCGGAGATTCAAGTGGATGTGGCGTTACGTTCAGACGGTTCTGCATATATTACGCAGATTTGGGATGCAGACATTAACGAAGGTACGGAGATTTATCTGCCGATTCGCAGCTCCGGCTATCTCACCATTACGGATTTTTCCGTGGCGGATGAGAACCGCAAATACGAATATACAAAAGAGTGGGACATCGATGCCTCCTTTGCAGAAAAGGCATATCGCTGCGGTCTGGTTGAGACGGACGAGGGATATGAGTTGTGCTGGGGTATTTCAGAGTACGGAGAACAACGTTATACCATTGAGTACGTCGTTCATGACATTGTGGGCGCATATTCCGACAGCGACGGATTTAACTTTCGCTTTATCAACGATAAGCTGAATTTTACGCCGACCGATGTGATGTTGGGTATCTATCTGGAAGACGGCACTCCTCTGACAGACAACAACTGCAACATCTGGGCCTTTGGTTACGAGGGACAGGTCCGGTTTAGAGATGGTATGATCCTGGCATGGACGGAGCGTCCGATTAGGAAAAGTAACCATATGACCATCATGGTAGAGCTGGATAAAGGTGTTGTCAGTCCGCTGCGTGCGGAAAATACCAGCTTTGAAGCGGTCAGGGAACAGGCTTTTAAAGGCAGTGACTATGCAGCAGATCAGGGCATCATGTCCGTTATTTTCGGTATTATCACCATTGTCTCTTTGCTTGCAATCTGCGGCGTGGTTTCTGTCAGGCTCAAGAAACACAAGATAAAGAAGCTGATGAACGCAGCCGAGTATTTCCGTGACCTTCCCAACGGCGGCGACCTGAACGCGACCTATGTACTATCCAATGCTACCGAGCAATGTGAAGAAGGTGCGATTATCGGAACGCGTATCCTGAAACTCATTAATATGGGTTGTCTGGAGCCGGAAACCACGGAATCGGTGGGCAGTATGGGCAAAACAAAGGAAAAAGTGAACATGCGCCTTGTCCGGCAGCCGCATAAGGATGGCGATGAGTACGACCAACAGCTTTACACCATTTTGGAAAGCTCGGTTGGCAGCGATGGCATCTTGCAGCCGGGAGAACTGGAAAAGTTCTGCGAAGATGAATGGATGACCCTGCGCAGTTTTCTTGATAAATCCACCTCAGCCGGACACAGCTGGTTGGTTAAACATAACTGTCTGAAAGGTGCGAAGTTAAAAAGCGTCAAAAATCTGACGGGGGAGGGCTTAAGACAACTGGCAGAGGTTCTGGGCCTCAAGAAGTTCTTGTTGGATTTCTCCCTGATTGCGGAGCGCGGTGTGAAAGAAACCGTGATTTGGCAGGATTATCTGGTTTATGCCACTCTGCTCGGAATTGCTGATAAGGTTGGGGAACAGATGCGACAGGTCTATCCGCAGCAAGTTCCGGAGATTGAACGCTATCAAGACTACGCTTATCGCGCTTATAGCTACAACACCATCATGTACAGTGCCATGAGAAGGAGGCAGCGGCAATATGAAGCCGCACGTAGTGCCGGCAGAGGCGGACATAGCTCACGGCGCGGCGGAGGAGGATTCTCCGGCGGAGGTTCCGGTGGCGGGGTACGATGAACAAGTATAAACAGGATTCTTGGTTTCAGGTGGAGTTTTTACACCATCTGAACCTTAGAAACCGTTATCCACGCTAGTAGTACTTGCGAACTTGTTCGTTAGTACTACTGTGTGCAAAGCTGGCTTAGCGGCGGTTAGCTATCGGATAAAAAAAGCGGCAAGTATGCTTAGATGATTTTAAATCGGTGTATGGTTGACAAATAGTCAGTGCTGAGTATAATATAATCAGCACTGACTATTTGCTTTACAATATAAGCTGAAAGGAGTTTTTGCATGATACCGCTTTATATACTTGGATTATTGCAAAGATATGGGCCACAGCATGGCTATCAAATCAAGAAAATAGTAGCCGAACAATTATCTGATTTTACACGTATCAAACTGCCGACGATTTACTACCATCTTGAGAAAATGCAAAAGGAGGGTTTTCTTGCCGTCAGTAGCGAAAAACCGGGAAATAGACCTGAAAAAACGGTGTATTCAATCACTGATAAAGGTATGAAGGCTTTTCAAAGAATGCTTACAAATATGCTTGAATACGATTATCGCCCGACATTCCCGGCAGACAGCGTTTTTTATTTTTCCGAGCATCTTGAAACAAGTACGATTGTTAAAAGTCTAAGAGCCTATATTGAAAAGCTGAAAGGAATTATCAGGCATATTGAAAATCATCGGGGCGAAACTATTCAACATGTGCCGAATGAAATGCAAACGATGGTCGAGATCATTTTCAGCCATCATCTCTTACATTATCAGGCAGAGCTTGAGTGGGCCGATAAATCCTTAAAACGTTTACAAATCAAGGAGGAAGAATAAATGGTTAGAAAAAGAATTATTGAAACAAATGAAGGTATCCAGAATGAAGTGACCGTAGAGATCTTTAATCAATTTGCAAAAACTATGCGTGATAAGGGCTGGAATAATGTTGACAGCTTCTTAAAAGCGGGAATAACAAAGGGCAATGTTCTTGAAATCGGTCCAGGGCCCGGATATGTTGGCTTGGAATGGCTCAAACAATCAGAAAATGCCAAATTAACCGGACTTGAAATCAGCGAAAATATGATTAAAATGGCAAATCAAAATGCAAAGGAATATGGATTGCAGAGTAAGGTAGATTATATTCAGGGGAATTGTTTAGAGATGCCTTTTGATGAAAATTCTTTCGATGGTGTTTTTTCAAATGGTTCACTTCATGAATGGGAGGACCCGCTGAAGGTTTTTAATGAAATCAAGAGGGTTTTAAAACCGAAGGGTTTTTTCTGCATCACGGATATGAGGCGTGATGTAAGTGTCATCCTGAAATGGATGATCTATTTTTCAACAAAGCCTAAGGAAATACGTCCGGGATTTCTCTCATCCCTGAATGCATCGTATACTATTGAAGAGCTGAGAGAATTGCTAAAGCAGTCAAGGTTTAATGAATATATGGTTTATAAAGAGTTTTTTGGCCTTCGTGTGTCAGGGAAAAAACTAGCATAAGCAATTCTTTATTATGCCTATAAAAATGCGAACATAGTTCAGAGAATTTTTTGATATTGTGATATAATATTTGATGAATCTCAAAAGCATGCAAACTCACATAATCGCTAAGTTATGTGAGTTTAAAATATGAGGGAACAATAACAGGAAATGTGAAAACCAGACCATAATAAAAAGAGGTAGTTCCAATGACATCAACAACAATAAGTAACGGATACCGCAAATACCTCATATTTGGCGTAGCTTCTCTGGCTTTGTTAATGGCATCGATAGATGCGACTATTGTGGCGACAGCTCTTCCTGCAATTCAAAAGGGTTTTGGCTCTGAGATTAACTGGACAGGCTGGGTTATTACGGTTTACCAGTTAACAATGATGATTATGATGCCTTTAATGGGCCGCATCAGTGATGAATGGGGCAGAAAAAGGATCTTTATCGCATGCATCGCTCTTTTCACTGTTAGTTCCTACTTATGTGCACAGGCTACCAATATTTTTGCGCTGATTTTTTTCCGCTTTCTTCAAGCTATAGGGGGCGGAAGTATAATGCCGTCAGCTATAGGAATTGTAGGCGATAGCTTCCATGAGCACCGTGCCCGTGCTATTGGCTTATTCACAACGATTTTCCCTTTAGGGGGGATTATCGGACCTGCCCTGGGCGGAATAATGCTTAGCTTTTACAGTTGGAAGGCTATTTTCTTGGTAAATGTTCCCGTTGGCCTTGTTCTTATTTTTATAGCCTTCTTTTTATTGGATACGGATCAGGCAGTAACCCGCACCGAGATAGATTTTGCCGGGGCAGGACTTTTTGCCGGTGCTATATTGAGCATGATGTATTTTATGACTAGACTTGGAGAAAGCCCAGAGATTGCTGCAGAACCGGTAAATTATTTATTGCCCTTGCTATCTTTGCTATTTCTGTTTTTGTTTATTCGTAGAGAAAAGAGGACGAAAACACCGATTTTGGACCTGACCCTGCTTCGCAGCAGACCCTTTGCGGTAATGAACGCCATTAACATAATACACGGGGCTTGTATTCTTGGTATGTCCTCCTTCATTCCCTATTATGCTCAAACCATATATGGGATGTCCGATTTGACCAGCGGTGCTTTGCTTTCTATCAGGGCTGTCGGTGTGATGATAACAGCTACGGTAACCAGCATGTTAATAGAACGCAGTGGTTATAGATTGCCTATGGGGATAGGTTTTGTGGTTTTGATCGTCAGTACCTTGGGAATGGTGCCTTTACTGGGAGCAATCCAAATACCGGGTATTGAGATTTCGGATTACTGGCGATTGGCAATAGTTGTCTTTTTAGCCGGGGTGGGTGTAGGAATGGTAAGCCCCTCATCTAATAATGCCGCTATTGAATTGATGCCGGAAAAAATCAGTGCAATTTCAGGATTGCGGGGTATGTTCCGTGGTTTGGGAGGAGTATTCGGGACCTCCTTGACAGTACTTGCGCTGTCGCGCTTCCCGGATAAGGAGGTCGGCTTTACCGTCGTATTTATCGGGATGAGTGTTCTATTGGGTTTAGCCATGATTTTGTTGAAGGATGTTCCCGATGGACCTAATGTTCGGAAAGCCGAAGACAAAAAAGCAGTGCCTATCACAACAACCAGGCCTTAGAGGCCTG
Source organism: Clostridia bacterium (assembly GCA_018432615.1). Lineage (GTDB taxonomy): Bacteria > Bacillota > Peptococcia > DRI-13 > SM3-B62 > SM3-B62. Next base: position 26,962 of record JAHDSQ010000052.1, read on the forward strand.
GTTGTTTTTCGCCCGGCTGGGTCGATAGTTTGGGGCAAATATTGTTTGTATTGGACGGAGTTAAAGCAGTCTTTCTCTAAGTTCGCTGTTGCTTCGGGGAGACAAATAGGATAGCGGCACATCAAAGACGGTTTTGGCTCCAATAAGCCCTTCCCGGTTCATTTTGTGTGCTGCCCTGGCGTAGGCCAGCAATACACTGGATGTGAATTCCGGATTGCTGTCAAGTTTTAAGGAGAATTCGATGACGTGATTATTATCTTTCGAATCGCCGGTAAAACCGCTTCTGAATACGAATCCCCCGTGGGGTATTTTTGCATGGTTTTGTTTAAGTTCCTCTTCGCTGATGAAGTTGACGGTGGTGTCGTAATCTGCAAAGTAATTCGGCATGTTCTTAATCTCGGCTTCAATGCGGGCTTTGTCCGCGCCGTCTTGGGCAACTACATAGCATTCTCGGCGATGCTTTTCTTTGGTGGATAGCTCAGGATTGGTGCCGGCCCGTACCTGTTCAATGGCAGTTTCGAAAGGTATCGTGTATTGGATGCCGTTCTTTACACCATTAACTCTGCGGATCGCATCCGAATGTCCTTGGCTTACGCCCTTTCCCCCAAAAAGTATAATCTACACCCTCCGGCAGGACAGCTCCGGAGATCATTCGAAGCATTGAAAACAATCCCGGATCCCAACCTACTGAGATTATGCCGGTTTTGCCACTAGCCAGTGCGCTTTCATTGACCTTGTCAAAATACTCCGGAATTCTGGCATGGGTGTCGAAACTGTCAACGGTATTGAACATACCGGCAAATTTCGGGCCTTGTTCCGGCAAATCTGTCGCGGAACCACCGCAAAGAATCATGACATCAATACTGTCGGAATATCTTTCAGCATCCGAAATCATTACGACTTTCGCCTGGGATTTTACCTCAAGGGTTTCCGGAGGTCTTCGTGTAAAAATTGCGACCAATTCTATGTCAGGATTTTGTTTGACCGCTGCTTCCACACCTCTGCCAATATTGCCGTAGCCGATGATTCCTATTCTTGTTTTACTCAAACACTTGGCCTCCTTTTAATTGTTCTAATAACTAATATTAATTAAAATGTATACAAAATACAAGCGATGAGTATATTTTTCGAGGTGTTTTTGTTATAATGGACAAAATTAATGACAGGGAGAGGATGCCGTAATGGCTGTAACTGTGGCAGACTTATTGAAGTTGCCATCCCTGCGTAATGCCAAAGTGGTGGCGGGTAAGGGCGGATTGCAGAAGATTGTCTCGTCCATTTCCGTGCTGGAAAGTGTTGATCCGGAAGCGTTGAATGATAAACTTTTTCACAACGATGAGTTTAACGGCAGTGAAATAGTTATAACCTCTTTCATCAATATCAAGGACGATGTAAAGCTCCAATGCCGCAATATCCAGCGTCTTGCGGAAGGCGGTGAGGTCGGCCTCATTTTGTATTACGTGGGCTTGTTTATGAAGGACGTAGACCCACAGTTGGTAGCCTTGGCTGACAGCTTGGATTTTACCTTGATCTGTATGCCTAAAAATCGAATAGATTTGCGGTATAGCGAAGTGATTTGTGAGGTTGTGGAGGCAATATATAAGGATCAGGCTTCCGGGGTTTCTATGGTTGTTGAACTGCTGGAACGGGTTTCTCGCTTGCCGCAGCATCAGCGCACCGTCGATACTGTGCTCAAGATGCTTTCCGACCGCATCCGTGCTACTGTTATACTTACAGATGCAAAAGGCAATGTGCTTAACGAAGCTGCCTGGCCGCGTGCTCTTTCTGGTCTGCACGTTTATTTAAAAGAGTTGCCCTCGCCGCAGGTTCCGGGAAAGCCGGAGGCTTTTCCCTATCTTCCCGGGGGTTTGTTTTACAAAGCCCAGATCAATTCAGAGAGCGGACAGGGGATGGAACTGTTCATTATTCGTGAAGATAAGTCCCTTTTAGGTGCGATGTTTCAGCAGGCAGTCGAGAGCGTTCAACTCGCGGTCAGTCTTTGGAGCCAGCAGCATGACAGGATTGTTATCTCAGAACTCGTAAAGGCCATCATGAAGGATGAGCCTATGAAAATGCGGCGTTTGGCCGACTTGTTCCAAATCGATGTTGCTTCAATACATGCTATGTGGATAGTTACACCGGATACCGAAAATCAGGGATTTTTTTATGAAGCTGCCGAGACGGTGCGCCAGCTGGTCAAGCAATACTGTAAGACCTCTTTTGCGGATGTATATGAGGACTGTTTAGTCATTTTTATGGATGGTCCGCGGTTCCTGCGGGATGCTGAGGTTCTAGGAGAAACTCTTTTGGCCCAACTCCCCGGCAGCAATACCCTTGCAATGTTCCGCAATTTAAAGGACACTACAGCCGTGCGGGAGGCCTATTTGTCCAACCGTGATTGTGCCGACGATATTAAAAGGATATTTCCCGGCCGCAACCGCTTTAGCGGAGCGGAGATATTTTTTGCCAAAGACTGCCGCAAGCGGATAGCCGAGGGCGAGGCCGCGGTGGCTGAGGTTTTGTCCCAGCTGTCCTTGCTGAAGGGTGAGAGGGAAGCCGAGGAGTTGAAACGTACGCTGGCGGTATATTTGCTCGATACCGGATGCGGTTTAGCGGAAACAGCAAAAAGACTCTACCTGCATAAGAACACCATCAAATACAGGCTGAGGTGCATGTCAGACTGTTTCGGTTACCGCGTGGGCACAATGCCTTCCTCGATGGGTTTGTATGAGGCGATGGCAATAGAACGGATTTTGGGCTCCGGTAAAAGAAAGAAAAAATCAGAGGGTTAATAAGTGCGGAAGGCTCAAACCTGTCACAGCCTGTATATTTGTCCTGGGGGACAAATATACAGGCTGATTTTTTTGCCGTCGGGATAATTACAAAATTAGATACTTTATATACTATTAACATTATTCACTCATAATTGTGTTATGAAAGGGGTTGGTACTTTGGAAAAGAAGAATACAGGTTTTGAAGTGGGTTCAGAGCAAAGAGAGAACTGGTGGTCAATAACGATGGTTTGGGCCGGTGCGATGATTTGCGTTTCCTGTCTCATGGTGGGAGGGGTCCTGGGCTCTTATTTGACTTTGGGGCAATGTGTTTTATCCGTCATCATAGGTTATACAATTATTGCGTTGTACATGAGTTTTATCGGTATGCAAGGCTGTGATTTAGGATTGCCGACAGCCGTTATGGCAGGATCATCATTGGGTGAGAAAGGCGCCAAGTATATAATAAGCCTGCTTTTGGCTATTGCGTGTATCGGTTGGTTCGGGGTCCAGTCAGCCGTGTGCGGTTTGTCTTTTAGCGCCATGTTTGCCAGTATTTTCGGCGTTAACATCCCTGCCTGGTTCAGTATTATTTTCTGGGGCACCGTTATGTTGCTGACGGCTTGTTTCGGCTTTAAGGGGCTGAAGATCCTTAATACGATAGCCGTTCCCCTGCTTGGCATCGTCTGCATATACGGACTTATCCTGGCATTGGCCAAGTATGATGGGTTAAGCGTCATAGCCGGTTATGAACCGGCAGTCAACATGGGGCTCGTGTTCGGGATAAACTACACCATTGCGACATTTGCTCTGGGCGGCGTCATTTCCGGGGATTATTGCCGTTTTGCGAAAAGTCGGAGAGACGTAGTTAAAAGTTCAGTGTTAGGAGTTATCCCCGCAGGGTTTGCTATTATGATGATTGGGTCGATACTTACTATTGTTACAGGTAAGTACGATATCAGTGAATTATTTGTTTCCTTTGGTTCTGTTACACTGGGTATACTTGGACTTTTGGCCCTGATAAGCGGAACCTGGACGACAAACGTCACTAACGGTTACACCGGTGGGATATCACTGTCCGTTCTGCTCGGCATTGATGAATCTAAAAGTAAAATAGCTACGGCCATAGCGGGAAGCATAGGTATCGTTGTTGCTCTGATTGGTGCTTTGGCAGCCGCGGGTTTTTATGCACTGTTTCAAAGCTTCTTAAGCTTATTGTGTGCAATTATTCCGCCCCTGGCAGGTACAATGATTGCCGACTATTGGATAGTTGGAAAGGGTCAAAAGGAGAATTTTAGGATCAGAGAGGGATTCCATGCGCCCGGCCTGACAGCTTTCATTCTTGGTGTCATTGCAGCCGGCATAACCGGGGGAACCTTCACCGGATATTTTCCCACTCTGGTGGAAAAACTGCCTTTTCTCAACATCCCGTTCTTTGTAGGACCCATTAACGGCATAATCGTATCCTTGATTACTTACACGATACTCGGTACTGTATTTGCCGGCACAAAATCCGAGGAAACAAAATTTAAAGAGGAGTCGATCTAGTTGCGAAAAATTGGGATTTCTGAAATCGAAGACATAGCCCTTGGTGCTGCTCTGTTGGGAGCCGGGGGGGGAGGAGACCCCTATATCGGAAAGCTTGTGGCTATCAGTGCCGTGCGTGAATGCGGCCCGGTTACGCTGTTGGACCCGGAAGAAGTTCCAGACGATGCTCTGGTGGTGCCCATCGCGATGATGGGAGCACCAACGGTTTTAGGAGAAAAGGCAATCGGCGGTAATGAGTATCAGACCTTGTATGATATGGTATCGCAGTTTTATGGTAAAAAGATTTATGCCTTTATGCCTATCGAGGCGGGCGGTGTTAACAGTATGCTCCCAATAGCTGCAGCGGCGCGAATGGGTTTGCCCTTGGTAGATGCGGATGGGATGGGGCGTGCTTTCCCGGAACTCCAGATGGTTACTTTCACAATTGGGGGCTTAAGTGCGACACCAATGGCTCTGACTGATGAGAAAGGTAACTGTGTCATCTTTGATACGATAACCAACAAGTGGACTGAAGAGCTTGCCCGTGCGGTTACGATGAGCTGTGGCGGCAGCGTTTCTGTTTGCTTGTATGTTATGGAAGGAAAGATACTCAAGCAATATGCCATTAAAAATATCATTACCCGCAGCGAGATGTTGGGAAGAGCCATACACAACTTGAGAAAGAACTCGGCAAATACGCCGGAGGAAACGTTCTTTCAGGCTACCGAAGGCTTCAAACTTTTCAAGGGCAAGATAGAGGATGTATTGCGCGAAACCCGGGGGGCGTTTAACTTCGGTAAGGTGGTTCTGGAAGGGATTGGAGAGTACAAAGGGCGGGAGGCTTATGTCGAGTTCCAAAACGAGAATTTGGTGGCCTGTGTAGACGGAGAGATAGTAGGAACGGTGCCGGACCTTATTTGTTTGGTGGATACCGAGACGTTTACGCCCATAACTACTGATGCGCTCAAATACGGAAAGCGTGTTTTTGTGGTTGGCCTCAAATGTTTTGAAATGTGGCGTACCACGAAAGGACTTGAACTTGTCGGACCGCGCTACTTTGGCTGCGACACTGACTATATACCTATCGAGAAGCGCGTGAAAGGAGGTAGGGTCTGATGTATAAGCTTGGTATTGACGTAGGCGGAACTAACACCGATGCCGTGCTGATAGATGAGAACCTCAAGGTGGTGGCAGAGGTCAAGCATCCTACTTCCGGGGATATTTATGATGGTATCATGGGTGCGGTGAAAAATATTCTTGAACTGTCCGGCATAGACCGCGGGGAAATAGGTAAGGCCATGTTGGGTACGACCCAGTGTACGAATGCGATTGTAGAGCGCAAGAACCTGGCCCCTATAGCCGTACTGCGAATCGGTGCGCCTGCTGCAGTAGGGATTCCGCCGATGACAGACTGGGCGGAAGATCTGAAAAAAATCGTTGTAGCAGAAAAGATGATCGGCGGCGGCTTCGAGCATGATGGTAAGGAACTGGCCCCACTGGATGAGGAGACTGCTCAGGCGTTTTTTCAAGAGGTTAAGGGTAAGGTTGAGTCTGTAGCCATTTCCTGTGTTTTTTCTACTGTCAGGAACGAGCATGAGCTTAGAGCCGCAGAGTTATGCAGGGAAATTATGGGAAAAGATATTCATATCTCCGTTTCCGGCGAAATCGGCTCCATGGGTCTTGTTGAGCGTGAGAACGCCACAATTTTGAATTCTGCCCTTTGTAAGGTAGCTCAACGTTTTACCGAGGGTTTTGCCCGTTCCCTGGCGGGACTTGGTGTGACCAATGCCGCCATCTACTTGTCTCAGAATGACGGGACTTTGATGACGATGGAACAGGCCCTTCGCTACCCAATTCTTACAATCGCTTGTGGGCCAACAAACTCCATTCGGGGGGCCAGTCATTTATCAAGGCTGGAAAACGCGTTGGTTATTGACGTCGGCGGCACCACAACCGATCTTGGTGTCATGCGGAATGGTTTTCCGCGGGAGTCTAGTGTAGCGGCTACCATCGGTGGTGTTCGTACAAACTTTCGGATGCCCGATGTTCTGACCATTGGTCTTGGCGGTGGTTCGATAGTTAGGCAGCGCGAGGACGGTACAGTCACGGTAGGTCCGGATAGTGTAGGATACCGTATCACGGAAAAGGCACTTATATTTGGCGGGGACACCGTTACCGCTACAGACATTGCGGTGCGGCTTGGCATGTATGAGTTGGGTGATAAGTCTAAGGTTGCCGGAATCGACGAGGGTTTTGCATTAAAGGCCATGGAAGTTATTAGCCGACTGGTTGAGGACGCTTTGGATGCGATGAAGGTATCTAATTCTGATGTGGATGTAATCCTGGTCGGCGGCGGTTCCATAATCCTGCCGGAAAAGCTGGCGGGTGCAATGTCAGTTACCAAGCCGGAGCATTTTGGCACGGCGAATGCCATCGGTTCAGCCATATCCAAGGTCAGCGGTACTTACGAAAAGCTTGTGGATTATGAAAAAATTCCCCGGGAGGAAGCTTTAGCACAAGCCAAGAGGGAAGCAGTTGAAATAGCCGTTGAAGCAGGAGCTGTCCGTGAAACAGTAGAGATAATTGACGTCGAGGATGTACCCTTGGCATACTATCCCGGCAAAACCAATCGAGTTAAAATCAAAGCAGCGGGGGATTTGGGAAGCTGAACCTGCGGTAAAAGGATAAATAGAATGCATTATGAAAGGGGCTGCAACGAAATTCAACTTTTCGTTACAGCCCCTTTCTGCAAGAGCCCCTTTCTGAGGTGGTTTCAATAGCTTTTTTCCAGAAATTGCGTTAGAATTAGAGCAGCTTAGCCAGTTAGGGGGAAGATCGATTGTTTTCACCACACAGCATGGATACAAAGGAAGTTCTTGCTCATCTGCAGGTTGATTCGGAAAGCGGTTTAACCACTGAGGAAGCTTTAAAAAGATTGTCCGAATACAAGGAAAACAGACTTGCCCAGGGCAAGAAAAAAAGCTTTTTCCAATTATTCGTGGAAAATCTCAAAGATGTGATGATTATCATACTGCTTATCGCCGCAGTGGTTTCTTTTGTTGTGGCCTGGCATGAAGGAGAAGGTTTTTTTGAGCCACTTTTGATCTTTTTGATAGTAGTGCTGAACGCAATTATTGGGGTAGTGCAAGAAGGAAAAGCAGAAAAAGCCCTGGAAGCATTACAGGATCTCTCCGCTCCTCATGCCCGGGTCATTCGTGCCGGCCAAGAGATGATTGTCGATGCAGTGACTTTGGTACCGGGGGATATTATTAAGCTGGAGGCGGGAGACTACGTACCGGCCGATGCTCGCATCATTGAATCGAGCAGTCTGCAAGCGGAGGAATCTGCTTTGACCGGAGAATCAGTGGCCGCCGAAAAAGATGCCTCGGCGGAGGTGGCAGAAAATGCCCCTCTGGGCGATCGTTCAAACATGCTATACTCCGGGTGCAGCATCACTTATGGGACTGCCCGGGCGGTTGTTACCTTCACCGGGATGAAAACCGAGATGGGCCGTATTGCCGACCTGCTCAATACCGAAACCGAAACTCAGACGCCCTTGCAACATAAATTGGCAGATCTCGGTAAATACATCGGTTTTATTGCCCTGGGAATTTGTGCAGTGATTTTTGTTATTGGTATCCTCGCCGGTATGAGTGTTATTGATATTTTCATGATAGCAGTTGCCTTGGCTGTTTCGGCCATCCCTGAAGGATTACCGGCTATTGTGACAGTCGTCTTGGCCATCGGGGTGCAGCGTATGGTCAAGAAAAATGCCATCATCAGAAAATTACCGGCAGTAGAGACCTTAGGCAGTGCTTCGGTCATTTGTTCGGATAAAACCGGTACCTTGACTCAAAACCAAATGACACTGGTCAAGGCTTTTTACGCCGGGGATGCCCTCCTGGAAGATATCAGCGAGAATAATTCCGCTTCAATTAGGAAGCTCTTGCAATATGCCACCCTCTGTTCCGAAGGCAGTGTGGAAATCGACGAAGACGGCAAAGAACGTCATATCGGCGACCCTACGGAGACATCAATCGTGCTGGCAGCTTCTAGAAATGGCCTCTTTAAAAACGAGTTAAACAGTATTTATCCGCGTTTAGCGACCCTGCCCTTTGATTCTGACCGCAAAATGATGACCACCGTTAATCAAATTGAAGGCAGAAAGGTCGTGATAGTAAAAGGCGCGTTCGATGTTTTGGCCAACAAGTGTATCGGTGGTGATTTAAAAGCAGGACGGCAAACGGTCGAGGACTTGAGCAGTCAGGCACTGCGTATACTGGCAGTGGCCTATAAAGAAATTGAAGAGTTGCCCGAACAGATAACGGAGCAAACCCTGGAAAATGAGTTGACCTTTATGGGTCTGTTAGGAATGATCGATCCGCCTCGTCCGGAAGCTCGGGATGCCGTTGCCCTTTGTCGTGCCGCAGGCATCAAGCCGGTGATGATAACCGGGGATCATGTGACCACTGCTGCGGCTATTGCCAGGGAATTAGGCCTCTTGCAGGTAGGGGATGACGCAATCACCGGCAGCGAATTAGCTCTGATGACCGAGGAGGAGCTTGCAGCCCGCGTTGACAAGATTTCTGTCTATGCCCGGGTCTCCCCCGAAGATAAGATTCGCATCGTACAAGCTTGGCAGAGAAAGGGTGCAGTCGTTTCCATGACCGGTGACGGTGTTAATGATGCTCCGGCCTTAAAAGCAGCCGATATTGGCTGTGCCATGGGTATCACGGGTACAGACGTGGCCAAAGGAGCTGCGGATATGGTCCTGACCGACGACAACTTTGCTACTATCGTGGATGCCGTCAAAGAAGGCCGTGGAATATACACCAATATCAAGCATACGGTAGGCTTTTTGCTGGGTACTAATATCGGGGAAGTGCTGACCGTCTTTGTGGCTATGCTGTTGTGGCGCATTTCGCCTTTCTTGGCTGTGCAGTTATTATGGATCAACCTGGTGACAGACAGTCTGCCCGCAATTGCTTTGGGAATGGAACCGGTGGATGATGATGTAATGCAGCGCAAACCCAAACCTAAAGAGGAAGGTATTTTTGCAGAGGGTTTCGGGGTGCGCATCATCTTGCAGGGAGTCATGTTTGCCGCACTGACACTGATTGGATTTGTAAGTGTCTGGGGAATTACCGGGGATATGGTGGCGGCTCGTACTATGGCCTTTTTGATCTTAGGCGGTTCCCAAGTATTTCATGCTTTCAATATGCGCTCAGATCATTCGTTATTCAAGCTCGGTTTCTTCACTAATAAATATTTGAATGGTGCCGCGCTGGTTTCACTGGGTATGATGGCAGGGGTTGCCTTTATTCCTCCTATTGCTGCTGCTTTTGGTTTGACCCTGTTGTCCGGAAAGATGTATCTGGGTGCTCTGGGACTGGCCTTGTTGCCCATTGCGGTCCTGGAAACATACAAAAAGATTGTAAATAACTAAACAAACGGCTTTTACAACATCCGGAGAATAGGTATGTTGAGAATAGTTATTGACATATGCCAAAAACCTTGTATAGTAGAATTATAAAGAACATATGCCAAAAACTATTAGAGGTGATAAAAATGCCAAGAGGAGACGGAACCGGACCTATGGGTACCGGCGGAGGCGGCGGTCAAGGCAGACAAGGTGTAACAGGAACCGGAAGGGGAAGAATGGGAGGTCCTGCAAGTGCAGGCCCTGTAGGGTATTGTGAATGCCCTAAGTGTGGAACTAGAGTGAATCATAATCGAGCAAATCCTTGCAACCTGCACTCCCGCTGACACATAACGAGCCAGCGACAAAAAGACAGAAAAACCCTAAAATAACTTGCTTTTTGGCACACGAATAGTTGCTTTAATCCTCGTTATGTGATATACTACACATAACGAGGTGATGTTCTAATG
>JAHDSQ010000035.1 GCA_018432615.1 Clostridia bacterium
AAACATCTGCTGACACCCCGTATATTCAATTTATCTCTTTATATCTTTTACTTGCTTCTTGTTATTTAATAATTCGGCATAAAGAAGCAAATCTCCTCCTGAAAATGAGGATTTATAGGGGTTTTTGCAGTGGAATCATAAATCCAACCTGAAAAAAACAGCCCTTACAGATAGTTGTAAAGGCTACGGTTATTTTTCATGCGGCGGTATCTCATCAACCAATAAGGTAACTCATCTGCCATGTGTAGAAGGAGTAACGATGTCGTCCTCAAAGGGTGGCATTAGCCTTTTTATAGGACGTATACTCTTTATTTAATTTGGCTCTTTGATGTTCTTTGTTTACTACATAAGCTGTCCATAGAAGTATATAACCGGTACGTTTTGCTAGAACAACTAAGTAATCCTTATCTTCACACCAAATCAAGATTCGCTTATCGCCTTTTCTCTCGTTCTCCCATATCTTTATATAATCGCATGTACCGTTCTCTATTGATGGTTTCGGCCATCGTATTCTTTCACGCCGCCGCAAATCTGGTATTCTCTCTTTTTCATTGGATCCTTCAGATATTATATGCCAAAAGGTACACTCTTTATCTTTAAGAAGGGGGTGTCTTTTTTAATCCAATCTGTTGTCCATCGTAAATCGCTCTATTTATTATAAAATCCTTAGCTTAATCTGTTTAAGTCTTTCCTGCGCTTCTATTACCTGTTCCTTGGGACACCAAACTGCACCTAGAACCATCGGTTTTGATGGTCATGCTCAAGGTGGCGGTTTTCATCGCAATATATATTGAACAACAATCCCTTATGAAACACCTCAGAAAACGATATGGTTTTATATTCAACAAATAGAGCGGATTAACCTTATTACGGGGTATTGTTTCCATTTTATGTGGCTGCTATTTGTTTATTACAGGCCAATTAAAAAGTTATATGAAACGCAAAAAGACCAGGCATCAACCCCGGTCTTTTTTATATATTTTGATGTTACTTTTAGCAAGGTGTACCCAAACTGTCACCTAATCACAAGAAAAGCATGCAAAAAAGCTCCGAGATATATTCCCTGGAGCTTTACTCTCTCATGGCGGAGGGGGTGGGATTCGAACCCACGGAAGGCGTAAACCTTCAACGGTTTTCAAGACCGCCTCCTTCAACCGCTCGGACACCCCTCCAGCATATTCTATGCTGTCATTCTCTTCATCTTTCAAAGACAGGGATTAATATAGCATGTTATTGCCCTTCTGTCAATCTCCTACACTAATCCTTTCCATGCCTCCCATGTAGGGACGCAAGGCCTCAGGTATCACAACGCTGCCGTCTTCTTGCTGGTAGTTCTCCAGGATTGCCGAGGTTGTTCTGCCAATGGCCAAACCCGAACCGTTTAAGGTATGGACAAACTCCGGCTTGCCTTTCTCCTTCGGACGGAAACGGATGTTGGCGCGTCTGGCTTGAAAATCCTCAAAATTGCTGCAGGATGAAATCTCTCTGTAAGCATTAAAACTCGGAAGCCAGACCTCGATGTCGTATGTTTTTGCCGCGGAAAAGCCTAAATCCCCGGTGGAAAGACAAACCACCTGATAAGGCAGCTCCAAAAGCTGTAGGATTCTTTCTGCGTTAGCCGTCAGCTTTTCCAATTCTTCGTAAGACTCTGTGGGATGAACAAATTTCACCATTTCCACCTTGTTAAATTGATGCTGTCTAATCAGCCCTCTGGTATCCCTGCCGTGGGCTCCCGCCTCGGCACGAAAACAGGGACTGTAAGCGACATGATAAAGCGGCAGCTCTTGCTCCGATAAAATTTCTCCGCGGTAAAGGTTCGTTACGGGAACCTCCGCCGTAGGTATTAAGAAGTAATCGGTATTCTCCAAATGGAACATGTCTTCTTCAAATTTAGGGAGCTGTCCAGTGCCTATCATACTATCCCTGTTGACCATAAAGGGGGGTATTACTTCCGTATATCCGTGCTCAACCGTATGCAGATCAAGCATGAAATTAATCAAAGCTCTCTCCAGACGTGCTCCCGCTTTTTTATAAAAGGTAAACCTGGCCCCCGTCACCTTGGCCGCTCGTTCAAAATCCAAAATATCCAGTCCTTCGCCGATTTCCCAATGCGGTTTCGCTGCAAAACTAAAGTCCCCGGGGGTTCCCCACTGCCGTTCCAGCCTGTTGCTTTCCTCATCCGCTCCTACCGGGACCGTATTGTGGGGGACGTTTGGTATTGTCATAACCAAGGCTGTTAATTCTTCGTCAATCTGCCTTATTTCTTCGTCCATTTCCTTTATTTGCTGTGAGACGGCTCTCATTTCCTTAACGAGATTTTCGGCATCTTGTCCTTCTTTTTTCATAATCCCTATCTGCTCCGAAACCGTGTTTCTGTTACTCTTTAGTTTTTCAACAACACTTAACCTTTCACGGCGTTGTTCATCAACTTTAATGAACCGGTCTATGACTTCAGCCCCACCGTTACGGTCAACCATGTTCTTTTTTGCAATGTCAGGATTGCTGCGTATGAGTTTAATGTCCAGCACAGAACAAACCCCCTTTCGTTTGATTCAAGGTTAATCCTCTCCTAAAAGGCCATGTGTGTCGCATTTTCAACATCCTGTATTTCATTAATTTTGCTCATTACCTCTTCCTCTACCGGGTGGTCAACCGTTAAGATCATCAGTGCTTTACCTCCCGGCTTTTTCCTGGCCAGCTGCATTCCGGCAATATTAACATCCTTCTCACCGAGAATCATGCCAATCTGTCCGACAAATTTCGGCCTATCCTTGTGCAGAATCAGGATTAGATTTCCCTCAGGTTGAATATCCAACGAGAACTCATCAATACTCAGTATTCTAACCTGGCCATTCTTAAAGACCGAACCGGCACAATAGCGAGACCATTTCCCATTGCCCTTAATGGTAACGCTTATCTTATTTGTATAATCCTCTTTTTGCATACTCTTGGTTTCATTGACAATGATCCCTCTTTGTTTGGCAACTAAAGGAGCATTTACATAGTTCACCGCATCGTGCAACGAAGGGCGCAGAAGGGCTTTTAAAAAACTGTTCGTTAAAGAGTTGGTTTCAATTTTTGTTATTTCTCCAACATATTTTAGTTCGATTTTGTCGATAGGCCCTTCGGCCAGGCTGGCGGCAAGCTTACCTAGCTTCTCCGTCAGTTCAATATATGGCCTGACTACTTCCATTTGTTCCGGCTTAACAAAAGGAATATTAACAGCGTTTTGTACCGGTTCTCCACGTAGAACACGGATTATTTCACTGGCTACATCCAAAGCTACATTAACCTGAGCTTCCTGGGTCGAAGCGCCCAAATGCGGCGTTGCAACCACCTCCGGCAGTTTGAAAAGCGGGCTTTCGGTCTGAGGTTCCTTTTCATAAACATCAAGTGCCGCCCCGGCTACCTTTTTGTTAAGAATTGCTTCATACAAAGCCTCTTCGTTAATGAGCCCTCCCCTGGCAACATTCAATATCCTTACTCCGTCCTTCATTTTTGCAAACTGCTTTTTGCCAATCATATTTCTTGTCTCATCAGTCAGCGGCATATGAACGGTAATAAAATCACTCTCCGCCAACAACTCGTCAAGAGCAGCTCGTCTTACCCCCGCTCTTTGTGCTGCCTCTTCTGTAACATAGGGATCATAAATTATCACATTCATCCCGAAGGCCTTGCACCTTTTCCCAACCTCAGAACCTATTTTCCCAAACCCGATAATTCCCATATTTTTATTGCGCAATTCGATCCCCATATATTTGGAGCGGTCCCACTTTCCTTTACATAGTGATTGATATGCCTGAGGAATATGCCTTGCTAAGGCCAACATCATACCCATGGTATGCTCCGCGGCAGATGTGGTATTCCCGTCAGGTGTGTTGACAACGACTATCCCTTTTTTTGTGGCGGCCTCAACATCAATATTATCGACTCCCACGCCTGCCCTGCCTATTACCTTTAATTTATCAGCATTCTCAATGATTTTTTTCGTTATCTTTACCCCGCTTCTAACAACAATAGCCTGGGCTTCTTTAGCCAGCTCACACAGTTCATCTTCCGTTTTTTTGAGCTGCACATCTACTTCCACACCTTCTTCTTGCTTGAAGATGTTTAATCCCTGCTCCGAAATACTATCACATACTAATACTTTCATAGTTCTTTTACCCCTTTCCAAACTCATTTTTCATTACAATCAATAATTGCTGTTGGGTTCCGGAAACCTTATCGTATAAAACAAAAAACCCTCGTCCCTCTACCGGATTTACCGGTTGGGGACGAGAGCTACTCCCGCGTTGCCACCCTTTTTGAAGAATACGACCATGCCGACTCTTCCTCTTAATTATCCATGCATAACGGACATGACCGCTGGCTTTCACCATATCCTCCGGGGCGGACTTCACCTTATGACCTATCGGTTTGCACCTTCCACCGACTCTCTGGTAGGTCTTTCAGTTACTTTCCCCATCATCGTTAATCTTTATGAATCAATAATAGTATTGCTATTTAGTGGTATTCTACAGCATAATATTCCCGCTGGCAAGACTAATTTTTTGCTATAGCTTTGTTTTGCCGCTCTTGAAGATCTCGTATGTATCACGAGCAATCATCAACTCTTCATTGGTTGGAATCACAAGCACTCTTGTCGCAGCATCATCTGCCGATACATCCGCTTCTACGCCGCGGGTAAAATTCTTGTCTTTATCGATTTTTACGCCTAAGTAATCCAATCCTTCACAGATTTTCAACCGCATTGAAGCCGAATTCTCTCCTAATCCTGCGGTAAAAACTATGGCATCCGCCCCGTTGAGTATCGCGGCATAAGACCCGATATATTTCTTAACAGCGTAAGCGAAACGATCCAAAGCGATCTGAGAACGCTTGTTTCCGTCCTCAACCGCGCTCTTCTCGATATCCCTGAAATCACTGCTGACCCCGGATAATCCCAGCACACCGCATTTTTTGTTAAGCATGTTATTGATTTCTTTAATCCCCCAGTTTTCCTTTTCCATCAGGTAACATATAATAGAAGGATCCAAATCCCCTGGTCTGGTGCCCATTACGATACCCTCAAGGGGAGTGAAGCCCATACTGGTATCAATACTTTTCCCATTTTTAACCGCCGCTATGCTTGAACCGTTTCCTAAATGACAGGTAATAATTCTACTCTTGCCTTCAGTAAGCTTCAGCATTGCAGCCGCACGCTGGGATACATATTTATGAGAGGTTCCGTGAAAACCATATTTGCGAATTTTATACTTTTGATAATACTCATAAGGAATACCATAAAGATAGGCTTCTTCGGGAATTGTTTGGTGGAAAGCGGTGTCAAAAACTCCCATCTGCTTAATTTCCGGCAGTATTTTTTGACAAGCTTTAATCCCCATAATGTTCGGAGGATTGTGCAACGGCGCAAGCTCACTATTCCTGCGCAATGACTCAACTACCTCTTCAGTGATAAGTACGGAGCCTGAAAAATCTTCCCCGCCATGAACAACGCGATGTCCAATAGCCGAAAGTTCCTCGACGGACTTGATTGCCCCGTATTCAGGACTCGTTATGGCATTAATGACGAGAGAAATTGCTTTTTCATGATCATTTATCTCTTCCTTAATGACATGCTTTTCCTTTCCCTTGCTGTGGTTGAGGACAGAGCCCTCAAGCCCTATTCTTTCCACAAGTCCTTTGGCTAAAACAGCTTCGTTCACCATATCGAACAGCTGATATTTTAGCGAAGAACTCCCACAATTAATAACTAAAACCTTCAAAATTCCTTCCCCCTGACTTGGTGATAATGTTTTTTAACCCGAAATAACAAACCTTCTGTTATGTTACACTATTCACAAACCATTGACAATACCCAAGCATGACAGGCTAAAATGATAAGGACATCTGATCGTTCTCTTTACTTACCACCTTTGCTAAAGCGACGACCCTATCTTCCTTAGTCATCCTCATGATTGTAACGCCCTGCGTTACCCTGCCCATCTGTGAGATACCGTTGACAAACACCCTGATCATAATCCCATCCTGGGTAATCAGCATGATCTCATCACCCTCATAAACAACCATAATCCCGGCAACAGCTCCGTTGCGTGGTGTCATTTTTAAGTTAAAAATACCCTTTCCTCCCCGCTGCTGTTTGCGATACTCAGAAAGCTTTGTTCTCTTACCAAAACCATTTTCCGTTATCACCAAAAGATCGGCATTTTCCTTGTAATTGTCCATCCCTATTACCATGTCGTCATCGCTCAGCCTAATACCTATAACACCGCGGGCTGTTCTACCCATACTGCGCACATCACTCTCCCCGAAACGAATAGCATGTCCGTTTCTTGTCGCCATGATTATTTCGTCATTACCACGGGTTAACCTTACCCCTACCAACTCATCATCCTCATCAAGGGTCAGTGCAATAATTCCGTCCTTTCTAGATGAATCGTATTCGACCAGGCTTGTTTTCTTCACAATGCCCTTCTTCGTAGCGGTAAGTAAATACTGTCCTTCCTCATAGTTCCTGACAGGAATAACAGCTGTTATTACGTCGTCACCGGCGATATTAATCAGGTTGACTATGGCCGTTCCTCTCGCCTGGCGGGTAGCCTCCGGTATTTCATAGCCTTTTAGTCTATATACCTTACCCTTATTGGTAAAGAACAGCAGATAGTTGTGGGTGGTAGTTATAAAGAGGTGCTCCACAAAATCCTCTTCCTTTGTCGTCATCGCCGTTATGCCCCTGCCGCCTCTTTTTTGATTGCGATATGTATTAATTGGCTGGCGCTTAATATAGCCGCTGTGAGAAATCGCGACAACAATATCTTCTTCGGCTATCAAATCTTCCGTTTCCAAGTTCTCGGCTTCATAACTAAACTGTGTGCGCCTTTCATCACAGAATTTATCTTGAATTGCCATTATCTCTTCCTTGATAATCTCCAGTACCTTTCTCTCATCGGCCAGTACGTTGCGAAAATAGGCGATTTTTGAGATCAACTCAGCGTATTCGCTTTCCAACTTTTCTCTTTCCAGTCCCGATAACTTGCCCAGGCGCATATCCACAATTGCCTGTGCTTGCTTGTCCGAAAGAGCAAAACGTTCCATTAAGTTGTTTTTTGAGGTCTCAATATTTTTCGAGCTTCTAATGATACGAATGACCTCATCAATGTGATCAATGGCTATTTTCAAGCCTTCAACAATATGGAGCCTTTCTTCTGCTTTTCGTAAATCATATTTTGTACGCCTGACGATAATGTCCTTCTGATGCTCCAGATAGTAAAAAAGCATCTCCTTAAGAGTAAGAACTTTAGGCTGTCCATCAACCAGCGCCAACATTATAACCCCGAAATTATCCTGTAGCTGTGTTTGTTTGTAAAGTTGATTGAGAATGACTTGAGCGTTAACGTCCCTTCTCAGCTCAATAACCATCCTCATTCCATTGCGGTCCGATTCGTCCCTTAAATCTGTTATTCCGTCGATTTTCTTATCCCTAACTAGTTCGGCTATTCTCTCAACTAGTTTTGCTTTATTGACGAGATAAGGAAGCTCGCTCACGACTATCCGCAATTTACCGTTATTCATTTTTTCAACCCGGCTTACCGCCCTGACAGTTATGGAGCCACGACCTGTTTCGTAGGCTTGTCTGACACCTTTCAATCCCAAGATGGTCCCACCACCTGGGAAATCAGGTCCCTTGACGATTTTCATCAGATCCGCAGCCGTTATATCAGGATCGTCAATCAAAGCAACTACTGCATCTATAACCTCGCCTATGTTGTGGGGCGGGATATTTGTTGCCATGCCCACGGCAATCCCCGAGGAACCATTGACAAGAAGGTTAGGAATACGGGAAGGTAGTACAGAGGGCTCTTCCAGGCTATCGTCGTAGTTTGCCACAAAATGGACTGTATCTTTTTCAATACCCCGCAACAATTCTAAAGCAATTTTAGACATGCGAGCCTCAGTGTAACGCATGGCTGCTGCAGAATCGCCGTCGATTGAGCCAAAGTTCCCGTGCCCGTCTACCAAGGGATAACGTGTAGAAAAGTTTTGGGCCATCCGCACCATGGAGTCATAAACAGCAGTGTCGCCATGGGGATGATACTTACCAAGAACATCCCCGACAATACGGGCTGACTTTTTATGAGGCTTGTCCGGTGTCATCCCGGTTTCATGCATCGAATATAGGATACGTCTATGAACGGGCTTTAAGCCGTCCCTTACATCGGGAAGCGCCCTACCCACGATAACACTCATAGAGTAATCAATATATGATTTTTTCATTTCATCTTCTATCTTTATCGGTAATACTTTCCCCTCAACATAGGTATCCACACAATCACTCCTATATCACGATAATAACGTATTTTCGTTTACCATTTGTAGTATAGTCTTTTTACCTGATTAAATCAATTTGTTTCCCCGGCAAATGTATTCCCCATCAAAAAAATAAACCCCCTTGAGCGGGAGTCAACTCGTGAGGCCGTATATCAACGACTTCAACTTTTCAAACTGAAAGGGTTTTTCAAGAAAACCCTCTGCCCCCACCCTGGCAGCCATAGCAGGCAAGGATTCATGGGCGGAAAAAAGGATAAGGGGGATATTTTTTGTCCGGATATCCTGCTTTAAATGCAGGGCAACCTCTTCCCCGTCCATCTCGGGCATACGCATGTCTAGGATAATTAGATCAACCCTATCCTCTCGCAAAGCCCTTAATGCCTTTTTGGGAGAGGAAAAAGTCAGCGGAGTGTGTCCCTCTAATTCCAAGTACAAGCCCATTGCCAACAAGATTCCTTTTTCATCGTCAATTATCGCCACCCTCAAACATATCACCTCATCAATAAAGTAAGTTAAGAACGAATATACGCATATATTCTATCTAATCCCCTCTTACCTGACAATGAGTATAATATGTCTATGAATGTCTGCTTTTGGCTTATTTTTGTATATTATGTTGTTATTTGTCGAATGCCAATAGGTTAAATATCCAGATTCCGTACTTCCTTTGCATGTGTCTGAATAAACAACCTCCTAGGCTCGACTTTATCCCCCATTAAAATTGTAAATATCTCATCAGCCTTCATTGCTTCTTCCATACTGACACGCAGTACCGTTCTGCTTTCCGGATTCATTGTCGTATCCCATAACTGGTCGGCATTCATCTCTCCTAAACCTTTATAGCGCTGAATACTGTAGTTTCCTTTACCAAATTTGGCTGCTATTTCTTCCATTTCATAATCATGATAAGCATACTGTTCCTCTTTACCTTTTTTAATTTTGTAAAGCGGCGGCTGAGCGATGTAAATGTAACCGTTTTCCAAGAGTGGCTTAAAATAACGGTAAAAGAAGGTTAACAATAAGGTGCGAATATGGGCTCCGTCCACATCAGCGTCGGTCATGATGATGATTTTATGGTAACGAGCCTTGCTGACATCAAAATCGTTATCGATTCCGGTACCAATAGCTGTTATCATGGACCTGATTTCTTCATTTGCCAACACCCTATCGAGCCGGGCCTTCTCGACGTTAAGGATTTTTCCTCTCAAGGGCAGTATTGCTTGAAAACGCCTGTCCCTACCCTGTTTAGCAGAACCTCCCGCGGAATTCCCCTCAACAATATATAGCTCCGACATAGCCGGATCCTTTACCGAACAATCGGCAAGCTTGCCGGGAAGGGTTGTCGATTCAAGAGCGCTTTTTCTCCTGGTAAGTTCACGGGCTTTGCGCGCCGCTTCTCTCGCCCTGGCTGCGTGCAAGGACTTTTCCACAATCTTTTTAGCAACCGCCGGGTTTTCCTCTAAAAATGTACTCATTCCGTCATTAACTATACCCTCGGTTATTCCCCTAACTTCACTGTTTCCAAGTTTCGTTTTGGTCTGACCTTCAAACTGAGGATCTATTAATTTGACAGATATGATTGCCGTGAGTCCCTCGCGGATATCTTCGCCCGATAAGTTGTTCTCATTCTCCTTTAATAAATTATTCTTTTTCGCATAGTCATTCACTACACGGGTAAGGGCTGATTTAAAACCGTATTCATGCATTCCTCCCTCGGTAGTGTTAATATTGTTAGCGAAGGAATATAAATTTTCCGAATATCCATCATTGTACTGGATAGAAACTTCTATTTGTGTGCCTTCTTTCTCTTGAGAAATATAAATAGGCTTACTATGCAACACGTCCTTGTTTTTATTTAAATATTGAACGAAATCATTGATTCCTCCATTATGGAGAAAAACGTGTTCTTCTCCGCTTATATCATTCCTTAACTCAATTTTTAGTCCTTTATTCAGGAAAGATAACTCCCTCAGCCTATGTACCAGTATATCTGTTTCAAACTTTATTTCCTCAAAAATAAGGTGATCGGGCTTAAAGCTAATAATTGTTCCTGTCTTCGTCGTTGTGCCGATTACTTCTATTTCTGTGAGGGGTTTACCTCTTTCATACTTCTGATAGTGAATCTTTCCATCCAGATGGATTTTAACCTCCAGCCATTCGGAAAGGGCATTTACCACTGAGGCTCCTACCCCGTGCAGTCCCCCCGATACTTTATATCCGTTACCGCCAAACTTTCCGCCGGCGTGCAGCATGGTCAACACCACTTCTAAAGCCGGTTTGTTGACCTTTGGGTGATTTTCCACGGGTATGCCTCTGCC
This sequence comes from Clostridia bacterium, assembly GCA_018432615.1. Classification (GTDB taxonomy): domain Bacteria; phylum Bacillota; class Peptococcia; order DRI-13; family SM3-B62; genus SM3-B62. Next base: position 10,647 of record JAHDSQ010000035.1, read on the forward strand.
GTTATCTGAAACCGTCACGCTGTTATCACTATTGACAACAACCTTTATCTCATCACAATAGCCTGCTAAAGCCTCGTCAATGCTATTGTCGACTATTTCATAAACAAGATGATGCAAACCTCTCGAGCTCGTACTGCCTATATACATGCTCGGTCTTTTCCTTACTGCCTCTAACCCTTCTAATATCTGGATTTGGCTGGCATTATATTCATTTGTCAACTCATTCACCTCATTTTTACCCTTTTTATCTTATTTCCCCTTGCTCTTTTAAATAATGTTCCGGAAGAGATGGGGGAAAAATATACGCATTTATCTGTTATTATAAAACTCTTATTATCCATCTCACGAGAAATAACCACTGCTTTTTTATCATTCCGTATGTTTTTTAAATATTCTTTTGTAGCTTGTCCTTTTTCGGCAGCGTCAATATCAAAAACTCCAATTATTTCATGAGAAAAAACCGAAATATCTCCCCCTAAATGTAACAGCATGCAATATTCCTCCCTCTTATCTTCTATCTTAATTCTTATTTTCCATGATTCTTCCTCTCTCGATATATAATCTTTTTACCGACGTATTCCTGCCCCAATCTACAGAAGTATCCTCGGTGCTTGTTATAAAGCACTGTATTGCCCTTTCCCTGATCGTATTGATAAGTTGCGTCCTCCTATTAACATCCAACTCCGACATAACATCATCAAGCAACAGTAAAGGATACTCCCCGGATTCCGCTTTAAAAAATTCCAACTCTGCCAACTTAATGGCTAAAACAGAAGTACGATGTTGTCCCTGAGAACCGTAGTATTTTAAATCATTTCCGTTAATAGAAAACCTCAAATCATCTCTGTGAGGACCCCAGAGGGACATACCCCTTCTTATTTCATCATTTTTATGCCTTCTCATCTCTTCTCTTAATATTTCTTCTACTTCACTTTCTTTTTCTACCTCTATCTCTTTATTAATAATATACTTGATTTCAAAGTTTTCCTCTCCGTCTGTCAATTTTCTTTGTACCAGCCTTGTCAGGGGAGACAGTTTTCCTAAAACAGTTAACCGTTTTTTTATAATGTCATTACCCGCAGCCAATAATTGTTGATCCAAAATTTCAAGCTGCTCCATGCTTTTAGGTCGGTGTTCCATCTTTTTTAACAGGTTATTACGCTGACTTAAAATACGATTATACTGTTGAAGCCTGACGTAATAACCAGGATTGGCCTGGGAAATATCATTATCCAGTAATCTCCTTCTTTCGGCAGGAGAACCCTTGATAATATTAAGGTCTTCCGGTGCAAAAAGAACCGTCGTTAAATTACCTAAAAGCTCGGATAGTTTATTTATTTTTAGCCCATTAACCTTAATCTCCTTTAAACTTTTTTGACCGGTATTGAAGGTAATTTCAATACCGGTACTACCTTGCCTACTTTTAACTTTCCCTCCAACATAAAAAAAATCTTTTTTCCATTGTATTAGTTGAGCCTCTTTGGCCGGACGATAAGATTTTCCGGTGGCAAGATAGTTAATTGACTCTAGTAAATTAGTTTTTCCCTGTGCATTCGAACCTACTAAAATATTAATTTGAGCAAGGAAATCCTTATTTACAACTTCATAATTACGAAAATTTTTTAACACCAATTTTTCCAAATACAACAGAAAAACTCCCCACATCAGGATCTAAATCAGGCTCTTATCGGTAATAACAGGTAAATAAATTCTGTCGCGCTATCCGGCCTAATAATACTGGCGCTTTGTGCCCCGGTTAACTCAAAATAAATATTCTCTTCATCAAGCACTCTCAAAGCGTCAAGAATGTACTTTGAATTAAAGAGTATATTTACGTCGTCCCCTTCTTTTTCGGTGTTAATTAATTCATATCCGTGCCCCATTTCCGATTGAGAGGAAATAACAACAGTATCTCCTTGAATCTTTACCCCAATTGTATTGCTTTTGTCGTTTGCCAGTGTGAAAAGGGAAATACGCTCAACAGCCTCTGATAATTTTTTCTTATTAACCTTCATCTTGATGTTATACTCCAATGGCACAACCTGCCGATAATTTGGAAACTCGCCTTCCAGCAAGCGGCAGACCACTCGGATATTTAAATGCTTAAAGGACGCCAAATTATCTGTAATAATTATACAACAAGTTTCGTCATCTTCATACATCAGCCGGGCTAACTCTCCTAAAATTTTTGCGGGAATAATACACTTTACGACTTCCTCACTTTTATTATCAATGTTAATTTGTCGGAAGGCTAAGCGGTGAGTATCGGTAGCGACTAATCTAAATTTATCCCCTTCAAATTCACAAAGAATACCTGTAAATAAAGGCCTTATTTCATCAGCACTTGCAGCAAATACTGTTTGCTTGATCATTTGTTTAAAAATAAGGGTGTTCAGTTCGAATTTACTACCCTCTGTTACCTCTGGAATCTCAGGGAAATCTGCAGATGGCAATGTTTTGATCGATAATTGAGATTCCTCATAACTAATGGATAATAATCCTTCTTCCACTAGTTCCATTGTAACAGCCGCATCCGGAAGTCTCCTTACTATTTCCGTAAAATGGCGTGCAGGTACAACGGCTGTCCCTTCAATGAGAACTTCTGCCGGTACATAACATTCAATACTGATATCGAGATCAGTCGCCGTAAAATAGACAAAACCGTTTCTGGTATCGATTTTAATACACAAAAGAATGGGAGAAGTACTTCTTGTACTGATGGCTCTTTGAATGGCCATAACTCCGGTCAGTAAATTTGACTTGGTGATAGTAATTTTCATAAAAACATCCTCCGTTTGATATTTTTATTGTGAAAACAACAGAAATTTTATTTTTAAATATAAATTAGTAGTAATAGTAATAAGGGGTGTGGAAAAGTGAAGAACCGGGTTTAAAAGAGTATTTACAAGAGGTAAAGGGGCTTAATAAAATGTGGACAAGTAAGTCAGCCTGTCCACATTATCCCGCTAATAAAAATATATCACATTTTATCCACATGCAAAGAACAATTTCTCGTTAAGATTGTCCACATTGATCAATTTTGGACTCTATCTATCAACATTTTAACTATAGCGTCAAGATTAGGATCACTCTTAACGTTTGAAGAGATCTTTTCATGAGCATGAATTACTGTTGAATGGTCGCGCCCGCCAAATTCCTCTCCGATTTTTGGCAGAGAGAGATCGGTAAGCTCGCGGCATAGATACATAGCAATTTGCCTGGGAAAAGCGATATTACGTGTTTTTCTTTTGGTTTTAAAATCATCTATTCTAATATCAAAGTATTCTGCTACGGTTGATTGGATAGTATCGCTGGTTACTATTTTAGGACGGTTTTCAGGTAAAATATTTCTCAACGCTTCAATACAAATATCCATATTGATTTCTTTGTTAGAAAGGGAGGCATAAGCTATTAATCTAATCAAGGCTCCCTCGAGTTCACGAATATTTGATTGAATCTTATCTGCTATATAGAGAATAACATCATCAGGTATATCGCGATAATTTTCCAACTCAGATTTTTTTCTCAGTATGGCTATTCTTGTCTCCAAATCAGGTGGTTGAATATCAGTGATTAATCCCCATTCAAAGCGGGAGCGCAAACGGTCTTCTAAAGTCGGAATATCTTTAGGGGGACGGTCGCTGGAAATTATAATTTGTTTATTTGCCTCGTGCAGGGCGTTAAATGTATGGAAAAATTCTTCCTGAGTTCTTTCCTTTTTGGCAAGAAACTGAATATCATCAATCAGTAGGACATCGATATTGCGATACTTATTCCTGAATTCTACTGGAGAGTCATGTTGTATGGCATCAATAAGCTCATTCGTGAATTTCTCTGAGGTTACATACAGAACTTGTAAATTTTGATGGTTCTGCAGGACATAATGACCGATAGCATGCATCAAATGCGTTTTACCAAGGCCGACACCGCCGTAAATAAAAAAAGGATTATAGGCTTTGGCAATAGCCTCGGAAACAGCAAGAGAAGCCGCATGGGCAAAACGGTTACTATTACCTACAACAAACGTATCAAAAACATATTTAGGATTCAACGTATTAGCCCCAAAAAAATTAAGGTTTGTATTATTCTTCTTGACTTTGGTATTATCTCCCTCTTGTCCGGCAATTATGAATTTTAGAGAAACTTCCTTTTTCAATACCTGGGAAGCCTTGTTTTTTATCAAATCATAATAACGGGTTTCGAGCCAATCCTTAGCGAATTCATTAGGCACAACCACGGTCAAAAAGTAATCATCAAATGAATATAAGTATGTAGATCTAAACCAGGTATCATAGCTGGGACGGGAAAGCTCATTCTCTAATAGCAGCAGAATTGATTGCCAGATTTCTGTTAATTGATTTTTGACCATAGATTATAACCTCCAAAGGATAAAAAACAATCATGTTATACACAGTATTATCCACATAGTGTGGATAAAAATACATAAAACCAATATTGCGAGTAGTAAAACATAACCCGTGTCATTATCATATCAAAATAAAAATTAGTTATCAATAAGAAATAAAGGCAACCGTAGTCTTAATTTCTTGACATCAACTGTTGGCTGATTTATAATCTTTCTTGTATCTTAAATTTAATAAAGAAAGCGTAATGGCAGTGTGCCAGGGGGTGTGAAAGTGAAGAGGACATATCAGCCGAAAAATCGTAAACATAAAAGAGTGCACGGGTTTTTAGCAAGAATGAAAACAACCAGCGGGCGCAAGGTAATTAAACGTAGAAGATTGAGAGACAGGAAGAGATTATCGGTATAGGGGCCACTACTTGTGGCCTTTTATAATATTATATTAAAATAGTCTCAAATACGAAAAAAATAATAATATGGGTGATAGATTGTTAAAGAGGCAATTTCGTTTAAAAAATAAAAAAGAATTTAACAGAGTTTATAACGAGGGAAAATCGGTGTATGATCGTTATCTTGTTCTCAGCTATATAAAAAGGGAGAACAGGGAAAAGAATATAGATACAACCAGAATTGGTTTTGCCGTGTCACGAAAATTAGGTGGGGCTGTGGATAGAAATAAGGTAAAGAGAATAATGAGAGAAGCAATTAAGCCCCAAGTAAATAAAATAAAACCCTATTATGATATTATTTTTATCGGAAAGAGAAAAATTAAAGGGATTTCCTATGGGGATGTTGAAAAGAGTATGCTAGTTCTTTTAATGAAAGCAGGTTTATTGGATAAGGACGAAATGAAATGATCAAAAATCTTTTATTGTTAATAATAAGGGGTTATCAGATTTTTATATCGCCGCTTTTGGGACAAACTTGCAGATTTTATCCGTCATGTTCGGTCTATGCCTATCAGGCATTAGAAAAATATGGTGTTTGCAGAGGTTCTTGGCTGGCGCTGAAAAGGGTTTGCAAGTGTCATCCGTTTAACCCGGGTGGATATGACCCTGTGAAATAAAAAAAATAAGGAGGTGAAACTGTTACAAGAAAATAAGTTTGTAACAGGCGGGTATTGGGTCAAATATGGTCTATGTTACTACAAGGAATAAGTTCGTTATTAAGTTATTTGTATGAATTAACCGTAACGATGGGTATACCTAGTTACGCTTTGGCTATAATTTTTTTAACCTTGATTATCAAAATAATTACCTTTCCTCTCAATAACAAGCAAATGAAGTCTATGAAAAAAATGCAAGAGATACAGCCATTAATTCAAGAGGTGCAAAAGAAATACAAAAAAAGTCCGGAAAAAGCCAATCAAAAGGTAATGGAGATATATAAAGAATATAAGGTCAATCCGATGTCGGGATGTCTGCCGTTAGTAATACAAATGCCAATACTATTTGCGCTTTTTAGGACATTGCAGTCTTTTCAGTATAACGATTTGGGCTCGGGTTTTTTATGGGTGGAGCACTTAATGAATCCCGATCCAATCATTATTCCGATAATAGTGGCTCTAACAACGTTTCTGCAGTCGAAGATTTCAACGCCAAGTACCGCCGGGAATTCGGCGGGAGCTTCAACGCAAAAAACAATGCTTTATTTTATGCCGCTGATGATTGGATATATGAGTACAAAATTTCCGACCGGGTTATCATTGTATTGGATATTTAATAACATCTTTGGAGTGCTCCAACAATTGTTGATTAACCGTAAGCCCACCTTAATAAAGGGGGAAATTGAAGAAAAATGAGTACCATCGAAATTACTGGCAGAACGGTGGAAGAGGCTATCAAGAGGGCAGTTAAGGAGTTTAATGTAACAAAAGACAATCTCAAGATAGAAGTGCTGGAAGAAGCAAGTAAAGGTTTTTTAGGGATTATCGGAGGCAAGGAAGCTAGAATAAAAGCAAGTATTGCTGAATCGCCTCTCGATGTGGCTAAAAAGTACCTAGAGAATGTCATAAGCAAAATAGGAATATCAACAAAAATAGAGATATTAAAAAACAGCGAATATACGAGATTTGTCCTTTATGGAGAAAAATTAGGTGTTTTAATAGGCAGAAGAGGAGAGACACTGGATGCCATTCAGTATTTGGTAAATATAGTAGCGAATAAGTGTGCAGATAATAGGGTTAAGATAGTGTTGGATGCAGAAGGTTATCGGCAACGCAGAGAAGATACCTTAAGAAGACTGGCCCATAGGATGGAAGAAAAGGTAAAGAGGACGGAAAAGGAAGTTGTCTTGGAACCGATGAGTCCCCAGGAAAGAAGGATTATTCACACGGCGTTACAGGATAGTGAACATGTAAAGACGTTAAGCGAGGGACAAGAACCATATAGAAAGGTTGTTATTTATCCCATAAGCAGCTATTAGCAGAGACTCAAGCAAAAATGAGAATAAACAATTAACAGCCTGGTTATTTATTCCAGGCTGTTGTTCTTGATGGGGTGGAATAAATGTATTTTGATACAATTTGTGCTATTGCAACGGCTATGGGAACAGCCGGGATCGGAATTGTGAGGATTTCCGGAAGTGAAGCCGGCGGGATAGCCGAGAAGGTTTTTAAAAGTAAAAACGGAGAGTTGTTAGCAGACAAGCCCGGTTATAGCATCACATACGGTATGGCAGTGGATGAGGAAGGGATGTTTGTGGACGAAGTACTGGCCATGACTATGTGGGCTCCTAAGAGCTATACCGGGGAGGATGTAGTTGAGTTACACTGTCACGGGGGCAGGATGATAACAAAAAAAATACTGGAACTTGTTTTAAAAGCCGGGGCCCGCTTAGCAGAACCGGGAGAGTTCAGTAAAAGGGCTTTTTTGAACGGCAAAATAGATTTAACAAAAGCCGAAGCAATTATCGATATTATTAATGCCAAAACAGAAACTGCTATCTATGCTGCGGGAAACAATCTTAAAGGCAGTATATATCATAGACTAAAAGAAATAAGCCGGCAGCTTATAGAGATATTGGCCTATCTGGAGGCAGATATCGACTATCCGGAAGAAGAATTATACAGATTTTCTTCTCAAGAACTGTTGGAAAGGATTCAGGAACAAAAGAATGAAATTGAAGGGCTATTAAAGACATATAAAAGTGGCAGGATTATGCGAGAAGGACTGAAAACAGCGATTATCGGCAAACCGAATGTTGGCAAATCAAGCCTTCTAAATGCTGTTTTGAACGCTGAAAGGGCCATAGTAACGGAAATTCCGGGAACAACCAGAGATATTATTGAGGAATACTATGATTTGGGAGGAATCCCGCTTGTTTTGATAGATACGGCCGGTATTCGCGAAACTAAGGATCAGATTGAAAAAATAGGGGTGGAAAAAACTCAAGAGAAGATTAAGGAAGCGGATATCATTCTTTATGTCCTTGATTTAGCCTCCGGTATTAGCCTTGAGGATTTAGAGCAAATTAAAAGGTTAAATAAAGAGAAGGTATTAGTGGTAATAAACAAAGTTGATCTGCGAGGAAGAGAAGATGGAGAAGGAAAGGAAGAAGAAATACCAAGACTCTTACCCGGATATAAACTTTTGTTTATTTCAGCAAAAGAAAAGACAGGATTATACGAACTGCAGGAGAGTATCAAGGAAAAAGTGTTTGCCGGAGATGTGGAGATTAATGACAAGCCATTATTAGCAAACGTAAGACAAAAGGATTCATTAGAGAAGGCTTTCTTATCAATTAAAAATGCTGAAGACGCGGTTAAGGCAGGGATTCCTACAGATATGGCGGCGATAGACCTCAAACAAGCTCTCTTAAGCATTGGAGAAGTAACCGGGGAGACACTGGACGACGAGATTGTAGACAAAATATTTTCTGAGTTCTGCTTAGGGAAGTAAGGAGGAGAAAGGCATGTCGTATATAGCGGGAGAGTATGATTGTGCAATTGTGGGGGCAGGACATGCCGGTTGTGAAGCGGCATTGGCCGCGGCGCGGATGGGATGCCGTACCGTAATATTTACTATTTCCATAGAAAATGTAGCTTTAATGGCTTGCAATCCATCCTTAGGGGGACCGGCTAAAGCAAATATAGTGAGAGAGATAGATGCTTTGGGCGGGGAAATGGGAAAAAACATGGATGCGGCATGTATTCAAGCCCGTCTTTTAAATACCGGGAAGGGGCCGGCTGTTTATGCGATAAGGGGACAAGCCGATAAAACAATATACCAGACAAGAATGATAAGAGTCTTGCAAAGCCAAGAAAACCTGAGTCTCAAACAGGCAATGGTGGAAAAGATTATTTTAGACGAAAACCAAGAGGTTTCTGCGGTCGAAACAGAAACAGGTGCAATATACCGTACAAAAACAGTGATATTATGTACCGGAACGTATCTTAACGGTAAAATAATCATCGGGGATGTAAATTATCAGGGCGGACCAAACGGACAGAGGGCCTCAATAAACCTGTCAGGCAATATGAAGGGTCAGGGGATTGAGATTGGAAGGTTTAAGACCGGTACACCGGCAAGGGTAGACAAGAAAACCCTCAGGCTTGGGAAAATGGTGGCACAACCGGGAGACGAAGAGGAACTGCACTTTTCTTTTCTGACAGAAGGACCTAATAAGTACAATGTTCCCTGCTATTTAACATACACGAATAAAACAACCCATCAGGTAATCAATGACAACATTCACTTATCACCGTTGTTTAGTGGAAAGATAGAAGGCGTAGGGCCAAGATACTGTCCCTCAATAGAGGATAAGGTGGTAAGATTTGCAGATAAGGACAAGCACCAAATATTTATAGAGCCGGAAGGGCTTGAGACAGACGAAATGTATGTACAGGGGATGTCCTCCAGTATGCCGGAAGAGGTGCAGTTAAAATTCCTGCGTACCGTGGAAGGAATGGAAGACGTTGAGGTTGTGAGGATCGGCTATGCAATTGAATACGATTATGTGATACCGACCCAGTTGAGGTTGTCACTTGAAATGAAAAACTACGAAGGTTTGTTTTGTGCCGGACAGATCAACGGTTCTTCAGGCTACGAAGAAGCCGCTGCCCAAGGATTGATGGCCGGGATTAATGCCGCACTGAAAATAGCCAATAAGGAGCCTTTTTTCCTAAAAAGATCCGAGGCGTACATTGGAGTCTTAATCGACGATTTAGTGACCAAAGGGACTAATGAGCCCTATCGGATGATGACTTCCCGAGCGGAATACCGATTGCTTTTAAGACAGGACAATGCTGATTTGCGGTTAACCGAGAAGGGAAGAAGGCTTGGGTTGGTCTCGGACGAAAGATATGAGAGATATCTTAAGAAAAAAATGGCATTAGAGGAGGAACTGGCGCGCTTAAAACAAGTAACCATCACTCCGTCACAAGAAAAGCTGAGGGAAATGTTGGGAAGAAAGGAAAGCCCGCCTCTACGCAGAGCTATTACACTCTATGAGTTGCTGAAGCGTCCGGAACTAAGGTACAATGATTTGGTGACAATAGGGGAGGGGAAAGAGCTGTCCCCTGAGGTTAAGGAACAGTTAGAAATCCAAATTAAATACGAAGGATACATCGAAAAACAAAAAGCCCAGGTCGAGAGATTCGAAAGACTCGAAGGGAAACGATTACCCACAGATCTCGTTTATTCGGAAATAGAGGGTATCTCAGTGGAGGCCCGGCAGAAACTGGAAAAGCTCAAGCCGGAATCTATCGGACAAGCGTCCCGTATTTCGGGAGTATCGCCTGCCGATATCTCGGTGTTGTTGGTGTATATGGAGCAAAAGAGGCAAAAAAGGGGAAAATGATGGACGGGATGAAGCTAAAAGGAATGTTAGAAGATCGTGGTATAAAAGTGTCAAATAGTCAGCTGGAGATGTTTGAAATATATTTAAAGGAATTAAAGGAGTGGAACAATAGATTTAACTTGACTGCCCTCAAAGACGAAAACGAGATCATAATTAAGCATATTTACGATTCTTTGCTCATCATATCAACCGCTAACTGGCAAAAAGAAGCGAAGGTAATCGACGTAGGAACGGGGGCGGGATTTCCCGGGATACCTCTAAAGATAATGAATGAAGAATTGGAAATCACCTTAGTTGACTCAACTGAAAAGAAAAAGGAATTCCTAGAGCACGTTATAGAAATATTGAAGCTGAACAAAGTAACAGCGCTCCATGCCAGGGCGGAAGAGTTGGGGCGAAGGGAAGAATGTAGGGAGAATTATGACATTGCAGTGGCAAGGGCAGTAGCTAAGCTGCCTATTCTTCTGGAATATTGCCTGCCGTTAGTGAAGGTTGGGGGCGTATTTATAGCCTATAAGGGAAGCAGGGCCGTGGAAGAATTGGAAAGTGCCGGCAAGGCACTACAAGAGTTAGGCGGGAAAGTCGCGAGAATAACTGAGTTTGCTTTGCCCGAGAATCAAGGCAAAAGGGTACTGATAGAAATAAAAAAAGAAAGCAAAACAGATAAAAGGTATCCGCGCAGAATAGGAGTGGCCGCAAAAAGGTCTCTGTAAATGGAAAAAAATAGAAATAAATAAAGGATATTTGCAGTTTAGCTAGAATAGAAAAGCATATAAGAGGTCATGGGGGGGTCATGAGGTGAGGGAATCAATATCGAAAATGTTTCGTGCCGGTAGCGGCGGTGTGGAAGAAAGGAACAATACTGTCACGGAAGTTGATATAGTTAAAATAAAAGCAAACCCGTTCCAGCCAAGAAAATTTTTCGATCCTATCCAGATGAAGGAACTGGCTAAGTCTATAGAAGAATACGGCGTTATACAACCGATTATAGTGAGAAAAAATAACGATTATTATGAATTAGTTGCTGGCGAAAGAAGGCTTAGGGCTTCACAATCAATAGGGATGGAGAAAATACCGGCTATAATTAAGGAATACAACAACAATGAGTTGGCAGAGATTGCCTTGATAGAAAACCTACAGCGAGAGGACTTGAATTATTTTGAGGAAGCGGAAGGATACAGAAAATTAATAACAGAATTCGAGTTAACACAAGAGGAAGTGGCCAAGAGGGTGGGTAAAAGCCAATCCACCATTGCTAACAAGCTGAGACTATTAAAACTACCGGAGGAAACAAGGAAGAATATTTCACCGGAAGTGGTTACGGAGAGACATGCCAGGGCATTGTTGAAAATAAAGGATACGGCACTGCAAATTTCAGCCTTAAAAGAAATATACGAAAATGAGCTTAATGTAAGGGAAACAGACATGCTCGTGGACAGAGTGATAAAAAGCGAAGAGGGTGGCGGCGAGAAAGAGACAGGAAAAAGGATAGTTAGAATATTTAAAGACATGAGGATTTATCTTAACACGATAAGATCTGCCGTAAAAGCTATTAAATCGGCGGGGATAGATGTCAGAATGCAGGAAAAGGAATACGATGAACATATTGAAGTATTAATTAAGATTCCAAAGGGCAAAGGATGAGGCAAACAAATGTTTCACGTGAAACAGGGACAGCCGCTAAAAAAATGTTTCACGTGAAACATTTTTTTTGATGATGAGGGGCTGAAATATCTTCAGCCCCTCACTCTACCAGAAAGCATAAAATAAATGGTTGTCAGGGGAAGGAACAAAGAAAAAGATGTTGAAATTAGAAACTGGGACAAAAGATATTAGGAGATGAGGTAATAAAATGGGGAAAATATTAACCATCGCCAATCAGAAGGGGGGCGTTGCAAAAACCACAACAGCAGTCAATCTAAGCGCCTGTTTAGCAGAGATAGGCAAAAAGGTGCTGCTGATTGATATAGACCCACAAAGTAATGCAACCAGTGGTTTAGGTATTAGCAAGACCGATATCAAGCGTTGTATATATGATTGTTTGATAAATGATATAGCTATAAAAAACCTGGTACTGACAACGCAAATAGAAAACCTATATATAGTCCCGGCGAGCATTCAGCTGGCAGGGGCTGAAGTTGAGTTGGTATCTGTAATATCAAGGGAGACAAAATTAAAGAAAGCACTTTCAGAGATAAAACAAGAGTACGAATATATTATTATTGATTGTCCGCCGTCCCTTGGATTGTTAACGCTAAATGCCATGACAGCAGCCGATAAGATGCTGATTCCTATCCAATGCGAGTATTATGCACTGGAAGGTCTTAGCCAATTGATGAATACGGTAACCTTAGTAAAAAAACACTTAAACCCGGCGTTGGATATTGAGGGAGTCGTACTGACCATGTTCGATGCTCGAACAAACCTCTCGATTCAAGTTGTCGATGAAGTGAAGGCGTACTTTAAAGAAAAGGTTTTTTGTTCAATAATACCGCGGAATGTTCGCCTGAGTGAAGCCCCTAGTCACGGGTTGCCAATCATTTTATATGATCCGAAATCACGGGGTGCCGAGCAGTATAGGGAATTAGCGGAGGAGGTCGTTGAGCGTGAATAAAAAAGGGCTGGGAAAAGGGTTGTCGGCACTGATACCTTTGGATGCCGAGGAAATTACTAAGGATGAGCCGATTGAGGAAGTCAGGGTTGCGGACATTAAGCCTAATACATTTCAACCCCGTAGAACGTTTAACGAAGAAAAACTTCGGGAGTTGGCGGAATCAATTAAGGAACATGGGGTCCTTCAGCCAATAATCGTTAGAGCGATTGGCTCGAATAAATATGAGCTGGTGGTTGGAGAAAGAAGATTGCGAGCTTGCCAAATAATCAAAAAAGAAACACTGCCTGCCGTGATCAAGGATTTCAGTAATCAGGAAATGATGGAAATAGCCTTAGTGGAAAACATTCAAAGACAGGATTTAAGTCCGATAGAAGAGGCCTATGCCTACAGAAAACTAATTCAGGAATTCAACTTAACTCAGGAGCAGGTAGCACAGAGACTGGCCAAAAGCAGATCGTTGATTGCCAATATGATTAGGATATTAAATTTGCCCCAGGAAATCCTTGATATGGTGGAGGGGGGGCTTCTGACGGTTGGGCATGCGCGCCCGTTATTGGCAATAGCAGACAAAAACACACAAGTAAGATTGGCAAAAAAAATAATTGACAATAGTTTAACAGCCAGGGATGCAGAAAACCTTACCAAAGAAGCAGCCGCAAAAGAAAACATAACAAAAGAGAAGAAAACAAGAGTAAAAGAAAAAACATCTCCCGTCATGCAAGACTTAGAATCAAAGCTGCGAGACGTTTGTCGGACAAAGGTTAGAATAAAAGAAGAAGGGAAAGGCGGAAAGATAGAAATTAATTACTATAACAACGATGACTTTGAAAGGATCATGACCTTGTTTTTTCCTGATTATACCATATGAAATTTTACACATTTTTTTCTTGTGTAGGGCTAGCCAAAAAGGGGAAAACAAGTTATAATGGCATGTGACTAGTGGTATCAACATTTTATCTCTATATTCCGAGCATAGTATGCTGCTTTTAATAATGCGGCCATATTGTCCTTTTATTTTTTTGTGCGCATGTGAAATGTTTAACAAAGGCTTTCTTAATCATTTATATACATTGTTATTAAATAGTCAAGGGGGTTGAGTTTTATGAGTTGTCAATGTCAAGGCAAAACGGGGGAAAAAGAAAGCAAATGTGAAATTATTGACCGCGTTGTCGATAAATATCAGGGCCAAGAAGGCTCTATGATTCCCGTTTTGCACGAGGTCCAGCAGGCCATTGGTTATTTGCCTGAGGACGTCCAAGCATATGTGGCTGAAAAAATGGGGGTACCGTTGAGTGAGGTTTACGGTGTTGTCAGCTTCTATGCGCTATTCACTACAGAGCCCATTGGTAAATACAAAATCAGCATCTGCTTGGGAACCGCTTGTTATGTCAAGGGCTCCGGTCGAATCCTGGAAGAATTTGAAAAGAAACTCGGTATTAAGGTAGGCGAAACAACAGAGGACGGTCTATTTACCCTTGAGGCCTGCCGTTGTCTGGGTGCATGCGGCTTGGCACCGGTCCTTGTTGTTAATGAAAACGTACATGGGCGGCTGAAGATTACCGATGTACCGGAGATAATTGAAAAGTACAGAGCCATGAGCAGAGAGGAGGCGTCATAATGCGTTCCTTGGAAGAATTAAAAGCCCTGAAGGAAAAGGTGCAAAAAGCAAATGCAGTCCGTGAGGATAGGGGAGCTCCAACCGTTACCGTACACATGGGAACATGTGGCATCGCCAATGGGGCTAGAGAGGTACTCCATGCCGTGATGGAGGAGATACAGACACGCAATCTTACTGATGTTCATGTTAAACAGACGGGATGTCCCGGCTTGTGTCATATGGAACCGTTGATGACGATAACGATTCCCGGGCAAACTCCCTGTTTATATGGAAAGCTCGATCCGGCGAAGGCAAAGAAGGTAATAATCCAACATGTTGTTAATAATCAGCCTGTTGTAGAGTGGCTGGTTAACGCAGATAAATAAGGGCTAAATTAGAAAAGTTCACTTAAGGCTAAAGGTGAAGGAGGAGTCGAACATGGAGTTCTATCGTTCCCATGTACTGGTGTGTACCGGAACGGGCTGCGCGTCGTCAGGCGCTCCCCAAATTATAGAACAGTTAAAAAAAGAACTTAAAGACAAAGGCTTGGAAAAAGAGATAAAAATTGTAGAAACCGGGTGCTTCGGTTTTTGTGAAACAGGTCCTATCATGGTTGTATATCCTGAAGGAACTTTTTACTGTCGAGTAAAACCTGATGACGTTAAAGAGATAGTTGAAGAGCACTTTATTAAGGGTAGAGTCGTCAAGCGTATCCTGTACAGTGGAAATACCGATGAAGTCAAAGTACAAGAATTTGAAGACATTGATTTTTTCAAGTACCAAGAAAGAATTGCTTTGACCAACTCCGGGCAAATCAATCCCGAAGATATTGAAGAATATATCGGAAATGACGGATATTTTGCACTTGGGAAAGTATTGCATGAGATGACACCATTAGAGGTCATAGAAGAGGTTAAAAACGCCGGGCTCAGAGGGCGGGGCGGGGCAGGATTTCCTACCGGGCTAAAATGGCAGTTCGCATACAATTCTCAAGGAGACCAAAAATACGTTGTATGTAACGCTGACGAAGGTGATCCCGGTGCATTTATGGATCGCAGCGTGCTAGAAGGTGACCCGCATTCGGTGCTGGAGGCCATGGCGATTGCAGGCTATGCCATTGGAGCTAACCAGGGTTATGTTTATTGCCGTGCGGAGTACCCCATTGCCATAGAACGCTTGAATATAGCCATAAAACAGGCTCGTGAAAGGGGCCTGTTGGGTAAAAACATCTTCGGAAAAGGCTTCGACTTTGATATAGAAATCCGTTTGGGAGCCGGTGCTTTTGTTTGTGGTGAGGAAACGGCATTATTAGCTTCTATTGAGGGAAAAAGAGGGGAGCCGAGACCTAGGCCGCCTTTCCCGGCAGTTGAAGGATTGTGGAAAAAACCAACAATTATCAACAATGTGGAGACCCTTGCCAATGTAAGACATATTATTCTTAAAGGAGCCGAATGGTTCGCATCCATTGGGACTGAGAACAGTAAAGGTACAAAAGTATTTGCCTTGGCCGGCAAGATCAACAACACAGGATTGATTGAGGTTCCGATGGGGACAACGCTGAGGACAATCATCTACGGAATCGGCGGTGGTATTCCTGACGGCAAGGCATTTAAGGCGGCTCAGCTGGGAGGACCCTCCGGCGCATGTATTCCGGCCGAACATTTGGACTTGGAACTCGATTATGACAAACTCAAATCAATCGGCGCGATGATGGGATCAGGCGGGATGATCATTTTGGATGAAGATAATTGCATGGTTGACGTAGCACGTTTCTTCCTGGAGTTTACACAGGATGAATCCTGCGGAAAGTGTCCGCCATGCCGTATCGGAACTAAAAGGATGCTGGAAATACTGACAAAAATAACCGAAGGCAGAGGAGAGCCGGAGGATATTGAGAATTTGGAAACATTGGCTTCAACGATTCAAAATACAGCACTTTGTGCCCTGGGGCAAACTGCGCCAAACCCTGTTCTAAGCACGTTGCGTTATTTCCGGGATGAGTATGAAGCACATATAAATGAGAAAAGATGTCCCGCCGGTGTCTGCAAGAGTTTGCTGTCTTTTGTTATAGATGCAGACAAGTGCCGCGGTTGTGGGCTTTGTGCACGCCATTGTCCTGCTGACGCTATCAGTGGCAAGGTTAAAGAACCCTTCGTAATTGATCAGGACAAGTGTACAAAATGTGGTACATGCATGGAAAAATGTAAATTTGGGGCTATTTCAAAAAAATAGGAGCCTAAATCAAAAAGAGCAAGGAGAGTGACCGCTCATGGAAATGGTAAATTTAACAATTGACGGTCAAGAAGTGCAGGTGCCCAAGGGTTCGACTGTCCTGGAAGCCGCACAAAAGGCCGGAATCGATATTCCCACTTTGTGTCATCTGAAAGATATTAATAAAATCGGAGCCTGCAGGGTCTGTGTAGTTGAAATTGAAAAAGCAAGAGGGCTGCAGCCTTCCTGTACTTATCCTGTAACGGAGGGGATGGTTGTCAGGACAAATACGGCGATGGTAAGGGAATCCCGCAAAGCCGTAGTTGAACTTATCCTGTCAAACCACCCTATGGAATGCTTGACCTGCAGCCGCAGTACGGATTGTGAACTGCAAGCCTTAGCAAAGAAACTTGGGATCAAGGAAATTCGTTTTCAGGGAGAGAATAGCAACTTTCCTATGGATACTTCCAACCCGGCGATTGTTAGAGATCCGAATAAGTGTATCCTATGTCGTCGGTGTGTGGCGGTTTGTAACGAAGTACAAGGTGTTGGAGCGCTGGGACTTAACGAGAGAGGCTTTAACAGTATTGTTGCACCGGCCTTTCAACATCCCCTTTCCGAGGTCAATTGCGTTTACTGCGGACAGTGTGTCAATGTCTGTCCTGTCGGGGCATTAAAGGAAAAAGATGAAATGCAGAAGGTTTGGGATGCCATTAATGATCCCGAAAAGCATGTTGTTCTGCAAACGGCACCGGCTGTCAGAGCTGCGCTGGGGGAAGAATTCGGACTGCCGATAGGCACAATCGTTACTAAAAAGATGGTAGCGGCAATAAGGAGACTGGGAATTGACAAAATCTTTGACACTGATTTTACGGCCGACCTTACTATTATGGAAGAGGGCAATGAATTCCTGGATCGTTTGCAAAACGGCGGTAAATTACCGTTGATGACTTCTTGTAGCCCTGGCTGGGTTAAGTATTGTGAACAACATTATCCGGAGTTTTTAGATAATCTTTCTACGGCAAAATCTCCGCAGCAGATGTTTGGTGCTCTGGCTAAGACATATTATCCCGAAAAATGCGGGATAGACGCTGCGAAGATCTTCTCGGTTTCGGTAATGCCTTGCACCGCGAAGAAATATGAACGGCAGAGACCAGAAATGATGGATAGCGGCTTTGTAGACGTAGATGCCGTTTTGACAACCAGAGAACTGGCTGCAATGATTAAGGAAGCGGGGCTTGATTTCAATTCATTGCCTGAGGAAGATTACGACCTGCCAATGGGCATCTCTACAGGAGCCGGATTGATTTTCGGAGTTACCGGAGGAGTTATGGAGGCAGCTCTGCGCACGGTTTATGAAGTTGTAACCGGCAAAACCCTTGAGAAACTTGAGTTTGTCGAAGTGCGCGGCTTGGAGGGCATTAAAGAAGCGACTGTGGATGTACCTCCGGTTGGAACTGTTAAAGTAGCTGTTGCTCACGGTCTTGGTAATGCAAAAAAACTGCTGGAAAGGATCAAAGCAGGTGAAGCAGAATACCACTTCGTGGAAATCATGGCATGCCCCGGCGGATGTATTGGTGGCGGAGGACAGCCACGTGTCACAGGCCCTGAACGTATGAGTCTTGAGGATAACTACTTGGATTTGAGGGCTCAAGCAGTTTATAACGAGGATAAAAGTATGAAGATGCGGAAATCTCACGAAAACCCGGCAATAAAAACATTGTACGAGGAATATTTGGTTAAGCCGTTAGGAGAAAAATCCCATCATTTGCTGCATACACACTATCAGGCGAAACCCAAATATCAGGTGTTGGCTGAGAAGGAATGTTAAGAAAGAATAAGGTGTAAAGAAAAGGGGGGGCAGGACGTTGCTCCCTCTTTTTCTCTTGATGGTGCGCCCAGCATGGGCGTAGTCTAACAACAGATGCTATGTTATAAAAAAACAGAACATTTAATCTATTGTCCGAGCAGCAGGATTTATCGAGTTAATAGCGAACTCTTATAGGCGACTCTTTTACTCCAAACGAACCGAGGTAGGTTGCGAATGGTTATTAAAACAGAAAAAAAGGCAAAGAAAAAGAAAAAAACGACTCATATGACAATGATGGTCATACCACATAGTCAAGGGAATTCAATAAAAAATTATTGTCTACCCATGTGGTTGCTTAAGTCGTTTTTAGCGGTCAGCATAATATGTATGCTGATTGTGGTGTCTTTTATTGCCGGATATTTTCAGTTAAGATACGTAGCCGCTGAAAATCAGGAATTGCGAGAGGTAAACCAGGAACAGGAAATTGAAATAAGAGAGTTGAAGAGTTTGGCAGTAGTTATGCAGGATAAACTGGAGGGCTTAATTGAGCTCGACCAGGAAGTGAGGGCGAAGGTTGGATTGGCAAGTCCCTCCGAGGAGGAAAAGTCTCTTAGGACTATAGATAGTTCTCGTAACCAGCAGAGGCTGGAGCTGATAACAATGGGGTTGGGAGTAGGAGGAGTAGACCTTGGTCAAATAGCGGGCCAACAGGGGATGCTGATACCATATAAGGAAAGCGAATATTTGGTAGCCCCGGGGTTGGAGAGCCAAGATGTGGAGTCGCATGAAAGAATTATGGAGCTTCCTGTGGGGAATGAAGAGGTTGACACACTGGAGGAATTAAAAGAGAAATTAGCTAAAATGGATGAACTGCTGACATCTCAGGAGAGCGCAATGACTAAGCTTAAGTCTGACGTTGAAAGTCAGCTTGCTTATCAAAATGCCTTGCCCGATATTTGGCCTGTGCAGGGGAGAATTACCTCGTCCTTTGGATGGAGAAGAAATCCGTATTCTCCCGGCAGGAGTGAATTTCATAACGGTATTGACATTGCGGCATCATACGGTACTGTTATCAAAGCAGCCGGTGCCGGGGTAGTAACCTTTTCCGGATATAAATCGGGGTGGGGCAGGGTTGTCATCATTTCCCATGGATACGGGTTTGTAAGCCAATATGCTCATAATTCAAGTCTGCTGGTCAAGACGGGAGATAAAGTAGAAAAGGGACAGGTGATAGCTCGGCTTGGCAGCACCGGCAGGAGCACTGGTCCGCATTTGCACTTTGGGGTAGCCAAGAACGGACAGTGGATAAATCCATATGAGTTACTAAAAAAATAGTAACCGGTCATAAACAAGTAAATTCGGGAGTGTTGTCAATGTTTAGTAAAAAGGCAGGGAATGTCGATAATCCAAAATTTGAAAAGATCGATACGTTAATTGGCAAGGGAACCTCTTTTGAAGGAAACATTATAGCCAACGGTACGATAAGGATAGATGGGGAGATAAAAGGTGAAATAAAAGCCAAGGGGGATTTGGTAGTAGGTGAGTCGGGTAGGGTTGATGCCAATATTGAAGGACGTAATATTCTTGTCTCCGGAAAGATAAACGGCAACATTCAGGCTACGGGGAAGATGGAATTAGCCGCCTCGGCGAAGCTGTATGGCGATATTAGAGTCAAGGATCTAATCATTGAGCAAGGAGCCCTTTTTAAAGGCAACTGTATCATGGAAACGGCCTCCGAAGTCGGTGGTGTCGGTAGTAATGTAAACTTAAACAAAATAACAAGAGAGAATATTGTAAGAGAAAGCATAGTGAAAGAAAGAACAGGTATTTAAGAGCAGGAAGAGCTGTTATTAGACCTAATTGGATTAAGCAAAGAAAAATATATTCCATCGGCGATGAGTTGGGACATTTTAAGGACAAGACTGAGCCGCGTATTCTGCAGAACTTGCAGCTCAAAAAAACCTCCTGCATTGACCACTCCGCTGATGCTGATGTCTCCTATACTGGGTAGAACTTTTTTTAAGGCGCTTCCCGGGTTCAAGGGAGCCGGTTCTATCAGAACGGAGCCTATGTTTGAAGAGGAGCCTAAACAAGCATCCACTGCTATCACAGTGTGCTTTTTTATTTTTGCATCAATTTCCGAGAGGACATTAGCGAGATTCTGAGCATGTACAGGCTTATCTACCGTACCAAAAACTTCAACGGTATGTTTGCGCAGCAAGGAGGTCAATCTCCAGCCGGTTAAAGGTCCTAAGCTGTCTCCGGTGGAACGATCTGTACCGATGCAAATAATCAGTGGTGGCAGACTTTTTAAAGAAGTGGATAATTGCTCCCGCAAATTTGATGATAAAGTGTAAAGAGCAGTTGGATCATCAACATGGACGCGAAACGCATCCTTTTGGCGTGTAGGTAAAAATGACATAACATCCCTCCATATATTTCCTGTTAATATTATGTGGAGGTGATGAAAAAAATATCCGCAGGAGGTGGAATAATGTCCAGCCTTGTTATCGGAACAGCCGGTCACATCGATCACGGTAAAACAGCTTTAGTGAAAATGCTAACGGGGATGGATACAGATCGCCTGAAGGAAGAAAAAAAGCGAGGCATCACCATAGAGCTAGGTTTTGCAAATCTAATATTACCTTGTGGCAAGAATGCCGCCATAGTCGATGTTCCCGGGCATGAAAGGTTTATAAAGAACATGGTGGCCGGTGTGATTGGGATGGATCTGGCGCTTCTGATAATTGCTGCGGATGAGGGTATTATGCCTCAGACACGGGAGCATTTGGACATCCTAAGGCTTTTGGAAATCAGAGAAATAATTGTAGTCATTAGTAAAATCGACCTGGTAGAGAGTGAATACATTGCATTAGTCAAGGAAGAAGTCGAACAACTGCTAAAGGGCACTAGGTATAATAATGCAAAGACAGTAGAAGTCTCTGCAAGCACAGGAGCAGGCAGAGAAAAGCTTATTTCACTGTTGGATGAATTTGCGGTGCGCTCAGATTTTAAAAGGAAAGGGCCTGGATTTGCGCGTCTTCATATAGACAGGGTATTTAAAATGCCCGGCTTTGGAGTTGTGGTCACCGGTACTTTAAATAATGGAAAGCTTCTGGTAGGGGATAATGTCGAAATACTGCCCCGCAGGAGGCCTGCACGGGTAAGAGGGCTTCAGGTGCATAATAAGACAGTAGATAAAGCCGTCGCAGGACAGCGTGTAGCGGTAAATCTAGCCGGGCTGGAATACTCTCAGGTTGAACGAGGAGATGTACTGGCTGCTCCGGAACGTTTAAAGCCATCCCGACGACTTGATCTTTCTTGTTATCTTTTGCCGGATGCTCCTGATGCTCTTCGGCACATGGCACGTGTCAGGTTTCATCATGGGACAGCGGAAATTCTTGGCAGGGTAGTTTTGCCTTGGCAACAGGAACTACAGCCGGGAGAAGAAGGATTTATACAGATAGTATTGGAAAATCCCCTTGTCGCGGTAAGGGGCGATAACTATATCCTACGAAGGTATTCTCCCTTACAGACAATAGGCGGGGGGAGAGTTATTGAGCCTGATGCAGAGAGACGAAAATTAAAAGACGGATGGGACACGGATGAATTAAAAACAAAAGAAACCGGTAATACGGAAAAAATCATCAGTTTATACATTACAAAAAAAAGCAAGCCTGTTACACTTAATGAGTTGAGTGTCTACAGTGGGCTTGAGGATAAAGAAGTGTTGCTTTATATGCAAGCATTGGAAAAGGAAGGCGAGGCAGTATCCCTGGGAAGCGGGGAGGAACAGATATATGCAAGCACGGGATATTTCGAGTACTGGGAGAAAAAAATTTCCCGGGAAATAGAAATACACCTTGAGAAATATCCTCTCGAACCGGGAGTGAAGAAGGAACAGCTAAGATCCCAATATTTCAGCGATATGAGCACAAAGATGTTTAATGCAGTACTAGAGATTTTTATTGCCCGAAAAAGTCTCTCGTTAACGGACAATCAGTATGTAACATGTTACGGGCATAAATTAAATATAGATAAACACTTGGCGGATAAGATACTGGCAATAGAAGAATATTATCTTAACAAAGCCTGGCAAATACCATATTGGAAGACGGTTAAAGAAGACTTAGCAATAAAAGAGGGCGATGCTTCGCAGCTGCTGAAGTTTTTGTTGAGGACGGAGAAGATTTATCCACTTGATGGTGATACCTATATATGGCATACCTTGCTGGAGACAGCACAAGGCGAGTTGCTAAAACTGGCTGAGTCGAAGGTTGAGTTTACCGTTGCGGAGGCGCGTGATGCTTTGGGAACGACAAGAAAAGTGGTTGTTCCGTTATTAGAACATCTGGATAAAATTAAATTTACAGTAAGAACAGGCAACGTTCGCAGGGTAGTTGGTAAAGAGAAATAATTAGTGTATAATTGTTTGTCGTAAAGGTATTTACATGGGGGCGGATTGTGACTGGTGTTGCGCCTGGTCTTCAAAACCAGCGGGACGGAGCGATCCTTCGTTTGGTGGGTTCGATTCCCACACGCTCCCGCCACTACCAACATATCACGATCCACATCATTCTTGAGTAAAGATTAGCAGTCTGAAGTAAAACTGGAGGGGATCGTATTGATTAAACTCAAGAACATAGTCACTGTTTTTTTAAAGAACAACAATGATTATTTGTTGATGAAAAGGGCTGATAACAGAAAAATCGCCCCCGGTTTTTGGAATGGAATCAGCGGTCATATGGAACCGTGGGAAATAAACGACCCATACCGAACCTGTCTGCGCGAAGTTCAAGAGGAAAGCGGTATCCAAGAAAAAGACATAAAAGAATTGAGCCTAAAATATATAATTCTGCGAAAGAGTAAGGACGAAATGGTGGTCAATTATTTTCATTTTGGCAAAACACAAAGGAGAGAGGTTTCTGCTTCAGAAGAAGGAACTTTACATTGGGTTCCGGAAAGTGAAGTATTGAAAAGGAAGCATGTTGATGTAATCAGGCTGACCCTCGAGCACTATCTGGAAACCGGAGACGGGGCTGAAGATATAATGTTCGGAACGGTGAAGGAAAAAGACGGACAGCCTTTTATGGAGTGGCTCATGCTGCATGATTGGCAAGAATGACAGCAGTATACAGTATATCTTCAGTAAAAGGGTTGAATAAATTTTTATTTCTGCTACTATCAAGCTAAGTTAATATTCAATATCAGGTACAAGGGTGTATCGGATGTTCGTGAGGCGAAGGTGCCTTTTGGTGTTAAAACACCGAAGGGTGCCTTTTTGTATTTCAAGCTTCTCAAGTCATTTAATACAAACAAAGGAGATGTAAGGCAATGAAAACAAAAAAAAGAACAGCGACACTAACGGTATTTCTCGCATTTATGCTGGGTTTGCCCGTTGTGGCAGGTGCCGCGGAGGAACTGAGTATGATTGAAAGCACGTCAATAGCGTTGGATACTGTTTGGACTTTAATGGCGGCGTTTTTGGTTTTTTTCATGCAGGCTGGTTTTGCGATGGTTGAGGCAGGATTTACCCGAGCTAAAAATGCCGGAAACATCATTATGAAGAATCTGATGGATTTTGCAGCAGGATCTTTAATTTATTGGCTGTTTGGTTTTGCGGTGATGTTCGGAGTCGACAGAGCAGGATTATTTGGAACCACAGGGTTTGCTATGACGGATGGCTTCGTTCACTTGGGGTTAAGCATTCCTATTTGGGCCTTTCTGCTCTTTCAGACGGTCTTTGCCGCTACAGCTGCTACTATTGTTTCCGGTGCTATGGCGGAAAGAACTAAATTCTTATCGTATCTCATCTACAGCGTGGTCATCAGCGCCGTAATATACCCGATAGTTGGTCACTGGATTTGGGGAGGGGGTTGGCTGTCCGAGCTGGGAATGATAGATTTTGCGGGTTCTACCGTTGTCCATTCGGTTGGCGGTTGGGCAGCCCTAGTCGGCGCGTATCTTATTGGTCCCCGTATAGGCAAGTATAATAAAGACGGAAAATCAAATGCCATTCCGGGACATAGCATAACAATAGGTGCATTGGGAGTATTTATTCTGTGGTTTGGCTGGTTCGGTTTCAATCCGGGTAGTACGGTAGCCGGAACCGATCCCAGCATAGCAATAATAGCAGTCACAACAAACCTTGCCGCTGCAGCCGGTGCGGTGGGAGCAATGCTGGTGAGCTGGGTTAAATACAAAAAACCGGATGTGACGATAACTCTAAACGGGGCTTTAGCCGGGCTTGTGGCTATTACCGCCGGCTGCGCATCTGTCAGTGCGGGAGGAGCTGCCTGTATAGGCTTGATGGCCGGTATATTGGTGGTATACTCCGTAGAATTCATTGACAAGGTATTGAAAATCGATGATCCGGTAGGAGCTGTTTCGGTTCACGGGATATGCGGTACCTTTGGTACGGCGGCGGTGGGGCTGTTCGCTGTAGAGGGCGGTGCTTTATACGGCGGAGGTGTGAACTTGTTGGGAATTCAGTTAACAGGGATAGCTTCCGTTTTTGCTTGGACCATTTTAACCTCATTTGTCCTGTTTAAAGTTGTTAAGAAAACAGTGGGCTTGCGAGTTACGAATGAAGAAGAAGAATCAGGGTTAGATATCGGAGAACATGGTATTGAAGCGTATCCCGGTTTTATTATGAGAACGACACGCATAGAGTTGTAAGATATTACCAACAAAGGGAGGAGGGCAGTGGAAATGAAGAAAATAGAGTGCATTATGCGGCCTAATAAGCTGGAGGATGTCAAAAATGCCTTTGCTGATTTTGGCATCAAAGGCATGACGGTTACAATGGTAATGGGGTGTGGTTTGCAGATGGGCAGAACCGAAGTCTATCGCGGCAGCACGTATACCGTAAATTTGATTCAGAAGGTTAAAATTGAAGTAGTGGTTTCCGACAATATCCTTCATGAAGTGGTGGAGATGATTAAAAGAGAGGCTTATACAGGAAAAATAGGGGACGGTAAGCTGTTTATATATGATGTTGAAGACGCCATTCGTATTCGTACCGGAGAATCAGGAGAAAGCGCCATATGAGAATGAAAATAACCGACAAAATACCGTCCTAATGTTTTACTAACGTCTTGCTTTTAGAGTGTTATTGGTTTATTATTTATAACTGGAAACAAAACATAAGGTAATTGTGTAACGGCAGGTAATGTTCATAAATAATTGCTCCCGGGAGGACTTATCTCTTCCCGGGGGATTTTTCATTGGTAAACGTCGAAGGATGGTGGAAGGGGGGAACAAATGGAAATATTAAAAAACAGGATACTGGAATGTGCTGAAGTAATAGACGGGAAAATACTTAAGGTAGATAGTTTCCTCAACCACCAGTGTGATATCGGGCTATATAATAGGATTGGGCAGGAATTCAAGAACCGTTTTGCCAAAAGCGATATTACAAAGATTCTTACGATCGAGGCGTCGGGAATAGGTATTGCATGTATAACTGCCCAATATTTTGGGGTGCCGGTTGTTTTTGCAAAAAAAGGAACAGCTTCAAACTTTACAGGGGAAATATATAAAAGCAAGGTTTACTCTTTTACAAAAGAGAAGCATTATGAAATAATAGTTGCAAAAAAGGTGCTCTCAGAACAGGACAGGGTGTTGATAATTGATGATTTCCTCGCCAACGGCAATGCTGTGAGAGGGCTGATCGATATATTAGGACAGGCCGGAGCAAAGCCGGAAGGGGTCGGGATTGTAATAGAAAAGATGTTTCAGAAGGGCAGACATGAAATCATTAAGATGGGAATCAGGCTGGAGTCTTTAGCTGTTATCAAATCTCTCGAGCAGGGAAAAATTATTTTTGAGTAAAATATATAGAATTTATGAACGGAGGCTAAAACTATGAAAAAAATGCTTTGTTTGTTTTTAGTTGTTATGATGGTGGCATTGCTTGGCACCGGCTGCGGAGGGCAGGAAAGTACCCCCGCCGAACAGGATTCGACCGTGAAGGTTGGCTTTGTCTATGTGGGTCCGGTAGGTGATGGGGGATGGACCGATGCTCACAATGAGGGTAAACTGTACATGGAAGAACAACTGCAGGTTGAAACGGTAATCAAGGAAAACGTTCCTGAAGGTCCGGAATGTGAAAAGGTCATCAATGATATGATCGACCAAGGATGCAACATTATCTTTGCAACAAGCTTTGGCTTTATGGATTATGCGGAAAAGGCAGCAAACAATCATCCCGATGTAAAAATCCTTCATTGTTCAGGATATAAGTCATCGGAGAATATGAATAATTATTTTGGACGTATGTACGAATCCCGTTATCTATCGGGGATTGTTGCTGGTATGAGGACGGAGGCAAACAAAATCGGTTATGTAGCCGCCTATGAGATACCGGAAGTCATTCGTGGCCTCAATGCCTTTACTCTCGGGGTGCGTTCTGTCAACCCGGAGGCTGTAGTTAAAGTAAAATGGACCCATACTTGGTACGATCCGGCGAAGGAAAAGGAAGCGGCAAAAGCACTTTTGGCTGAGGGTGTTGACGTTATTGCCCAACATCAGGATACCACAGGACCCCAGCAAGCGGCTGAGGAAAGCGGGGTATGGTCTATTGGCTATAACACGGATATGAGTGAAAGTGCCCCTACGGCATATATGACTTCGCCTATTTGGCATTGGGGCCCCTATTATGTTTCCCAGGTTAAAGCAGTTATGGATGGTACTTGGAAATCGGAGGCCTTTTTGGGCAACCTGAAGGATGGAACCGTAGATTTGGTACCTCTTACGGAAAATGCACCTGAGGGTGCGCAAGAGGCTGTCGAAAAGGCAAAAGCCGAGATTTTATCCGGTGAAAATAAAATTTTCACCGGACCGCTTAAAGATAATACAGGCGAACTAAGGGTTAAAGAGGGTATTACGATGACAGATGAAGAGTTGTTTGGTACGGAATTCATGTGGTTGGTTGAAGGTGTTGAAGGAAAAGTCGAATAGTTGTGAGAGGTTAGCATGATGGCAGATATAGCAATGGAAGGTATCACCAAAACCTTCGGAAAAGTTGTTGCCAATAAGAATATAGACTTGCAAGTAAAATATGGTGAGATTCATGCCCTCTTGGGTGAAAACGGGGCAGGGAAAAGCACCCTTGTTAATGTGCTGTCAGGGATTTATATCCCTGACAGCGGTTCTGTTTATATTGACGGAAAAGAAACCAGGTTGAACTCTCCCAGAATAGCTGCTGAAGTGGGAATTGGTATGATCCATCAACACTTTAAATTAGTGGAGAATATGAATGCCAGAGAAAACATTCTCCTGGGGAATAAAAAGGGCTTACTCTTACAAAAGGAGAAATTGAACGGTGAGATTGTTGCTCTTTCGGAAAGATTCGGTTTAAAAATAAATCCCGACCAAAAAGTTTACGACATGACGGTGGGAGAGAAACAAAAGCTGGAAATCATGAAGGTTTTATTTCGAGGGGCCAATATCCTGATCTTAGATGAACCGACAGCCGTGTTGACGCCCCAGGAGACCGAGAACCTGTTTGAAATAATACAAAAAATGAAAGATGAGGGCTGTGCCGTAATTTTTATCACCCATAAAATGAATGAAGTCATGATGATTGCCGATAGGATTACGGTTTTGCGTAAAGGGGAAACGGTTAAAACATTAACAAAAGAAGAGACAAGCCCTCAAGAGTTAGCGGAATTAATGGTCGGTCATAAGGTGGATCTTTCTATAAAAAGGCCTAAGACCGAAAAGGGACGGGTGCTGCTGGAGGTAAAGGATTTGCAGGCTGTTAACGAAGAGGGGATAAAAACCCTGCGCGGCATAAGCTTTAAGCTTGCTACCCGAGAAATATTGGGAGTTGCCGGGTTGGCCGGAAACGGGCAGAAGGAATTATGTGAGGCACTGGCAGGTCTGTATCCGATAACAGGTGGTTCGATCGAATATTTAGGAGAGAGTCTCGTCGGAAAATCCCCCCGGGAGATTAGCTCTTTGGGCATTAGCATGAGTTTTGTTCCGGAAGACAGGTTGGGGATGGGGCTGGTTGCTGCGATGGATATGGTTGATAATTTTATTTTGAAGGATTATTACAAACAAAAGGGTATGTTTGTGGATCGAAAACAGGCTCGGGAGAAAGCCCGTCAAGCTATCAAAAAGCTGGACATCAGCACTCCCGGTATAAATAATTCCATTCGGGAACTTTCAGGGGGCAACATACAAAAAGTTCTGCTGGCAAGAGAACTTAATTCAAATCCTAGCTTGCTAATAACGGCTTATCCGGTCAGGGGTCTTGATATTAATGTCAGTTACAAGATCTATGACTTGATAAACGAGGAAAAAGAAAAAGGCGTCGCCATATTATACGTAGGTGAAGACCTTGATGTTTTATTGGAACTGTGCGACCGGATAATGGTACTCTGCCATGGTGAAGTTATGGGTATTTTGGATGCCGACAAGGCCGGCAAAGAAGAACTAGGCTTGTTGATGTCGGGAGAAAAGACCGATAAGTTAGGGGATTGATCAAGTGTTTAGATTAGTTAAGCGCAGTGAAATATCCAGAAAAAAAAGCATAGTTATCCGATTACTGGCTATTCTTTTAGCGTTTACAGCAGCAGGTATATTATTATTGACTCTTGATTTGAATCCCTTGGAAGTTTATGCTTCCATGATTAAAGGGGCCTTTGGCTCAGCCTACCGTGTGCGGGAAGTAGTCATCAAGACTGTTCCTTTGGTCATTACTTCTTTAGGGATAGCCATTGCCTTTAAGATGTTGTTTTGGAACATTGGGGCAGATGGGCAAATACTTATGGGTGCCTTTGCCGCAAGTTATGTGGCCTTAAATTACGGTGATCTTCCGCGGTTCCTACTACTTCTGTTGATGTTTGTGGCCGGGGCCTTAGGCGGCGGGTTGTGGGCCCTGATTCCAGGGTTTTTTAGAGCTCAGTGGAGAACAAATGAAACAATAATAACCTTGATGATGAACTACGTGGCCCTCAAGTGGATTACTTATTTGCAATATGGTCCATGGAAGGATCCACAAGCCATGGGGTTTCCCAAAATACCTAATTTCACGGCCAACGCTGTTTTACCAAAACTTTTTGGAGTCCATGTCGGTTGGCTCATCATGCTGTTGTTGATCGTAATCATACATGTTTTCTTGAATCATACGAAAAAGGGTTATGAAATTGCCGTGTTAGGGGAAAGTGAAAATACGGCTTTGTATGCGGGTATGAATGTTAAAAACACAATTGTTTCCGCCATTTTTTTAAGTGGTGCATTATGCGGAATAGCGGGAATGATTGAGGCTTCGGCGGTCAGTAATACGCTTTCGGTAGAGGTCTCGGGAGGGGTGGGGTATACCGCGATTATCACGACATGGTTGGGGGCCTTAAAGCCCTTGGTTATCCTTTTGGTCTCCCTGTTGTTTGCTGCTTTACTGCAAGGAGGCTCATTCATTCAAACAGCTCATGGCATACCGGAATCAACAGCCTTATTGTTGCAAGGCATGATACTGTTTTTTGTCTTGGGCAGTGAATTTTTTATTCGCTATCGAGTTATACTGCGCAAAGAGTAAGCAATTATGAAAGAAAGGGGCAGGAGAAGTGACAAATGTGACTGTTTCTTTCCTTGCTGCGGCAGTGGTTGCCGGGACACCGTTGCTTTTTGCTACATTGGGAGAAATAATTACCGAAAAGGCCGGTAACCTCAATCTGGGCGTAGAAGGTATGATGCTAATGGGGGCTGTTTCCGGGTTTTACGTCGGGGTTACCACTAATCAACCATTGTTGGCTTTAGCTGCTGCCTTTTTAGCCGGTGCCGGCGGGGCTTTAATCTTTGCCGTGTTAACGATAAGCTTACGGGCCAATCAAGTTGTTTCGGGACTAGCCCTGACTATTTTCGGCACGGGATTTTCCGGGTTTATTGGTCAGAAACTGATTGGACAAGTAGTTCCGAATAATTTAAAGGCATTTTTTAAGCCTTTTCCGTTTCCGCTATTGAATAGAATACCGATCCTGGGGGAGGTGCTTTTTTCACAGGATATGTTTGTTTATTTGGGCTATGCGGCGGCAATTGTTATAGGTGTATATCTCTACAAAACACGGTTAGGTATGAATCTTAGGGCTGTCGGTGAAAATCCTGCGGCAGCTGACGCAGCTGGTATAAATATCACTCTTAATAAATACTTGCATGTTCTTTTGGGCGGTGCTTTGTGCGGCCTGGGAGGGGCATATTTATCTTTGGTATATGTGCCGGCTTGGCAGGAGAATGTGATCGCGGGACGAGGTTGGATTGCCGTGGCCTTGGTAATATTTGCTGCTTGGAACCCGTATAAAGCTGTAATCGGCGCATTTTTATTCGGTGGTTTGGACATCATAGGTTTTCGAATACAGGGAACAGGCTTTCCGGTATCCTTGTATTTTGTTGATATGCTGCCCTATCTTGCCACCATCGTTATCTTGGTAATAACATCAATGAAAAAATCCAGAGAAAACGTGCCACCAAAAGGGCTAGGGGTGTCATATTTTCGTGAAGAACGGTAAGCTTTTTGTAGTTTTGTGATAGGGCAAGGAAGGTGTTGAGGAAAGGGGTTATTATTGTGGTAGTGAAAGTAATCACCGACAGCACGGCGTATTTTCCTGAAGAAGTTAAAAGGGGGCATTGTCTGACGATAGTCCCTTTAAGTGTTATCTTTCCGGACGTTTCCTACAAAGAAACTGAAATAAGTAACTCCGAATTTTATGCAAAAATGGCTCGAAGCCCTAAGATACCTACATCTTCCCAACCCTCTCCAACGAACTTTTATGAGGTGTTTTTAAGGAATGTGGAAGAAGGGCACGAAACAGCTGCCACCTTTATTTCAAGTGAATTAAGCGGAACATATCATTCTGCCCAAACAGCCCGCAAGATGGTTTTGGAAAAGCATCCCCAGGCCAGAATCGAGATTGTTGATTCCCGGGCGACGGCAATGCAGCTAGGGTACATCGTTCTTGCTGCAGCCAGGGCTGCGGAGCAAGGAGCTTCCTTGGACGAGGTCGCAGAGGTAATCAGGGAAACCATAGATCGCAGCAGGCTTTACTTTGTCCCGAAAACATTAGAATATTTAAAAAAAGGTGGCAGGATCGGTGGGGCGGCAGCCTTAATGGGAACATTATTACAGGTGAAACCTATCCTAACATTGCGTGAAGGTATGGTTGCAGTTCACGATAAGGTTAGGACAACAGAGAAGGCTTTGAACACAATGCTTTCCATCTATGAAGAGGATGCGGCAAAATACGGGGTCAGGGGAACGTCAATCCACCATATTGATTGTTTTTCCGAAGCTGAAAAGATCAAGGAAGTCTGTAGAGCTAAGATCCATAAGGAAATTAGCATCAGTGCGATTGGACCTGTTATCGGATTGCACGTCGGACCCGGAACATTGGGAATTGCTTATGTGTTAGACAATTGACAATCGCAAAACAGAAAAAAACCGGGATTACCCGGTTTTTTCTGAGGAAGTAAATTTCGGTATCATGTAACCGATGATTCCATATAGGGATAGGGCAATAAGACTGTCAACGCCGTGGTGCAGAGCAGTTCCAATTCCTACAGCTACACCTGCTTTCTGCAACGTAAAACCGAAAGGCAATACGATCAACGCCTCGGAAAGGGCGTGAATCGGCATCGTGGCGAGCAGGGTGGCTTTAAAGGAATAACCGCGCCTAATCATCAAAGCCCCAAATACGGCAAAAATGACGTGCATTCCGGCACGTGCCCCGATGACCGGCCCCAGCTTGATAAGAAAGCCGAGAGCAGAACCTGCGGCAACCATCAGAGCAACCAGCGGACTGATCAGCATTGAAAACATTACCGGAACATGGGA
This sequence comes from Clostridia bacterium, assembly GCA_018432615.1. GTDB lineage: Bacteria > Bacillota > Peptococcia > DRI-13 > SM3-B62 > SM3-B62. The sequence continues at coordinate 42,875 of JAHDSQ010000035.1, forward strand.
TGCCAGCGTAGCACTAAAGGGAGGGATAGTAACCCCTAAAGTACCACCAAAAGCAAGTGGAATAATGAGTGCTAGGGATGTAAGCAACCCACCCCATACAATTTCTTTAACATTCATGACGGTTCACCTCTTAGCAAAGTTTACACCTGACAAGACAGGTGTAATTGTGAATATTATATAGCCGTGCCAAGAGGATGTCAAGCGTGTTTTTATGTCGTTGTGTTTATTTAATGACACTGGCTTGTTAAGAATGAATAAACAATCAAATCTGTTCTTAACAAGCCAGTATCATTTAACCATATTTCCTAAATCCA
>JAHDSQ010000048.1 GCA_018432615.1 Clostridia bacterium
ATCTTGTATTTTTGGTAATGAACTTGGAGAAAAGGTTAAGAGCCTTTTTACGCTCATTTTTGGAATCAATATATTGGAGCTGGTTAAGACCTGTTTTTTTGACTTGATGGAAAAACTGCGTTATTCATCAGCCCCTAATTATTTATCACTCACCTGTACTTTGATGACCGAAAAAACACCTTCGCCAAGTCCCTTTTCGATTCGCTGAGGCTCATTATTCAGACTGTAAACCGTCTGCCTCTTCTCTTTTATGGTAAACCCGGCCTCCTGAAGCAGTTGCTCTATTTCTTGAGCGGAATGAAAGGTTGCATCCTTATAAAAAACGTTATCCTGTTTTCCCTTTTCATACATTTCACCTAGCGGTGTTTTTTTGTTTATAAAGGCAACTATCAAACACCCTTCGGCAACTAATATTCTCCTGATCTCTTGAAAGGCCCGTGAAATATCTTTAAGGAAGCAATCGACGGTTACCATCAAAGCAAAGTCATAACTCTGATCCGATATGGGTAACTCCTCGGCCACGGCATCAATAACATTGATACCCCTTTCAGTTGCTTTCGCCCGCATTTTGGCAGAGGGTTCGACACCATCCTCAATGCCTAAAGCCTCTGCAAACAAACCCGTTCCAACGCCTATTTCTAAACCTTTGCCTGCAGGCAATAACTGCCTTATCGCCTCTAATTCGGCTGCAAATATTAATTCGTTTTGCGCAAACCAATCTTCATATAGATTAACATTATCCCCGAAAACCTTGATCTTCTTCATTCTCCCTCCCCCTCGTTTTCGTTTCAAACATCCCGTGGATCAACCGCACTTGGAGTACCCACAGCTTCTGCAGACCTTACAGCCACCCTCATACTCCACAGGTGAACCGCATTCCGGGCATAAATCAGTGGTTTCAGACTGTACCCTCAGCGATAGTTCTATTTCCTCAATACTCGGATCACTGGATTCCAAACGTCCGTTGTTCAGTTTTTCCAATGTCCTGCCGATAGCATCCGGACAGGAGAGAACGTTGATTTCCTTATTCCCCTTAGCCCGCTGGCTCAAGGTCGAATGGCACCTGATACCCTTCAACTGCTCAATAATGGCTTCCACACTTATTCCTGACCTCAGTGCTATCGAAATCAGCCTACTCGTGGCCTCACTCTGGCTGGGACAGCCTCCTGCCCTGCCGAGATTAGTCATAACCTCACATATTCCGTTATCATCGTAATTAGCAGTAATATACAAGTTACCGCAGCCGATCTTCACCTTCTCGGTAAGACCTCTGGTTACCTTGGGACGCGGGCGCGGAATAATACCTTTTTTCTGTTCCTGAGAATCCGTCTTGTCCGCATCTGTCTTGTCCGAGTCCGCCTTCCCAATATTTAAGACCTGGGCGTCCCGGCTGCCGTCTCTGTAAATAGTTACTCCTTTACAGCCCGTTTCATACGCCTTTATATACACCTCTTCCACCATTTCTTTGGTTGCGGAATGAGAGAAATTGACCGTCTTAGAAACCGCATTATCCACATGCTCCTGAAAGGCAGCCTGCATCCTGATATGCCAGTAAGGCTTGATGTCATGGGCCGTGACAAACAATCTCTTGATGTGCGAAGGGATACCTTCTATCTCATGCAGAGAACCCTTCTTGGCAATTTCCTCCATCAATTCTTCCGAATAGAACCCTTCCCGCACGGCTAATTCTTCGAACAAGGGGTGGATTTCCACCAGCTTGTCATTATCCATGACATTGCGGAAGTAGGAAATCGCAAACACCGGCTCGATTCCGCTTGATGTTCCGGCAATAATGCTAATTGTACCGGTTGGGGCAATCGTAGTGGTGGTGGCATTTCTCAAAGCCAGACCGCTCTTTTTGTGCTTGCTGTTTTTATATGCCGGGTAAGTCCCTCTTTTTTTCGCCAGCTCAATGGACTCCTCTTTGGATTTCTTGTCGATAAAGGACATTATCTCTTTACCGAGCTTAACACCTTCTTCAGAATCATAGGGAATGCCAAGGGAAATCAAAAGGTCCGCAAAACCCATCACTCCCAAACCAATTTTTCTGGTTTGCTTCGTCATTTCTTCGATTAACGTCAAGGGATAATTATTTGCCTCAATAACGTTGTCCAGAAAATGCACCACCAGCCGGACCGTATCCTCCAGTTTTTTATAGTCGACAAGGGCTTTTTTCCCTGATTTTTTAACCATCTTTGCCAGGTTGATCGAAGCCAGGTTGCAAGACTCATAAGGTAGCAAAGGCTGTTCCCCGCAAGGATTAGTAGACTCTATCTCACCCAGGGCAGGAGTAGGATTGTCCTTATTGAGCCTGTCCAAAAAAATGATTCCCGGTTCTCCGTTGGTCCAGGCCATCTCAACAATCATATCAAAAACCTTTTTAGCCTTGAGCCTGCCGACAGTTTTTTTAGTACGGGGATTAATGAGGTCATATTCTTCATCCTTACCGACCGCTTCCATAAAATCAGCGGTTATCCCCACGCTTATATTAAAATTTGTCACCTCGGTGTTGTCTTCTTTGCATTTGATAAATTCCAAAATATCGGGGTGATCCACCCTCAGTATCCCCATATTGGCGCCGCGCCTCGTTCCCCCCTGTTTAACGGCCTCGGTAGCAGCATTGAACACCTTCATGAAGCTCACCGGTCCGGAGGCCACCCCTCCCGTGGAAGCTACTGTGGCACCCTTGGGCCGTATCCTGGAAAAACTAAAACCCGTACCGCCTCCTGATTTGTGAATAAGCGCCGCGTTTTTGATGGTATCGAAAATACTTTCCATGGCATCCTCTACCGGCAATACAAAGCAAGCCGAGAGCTGCCCCATGGGCCTTCCGGCGTTCATTAACGTCGGTGAATTGGGAAGAAACTCTAAGTTAGTCATGGCCTGATAAAACTTCTCCGCCAACTCTTCGGTTCCATCCTCTTCCTTATACGCGCTTGCAACGCTATCGGCCACCCTTTTAAACATTTCCTCGGGCGTTTCGATAACATTGCCCTTCTCGTCTTTGATTAAATACCTTTTTTCCAACACCTTAATAACGTTTTCCGATAAGTTCATTAAAACACCCTCCGTACTATATGTAGTATGCAACAACTCTTCCATGTACTATATATTGTGTGCTCTAATGCTTATCTTGTCAAGGGACAAAAGACCCAACTTGGTCCCACTTAAGTCGAGTGGGCCTTGAAATAAGGGAGCAGAAACTTGAGCCGCGAGGCCTCAATACAATATGAATCGGCTCCGTCAACAATGAAAGCTCCTGTGGTTGTGTCGAAAAGATAACAGGTGTCGCCAAAAACGATTTGCAGATCGCAATCCTCCACATTGATTTGTTCGATAGCCTCGGTCTTTGCTATCGTAAATTCCAGTTCTTTTTTGATAACAGCAGAATACGACTTCATGACGGTATACTCTTTCTTAATATCACCAAATCCTGTGCCGGAATCCGACAAGACAGTTATTTGCGCACAGTTTTTGAGGTCGGTGTCGTCTTGCTGAATTGCATCAACAACGGCTTTGATATCTGGGAAGTTTAAAACGGCCTCACGTGGTCCACGCAGTTTAAGTTTATTGTTCTCTATGCCGGAAGGCTCTGAAACACTGTTTTCCGCATCATAAAACTCTAAATATGAATGGCTTTCATCAACCTGAATGGTAAGAGCATAGTCTTTGCCGCCGCTTTCGAGAAGCAAATCGACACCCATGACACTGATGGTTATTACACCGGAATCACCAACGTTGGGTCCTTCATGTTCTTCAGAAATTGAAGAAAGATCAATTTCCGCTAACAAACCGGCAAGTTCCCGAAAATGTTCTTCGTTGGCAGGTGCAGCTATAGTACCGCGGGAGAAAGTCCGTTCTATAACAACAGATATGCCATCCGAATTGTTTACCACATCTGACATGACCTCACGAATGTCTTGGTTACTGTTTGTTTGTGAATCAGCTGCCTCTTTCGTTGTCATACAGGCTGTTTGCAGCAACAATACAAGCAGAATAATGGTTATAAAAAGACATTTGTTTTTCATGTTACAGGCCCCCTTTTCATTCATTATGCTTGAATATTACAATTTATAGTGAATATTTTCTGCTTTCACCAGTAACATAAATACCGCTATGTAACTCGTGTAACGAATCATAATGGCTATGAGTACTATATTTTTGTGGGTATCACGCCCAGAAAAGTAATTGAAAATTGTAATTGAGAATCATATGTTCTTTCGTGTTTAAGGCTATTAATCCCTTACAAGAACTTTACGTATTATTGGTTCTTTATCTTCTCAAAGGCGCTTTCCTTATTGGTGTCTTCAATCGTTATTTTTTGCACCTTTAGATCTGTTCCATATTCAATTGCGGCTTCAAACTCATAAAGTCCCCCAAAGGAAAGACTGCCAGGGAGAAAAGCATAAAGCTTGTTTTCATAAACACCATATTTTACTATATTACCAAAAACAACCTTGTCATTCCAAACGCTGGCATCTGATTCTTGATAGGTTCTTTCCATAATATTGCCATCCCATTCAACTTTCACGGATACCTGGCCATGGTTCTTTGCAATTGTAGAACTTACATTATTTTTAATAACCTCTAAAGGATTTTCCATTCCAGTTATCTCGGATAAATCCTCCATATTCAGAAGGTGTAATTCTTGAATGCATATTCCAGTACCCTCGCCGGTTGTTAACACAATTACGATTTCGTCGTTTCCATCGGCATTAATATCGGCCTTGTTAATAGTTGGCCAAAATGCAGATTCCCTTTCATTATACCATGGGAAATTAACCTTTTTATCTTTTATTTTAACGGTGATACCCTTATAGATACCTTCCTCCGCTGGGCTATTTGCATATAATGTTATCTCGTCATACTTAGCCAGTTCTATAAGATTTTCATTGATAATCGGGTTGCTGATTTGTTCTGCATTTACTATTTTTTGCTCTGACAATACCTTCTCCTTGCCAAAAAGAGACTTTTCTACATATTTTGATGTTACAGATAATGGCATTATACCTATGCCTTTAATAGTTGATTCCACATCCAAAACAATTGTACCTGAACTCAGAATATAATTTTCTTGATTTATAGTTTTTTCGGTAGCAATATCAGCAAAAAATACATCAATAAAATTATAAGGTTTTAATTCACACATCTTATAAACAACGTCATATTCATCATCTGGTTTCTTGTATTTTAATAAGGTATAAATATTGGCAGGTATATACTTAGGGTATTCGACATTGATATATTGGTTTTGAGTGTGTGGTATTGTACCCCATTCAAACTCAATGACTATTCTACCCGCTTCTCTACCCTTATCGCCAATCAAATCCATTATAGTAGTGGTGTAAGATAAACCACTGTCTTGTATAGTGTAATGATTTTCATCGTAAACAATATCACTCTTTGTTTTATTATCAAGACTCCTATTGTTGTATCCATAATTTTCTATATTATCATTTTCAACAATATCCAATAATTTTAAATGGTTTTTATAGTTGACATTAAACTGTTCTATCTTCTCTATATCCAATTCTGAATATCCTTCTTTCCCAAGTTCTATGTGACTTTTCTTTGAAAGTAACTCCATTTCTTTATAATCATCATAATCAAGTAGTCTATCTTTGTTTGATAACCAAAAAAACAGGAACAACAAGGCAATAATTATCCATACTAAATATTTTTTATTCATATTAAACTCATCTCTCCTTTTGTGCCCTTTATTATTGCAATGAATTCTCATAGTTTGCCAACTCACCAATTCTTTCTCTTTAGTAAGTGAACCAGTTCATTTAAAAAACGTACAATTCGATATTATCATTTAATTAATAGACTTCCTGTATCGTTAGATAGCAAACGTGTAAATAAATTTTTTTGCTTTATATAAACTAAAGACAGCACAAAGAATAAAATGCAACAACAAACCTAAAACATTTTATGATTTTCAAATGCTCTCATGTTTAAAATTGTAGTTTTTTATTATTCGTGTTCATTTGTTTTTTCCAGTACTATCACCGCGTCTTCTACTGACATGAATTGCAATATCATTTTTCAAAAGGCAAGTTAAAATTAGGGAAACCATCTTTAATCAACTCCTTCTAGGTCTGTTCATCGCTTAACATTTTCAGAGTTGCTATGGTTTCCCTTTTTTTACTTTTGCAAACTTAATTGTATACGATCTCTAATATATGCCGTCTCTTTTATGAAAAATAGTTTTGGGATAATAATTTAGCCCTCCATATTTGAAATAAAAAATGAAACAGATGTTTCGGTCAAACTTATAAAATCTACTACTTCTTTATATTATTTGGAAAATAATGTACAAAATGTGTTGCAAAATACTTCTTTAATTGTCTTTATTTAGTGAAAAGCAAAAAGTTCCTTACGTGTCTGCAAGACAAGTTCTTGTGAATTCCAAATGAAAATGTAGAAAGGAGTGATTCCATCGGACTAAACAATATTGATATTCTAATCTTTCAAAAAAGAAACGATTGGGATGTTAAAACAAAAATAACACATATTAATTAGAATGTAAAATAGGAGGTTAATATTATGACTAAAAAGTTTCTTGCTTTGTTTTTAAGTGCTTTGCTAATCTCAAGCCTTAGTATTCCTGCGTTTGCAGCTAATAGTAGAAATGGAGTGAAAACCCCAAAAGACAATAAGGTTGTTATTAATGAATACGAACTGGTCAAAGAATTATCTTTAAAATCTCAGTCAGAATTATCTGATATGGGATATAGTGCCAAGGATATTTCAGAAATACGCGATTTCCACCAAAAATATGTAGCGCATTTAAACGGATTGAAAAAATTAGATAATTCAACCCTGGCAAGTCTTGGTTATACATTAGACCAAATTGAGGTATTAAAAAACTTCGACGGAAGCGAAGAGCAAGCAGCTTTTTTGGGGGCTAATTGTATTATTTATTCAACTCCTACACTCTTTAACTATGATGGTAACTACACAAGAGGAAGACTATCTTATAACTGGAATTGGACAGGTGTACCTGCTTTTAAAATGCAAGATGCGGTAGCAGTATCTTGGAATAATTGGGTAGTTGAAAGCAATACGTCTTACGTTTCATATTACAATGTTAACACAGGAATTTACTATACTCAAGACACTGCTACTTTCACAACAGATGATAATGGCACAAAAGGTGCAGGACATAAATTTGACGTTGGTATAAATGATAACTATTATTATGCTAAAAGTGGTGGCGGAACATTTGATGTGCGTTCAGATGTTCATTGCCAAAAAGATTTCTTTTACTACATAGCATATGGACATTCAGAGATCTGGCCAACTATTAGTTTCTCAATTGGTATTGGCGGTGGAACTGCCTCTATAGGATTCACTACGGGTACAGTAATATGTGATGCAGAAACTGGTAGCTATGAATTTTAATGTCTAAATATTTAGTTTCTCCTTCAACAGTTGGGGTAAACCCGATAAAGAAAAGTGAATAGGACAATTTTGAAGATGTTCCATAACTTATGTTGTGGGACATCCTTCTGCTCTAAAAGGGATATTTTCTACATACAAGGTTTAGTTGGAAATTACGAAAACCAAAAGCACGGTGTTTAAGGACCTTGATCTTGTTATTTACACCCTCAGTAAAGCTATTTGGATATTTTAGATTCAAATTCTCTATGATACAATCACTTTGTTTGTTGCATTTACCGTCATAGGAGTTATTTATTGTCATTATGGTAATTACTAAATCGGAAGATGATGGTAATGCTTTTATGTTACGCCTATATAAGGATTATTACGGCCTAGTACGAAAGACAGTTTATAATATTACGTACGATGTGAACATCTTGGAAGACCTGATTAATGATATTTTTTGAAACTTATTGAAAATATTCGCCAAATTGTATAATGAGATGCACCAGTGGTAACATTGCAAAATAAAGATGTGCCACAGCCCAATACCGTGTATGATTGATGTACGACCAACAATCAGAATACGGAGGTTTGGACTATGGCACAATCACAGCATACCACAATCCCACGGACTTTCAAACACTTGACATTGGATCAAAGAGGAATGATCACTGCTTACCACGACTTAGGGCTCTCTACTAGGCAGATTGGAGAGAAGATAGGTTGTGACCACACAACAGTTTCCAGAGAACTAAGGCGTAGCAGAGTGCTACAGAGAAACAGTAATCTTACAGAGCGTTATGAGTACTTTCCTGATGCAGGTCAAAGGGTTTATCGTGAAAACCGCTCACACTGTGGCACCAGATTCAAATTGGCTGGTGTCAGTGCTTTTCTGGATCACGCCCAAAGAATGATGCACGATAGAAAGTGGTCCCCTGACGCCATTGTAGGCGAATACAAGGTAAATCCGAAGACCACTGGCTTTACCTTGTATCTGTATAAAGACCCTTTATAGTTACATAGATAAAGGCTTCATGGATACCAAAAATATTGACCTATTGCTAAAAGTCGGTCGTAAGGTTCGGAAGAAACGCAGCCGAAAAAATAAGCGTAATCTTGGCACATCGATAAAAAAAGGCCCCCAGAGGTCGACACAAGAGAAACCTTTAACCACTGGGAGATAGACACTGTGATCGGCAAACAGTCAGAGGGACAATCGCTTCTGACACTCCTTGAACGAAAGAGCCGAGTCTTTCTTATAAGGTCTCTCGAAGAGCACACTGTGGGATGGTGCATTCGCTATTGCAATTATGGATTGAAAATATTTCTTTAATTCGAACTTTAGAAAGTTGCAAAATAGCCGCTTATATTGTCTATACCTCCAAAAGTGTGGCAATCAATTATATAAAACGAAGAAATGTGCAGAATAAACATATATGTTATGGAAAAGGCACATATCTAGCCGAAAAGATTACAGGATATGGGGATGTTATTGAAGATAAAATAATTCGCCAGGAAGAAATTAAAGATTTGGGTATTGCAATATCTAGGCTTCCGGAGAAACAGAAAAATCTGCTCTTTTTTAAATAATGTATGCTCAATAGGTTAGATGTAAATTTCCTGACTCTACGCAAGCGATATGCTCCTAAAATCCAGCATAAACTACTCTGATTTTAGTTCTATATCCTAAAATAACTGAATAAAAAATTTGGCGCAAAGAAACCTTGTTCAGGTTCATTGCAAGTATTGACAGAGCAATGACACTCCTTGTGGTGTCTTCCAACCTGGTCCTGATTAATCCTAGACCATAGCTGCGCTTTGCAAGGCTGAATGCCCGCTCTACTTCAACCCTGTCACAGTTATCCTTGTATTCTGCTTTTTTATCAATGACTGCTCCGCGTTTCGAACGGCCCAATGCCGGCCCTGACAGTTGGATTCCATGTAGCTTACAATACTTCAGGTTATCCCGGTTACGATAGATTTTATCTGCCAGCACTTTTTCAGGATAATGACCATATTTCTCGGCATAGCCTTCTACGGCTTCTTTTAATACTTCACTTTCGTTGTAAGCATCAAAAGACTGTTTTTCAATTCTTGCATATCCATCAACAATGCTTATGTCAAGCTTGGCTCCGAATTCTACTTTTGCCTTTGCCTTTCCTCTAACAATCGGTCTGATGTATGGCTGGCTGATGCTGACAATTCTGTCCGGAACAATATGCGTTTTGTTATCATACATGTACTTCTGCTGATTATAAAGCGTGTGTAGAACTGTGAGCAGTGTTTTTTGTTTTTCAGTTATGGTATAGCCTTGTTCAAGATAGCTGCCGATATATGCAAAGTCACGCTGAACGTACTGTAACTGCTTCTTTATTGCCTTACGAATCCTACCAGCTGTTTTCTTTTTTGTTCTTGCAATAGACAGATAATCTTTACGTGCCTTCCGTCGGTACATCCGTGGCTTAGAAAGAGCATTCTTTTCACAGATGTAATCAATCACGCCTTCCAGTTTTTCGCGACATTCATTTAAGAGTCTGGTATCCTGTGGAAAAGCAATATTCTGTGGTGCACAGGTGGCATCCAGGATAACGGTTCCTTTGTTTTTAGACGTTTCGCTGTTTTCATTTGATGAACCAGTTCCACCACTAGGCGTATGATTGTCATCATCTTTTTTACGGATAATCATCTCGTTGATTTCTCCAAGTATTTCCGACGTGAGTCTCTTACGAAACTCTACGAGCAATGATGGAACATATGGCGGCTCCTGTTGATATCCGGGGAGTCCGATGAAAAACTGGTAATATTGATTCTCCTGGATCTGCGCTACAAGTTCCCTGTCGGAATAGCTGTATTCTGTCTGGATAATCAAACAGAGAACCTAGTGCCATATGTAATGGCTTTGCCACTGTACCTGTGGTGCTTTCAAACAAGGATGCATATTTTTCTTCAATCTCATCCCAGGGTATTTTATCAGCCTTTTTTACCCATCTGTTTTCAGAGTTCATTTTTAATCCTATGGGTTGGTTAAAATCAGCTAGCGTAAACTGTTTATATAGTTTTCTTTTATACATTCTGTTCGGCCTCGCTTTATTTAAAGTGCACAGTTTTTCATGGTTTTTACCTTATTTCCATACACTTATTTTAGCACATAATGCCGTTTTTGTCAGTGTTCATGCGGGTTTGCAGGCTGTTGAACATGCATTACGTAGAATTATTTTTCCATGTTCTTCTTTATTTCTTCAAAAGCACTTTCTTTACTGATATCTTCAACCGTTATTTTTCGCGCTTTTAAATCCGGTCCATATTCAATTACCACTTCAACCTCATAAAATCCTCCAAAGGAAAAACTGCCAGGCACGAAGGCATAGACTTTATTTTCATAGGCAGTATATTTCACTATATTTCCAAAAACAACATTGTCATTCCAGACACCGGCATCTGATTCTTTATATGTTTTTTCGATAATGTTGCATCCCATTCAACTTTCACAGATACCTTGCCATGGTTCTTTGCAATTGTAGAGCTTACATTATTTTTAATAACCTCTAAAGGATTTTCCATTCCAGTTATCTCGGATAAATCCTCCATATTCAGAAGGTGTAATTCTTGAATGCATATTCCAGTACCCTCGCCGGTTGTTAGCACAATTACGATTTCGTCGTTTCCATCGGCATTAATATCGACCTTGTTAATAGTTGGCCAAAATGTAGATTCCCTCTCATTATACCAAGGGAAATTAACCTTTTTGTCTTCTATTTCAACGGTGATACCCTTATAGATACCTTCCTCCGCTGGATTATTTGCACATAATGTTATCTCGTCATACTTAGCCAGTTCAATAAGATTTTCATTCATGATCCGATTTGTTTGTTTTGAACACCCTGCTATAACTATCGTAATAAATACCGCAATAAAAACGATTTTTTCAATATTATTCCTGCCTTGCATTAGATTTTTTTTCACTATAATCAGACTAACTCCTTCGCTTTAATAGAATTAAGCAAGTTTTGTATAGGCCCACACAACCCGATATTATCATACACCCTATATCTTTGATACCTTACATAAGTCAATGACAACAAGAAAGATGAATTGCAACAACCTACAAGTGTATTTTCGCTATACATTAGACATCTGCATGTTATATTTATAATTTGCTTTATTTATTTGTTTTTTATAGAATATTAGTAGTATTATAGTTTGTGTTTAAGGAGTGGTTTAATGACAATCATGCTAATTACTGAATTAGAAAATGATGACAAATCTTTTGCGCTACATCTTTACAAAAATTATTACGGTTTAGTACGAAAAACCGTTTATAATATTACCCATGATATGGGCATTTTGGAGGACTTGATTAATGATACCTTTATAAAACTGATTGAAAAAATTTCTCTAATTCGTACTTTGGAAAGATGCAAAACAACTGCCTATATTATCTATACCTCCAGGAGCGTGGCAATCAATTATATAAAACGAAGGGATATTCAGAATAAGTATATATGTTATGGAGAAGACACAGATTTGGCTGAGATAATTTCAGAAAATGGTATTAATATTGAAAATAGAATAATTCGCCAGGAAGAAATTGGGGAGTTGGTTAGTGCTATATTAAGGCTTCCGGAGAGACAAAAAGATTTGCTCTTTTTTAAATATATGTTGGAAATGGATGATGATAATATTGCGAGGATTTTTGGTATAGCGACTAACAGCGTCCGGCAATATTTGACAAGAGCCCGAAGGAACGCTAAAAATATCATGGAAAGGGGGATAAATAAAAATGCCAAGTAAAGATTCTAAACCAACCAGAGAAAAGCTCTTTGAAGAATATGAACCTGCACTCCCGCTGACACATAACGAGCCAGCGACAAAAAGACAGAAAAACCCTAAAATAACTTGCTTTTTGGCACACGAATAGTTGCTTTAATCCTCGTTATGTGATATACTACACATAACGAGGTGATGTTCTAATG
>JAHDSQ010000070.1 GCA_018432615.1 Clostridia bacterium
ATAAGCTTGATGTTATTGAATGCTTTGAAGCTCCCGGCCAACGGCTACGTGTAGGCGAACTATTGGAGAAGCAAAAGGAAATCTATCACGCGCTACAGATTGAGCTGCCTTCCTCGTTATGAGTTAACGGGAATCCAGGTATGAAGACAGTCTGTTCAGGCTAGTCACACACGATGCCGCAGAAAAAGAAGGAAGCGTTTTTCTAGAAGAAATAAAAAGACTTGAAAAAAATCCGCATTTTCAACCCGATAAAGAGACATGTGAAAAATTCAGCCAACAACTGGATGTTTATTTAAAAAAGAGAAAGGTTTACGCCACACGACAACGCATATTTAAGTCATTAAACAAATCTGCTGCTGCAATTCTTTTTGCGATTATATTATTGTTTACCACTATTGCAAGTGTGGAGGCAGTGAGAGTTAAAGTTCTTAATTTTTTTATGGATATCCATCAAAAATATACGTCTTTTCAATTAACAGATAGTAATATTGCTTCCAACAACGAAAAACCGATTGTAAATTGGAGTAAAGCCTATGTTCCAACGTATATACCGAACGAATATGAAGTCGTTAAAACTTCTTATAGTGAACATGTAAAAAAAATTGTATTGAAAAACGAGCAAGGGGCAACGATTATTTTTACCGTATTAAACAAAGCCAGTAAACCTGGAGTAGATACTGAGAATGCCTCCATTTTGAAACAAATCAATATAAACGGTCATAAAGGAACTCTCGTAGTAAAAAATTTTATCGTTACAATTGTATGGTCAGTAGATGACAACCTGTTTATCCTTCAGGCAGAAACAAGCGAGGATACAGCAATTAAAATAGCACATGGAGTAAAATACAAGGAATAAAAAATTTTGTTGCAAGAAACCTCCTTTATTGTCTTTGGTTATTGAAAAGACGCTAAAAGGAGGTTTTTTATCTATGAAAAAGAGTATCTGCACAATTTTTATCGTTCTTATTTACGTTTTTTCTGTTGTACCTGTTTATGCAATTAATGAGACACACGACCTAAGAACGCCAGGATCAATAGCCCCTCTGTTTACGCATATCTGTATTTTAACCCCGGGGCTTACTATCAATTCATCAGGAAAGGCCACCTGTATAGGTGATGTTACAATTTACAACAATTCGTACAGTACTGTTTTGACTGTCCAATTGCAAAAATCAACTGGTAGTAGCTGGAGTACTATTAAGACGTGGACCAACTCTGGCACGGGAATTACCGGCGTACTAATAGAAGAAAATCACTACGTTGTCAGAGGTACATATCGTGTACGTGCTACGGCCAAGGTATATGACACTTACGGCATGCTGTTGGAAACACAGTCATTATATTCTGCTATCGTAAACTATTAGAGCAGTACAAAGCATCAATTTTTAACCCATCACTTTACAGATGTTGTTGGCGAATTCCACCGGGTCTTCAAGGGGCAGTTCTTCCATCAGCAGCGCCTGGTTATACAGTAGATCAATGTATAGCTTGAGCTTCTCCTTGTCCTTTTCATAGGCTTCCTGTAGGGACTTAAAGACCTCGTGTTTCGGATTGATTTCGAGGATTTTATCGGCTTTCGGTTTCTGTTCCTCCGGCATTCTGGATACATATTCTTTCAAAGTAACCGGCTTTTTCTCCAATGCCTTATTAGGCTGCTGGACATCAAATTGCCAGTTCAGTAAATTCGGTGCTACCGGATGGTCATGGTTTGAATTTGTGGTTGCACGGGTCTTCCGCCGGGCTTTTGCCACCAGACCTTGTTCGCTCATTTTACGACCTATTCTCTTACGACTGACAACTATCCCTTCAGTTTCTAATTGCTTTTTGATTCGGCGTGTACCGTATGTTTTGCGGCTTTTATGAAAGATGCGTTTGATCTTTTGTCCCCAAACGTCTGTGCCTCTTTGGACAGGTTTTTTGAGCCATTTATAAAATCCGCTACGCGATACCTTGCACAATTCACAAGCTCGCTTAATGCTGACCAGTTGTGTGTGTTCCTTCTTAATCATCGCGTACTTTTCCTCTGGTCCCCGGCAAAGTACACTGCCGCCTTTTTTAGAAATTCGATCTCATTCTTCAATTGTTTGTTTTCTTTTTCAAGTTGCCTTTGGTATTCCATATCTGGGCACATTCTAATTCATTGACTGCCTCTGAAATCGTCATTTTCCCTGAGTTAATTTGTTCTACATAGGCCAACTTCGTATCCCTATCAAAGTATTTTGCCATGTCGACACCTCCTGATGGTCCCTCTTTTATTATCGTCCATCTTCTCGGTGTCCGCTGGTATTACCACATCAATTTCGTGCGGTACCTAACTTGGATCTGAGCGATCTGGAACAGCTTGAGAAACTGCTTCCCTGGAATACACCAGAAGGATGCCGCGCACGACGGAAACCAAAGAACCTGTAGCCGCCGAACAGTGATAATAGATCACCGCGGTGGTTCTGTTGTGTATGGAGATTTGACGCTTATGAGCAAACCACCCGCTAAGCGGATGGTTATAATTGTTCAACTTAGACCATTCAAATGGTTTTATTTGTGGTATAATGAGCATGAAACACTTTCCATGTGCTGCACTGTCTGCACCATTGGTCATGGCAAAATGCCCAAAATTAATGCGGCGAAACAGATGTATTATTAAATAAAAACATGTGAGCTATATAACTTTCTTGAAAAAACGAAAAATTTGGCCGCGTTACTGGACCCCACCCCCTGAATTAACTTTTTAGACACAAAGTCTATAAAATGGGCCTGATACTAATGTCCAGTATTTAAAAGGAGCAGAGGTGAAATATGTTAGAACCGATTAAAAGAACAAAAACGTATGAAGAAATCGTAAAGCAAATCCAAAATTTGATTTATGTCGGTAAACTTAAGCCTGGCGACAAAATTCCTTCGGAGCGTGCCCTGGCTGAAGAGTTATACGTTGGTCGACCTGCTGTGCGCGAGGCTTTGAGAGCACTTGAGAGTATGGGATATATAGAGACACAACCCGGCAATGGAACTTATGTCAGCCATTTCACGATGAAGACTCTCATCAACCCAGTAAGTATGATTCTTTCCCAGAACAGTCGTATGATGGAAGATGTTCTGGAGTATCGTTTGATTTTGGAGTCGAACTCTGTTGCTCTGGCTGCAGAACGTGCAACAGATGAGCAAATCAAACTGCTTGATGCAGCATATGCACAAATGAAGCAGGAAGTGAATGCTGGAGAAGACTGTTCTGGCTCCGACGAACGATTCCATTCGATTCTAGCGCAATCCACAAATAATGAGGCAATATATACCATTTTCCAAGTTTGCAGCAACTTGCTTTCCGGCACAATTAAATCCGTATCAAATATTCCTGGTCAAGCAAGAATTGGCCTTAATATGCACCAGGCAATATTGGACGCTGTGAAGAAAAAAGACAGTATTACTGCAAGAAAGCTGATGTATAAACATATCTCAGATCTTTTTGTCATACACGGTTATCCAATTCCTGACTATCTTTCAAACCTATAAGCGCATCTTGTATAATTCATTTCTTTACGAAGTAAAGTGACAAGACTACGGTTTGTAAACCCCAGTCTTGTCACTTTTTGTTTATATCCTGCTAACACCTGATTTTCTGGCAGTCTCAGCAACCGCTTTGGCAACACTTCTTCCGACTCTATCATCTAGCGGAGCAGGAATAACATATTCTGAGTTCAGCTTTTCGTCGGTGACCAGATCTGCAATGGCCTTTGCAGCAGCAATCTTCATCTCAGTATTGATATCGCTTGCCCTTACATCCAAGGTTCCACGGAAAATACCTGGAAATGCGAGAACATTATTGACCTGGTTCGGAAAATCCGAACGTCCAGTACCTACAACCAGAGCTCCTGCTTTTTTAGCTTCATCGGGCATAATTTCAGGCATCGGGTTTGCCATGGCCAATATGATCGGATCCTTTGCCATGGTTCTCACCATATCTTTATTAACTATACCTGCGACGGAAACCCCTATGAATACATCCGCACCTGGGATAACATCCTTCAATAACCCCTTTTTCTTTTGCATATTTGATATCTTCGCCATTTCAGACTTTGTGGAGTTAAGATTGTCTCTTCCCTCATAAATAGCGCCCTTGGTATCGCAAAGAATGACCTTCCTCAGACCCATTGCCATCAGGAGCTTTGTTATGGCAATCCCTGCAGCACCGGAACCGTTGACGACGACTTCGATATCCTTGATGTTTTTCTCCGCAAGTTTTAGCGCGTTGAGCATAGCTGCAAGTGTTACAACTGCCGTTCCGTGCTGATCATCATGGAAAATCGGAATATCACATTCCTCTTTCAGTCGGTTTTCTATTTCAAAGCACCTCGGCGCTGATATGTCCTCCAGGTTGACTCCTCCAAAACTACCAGCCAGCAATTTGATAGTCTGTACAATTTCATCAACATTTTTGGAACGAATACAAAGCGGAAAAGCATCTACGTTTCCAAAAACCTTGAACAGGACACATTTCCCTTCCATTACCGTCATTGCCGCCTCAGGGCCGATATCACCAAGCCCAAGTACAGCAGTACCATCTGTGACAACTGCTACAAGATTCCATCTTCTCGTGAGCTGGTACGAAAGATTGACATCCTTCTTTATAGCCAGGCAGGATTCAGCAACTCCGGGTGTATATGCAAGCGAAAGCTCTTCCTTGTTTGTGACCGGAACCGTACTGACAACTTCGATTTTGCCATTCCACTCATAGTGAAACCTTAATGATTCTTTTCCATAATCCATTGCATTTCTCTCCTCATCGTATGATTGATGCTTTATAGGCTAGCTGCCACAGCAATCGAGTAGGAGGTCACCCATTGTTGAGTGACCGACCTCTCACACCACCGTGCATACCGTTCGGTACACGGCGGTTCAAGCGCATGAGTGCAGTGACTCGTACCGGTCAAGGATACTGTAGTATCCGGCCTGTGCGAG
>JAHDSQ010000030.1 GCA_018432615.1 Clostridia bacterium
AGCTAAATCAACAATTCCGGGATTGAGGGGGCAGATACTTCTCAATTCCGGATTATGCGATACTTGTATGGCCAGGGTTTCCGTCTGTTAAGCGGCACTTGAAGCCGTCAATTTGCGGACATAGCGAGGTGGCAGTAACAAAGATTATCGGGAAGTATTTTTGGAACAAAGAGTAAAGGATGCTTTATTCAGAATTAACAGAGACTTACCAGCTGAAGCTTTAGAGGATGCCTATCGGCAGATTATTACTTTTAACAGTCCTATGCTAGAAGAAAACAACCGATACTTTCATAAATTATTGGTGGAAGGGATAGAAGTATCATATAAGGAAAAGAACGTCATTAGAACGAAACGGGCTTATATTATTGATTTTGATGATATGGACGGAAAGAAAAGTAACAATGAATTCTTAGTAGTGAATCAATTTACCATTATTGAAAACGAAGAAAGAAGACCCGACTTGATTTTATTTATAAATGGGATTCCAGTAGTAGTCATTGAGTTGAAGTCAGCCAGTGATGAAAATGTAGGGATTGAAAATGCCTATAATCAAATCCAAACATACAAAAGAGATATTCCATCTTTATTTAACTATAATGCCTTCTGTATCTTATCTGATGGTATTAATGCCAAAGCAGGAACCATTACTTCTAATGAAGAACGATTTATGAATTGGAGAAGTATTGATGGAGAAACTGTTGAACCATTATCCAAGCCACAATATGAAGTCTTGTTTTATGGCATGCTTGCAAAGGAACGACTTCTAGATATTATTAAAAATTTTCTTCTATTCCAAGAATCAAAGGAAGAAGAGAAAGATGCAGATGGCAATAAAATTGGAGATAAGAAAACAATTATTAAAATACTAGCTGCATATCACCAGTATTTTGCTGTAAAAAAAGCTATAGAAAAAACAAAGGAAGCCACTAGAGAAGATGGAGATAGGAAGATTGGTGTTATCTGGCATACCCAAGGTTCTGGAAAAAGCTTTTCTATGGTTTTCTATACAGCAGGACTAGTGCGGGAGTTAAACAATCCGACTATTGTGGTGATTACGGATAGAAATGACTTGGATGACCAATTATTTAGTACTTTTGCAAAATCTCAGGATATATTAAGGCAGACACCCAAACAGGCTGATGTTAGAAAGTTAACCGATGAACAAAAGAAACAACAAGCTAAGGAAAATTCAAAAGAAATAAATGGACTGTTTGACTTGCTGAATGATCGGGAATCAGGTGGTATTATATTTACTACCATTCAAAAATTCAAACCAGAAGAAGGAGAAATGCCAGCCCTTACAAAGCGGAAAAATGTTATTATCATCGCTGATGAAGCCCATAGAAGTCAATATGGACTTGATGCTAAAACGGATATGAAAACAGGTGAAGTAAAATATGGGTATGCAAAATATTTAAGAGATGCTCTCCCTAATGCTTCATTTATTGGTTTTACAGGGACACCCATTGACTTAGAAGACCGTTCTACAACTGCTGTATTTGGGCATTGTATAGATACCTATGATATGACACGAGCAGTGGAAGATGAAGCTACTGTAAAAATCTATTATGAAAATAGGATCATTAAACTAGAAACTGATGAAGAAGAATTGATTAAAATTGATGAGGAGTTTGAAGAAGTTACAGAGGGTCAAGAGGATTTTGAAAGAGAGAAGAACAAGACCAAATGGTCAAGATTAGAAGCCATTGTCGGTTCTCCAAATAGAGTGAAAAAGCTTGCTGAAGATATTGTAAATCACTATGAAGAGAAGTCCAAGACCATAGATGGTAAAGCCATGATTGTTTGCATGAGTAGAAGAATTTGTGTAGACCTTTATGATGAGATTATTAAACTAAGACCTGACTGGCATGATGATGATGTAAATAAAGGGAAAATCAAAGTAGTCATGACTGGAAGTGCCTCAGATAATGAAAGATTACAAAAGCATGTTGGTGGAAAGCAACGAAGAGATACATTAGCGAAAAGAATGAAAGATAATGCAGATGAATTAAAAATCGTTATTGTTCGTGATATGTGGCTTACTGGTTTTGATGTGCCTTCTATGCATACCATGTATATTGATAAGCCTATGAAAGGTCATAATCTTATGCAGGCGATTGCGAGAGTAAATAGGGTATTCAAAGATAAATCAGGCGGTGTAGTAGTTGATTATCTAGGAATTTTAGAAAGCTTAAAGAATGCACTAAAAGAATATACAGATGGAGATAAGAAAAATACAGGAATCGATACTTCTGTTGCCATTTCCATTATGCTTGAAAAACTTGAAATACTACAAGGAATGATGTATGGATTCGATTACTCCAAGTATATGGGAACATCTCAAAAAGAAAGAATCAGAACAATTACAGGCGGTATGGACTTTATTCTTGGAAAGCCAGAAGAAGACCAAAAGGAATTCAAAAAAATATCTGTAGAATTGGCAAAGGCTCACTCCTTATGTGCAGCTACTGAGGATGGGAAAGCAAAGGCATTGGAAGTTAGCTACTTCAAAGCAGTAAAGGCAAGTTTAGCAAAGTTAAAAGAAAAAGATGCGGTTAAAAAGTCTAAGAAAGAAATAGAAGCAAGAGTAAATCAGATGTTGGAGCGTTCTATTATTTCAGAAGATGTCATTGATGTTTTTGATGCAATGGGACTTAAAAGACCAGATGTTTCTATTTTGTCAGAGGAATTTTTAGATGAAGTAAGAGAAATGAAACATAAAAACTTAGCAGTAGAAATGCTTAAGAAGTTATTAGAGGGCAATATTAAATCAATGGAAAAAAGAAATCTAGTAAAATCCGAAAGATTTTCTGAGAAGTTGAAAAAAGCCTTAAATAAATATAGAAACCAAGCCATTACCAATGCAGAGGTTATAGAAGAACTAATCAGGATGGCTCACGAAATGAAAAGAGCAAGGGAAGAGGAAAAGGATTTAGGGTTAAATGAAGATGAGATTGCTTTCTATGACGCATTAACAGCCGATGAAGTTGTGAAAGAATTTATGGAGGATGAGACCTTAAAAAAGATTGCTCAAGAATTAACTTTTGCTATTAAAAATAACATTACCATTGACTGGAGTGTAAGAAAAAGTGCTCAAGCAGGCATGAGAAGGATCATAAAAAGACTTCTTAAAAAATATGATTATCCACCAGAACAGGCAAAAAATGCACTTAAAGTTGTTATGAGACAGGCAGAAAAGATGTGTGGCAATGTCAACGTAGAAGACATCCAGTATGATAAAGTGGCGGAAGAAAAGCAAGATTACATTTTGAGATAGGAGGATTAAGAAATGCCTGAAAAGAAAATAGATATTACTCAGAAATATAATCGTGAAATATTGGAGATCAAAAATAAACTTAATCAGCTGGAACAAGGAAGGATCTATGAGTTGTCTAGAGCACAGATGGATGGTTATCTCGCTACTAATATTGGTCAATTAAAAAGGATGATAGCAGAACTAATATATAAAGTGGAGTATGGAGAGGAATCGATCGAAGATAATTTGCGTGATATTTTTGACAAAAAATCAATATAGAATGACTTGTTATTATGAGTGATAATAAGTAGATTGGAGAGATAAAGTATGGCAGATATAAAATATGAAATTAAAGAAAAGTTAGGAACCCTTTCGGAATCTTCCAAAGGTTGGACAAAAGAATTGAATTTGATTAGCTGGAATGGTGTGATTTTGCAAATTAAATTTGGTTCCATTTTTCAAAATAAATTAGCACTAAATCCGACGTAATATGAAAGGATTTCAAATTATCCTGGTTGTTACTCTAGATTTTTTCAGTTTTTCACGGTATTTTAGTTCTCCAAAATAAAAAGAAAACCGGGGGCTTTCACCCGACCGGTCATCATATTAAATACCTGCATCCTCTGCAGCCAGACGAACTATTTCTTCCTCAATAAGATCCTTCTTTGCTTGGCACCCGGCAAGTAAAGAATGGGTAGCTATCTTGTTAACTAGCCTAGGCCAGCCACGTGATAAAGAAGTAATAGCCTGTATAGCATTATCGCTAAAGATAGTATGGTTAGCTCCAGCTATTTGCATATGGTGATTAATATAATGGGCCACTTCATCTTTAGTTAAAGGCTCCACTTTGTAACGCATCATAATACGTTGTGCAAGTGGCCGATTGTGGTTTAAAGAGAGCCTGTCCGAAAGATGGGGTAAGCCGGCAAGAATAAGGATAAAAGGGTTCTCAGAATCCATATCAAAGTTAAAAAGAATACTAAGATCATTTAAAAAAGCATCCTTAGCCATTTGCATCTCATCTAAGATAAATACAGGAGTAATCTTTCTTTCCTTAAAGTAAACCTTAATGGCTTGTTGGATTTGATGGAAAAGGTCTACCTTACGAGACTTAGGATCTTCCCCTAATCCGACAGCCAATCCCCGGTAAAAATCCATGACAGTACCAGTAGATAGAGGGAAATAGATAACCTTAAAAAGAGAAGGATTTAAGCTTTCCGCAAAGCATCTAAGAGCAAAGGTTTTACCGGCTCCCGGTTCTCCTACTATAAGACCCATACCCCTGGTTTTTTTCATGTATTCCAGCCGTGCAATCATTTCCTGATAGGGAGAGGAAGGGAAAAATTCTGATGATTTAAGTTCCTTGGCAAAAGGAGTCCTAGCTAAGGAATAAAAAGTTTGATACATACTTTAGACCTCCTTTTCCATGGACATATCCCTAAAGGATAAAGAACGGTCTCTTTTAACAAGGGCATTATCGGAGAAGTTAACTAGGATGGCTTTTCCAACAGATACACCATCCTCATAGATATAGACATTATCCTCATCAAAACGAACTTCAATTCTTTGCCCAATGAAGCGTGGCGGAACCTCATAGAGCAGGGAATTAACGGAAATGGTACCATCGTGTTTTACCTTGCGATAGTCTCTTTTTAAAAACAAGGGGTCTAAAGAAGTTGGGTCATCAACCATACGTATCCTGCTTACCTGGGAGAGATAGAGATCCTGGGGCGTCATACCCAAAGAAGCATGGACTTTACGGTGATAATCCTCTTCAAGCCATTGCCAGAACCTCTGGTTTAATTCGTCAATAGAAGCTGCAGGCTTTAGTTTTAATAAAGGTAAGAACCTGGTTTTCACTGTCCCAAAAAACCTTTCAATTTTGCCTTTACTGGCGGCGTCGTACGGTTGAGTATGGGTAAGAGCAATGCCTAAACTAGCACAGGCTATATGAAAAGTATCGGAGCGATAAATTCGTCCGTTATCAACATAGACAATCTTAGGAATGCCTCTACGGATTAGGGCCTCCTTAAAAACGGCTTTAAGAGAGTCGAATTTCTCAGAAAAAAAGAACTGAGCAAAAGGAACTATCCGGGAGCAATCGTCAATAAAGGCAAACAGATAAGTTTTAAGCTTTTTGCCATTAACAATTAAATATGGCCCAACAGACATATCACCTTGCCAAAGGGTATTGACAGTATCATAGGCAAAACGTTTTCGCTCTGGTGCTTTGGTAACTTCTTTGCCTATCATACCGTGTTTTTTTAGTAGCCTGTAAACCGTGGTGTAGGATACTTCTATAGGTAAGATTTCACCCTTATCTACCAATTGATCATAAAAGACGGATACAGGGAGCCCCCGTTCTTCCTGTCTCAGGGCAAGTAAATGCTCTTCAAGTTCCCGGCTGAGTTTTCGGGATTTACCTCGGTCAGAGCGCCTTTTGGGTTTTAATCCATCAAAACCTGCCCGCCGGTAATCTAAAAGCCAGCAGGAAAGGGTTTTGGGGGTGAATTCCTTAGGACCATAATAGGGCACCTGATGAACTTGGGAGCATATCTCTGCCAGATAGTCCTTTTGAGAGGTGACTTGACCATTCAAAATGGGCGCAATAAGCCCATAACGGAACAAAGCAATATTCTCGCGATCCTTTTCAGTCATTTAAAATCCCTCCTTGTAATCGGAGGTTAACCGGTTAACCTATCATTTTCATTTTAAAAGGTCGGAAAGAATATATCTATGCAACCTGGATTCCCGTTAACTCATAACGAGGAAGGCAGCTCAATCTGTAGCGCGTGATAGATTTCCTTTTGCTTCTCCAATAGTTCGCCTACACGTAGCCGTTGGCCGGGAGCTTCAAAGCATTCAATAACATCAAGCT
>JAHDSQ010000045.1 GCA_018432615.1 Clostridia bacterium
TTATCTATGGACTCTTTAATGCTTTTTAGATCTTCTTCGCTCCTTCTGTCGCAGGCTAATTGAACAATTTTCACCTCTAAAGTCAGGCGCATTTCTTTTAGTTCTCTGAGTTTTTCTTCCGAAACACCTTCGTTGTAAATCTCCGAAAACTCATTGATTAAGTTGTACAGCCCCGGGCCTTTCACCTCATATCCTCCAGGCACTGCAACCAAAACATTTATATACTGCAATCTTCTCAAGCCTTCACGAAGGGTCATTCTGCCAATACCAAATCTGTCCGCCAGTTCTTGTTCTGAGGGTAGCTTGTCTCCTGGCTTTAACTCCCCTGATTCTATTTTCACTCTTATTTGTTCAACAACTCTATCAGAAAGATTTTCTCTGGTTAGCTTTTTAAATCCATTGGTTGTAGTCGATTCTTCCATTTCTCTCTCCTTAAATCCCCGACTGTTTGGCAAATTCCGGGGGGTCATATGGAATGGTGGTAATACCACTGTGTTGTTATAAATTATAATACTATACTTTGTGGATTGTCAATATAAATTTATTTTTTGCATTTCTGTTTGGGTCTTTATTTGAATTTGTCTCTCGTGTATATGTTATTAGCTTACTATTTTGTTTCTTCTTTTTATTCTGTCTTTTTGCTCCTTTTTAATGCGCGATAAGGCTGCCCTTGCTTCCCCTCGCGCATTAAACCCCTCGTGGCAAATACCCTTTCAGGACATAAATAAGTAGCTCATGAAAGCAACTAAAATAAACCCGGGAATTCCTAAACACCCAATACTTATTACACATAAAGGATTGACGGGCAGATGAACACCCAGGTTCCTCCCAATAAGGTTCACAATTACCAGTGCGGCCAATCCTAAGCCGCAGTTTAAAAAAAATCGTGTAACGACCTTTAATGGACCAAGTATGAGTTGCGCAATAATAAAAAGCATCAGTAAAAGCAAAAATGTTGCAAATATCACTCCCCACTCCATCTTCATCTCTCCTCTTATAATTTTCCTAAGACTATTCTATTATTGGCCTGGCCTTTTAGAACGTTCATTATGAAAGGGGACCGGCTATGCCAGTCCCCTTTCCTGCACTAGGATTATATTGTTCTTGACCGTACCTTCTTGTTTCGCCAGCTTCAACAGATACATATATTTTCTTTCCGCCGCTTCCATCATAAAAATAGCATAATCCACCAAATCCGGATCATTTGCTTCTTCAAAATAAGCTTTAGCCTGCAACCATTCAGCGTGGGCTTTAACCACCAATCTTTCAAGCGATAAATCATGTTCCACCTGCTCTGCTCCATAAGTTCCTACTCCCTTGAGAACAAACTCCCGGTATAGGTAGTTTAATAGTTCATGCCAGTTTGTGGCAATACTCCCTTTGATATTCCTAAAAATCCCCCTCATCATTTACACCTCGGAAATCATTTGTTTGCTATATTTTGCCCATTATTTCCAAGGATAAAACAAAAGGCAGGTACCAAGCCTTTTATTCTTGGTACCTGCCTTTTGTTTTATCCTTACGTGATTTCCTGTCTTCCAAGCAAAGCCCTTCCCAAGGTCACGGTATCTGCATATTCCAGGTCTCCACCTACCGGCACTCCATAAGCTATTCTCGTCACTTTAATGCCCATTGGTTTTAGAAGTTTTGTCAGATACAGAGCAGTCGTCTCTCCTTCCACGTCAGGATTAGTTGCAACGATTATCTCTTTCACTTCTTCGTTACCAAGCCTCTTGAGAAGCTCTTTAATTTTTAAATCCTCCGGTCCAACTCCCTCCATCGGAGATATCACACCATGCAAAACATGGTAAAGCCCCTTATAATCGCGGGTTTTTTCAAAAGCTACAACATCCTGGGGTTCCTCTACCACACAAATTAGGGAACGATCTCTGCTCTCGTCACTACAAATCCTGCAGGGCTCAACATCTGTCAAGTTATAACAAACCGGGCAGGTCACAATATCCTCCTTCACGGCCAAAAGGGCAGCCGCAAATTCCTCTACGTGCTGCTGCGACATATTAAGAACATGGAAAGATAAGCGTTGTGCTGTTTTCGGTCCAATCCCAGGCAGACGGGCAAACTGTTCAATAAGCTTAGTAATTGATGCTGCGTATTGATACATACTGTTTAAAAAATCCCTGGCAACTTTAAGCCGCCGGTGATCCTGTTCATCTCTTGGGTGGCCATCTCCTGGGACTTACGAATCCCTTCGTTAAAGGCCGCTATAAGAATATCCTGAAGCATTTCCGCTTCATCCGGCTCAAGGATATCAGGATCTATTTTAAGCTCCTTGATTTCCTGCTTACCGCTCATAACTAACGTCACAGCTCCCCCGCCGGCACTGGCCTCAACAGTCATTTCTCCTAATTCCTCCTGGAGTTTGTCCATATCAGCCTTCATTTTTTGAGCCTGCTTCATCATTTTTTGCATGTTTCCCATGCCGCCAAAGCCCATCTTTGTTATCCCCCTCATTATTTATTCTTCTATTTCCACAACATCCGGCCCAAAGATTTCAATCGCCCTTTGTACCGGGTCATCCCCAGTTTCTTCCCCTTTTGTTTCTTCCATTATACACTTTAAGCAAAGCTTTTCCCCAAATACTTTCTCTAAAATGTCTTCAATCATTTCTTTGTTTTCCTGAGATTCGATCCTCTCTCTGTGGAAATCGTAACCCGGTTTGAAACAGAGTATAAATTCACGGCCCTGGCTTTTTAACGGCCGGCTTTCTGCCAAAAAGGCATGTGCTGTCTTCTTTTTCTTCTTAACCAGATCCATAACCAGCGGCCATTTCTCCCTCAACCCCGCAGATGAAACACCGGCCGTTACGGCGTCGGGGTCTGTCACGATATCCTTTTCTTCCAAGGGCTTGCCTGCCTTTTTAACAGCTTGTTTAGCAACAATTGCTGTTTCGCTCTTGGCCTGCTTTTCCTTCGATGGAGCCTTCTGTTCCTTCTCTTTTTTCTCTGCGTACTCATCTTCGCCCTCATAAAGCAAGCTTAAAAGGGTTGTCTCCAGTACTATCCTCATATTTTGGCGCCACCGGCTCTCGGCATCTATTTTCGCCAGTCGGGAAACTGTTTTTGACAACCAATCGGCTCCTAAAATCTTGGCCTGCCGAATTAATGCCTCCCTTTCTTCCTCCGGTAAAACCACCAGTTGTGAAGAAGATCCACATACCTCCAGAATAATCATATTGCGCAGGTGCTCAAGCAGATCCTTGATTATTTGGACCGGCTCAACTCCCTCGCTGAAAAGTTCATTTACCACAGACATAAGCCGAGCCGCATCCTTGTCAGTAATAGCCCCCGTCATTGTCGTCAGTGCTTCGCCTTTCACCATGCCGAGCACGTCGTAAGCCGTTTGTAAAGGAATGTTTTCTTGACAAAAGGCCATGCACTGATCCAGAATACCGATGGCATCGCGAAGTCCGCCTTCTGCTTTCTTAACAATTATCTCAAGGACTCCTTCATCAGCGGTTATCTCGGAAGCCGCCATTATTTTTCTCAATCGTTCTTCCATCTCACGGGGGGCTATTTTATGAAAATCAAAGCGTTGGCAGCGAGAAAGAATCGTCGCGGGAATTTTTTGCGGTTCTGTGGTAGCAAGGATAAATATCACATGAGCGGGAGGTTCCTCTAAGGTTTTTAAAAGCGCATTGAAGGCCTCTGTCGTCAGCATATGTACCTCGTCAATAATATACACCTTGAAGATACCCTGACTAGGCGCAAAATTTACCCTTTCCCTAATATCCCTAATCTCATCTATCCCCCTATTCGAAGCCGCGTCTATTTCCAGAACGTCTAAGGAGCGCCCTTCATTGATACTGCAACAATTAGCACACTTGTTGCACGGCTCTCCATCAGACACTGCCAAGCAGTTGACGGCTTTAGCCAGTATTTTTGCCGTACTGGTCTTGCCGGTTCCGCGGGGTCCGGTAAAAAGATAAGCATGTGCTATCCTTTGTCTCTTGACGGCATTTCGCAAGGTTTCGCTGATATGTGACTGTCCTACTATCTCTTGAAAATTCTGTGGTCGCCACTGGCGATAAAGTGCTTTATACTCCATTTTTCAAACCCCTCTCTCCAATAGAATACACAAAAAGCGACCTGCAAAGCAAGCCGCTTCATCAAAAATATTTATCTGCCTTAGTTATTTATTGACCGTGCACCTAACTTCGAAACGAGCCTTCCAAGCGTTACTCCGGTAGTTTGCTCAAACCAGGCTTCCCCACGGCACACGAAAGGTTTTGCTTACCGCTGCTTCCTTCCGGACCTGACGGGGTTTACAAATTTCCGTTGCGCGGGACCCGGTTCTCATCACCACTTTCCGAAGCCAGACCTCACAAGACCGCCCCTCAGTTCAGGAATTCAACCCTGCTCTAGCGGATTGCAGGTACAGAGCACCGCTACCTCCCCGTCTAGCACGGCCAAAACTTAATTTGTTGTGTTATGGCGGAGAGAGAGGGATTCGAACCCTCGGTAGAGTTACCCCTACACACGCTTTCCAGGCGTGCACCTTCAACCACTCGGTCATCTCTCCGCAGTCTACTAAATGATGATACTTTAATCCGGGTCTATTGTCAAGGCACACGATCCTGTAATTTTCCTGTAATTTTCTACAGTTTAACCGACTTTTACAATGAGGGTGGCTGCATTATCGCCGGCGGCACAACCGGTCACCAAGGCATAACCTCCGCCTTTAATAACTGTTTCTTCTATGGCTTCGATCAGCAACCGTCCTGCAGTCGGTGCCTGAGGATGTCCATATACCATTGAACTACCATAATTATTAAAGCCATTTACATCAATTCCCAGTTTCTTAGCCAAGCAAAGATCATTGGCCGCAAACGGATTGTGTGTCTTAATAGCAGTAATATCCTTAGCTTTAAGACCGGCACGTTCCAAGGCCTTAATGGTAGCCGGAACGGGGGCCATTGGCATGAAAGCTTTTTGCGCCCGGGCCACACCGTAGGATACCACTTGAATTGGGATGCTAGGATCAGCACTCAATTGGGCTGCATGTTCTTTGTTTGTAACTATGATACCCACATGACCATCTGCCGGATGTGTTTGCGCCCCGAAGGTATGAATTCCTCCCTCTAACTGCGGACGCAAACGCTCCAATCCCTCTCTGGTCGTTTTCGTTATTCCTTCATCTTCATATATCATCTCTTTTTTCTTGCGGGTTATTGTAGCCTCTACCGGGAACATATAACGTTTTTGAAATTCCCGGTCATTCGCTAACGCCTCATCGTATTGCTCGTAACGTCTTAAGACCAGTTCGTCGGCTTCTTCTCTGGTAGCACCGATTTCTTTGGCTACGTTTTCTGCTGTTACTATCATTCCCTTTTGCGTGGAGGGATCGGCTTTCATATTGTCCATGTTCCAGTTTTCAGCAATCACTTCTCCACCCGGCCCTAAGGGGTTAGGCCAAATCGTATGCGGTCCGTTGGATGTCCTATCAACCATGAGACAATAGGCAGTACCAACGTTGCCTGCCTCTATCGACATGCTGGCATTAAAGAGAGAGGTCGTTGAAGTAGCACAGGCATGCATAACGGTATTCCCCGGGATATCAGGTGCTCCCATCATTACTGCAGCCCATGTTGCACCAAAGAATACACTTTTTTGACCAATCGTAATTCCTAAATAAAGATATTCAAGTTCTTTTTGGGGATCGATACCCTTGCTTTCAAACCACCTTTTGCTGGTTTTCGCCCCAAGTTCAATCGAATTATCGTTTTGCAGACTCCCCTGCCATTTACAAAAGGGTGTACTGTAATACCCTTTATACGGAATAAACGCATTTTTAAACATTATTTTTCCTCCTAGAATAGTGTAATTGTTCTTTTCTTTGCCTTTATTTCCAGCCGAATATATTTTCACAATAAGGCAGCTTATCCGCTTCTTCCTGTTCCATGTCTATATACTTTAGCGCTACCTCGACACCGCAATGAATCATCTGCTCACATTTCGTCTGCCTGTCAGGCGAGTAGTAACCGCCATTCGCATCAATAACGTCCTGACAACGCAGTGTCCCCATTTTTTGTTTAAACTCCCCGACACAAGCGTTAAAGCGACGCATAGAGTAATATCTGAAATCTTCCTCCGGCTTCTCGGCACAGTATGCGGTATGTGAATCATTCAGGATTTTTCCGCGGTTCTTGATGGGATCCTTCCGCCCATATACGAAGCCTAAAGCCATTATTGCACTTGCCAGTGCACCGCAAGAATATCCAGCAGAACCAACCCCGCCATTCAAGCCGGAAACAAGAGCTGTAAGTTCCTCTGGGTAATTTACTACTTTGGAACGCAACAGTGCATTAAAAACCGACTCCGAGCAATTCAGCCCGGAACGAATATTTTCCTCAGCATATTGTTGTGCAAGTTTCTTCTGTTCTTCTGAAAGTGCCATTATCTTACCCCCCCTTTTTCAACCTACCAGGAGTTATTCCCATCCATAAATATTTTTTTTATAGGGTAAAGCATTGTTCGTTTCCTCGTCCATTTCCAAATACTTAAGGGCTAATTCTGTGGCACGAACGATAATCTCTGTGCATTTTTCCATACGCTTTTTTTCGAAATAACCGCCACATTCCGCGATAACATCGCCACAGCGCCAGGTTTCAAGATACTCTGTAAAGTCATTGCTAAGATTGTTGAACCTGCGCATCATATAGTATCGATAGTCTTCCTCCAGAGGAATAGGCTTGGTGGGTTCAAAGGGCTCAGCCAAAGGGTCTTTTCTGCCATAAACCGCACCAAGTGCCATTAGGGCACCGTAAACAGCGCCGCAGGTATTGCCGGAGGCTCCAACACCACCCGAAAGCCCGGTGGCAAGACAGGTGCATTCCTCGGGAAGATCTATGATACCGGCTCGAATCAGAGCATTAAAAACTGATTCCGAACAGCTTAAGCCGTGATCAACCTGATTTTCTCGTGCATACTGCAATGCTCTGGCTTTCTGTTCTTCAGAAATGAGCATAAAATCTCCTCCTAGATAAACGATTCACTTACCGGAAGCAAAATTTTCTTCCGTGCGAAACCCGCTGACCAGCCTTGCTTGAGCCATTCGAAATGATTACAGATTTTCAGGGTGGCCAGCAGCCTTTCGCTAATATATTAAATTAGGCAAAAACGTTGCAATGCCCGGGATTGCTATCATTATAAGCACAAGCAATACCTGCATGAGCAAAAAGGGCCAGATGCCTCTAAACATGGTTTCAAGAGGTATTTCCGGAGCTATTCCTTTAAGAATATAAATGTTCATTCCTACGGGCGGTGTTATTACTCCCATTGCCACAACCATAACCATAATGACACCAAACCATACCGGATCGTAACCAAGAGTATCGACAACAACCGGGAAGAATATCGGAATGGTCAACATAACCAAGGCCAAGGCGTCAATAATACAACCCAGCACTAAGCATATTGCCAATACAATGATTACCGCAACAAAAGACGGCACCGGAAGGTTTCCAACCATTGTTGCCAATTCAAAGGGAAGCCTGCTGATGGCCATAAACCGTCCAAAAATCGTTGCACCGGCGATAAGAAGCATGATCATTGCAGTTGTTCTGGTAGTTTCAGAAAGTGCCAGTTTGAAATTTTCCCAGCTAAGGCTTTTTTCCAGAAAGCTCACCAAGATAATACTGGCAGCGCCCACGGCCCCTGCTTCCGTAGGGGTAAAATATCCGGCGAAAAGACCTCCCAGGGAAACTACTAATATTATAGCCAATTCCCACAAGCCTGTTCTAAACGCTTCTCCTCTTTCTTTCCAGGTAGACTTTTCTCCGGCGGGTCCTAATTCCGGGTTCTTCCGCACCATATAATAAATCGCAGCCATGTAAAACAGCATTAGAAGCACTCCGGGCACGATACCTGCCACAAAAAGTTTTCCTATTGATACTTGAGTTGCTACTCCGTAAACTATGAATATTGTACTGGGCGGAATAAGAACTCCCAACACCCCTCCCGCACCTACACTGGCTGTGGAAAGTGACGCATCATATTTATATTTTTTCATTTCCGGTAAAGCAATCGAGCCTATTGTTGCAGCTGTCGCTGTATTTGATCCGCAAATCGCTCCAAAAAGAGCACATGTTGCTTGTGTTGCTATTGCCAGTCCGCCTGGAAAATGGCCGATTAATTTATAGGCAAAATTATACAATTTCCCGCCAATTCCGGAACGAAAAGCAATAAGACCCATCAAAATAAACATGGGAGCAACCGAGAGAGAATAAGACGAAAAAGTTGAATAGAGGTCCTTACTTACAATCCTAAAAGCAACTTCAGGTGATGTCAGGGCACTGTACCCTGCGAACCCTACTATCGCCATAGCATAGGCTATAGGCATTTTCAACGCAAGAAACACAAAAAATACTAATATGCCTATCGCACCCAAATATAAAGGGTCCATTATTTAACCACCCTCCTTATTGAATCTATTGCCTTAAATATTGCTACTACCATAAGTCCGAAAACACCAAAAGCAACCACATAAATAAACGGGTAGAAAGGGGTCGTTGTTGTCATTGTTACTTCTCCGCCGGTATACATACTGTAAGCATACTTTCCTACATACCATGCTGCAAAAGCCCAGAAAACCCCTGCAATGCTGTTAGTAATAAAATCAGCAATCGCCTGTACCTTGGGTGAAAACTTATCCATTAACATTTCCACAGCGATATGATCATTGTTAATGGCACAATGCGCCAAAGACAACCCCAGAAAGCAAGCCATAATAAAGCCCGTGTATTCGTCCGTGCCTACCATCGGTTTTGCAAAAACACGCGTTAAAACACCGATAACTATAACTGTCATCACAACCATCAAACAGATCCAGGCTAATTTCTCCAAATACGAGGTAGCTTTTTTTATCATTTGCTCCATGTTTTTCCCTCCTAACTGCCTCTTCAATCTTTTGTTACAACTTCCATCCGTTTTCATACCTTTTTTACACGGCACTTGCGGGATTAATTCCTGACGGAGTGGATTAGCAGCGCTGCTTCTCGCAGCGCCGCCATCCTGTTTGCTGTAATTCAAACTAAGACTATTGTTGTCTCCTTTGCTGCATCCATTTCTCGCATTTGCAACAGCAAATACTAACCTGATTTGTGCTTATATTGATTAATACTCTGCGTTATACTTAGCTGTTTGTGATTTAGCGTATTCGAGGATTTCTTCACCCGGATATCCTTCCGCGTCTACCATGTCAACATAGTCTTCATGCAGCGGTACTAAGAATTCTTTCCATCTTGCTTCTTCTTCTGCCGAAAGCTCGATAGCTTCCATGCCCTGGTCTAATCCGTATTGTATGCCGCGATCGTTGATCTCTTTTAATACGCCGGCGCCTGTTTCTTCAAAGAATTTGTCACTGGCTTCCTGAATAGTAGCCTGGAGATCTGCGGGTAGAGAATTCCATACATCCATGTTCATGCCAAAATAGAAACCTGAGGTATAGAGGAAGGGGCAGTAGGTTATATAATCTACTACGTCAGCCATATTCCAGCCTTCCAAAACGTTACCGTCAGCAAGGCAACCGTCGGCAAGACCTCTCTGCAATGCTTCGTATGTTTCTGACATTGACAATGCTACAGGTGTTACTCCCATTGTTTCCATGGTTTTGGTGCTCAGTCCGGTTACCCTTATCTTCAAAGCTTGCAGATCCTCAAGAGTTTTAACCGGCTTTTTCGTGTACAAATGTCCTGGGCCTGTTGAAATAATCATAAACATCTTCATATTGTCCAATTCTTTGGGCTGGTACTTATTAACTACGTCCATAGCTACCTTACTGGCTACTTCACCGTTAGCGTAGTCGATTCCGGCTAGGTCAAATAATTCGCAAACCGGGAAACGTCCTCTGCTGTAGCCGAAAGGAGCCAAACCGAGATCCGTTACTCCGCTTTCCAAACCATCATAAGTTTCAGTAGCCTTCAGCAATGTCTCGCCGGGATAGGCTGTAAAAGTCACCTGACCGTCAGTTGCCGTTTCAATTGCTTTCATCCATCCTTCAACTGCTACTGTATGCATCTCGTGAGAAGCACCAAAGAAGTGAGCTACCTTGAAATTATAGGTTTTTGCTTCCGGTTCGCCGTTTCCTTCTTCACCTGTTGAAGAAGAGCATCCGGGCATTAACATTATGAAGCTTAGGATTAACAATACACTAATAGATATCTTGGTAAATTTTCTCATCATAAACCCCCTGATTTTTTTTGTTGTTTTTTAAAGGTCTTTTTATAATTTGTTCTGATCCTTCCCCGTCATGAAATCAGCAGTTGTAACCACCCCCTAAGCTAATAATCTGTTAAGACTTTTCCAATCCTCCCCTTTATACCGTTTCATCTTCATACCTAGCAAGAATAAAAAGGTAATCTGAGAGTCTATTTAGAACGGATAGTATTCTTTCATTGACTTTTGCTTCGCAGGAAAGACGCCACATTATTCTTTCCGCCCTGCGGGCAACGGTACGGGCTACATGAAGTGCAGCCGATCCGGGACTGTCCCCGGGATAAAGAAAGCTGCTGAGTTGTTTCAATTGAACAACCGCTTCGTCAATCCGTTTTTCAATGTCCTGTACATCGGAATCAACAATCGGCGTTTTAACATCTGCTCGCGTTGCAACCTCTGTCATAATTCGCACAAGGAGCTTCTGGATTTCGAAAATCTCTTTGGCTACTTTGGTGTCTTGACAAAGGGAGCGAGCCATTCCCAGCACCGAGGCAAGTTCATCAATAGTGCCGTATGCTTCTACCCTCAAACTGCCCTTGAATACTCTCTCTCCTGAAAGTAACGATGTCTTACCTGCGTCACCTGTTTTTGTATATATCTTCATTTACTCAATGCCTAAATCAGCCTTGAGCGTTTCAACTGCTTCATCTGCTGTACAGGTGTTCTTGAAGACACGGTTAAAACCTATCTTTTCGAAGCGTTTTTCAATTTCAGGCCAGTTTTTTTCTAGTTCCAGCGGTGCTGCAACAGTGCCGCCCGCGTACAGTATGATATCCTTCAGTCCTGCTTCAATACATTTTTCTCTTAACCCTTCGCAATCCATTATTCCCATCCCGTACATTGACGAAACGAGAATGGCATCGGCATCTATTTCGATGGCAGCGTTGACGAAATCCTTTTGCGGAACTACCGCACCAAGGTAGGCAACTTTAAACCCGGCTTTTTCAAAAGCTTTGGAAAGGACCCAGGCGCCAATCATATGTGCGTCTCCGCCAATAGTGCCAATTACAACGCTTTTATTTGCTTGTCGTTTTTCCATATTTCTTCCTCCTCGCAGATACTGCGCAACTTCTTGAGATTTAAAGCCAGCTGATCCCTATTTTTTAAACGGCTTGGGTACAGGTAATATTGAGGCATACTGTAAATCACTTACCACATAATCAAAGGTCAATTTCTTACCTATTTTCTTTTCTCTTTCTTTCAACTTTTCTTCGTTATATTCCCTTGCTTCTTTAGGGATCGGTACATTGCCGTAGTTAAAATATCTTACAGCATTTTCTGCATCACGGATATATTCCACTTTGCCTTTGACATGACTCCAAGGGGAAACCATGGTATCAAACCAACCGGCTTCTATTGCCTTACATAAGCCAAGCGCTATGTCTCCATCACCGGCTTCTATGGTCTTATCAAGTATGGCCCTTGCTTCCATTTCTATCATTTTTTCTTCAAGCCTGAGCCTATCCGAATCTGCTACTTTCTGATCCCCCAACAAAGTTACTAAATGTCTTGCCAACCTAACCGAATGGGCCATTCCCTCTTTGGAAGGAGTCCCGAAGGCCTCGTCTTCACACTTTAAAACGATGTTTGTAAAGCCACCCATGATATCTATCAAAGCATTCCAGGCTATCATAGCATGTGCTTCTTCCAATCTCGGAGGCCAAGCCCCCAGGAAGGGATAACCGCCAATGATAAAGGTCATATCCTTGTAGCCAAAACGCTCGCAATATTCATTGCAAAGCTTTTCTGTCACCCTGCCCATTGCTGTGTCTTGGATCATATTCATGCCAAGACCGTGCATAACGTGGGAGTATTTTATACCTTGCTCAGCTGCTAACAGAACTTGAACGACATTTGTATAGGATCTCATAGCAGGGGCATCGTAACCGGATAGATTACTGGCATTGTGCGGGCAAATCGGTACGCCGTTTTCCGTATAAATACCACCCAGTCTGGCATCATACTGCTTAATTTTCAGCAGTTTATCCATCGGAATGTTTTTACTGTGGGCTACTGCTGTCATGATCGGGTTGTTATTGCCGCCGTTCCAGCCTGCTGCAAATACTATCTCCGTTTGTAAACGAGCGTCCTCATCGGCTGAATTGAGGTTCAAGGGGCACTTGGCCGCTTTAGTGATTTTCCTGGCTTCTTCTACGCCGAAACAAACCACCGGCCAACCGTTAAGCATATTCATGCCTTCTTGCTTACTGCGCTCAATTCCGGCAGCTGCTTTCTTAAAATCCCCCTTGCGTGTGTAGGTATCGCTGAAGAGCGTCCACACCCCGTCGGGATACATGTCGGAATTTTCCTCCACATATGTGATGCCCTCAATCATGTATTCGGTGAGTGCCCGTCCAAACTGGGGTTCAAAGACGTTAGTTCCGTTCTTTTTATGTTCTGCCAACGTGAGGGCATAGTTTTTGCCTTGAGTCAATTCCTTAGCTATGGCGATGTTTTCTTCCAGATTTGCAATCGCTTTGCCGGTTTCCCACTGGGGAAGAACTTCCTCGTTTCTTATCTTGAAAAACTCTTCGTCCGTTAGCCTTTCATTTCTGATTGCGAAGGTCATCGTGTTTCCTCTCTTTCTCTTGTTTAGATGTCTTCAGTGAGCATCTTAACTAGCTCCCGCACATCTTTCATGTTTTCCAGTTGATTAACCGTGGTTATGATATCTTCTATCTTTTCCTGAGTAATATCCCTTCCCGAGAAGTCAACACAGTTTAGGAAGCGCATTTTATGCTGTTCATCGGTCAAAGGCCTGCCGGGGAAACCCGGAGCGATATCAAGTTTTTTCATGTATTCATTCCCGTCTTTCAAGACCACTCTCATGTCTAAGGGAGTGTGCCCTCTTACCTCCATGGCAACATCCGATATTACTTCAACCTTCTTGGCAAGAGCCAAAACCTCAGGATTTTTGATTGTCTCATCCTCAAAATGGGTCAGTAATGAAGCCTTTCTTACCAGCGCATTAGCCACGCAGTAACGAATACTAAATTGGGCATTTACTTTAGGATTGCTTCCCACCTCAAAGGGATGTCCCACCAATTTATAGGTATATGGCGGAACCGTAATGGAAACAAGTTCCACATCGTCGGCTCCAAACTCTTTTTCTTTCATTAACTCTAAAATCTTTTCGGTACTTCCCTGAGTCAAGGCACAGCTGGGAAACAGCTTGAATACTATTTCGCCCAAGTTATATTCTGTGCCAAGTCCTGCTGTAACCTTTTCTCCGGACATCTGATCCCGGCCAAAGAGATGGAAATAGCCGTAAACACCTTCCAGGAAGTTTCTGGGCCCGGTAATACCGCGACGGGCCATTCTTGCACATGAGATGCCGGTTTCTGCAATCCAGCCCTCGTTTATCCTTACCCCTAAGGAGCCGTCCACATGGCTTTGGAAGCTTCCTCCGCACTTATTGAAAGCAAGCCCTAAGGCGTTCCATGTCTCTTCTTCGGAAAGACCAAGTATCTTTGCAGCTGCGGCCGTCGAAGCAAAAACAACAATAACTCCCGTCGGATCAAATCCATCGTATTGAGCTTCGCTAAGATTCAGCCTTATCGCCACCTCAGCCCCTACCGCAATGGCTGTCATGAATTCTTTACCGCTGCAGCCGCCTTTGAGCTCAGCTGCCGCTAACGCGCTGGAGATTGTTGCCGCCCCGATATGTGGCCCGGGTGATAAAGCATCACAAAAGTCCAGAGCCCTTGCCATTGTTCCATTAACAAAAGCCGCTTGGCGTGCCGGAACCTTGCCCCCGTATATCAGGATTGTTGCTTCTTCCTTTCCTCCCAGTTCTTTTGCCAGTTCCATCACGGTCTCGCACCCATCGGATCCACTGCCACCTATTGTGGTACCGATTATAGTAAGCACCTGTTTCTTTACTACTTCCATCGTTTTAGCCGGCACATCATCAAACGTCGTATTACACACGAATTTTACAATCTTTTCTTCTGTTTTCACGGCTGTCTCCTTTCATTTTTCGATATCTCTTAGTTCTCTATTCAATATCCTGTTCTGGCTTTTATATATCTCTTTCCCCTTACAGAGTAGTTGGTCTCAGGTATTTTTTAGCTATCCTTAAGGCCTGTGCCGGAAAATCATTAGCCAACAGTCCGATTCCATACAGCATATAATCGTTATCAATGTATGCCTGGGGCTTTTGGGGCTTTAAATTCCAAGGTTTATCCTGGCTGAATAATCCTGATTGCAGGATGCGCTCCGGCCGTAACCCATATTTAAACACCCCTCCGGTTCCGATGATATTTTCTACATTTAAAAGGTTTTTCCCGTATTGCACCATTGTTTCTCCCTGGATAGAGTACTCTTTTTTGAGAACCCCGGCATGTCGTTCAACAGCAATCTCTGTGGCTGCCTTAGCTAACGAAATGTCGAGATTAAACTCAATATCACAGGAGGGAACATAATCAACATTTTCGGCAATTTTGTTCACATATCTTTTAATATCTGTTTTCTCACCTGCTTGAGATATCAGTAACGATTGTAATATTGCTTCTATCTTGTCCTCGCCAACCATATCATAAATTGTCTGTGCATTATATCTGATACCCAAATCCCCTTCTACAGTCCTTTTTACCCGTAATTCCGGCAGACCTTTAATGAGGGTTTGCGGTGTCACCGAGGTTATATCCGCGACAGAATGAATGTTTGTTGTGGCTCCGCCTATTTCTACAATGACCAGACTGCCTATGCCCGGTTCATCTTCGGTCCCATCGGCTAATAAAGCTGCAGCTTGTAATGAAGCCATCGGTGTAGGTACGATGTTTCTGCCTATGGAGGCTTGCGCCTTTGCCAGTCCTTTGGCTTTTACAATGTGGTCTATGAATATTTCACGAATTAAGGCTTGGGCCGGTTCGATATCTATAACATCAAGGCTGGGTAAAACATTTTTAGCGGTATATACTGTTTTGTTTTTCTCTTCCAAGATGGTTTTGATTTTGTTTGTGGCAGCGCGATTCCCGGCGACCAAGATCGGACAGTCGATTTTAGAATCCGCAAGCATCTTGGCATTATGAATGATAACCTTTTTATCTCCGCCGTCCGTCCCACCGCATAAAAGAACGATATCGCACTTTTCTGCTTCTATCTCTTTAATAATATCTTCATCAATCTCAAATCCATAACCTGAAACAACCTTTGCACCTGCTCCCAATGCAGCCCTACGCGCCGCCTCTAAAGTCAATTCCGGCACAAGCCCAATGGCTGTCATTTTTAATCCACCGGCTGCACTGCTACTGGCATATTTCCCTTGAATCTTGTCTGTGTCGATTCCGCAATTCTTAACCAAAGCGGCAAGGGCGTTGTCTAAACCAATCGTAATGTCGGTATTTATTGTTGTAGGTGACTGGGCCCGGCCCAGAATAATCTCCTTTTCGATATCAACAGCAATTATTTTTGTGTAAGTGCTGCCAAAGTCCACAAGCAAGTATATTCCCATTTGTTGTTTCCTCCTGCATAAAGAAAGATGCTAAAGGGCTGCTCTTTCATCTTTATATGGTGCAATTTTTATGCCAATATAAAAAGCCGCCTTTATTCCCCTCTGTAATAAAACACACGCCCCGAGAAAAACCGTAATTACGCCAGTTGTTTAAAGTTCTCGTCAGCAGACGAGCTTGATCTTATTCTCAAAAGCAACATTTGCTTTCTATCAATGTAGCAAATTTTATACATGGTAGCATTTTGAATACATATCAAAAAATCAACATCTACGGATTAAATCTTAATATGCACCTTAAATTAAACTACGTCGTTTGTAAACAAACAATTTATGGTTTGGGTGTCTATTTAAAATGATCGTAAAACCCTTG
The DNA here is from genome assembly GCA_018432615.1 of Clostridia bacterium. Taxonomy (GTDB): domain Bacteria; phylum Bacillota; class Peptococcia; order DRI-13; family SM3-B62; genus SM3-B62. The sequence goes on from JAHDSQ010000045.1 coordinate 16,058, forward strand.
CCCGGATTTCTGTCCCAAACAACCAGCCTCAACCATACTTTTCAGCAACTGTGGTGGCATATAAGCATCTCCCAGTTCCTCACGAAGATGGCAAAGTACAAAGTAGGCAATGTCTACTCCCGTCGCATCCATGAGAGTAAATGGCCCCATAGGATGATTCAACCCAAGTGTAAGCCCTTTATCAATATCTCTGACGCCGGCAATTCCTTCTTCTAAAATTTTAATGGCTTCTCTTACTTGAGCCATAAACAAACGGTTTACGACAAAGCCCGGGGTGTCGCGCTTGACTACGATCGAAGTTTTTTTCATTCTTTCGACTACACCTTGGATGATTTCAACAGTCTCATCAGAAGTATGGAAACCTCGAATGATTTCAACCAATTTCATGGCATAAACAGGATTAAAGAAGTGCATCCCAATAAATTTGTCAGGCCTGGAAGTTACATTTGCCAGAGCAGTGATAGAGAATGATGAAGTGTTCGTTGCTATTATGGCATCTTTAGCTAATATTACGTCCAATTTTTTCATAATATCATTTTTTATATCTTGGTTCTCAACAACAGATTCTATGACCAATTCGCAATCAGCAAAGCTCTCGAGTTCATGAACAAATTCAATCCTCTTGAATAATTCATCGCTCTCCTCTTGAGTGATCTTTCCTCTTTCCACGCCTTTGTTACGTGTTTTGTTAATGATTGCAATGCTCTGATCTCTGGTTGATTCTCTTCTCCAATATACTTTTACATTATATTTACTTTGGGCAGAGACATAAGCAATCCCCGTTCCCATTGCTCCTGAACCCACGATACCAATCGTTTTGATTTCCATTTTACCAACTCCTATTCCGTGTAATGTTCTTTCCTTGACGCAACCAATCTTTATTTCATATCCCCCTTTGTTTTAATTATTTTAGAGTTCTATCGCCTTTGCTGAAATATAATATTGCAATTCCTATGCCAAAACCCCAAAACCCTTTCCTGACCATAGTAAGGCTTCCTCTCGCTCTTGTGTTATCAGCAGATGTTGAATTTTTGCTACCTATTTGTATCTGCCTTGCTTCTATAAAGCAGCAAACCTGTTTAGCTTCGTTGCCGAATCGTGTCTTTCTCCTGGTCAAACATTGTTCAGATCAGACTTTGTGTTCTTTTTCCTCATAAACAGCTCTTCTTATAAATGTTGGTATGATTTTTGCAAGTTATAATTATCGATAACACTTATGGTGAAATTATGGCAATTTTGCCGGAAGTAGTATGTTTTATAAAGCCACTAAAAAATATTAGGAGGAACGGTATGTCTAACAAAGTAGTAACAGCCGATCAAGCGGCCGCTCTTATTAAAGACAATTCAACAATCGTATGGACTACCGCTGGTTTGTGTGGATTTCCCGAGGAAGTAGCAATAGCTATTGAGAAAAGATTTCTTGAAAGCGGGCATCCCAAAAATATCACAGCGACCCACAGCTGTGGATGTGGCAGCGGAGAAACAAGAGGAACTAATCATTTTGCTCATGAAGGTCTAATGAAAAGAATAATAGCCGGCCATATCGGTCAAGCATTGAAAGTAGGCCAACTAATCAGCGAAAACAAGATTGAGGCATATTTATTGCCCCAAGGAGTATTAGCCCAGCTCTGGCGGCAAATTGCGGGTAAAAAACCGGGTGTTGTCACTAAAATCGGGATAGGGACCTTTGTCGACCCCCGTTTAGATGGCGGCAAGGCAACCAATCTTGCAAAAGAGGAATTGGTCAAAGTTATTGAGATAGAAAACGAAGAATGGCTCCTGTACAAATCCTTTCCTATTGATGTTGCGATAATTCGCGGCACAACAGTCGATGAAAAAGGCAATCTAACGATGGAAAAAGAAGCTGTGGTCCTTGAAGCTTTGTCTATGGCACAAGCCGCTAAAAACTGCGGGGGAATAGTTATCGCTCAGGCAGAACGTCTGGCAAGAGCAGATACCCTGGATCCAAGAACAGTAAAAGTCCCCGGCAACATGGTTGACTACATTGTAATAGCCGAACCGGAAAATCATATGCAAACCATAGGAACCCAATATAACCCCTCATTTTCCGGAGAAATCAAGATGCCTTTGGAAGGCATCCCGGCCTTGCCGCTTAATGAACGAAAAGTCATCGCCCGCCGGGCAGCTATGGAATTGATTCCTAACACCATCATCAACTTAGGAATCGGTTTGGCTGCAGGCGTATCTTTTATAGCTGCGGAAGAAGGAGCCAGCGACCTTATTACACTGACAACAGAGTTGGGGACTTATGGCGGAGTACCGGCCAGCGGTCCGGATTTCGCAGCAGCCTATAATCCCGAAGCCTTAATCGCCCACGAAACACAATTTGATTTTTATGATGGCGGAGGCCTTGATGCATCCTTTGTAGGTTTGGCTCAGGTTGATAAGGAAGGAAATATCAATGTCAGCAAATTTGGTCCAAAGGTTGTCGGAACCGGTGGCTTCGTAAACATTACTCAAACCGCGAAAAAGGTGGTTTTCTGCGGCACCTTCACCAATGGCGCCAAACTGGAAGTCAAAGACGGGGAAATTAAAATCACCAAAGAAAGCAGCATGAAGAAATTTGTCAATAAGGTTGAACAGGTAACTTTCAGCGGCAAATATGCTCAAGCCAATAACCAGCCTGTTATTTACGTTACAGAGCGGGCTGTCTTTTCCCTGGAAAAGGAGGGCTTGACATTAATCGAAATCGCTCCGGGATTAGATCTGGGAAAGGATATACTGGATGCAATGGATTTCAAACCAATAATCTCACCTGATTTAAAAACTATGCCTCCTGAAATCTTCCGGGAAACCTGGGGTACCCTTCGTTCCTTTATCGAAGCAAATTCCTCTGAATAGAACCACAAAAATCCATATAGAAAAACAGCTGCCGGCGAACAACCGGCAGCTGTTTTTCTATATATAAAATAGGGGCATTAATGCCCCATCAAGGGAGGCAAGAGAACTTTTTTAATAACCCATCCAGCTGCCTACTAAAGGCCCCCAAATAGCTAGCAACACAACTACAACGGTACTAACAATCAGACCCGACTTAAACATATCCATCATTGTGTAATGCTTCTTTGTATAGGTAATAAGAGGAACTGCATCTAAAGGCAAAAGCATACAAAGACCAGACATAAAAGTCAAGGTGATAATAAAGATGACCGGACTGATCGCCATGGTATCTGCCAAGACAATCAAGGGAGCCACTCCTATAGCCACAATAGCCGGTCCTATAGGTAACAGAAGGTGAATAAAGTTAAAGAACAATCCCATTAAAACAACTAAGGTTACCATACTCATATCAGCTAATCCTGATAAGACGCCACTTACAAACCAACTGCTTACTCCTGTCGCCGTTACGGCAGCACCGATTGATGAAACTCCGCCGACCATGAGTACTGCCTCCCAACTAACGCCCTCTATGAACTCGTCCCAGGTCAATACGTCTATCCCCGGAAGGAACATCGCAACCAAACCAACAAGGGCTATAATCGTGATATCAAAGGCCGGCACCCAGGTTCCCGCGATCCAAAATGAAAATATCAATGCCAGTACCACAAGTAATTTTTTCTCTTTTGCAGTCAGTGGTTCCTTCACTGTGGTTCTTTCCAAAATAATATCGATGGATTCTGCCTTAATTGCGTCCGGTTTGAACAATTTTAATAAGACATATGAACTTATGGGAATAGTCAGCACAGCTATGGGAACCCCAAAAGCCATCCATTCTAAGAATGAAATCGTTATGCCCGCATTTTGTTCTAATAAGAATAAGGCCAGGATATTGATAGAGCTTCCGGCCGGAGTCATCAAACCACCGATCATTGCCCCAAAAGGAATAGCAATCATTAATGTTTTGCTCATTCTAGCCTTCATGGGGCCTTCTTCTAACGGCTCCAACATTCCCAAGGCCAAGCCCATTAAAACAGCAGTAGCAGGTATATTGGAAATAAACGCCGACAAAATCCCCACAGATGCGGAAAAGGCCAGAACTACCTTGAATACTTCCCCATTTGTCTTCTTTAAAAGCCAATTTGTTATTCGTTTAGTGAATGTTGTGCTCATAATTGCTACAGACATACCGTATGAGGCAATTACAAAGAAAAACACCGAATTGATAAAATTAGTAAATGCTACACCGGATGTGGCAACACCGTATATCGGCTGAAATGCAATCAAGGCTAACGCTGTAATAGATAGAGGAATCGCCTCTGTAACCCAGAGAACCAGTGCCATAAGAAGCAAGCCTACCGTGTTCATTCCCGCTATCGACATTCCCGCCGGAGGTGATAGAAACATAAGGCTTGCCAAAATTATGGCGGCACCTATAACTCCAATTATTCTTTTTTTGCTCATATTTTCACCCATTCTTTTTAAAATAATTTTATAATATCTTTTAATACCGTCATTTGTTTCCGTAAGCGGTAATTAGTGTTTCTTCACCCCCTCAACTACAGGTTTTGCTTTTTGTCGCTACCGGAAAGTCTGCATTTTGTACAAATAATATTATGCAATTACTGTGCCAAGCCTAAAAGCTTGTTTTTCTGACCCTCCTCATGCTCTTTTTGCCTTATGTTGCTTTTTTGCAACTTAACAAAAGGGTGAAAATGTATTATTATTGATTCATGATAGTGAAACCAACAGAGGTGATTTAAATTGAATTTTCCGCTTAAGCACTTTGACCAGATTGGGCTGGAACAAGTCATAAACAATTCATATGACGGTATTTTAGTTACAGATATAACAGGCAAGATATTGCTGGCTAATGCTGCGGCTGTATTGCCGATGCAAAAAACGACCGAGGAAGTTATCGGAATGAATGTTACTAAATTGGTGGAAGAGGGCACTTATGATCGTTCTACAACCATGGAGGCCATTAAAACCCGGTCTCAAGTGACAGGGCTGGTAAATCTTGTTTCGGGAAAAAAAGTAATGTCAACAAGTATTCCACTTTATAATGAGAATGGCGAAATTGCTATGGTCATAACAAATACCCGCTCCAAAGATTTAATTGAAAACTTCATGGATGCCCTTGAAGAAGAACGAAAAAACACAGCTCATTATAAAAGCATCATCCACTACCTGGATGATGCACAGCACCAAGTCCTTATTGCCAAAAGCCCCAACATGCTGGAAATCGTTCAGAGGGCTAATTTAATAGCCAAAGCCGATAGTTCCGTCCTCATCCTGGGCGAATCCGGATCAGGCAAAGAGGTTATCGCCAGGCACATCCACCACCAAAGCCCCAGACATAAAGAGCCCTTTATCGCGGTAAACTGTGCAGCCATTCCACATGATTTGATGGAATCCGAATTCCTGGGGTATGAAAAAGGTGCCTTTTCCGGAGCACATCCTCAGGGAAAAATTGGATTTTTCCAAATGGCTCACAAAGGCACATTGTTTTTAGACGAAATCGCCGAGCTTCCTCTAGATATGCAATCCAAGCTCCTGCGGGTCACGGAATCCAGAGAATTTAGACGTGTAGGCGGAACCAAGCTTATAAGCACGGATGTGCGTTTAATCACCGCTACAAATAAGGATTTGAAACAGTTGGTTCAAAAAGACCTGTTCAGAGAAGATTTGTATTATCGTTTGAATGTGATACCGGTTACACTGCCTCCACTGCGGGAAAGACCGGAAGATATTATTATACTTGCCGAAAGCTTTCTTAGTGAATTTAATAAAAAATATGGTTTCAATAAAACATTCTCTTCAAAAACCATTGACACTTTGCGGAATTACAGCTGGCCCGGCAATGTCCGAGAATTACGTAATGTCATAGAGAGATTAGTTATTATATCCTCTGAAAAAAAAATATTGGACTTAGATTTGGAAGACGAAAAAAAAGAGGCTCCCAAACCTCAATCTAATACCGCACCTTTTAACACCTCGAAAGCTTCCTCTCAAGAATCTCTAAAAGAGGTTGTAAAAGAATTTGAACTGCAATATATAAACCAAGTTCTGCAAGAATGTAACGGTCGGATAGGTGAAACAGCAAACCGTCTAGGAATTCATCGAACTCTTTTATATAAGAAGCTCCATCATAAATAATCTATTTCACTCCGATTCTGCTTGTTTTTCATTATTTTGCTCCCTTTTCACGAGCCCCTTGACCGCTTTTTCGAAAGCAGGACGGGCCAGCCACACCTGCCGCCCACATTTTAAGCATTTGATACGAAAATCCATCCCTGTACGCAGCACTTCCCATTCATCGCTGCCGCAGGGATGCTTTTTTTTCATCTTGACAATATCTCCTATGTAAAATTGTGCCATTGCTATCACCTACCATTTACTTCGTTTCCCAGATAATCCCCGGCACATTGGCGCACAAAGGGGTCGTCGTCATCCAGTAGCAGCTCCATGTATTCCTCGGCTTCTTTAATCTTTAATTTCGCCAATACCTCTAAGGCTTTGGCCCGTATAACCCAAGAATCATCCAGCAAACACTCCAAAACAGAAGGCCAGAGTTCGTCAAAAGAGAGTCGCAGAATGGCTTCCAGCGCTTTGTTTTTTAGCTTAGTATTCTCATCGAGCAAGGCTTCCTGCAAAAATCGACGGCATTTTGGATTTTCAGCCTCGACCATCAGTTCCAGAATATACGCCTTCGTTTCACCTTTAGCTTGAGGATAAGCTTCTTCCAGGGCTTCCTGCCCGAGATAACCCATAGCATTTAAAACCTCTCCTGCCCTGGCAGGTAAAACACTATTGTCCATCAGCGCACGAATAAGATAAGGAACAACCAAGCGAGGCGTTTGCCTTTTTAAAGCCCCGGCCGCACAAAGCTGAACGGCTTCATCTTTATGGTTGAGAAGCGAATACAAGCTTTCGACTGATTCCCTGGATGAAAAATACCCCAAACAATCCACCGCAAGCAATCTATCTTCAAACGTTTCTAATTTTTCCCTAATATGGGGCATGTTGTCGGCAAGCAAAGCCCGTATGAAATCCCTCGCCTTTGTTCCCTCAAGCTCGGGAAGCACTTCTTTAACAATTTCCCAACGCTTTGCAAATTCCAACTCCGGCAGCACTTTATTAAGCTCCTGCTGCCAGTTTTCATTTTCCCTGACCATCTCAATGATATCAACTTGTTTGATTGATTTATTCCCAAATTTCAGCAAGGCTGCTTTCCCCTTTCCAAGATTGAACCTCCGCGCTTTATCCCATTAACCGGATTAAAGAAGTATCAAATCAATGAACGTTGTGGAGATAAAGGTGTAAATAGAAGTAAAATACGGCACCAGCTTTGCTTCTCCTATGGTTTCAATGACAGCCGAAAGCAAGGAAGCCTCTGCCATCTCAGCCGTACCGAGTAAAGGATTGATAATGCCAATCAGTATGGCCAGCGTCAATGATGAAAGACAAAGTCCCAGCACCATCCCTGCCAATCGGTTCATTCCTCCCAACAAAGTGCCTTTGGTTGCCTTTGTTAAAAAAAGCGATACCAAAACAAAGGCTTTGCTGATAACAAACCACATCACCAGAAACACCACGGCATTAATGACAACAACTCCCAGATATTCATGAATAATATCCCCTAAAGACACCGGCACCTCTAAGGCCAGCCCCGACTGCAGCTTTTGCATATACACCATAAGCTGCTCTCTCAAAGACTCACTTATCGTTATTTTGTCAAGGTGTTCGGTCATATCAGGCAAAGAAGGGGCAGAGAAGCTTATCCCACTCACCTTCTGGGGTAAAACCAAATACGATTTAAAAAATTCGCTTAACTTCTCCGTTGCGCCAATTGATTCGTTCAACCACCGGACAGGTATTTCATAATATCTGTAGGCAAGTAGCAGTCCCAACAAGCTGCCGGCAATACTCATAACGCTTCTGAGCAGGCCTTTTCGGTATCCGTTTATAAGCCCCACCACCAAAATGCCAAGTATTAATAAATCCACAATATTCATTACGAGCACCCCCCTTACAGTTTTCGCTATTTTGCTATATTTTCCTGCAAATCGAGATTCAACCGTTTACAAGACGAAAGTTCCCCTTTCTGGAAGGGGAACGGCTTGATTAATAGAACTGTCTTCTTACTTATTTATCCATTGTTTTTTTGTTTATCAAAATCTTTACCCTTTCTTTTGCTCCCCCTGTTCCAACAATAACCAAGATATCATTCCCCTGTAAAGTCATCTCCGCAGGAGGAGAAAATATTTCTTCCTGCCCTCTGTTGACAGCAACAACTGTTGCTCCGGTAATGGTTCTGATGTTTGCATCAGCAATAGTGCGCCCTATCATCCAGGATTCTGTCGGCAAGGGGACTTCCTCTATTTGTTGAAGTATTGATGATTTCTGAAAAGCAGTTTCCACAAGCTTGGATAGTTCCTTTTCTAACTCCATATCCAGCTGTCTGCGTTTGTTCAGCATATCATTAATCCTGTTGCGAAGGTTAATGATATTCCTGCGCTCATTATATTCTGCCAGGTATTCATGGGCAAGCCCGGTGGATTTAACGATTATGCCGCTTCCCGTCACTGCCTCAACCACGCCTATGTTTTGCAACAAGGCTATGCTCCGGCGAATGGTCTCCGGCGAAACATTGTATGTTCCAGCCAACAAAGACCGGCCGGACAGCTTTTGCCCCACTTTGTATTTCCCATTGACAATCTTTTGGGCAATATCCACTGCTATTTGCTCGTAACGAGAAAGTCCGGTGTCTAAACGCTGCATCTCATTGACCTCCTACACATCATCGACAACATTGTACCAGAATATCTCCTGAGTGCAAAGGGAAACTTGCTTCATAAAACTTACTTCCAGGATACTGTGCTTTCTTTCCCAAGATAGCTTGCTGTTATCGTCACCGGTTTGAAGCCGTTCGGGAACATGACCCCTCCCTGCCCGTTCACAATGGCGTTGTTCTTATTACTGGTGTTCCAAACCGCCTCTTGCGTTACGTCCCTTTTACTCCCGTTATTAAAGTAGGCTACCGCCTTTAACTGGCTTGCCCCTTTTGACAGTTCCCCTTCAACCGCTAGCTTTTCAACTTGAAGCTGCAAATCCTGGGGCCTAACCTCAAGGCTAATCCAATCTCTGAAACCAAAGCCTTCGACCGAAATGACGGTTTTTCCTATTCTGCCTGTAAATTTCAGTTTCCCTTTATCAATAACGGCCACCTGTGTCCGGCTAGAACGCCACTTTACTTCCTCCGTCACATTCTTAACGCTGCTGTCGCCTTTAATCGCTACCGCCGTCAATTGAACAGGGATATGGCTGTAAGTCAGTGAATGTTCCTTTATTTTCAACTGATAAACCTGGCTATCGGCAACCGTTTTATTAGTGTACCCTTCCACCACATCCGTTAATCCCTTGTACCACGCAGCAACCTTTATTGACCCCGGAACAGGGGACAAATAGACCTTTCCTAAAAAAATGCTGGCCGTTTCAGGGGTTTGTGAGTTCCAAACAACCTGCTCTGTTACATCCCGCACACTGCCATCCGTGAATAAGCAGTGGGCCTTTAACTCAATCACCGCTTTATCGGGAACCAGATTGTTGTTGATAAACAATCTATATGGTTGTGGTTTCTCTTCCTCCGGAACGACGACAGTAAATGTGTCGACAACTTCTGTTTCATCGTATCCCCTCTCCACCGCTTTAATCGTCACCGTCCCGGCTTTACCGGTAAATGTCAACTTGCCGCTTTCGGTTATCTCGGCTACTTCCTTATTGTCAACAGACCAATCTATGCTCGCCGAACGAAGATATTGCACCCCATCATTATATCTGGCGGTAACATCCAGTTGCATAGGAACCCCGTCCCAGGCATTCGTATAATTCAGACTCTGGTTGATTGAAATGCTCTCTACAAAGTTGCCGACTGTTACTATCGTTTCGTAGTGGTAACCACCGTAGGAAACTTTCACCGTCGCGTACCCCGGTTTACCGGTAAAACGAATATATCCTTCACTGTCTATTGTGGCAACCGCCGTGTTACTGGATGACCAGTCCGCTCCCGAGTTAGCCAGTGTTTCTTCACTGCCGTCCGACAGCTTAGCGACCAGCGTGAGCTTGACCGGTTCCGGAGAATAGCTGATCTTCTCCGCTATTTTGATTTCCCTTCTATACGCACTGTATTCTCCACCTCCAACGGTGACTGTCGTTCCCGTTGAAACGCTTAGCTTATCAAGTACAGCCTTGATAGAGACATAACCCGACTCGCCACTGAAGGTCACCATTCCATGGCTATTAACCCACGCAACCCAGGGATTGGTTGAGGTCCACTGCACCCCATCCTCCGGTCCCAAATACCTGGTCTCGCCGTCACTCAAATGTCCCAGTAACATCAGTCGGTAAGGATTTTCACTGTAGATCAGATTTGTTTCAATCTCCAGTTTTTTTACCCAAGGGATAACAGTAACACTTTTTCTCCCATGGGCGGCCCCTCGGTATACCGCTATCGTCACCGCGCCCCCTTTTCCTTTAAAGTGAACCCGTCCGTCACTGTACACCTCAGCTATTTCCTTGTTAGAGCTGAGCCACGCCAAATCGGAGTATATTCTCCCGGTAGTACCGTCTGAATATATCCCTGTAACGGTCAAGTAAACATCGTCAGGCCCCGGAATGATTTCTTCATTTATCTGGAGGCTGACCAGATAAGGGGTAGCTGCATACACCGGAACAGAGCCCAACAATAATACAGCTATTGTCAGCAATACAATTAACTTCTTTTTCATAACTCTTCCCTTCCTTCAGCAGTGGGGTGAAACGTGTTCCTTATCAACCAGTTCGCGATACTTACTTACCACCTTTTTAAAATCCTCCCAGGTCGGCCTTTTTAGACCCGGATTCCGCAACAGCGCCGCCGGATGATACGTCGGCATAACTTGTATATTCTGCCACGTTTGCCATTGACCTCTCATTTGTGAGATTTTGGCCTGGGGATCGAGAAATCCTTGCAGAGCCGTGGCTCCAAGCAAGATAATAATCCTGGGTTCAATAATCTCTATTTGCTTCAGGAGATAAGGTTTACAGGCAGCCCGTTCCAGCGGCGCAGGGACACGATTTTGCGGGGGACGGCATTTGACGATGTTGGCAATATAGACATGTTTGCTCCTTTCGAAACCACAGGCCTCCAATATTTTATCCAACAACTGTCCGGCCCTTCCCACAAAGGGTTTTCCTATCTTATCCTCTTCCCGGCCGGGTCCTTCCCCGATCAGCATGATTCCTGCCTCAGGGCTCCCTTCTCCAAATACCACCTGGCTACAGCCGCTACGCAGTTCGCATAATTGGCACTGCAGGGCCTCGGCTTTTAATTTTTCCAGTTCTTTTGCCTTACTCATTGCATTTTCCTCCTGTAGCCTTCCCTCTCTCTTTATTTCTACTTTTTTTATCTGTTTCCTCTGCCTAGGAAACAAAAGAATTACCCCTTAATACAAAAAGAAAACATTCCCTCCCTAAAAAAAGGACGAAATGCATAATCAACATGGTTGCGGGGGAAGGACTTGAACCTTCGGCCTCCGGGTTATGAGCCCGACGAGCTACCAGCTGCTCCACCCCGCGATATCCAATTATCTAGGCAAGGGCCTTCCCCCTTGCCTTAACAATACTAACACAAATTTATCTTTTACGCAAATTCTAACGGGGGGTGGATCGTGTCAAGTTACTTTGGGGTTTTTAGAAAAAGAATATTCCCCTGTTTGTATTAGCGTTCAAGCTCCTCTGACTGACTTAAGGAACTGCGCCGCCAGAGTTCTTTTACCAGTATTCAGAATAGCTATGTTACCCATATTTTCGTATGAAGCAGACAGTTTTCTTCTTTTCAGGACCTCCTGATCCACTTCTATGGCCCTTGCTTCATTAGCGATTGCTTTTTTTCTTTTCAGGAACATGTCGTAAATATCCCCGCCATTTGCTGCAAAGACCCTTAATCTTGCCATCTGGTCTGTTCCTATCCTACACCAACCCAAAGGCCTTGAACTCAAGCGAGATGATAGTATATGACTTACATGTCCTTCCGCACTGCAGCCGGCATAGTCTATCTTGTATTGATTTCTTATCCCTTTCCAGTTACTAAGTATGTACCTTCTTGCCTCTTGTACTGACTTTTTCTTTGTCTCTGTTTCGGTCGTACTGATTATTATTTTAAAAAGCTCTTTTGTATTTTCTTTGTCAGCTCTGTTTATATAATTCCACATAATCGGCGTGGTGTGCCCCATGTGTGCTGTTGCTTGTGTTATATACTTAGACAGATGATAACAATCCAATACGTAGATACTTCCCTTTATCCAGCTCAGCCCGTTTTTTATCCAGGGAGCCCCGTCTCCTGAAAGGTATATTTTTTCAACAGCATCTACATCGTAGGTCTGGTCGATATAATCTGCAACTTCCACCCACAGCTCGTCGCTATTTTTATATACTCCGCTAAAATACCTGGCATTCAATAGTTTCCAGCGGTCTTTCCCTGCTTTCTCCCTGCCCTCATGCACATACACCAGTTTGGGTTCTATGTGGCCTCCATCCTGCAGTGCTACATGATCTTCATCTGCTTCTATGTAGAGTATTTTTACTGCTTTTTTCTCTTGTTTGATTTCCACTGTGTCGTTTTCTACTCTACCAAGCTCGCGAATACTGTTCATTACTGTTTGCCCTGTGAGGCTTACCGCCTCTGCGGCTTTTTCCCCGCTTCTGCTGTAGGGCATAAATACTGCTTCTTCTATCAATTTTGCTTTTAGTGAAGCATCCAGATTAGCATGGGCTGTTATTCCCATTGCTTCGTCTGACAAATAGCTGTATTTTCCGGTCTTTTTGTTTTTGTAGTACGTTCTTTCATATCCTACTTCACCAAATATTGTCGTAATGGTCTTTTTATCAGCCTTGCTTTTCACTGTCCAGTTGTGTTTTCTAGATTTACTGTTCCTATATATTTCATCCACTGTTTCCAAGGCCTCAGCAACTGAAGTTATTCCTATCTCATCCAGTGTCTTCTTAGTGCCCAGGATGAATTCAGAGATGTCTTTTCTTTCTCTTATCAGGCTTTGGAGTTCCTTTTCATAACTATTACTGATTTTTTCGATGATTTTCTGTATAATTAGGGGCTGATGAATAACCCGCAAAACCGCATGAAATAAGACTTTTCCCCTGAAAAATGATATAATTAAGTGCAAAGGAAATGTACGATATGGCTAAAAAAGCTTGCACATAACAACATCGTCAGGGGTGGTTAAA
>JAHDSQ010000036.1 GCA_018432615.1 Clostridia bacterium
ACATTTTTACCACCCCTGACAATGTTGTTATGTGCAAGCTTTTTTAGCCATATCGTGCATTTCCTTTGCACTTAATTATATCATTTTTCAGGGGAAAAGTCTTATTTCATGCGGTTTTGCGGGTTATTCATTAGCCCCTATATACCTATCTTATCTAGCAAGAACCCCACCCAACAGCAATCTTTGATTGCTTTGTTAGGTGGGGTTCTTATCTTCTTATCCCCCAATCTGACATTGGAGTTTAAAGTCCTCGAATATCCCCTTTAATTCCTCCATAGCCTCCTGCGAGGGAGGCTTAATATCCCCAATCATATATTCTCTCTGCATGCGTTCATACTTTGACACGCCTACCAATTCATAAGGAAGCAAATGCACCTCCTTAACCGTTTCTAATTCTTCGGCGATAAAACGGGCTGCTGCTTTGAGATCGTCTAATTCATCGTTGCACCCAGGTATAATAGGCATTCTTATAATCATTTTTTTACCGCAAGCAGCCAACTTTTTGGCGTTTTCCAAGATGAGTTTGTTGCTGACCCCAGTCATCTTGCGATGCTTTTCCGTATCCATCTCTTTTAGGTCGAAAAAAAACATATCAATATATTCTATTGCTCTTTCTATATTATCCCAGTAAGTAAAACCACACGTCTCAACCGCTGTATTTATACCTTCTTCCTTGCATTTTTTCAGAACCGCCCTTGTAAACTCCGGTTGCATAAACGGCTCTCCTCCGGAAACAGTAACACCGCCTCCCGATTTATCATAAAAGGGTCTGTCCTTTTCTATTTCTTTCATCACTTCCGAGACTTCCATCAACTCACCGATACTTGTCATTGCACCGGTTGGGCATACGTTCACGCATTTTCCGCAACCGATACAAAGCTCCCGTTTGAAACTGTTAATACCATCCTCTGTCTTAATGCACCCGAGGATAGGGCATACCTGCACGCATTGCTTGCAATTAATACACTTCTCCCGATAAAAAATGATTTCCGGTTCCGGTGATTGTGATTCGGGATTAAAACACCACCAGCACCTCAAGGGACATCCTTTAAGAAATAAAAGCGTGCGAATCCCCGGTCCGTCATGAAGCGAATATCTTTGTATCTTGAATACTACTCCTTTTTCCTCGTTCATTCCAAATCCCCCATTAACGTTACAAGCACATATCAATTAAGAAAGACCATGCTCTGTCCTGGCAATTAAGGCATCCTGACATGGTTTGCCTAACTCCACAAAAAACGCAGCATACCCGGCAACCTTAACCATCAGACCAGAATAATCTGCCGGATTTTGTTGGGCCTTCTTTAAAGTCTCAGCCGAGACCACGTTAAAGCCAAGGTTAGTTCCCCCTAATTCAAAGTACGTATCCACCATATCGACAAACCGTCTGATTTTATCCGCTCCCTTCAATTCGCTGGGAGTTATATGGCGATTAAGAACAGTACCACTGGATGCCCTGTGCTGATCCAGTTTCGCAGCCGATTTCAAAGAGGCCGTCAAGCCGTTAACATCTTTGCCCGAATTGGGAGTAATGGAGTCGGAAAGCTCTTCTTTTGCTTTTCGACCGTCGGCAGAAGCAGCAGTACCCAACCCCAGATTAAAATTAGCCGTTACCGACCAAAAACCTGCCCGGAACTTGCCGTTCTCCCGACTGATCCTATACTTAGCAAACTCATCACAAAACAGCACTGAAATTTCCCTTGCCATATCATCTACTTCATCATAATCGTTACCGTATCGATATGAATAATTGAGAAGCCGTGCCCTCAAGACTTCAGCACCTTCGAAATTACTGTCTAAAGCCTCGACCAATTCCCTTAAAGAAAACGTTCTTTCTTCAAACACCTTTTTCTTGATAATTGAAAGGGAATCAACAGCCGTCGCAATACCTACCATCAAGGGACTGGTAAAATTATATCGCGCCCCTCCCCGGCTCACATCCTTGCCCTTTTCGATGCAATCATCAATAAGAATGGAAACAGAAGGTTGCGGCATCACCTTAGCGTGTACGTTATCTATCAGATTACTCCAAATGACATGAAGCCTGACGGCATGTCGAAAGTGTTTTTTAAATAGCTCCATGAATTCCTCAAATGATTCTATCTCTTCAACGGGTTTAGTATTCAAACTGATTTGACGGTCGGTAAGAGCACACTTGCCTTGGTGCAGCACAGCTTCGATTACTTTAGGCACATTGAACCACCCGCCGGGAGACCTGACCCAGCACTGAGGTGTAGAGTATTCCACGCAGCCCGTTGGCGTATAATCCCGAGCCTCCTCTAAGGGTAAGCCATCATTCATTAAAGACTCGATCACGATTTCATCATTAAATATTTGTGGTAGGCCCAGACCCAGCCTGATTACCTCTGCCGTTCTTTCTTTAAACTTATATGGACTGCCCTTATGTAACCTTACACTGAAATCCGGCTGGTACAGCTCCACGATCTCGTGGGCATCCAAACACATATATGACAGTTCGTTAGTAGCGTCTCGTCCATCCCTTGTCATGCCGCCTACCGTAAGATGCTGGCCAAAGGGATGCCCTCCGTGGAAATATACCATTTCAGAATCGTCCACGTGCATGATTTCATTAGTTTTGCACCAAAAGCAGTTTATTATCTCTTGGGATTCTTGAGCAGTAATTCTACCCTCTTCAATATCCTTTTTGTAATAAGGGTACATGTACTGGTCAAATCTCCCAAAGCTCATGGAATAAGCATTGGTTTCGATAACATTAATGATATGGGCCAAATAAACTGATTGAACAGCTTCATAAAATGAACCGGCCGGATTTGCAGGCACCTTGCGGCACATTGCGGAAATCCTTTCCAATTCACATTTTCTTTCTTGATTTGCCTCTTTTTTAGCCAATTCCACGGCCAACCCTGCATAACGTTCAGCAAAGGCTATTGCAGCATCACATACGATCTTTGACGCCTCTAAAAACTCTAATTTTGCCAATTCCTCAGGATCTGTTAAATCCAGGTTGTTAAGCTTATCCTGTATTTCTTCCTTAAGACCGTTATAACCCTTTTGCAAAAGCTTCTCATAATCCAAGACACAATGTCCCACGGCATTCTTCTCTAAGGAAACGGAAAACAAGGAAGACTTTCTCGCCTTCAAAATGTCATCAGGAAAAACAGCATATACCTTGTCAACAAGAGTCTTTCCTTTCCAATATTGAGCAAGTTCCTTTAATTGAGGTCTGATTTGCTGTGGTATTTTTAAAGGATTGACACTTCTGACTTCCATGCGGGCCATTTCTTCCTCATCATCCATCCAACCAACCAGATTTTCCGGATAGACCGGCGGACAACGCAGGGACTCTCCCTGATTTCCTACTAATAAGTCACCATCGTTTATGAAAATAGTCATATTCCGCAGTAATTTGTCTAAAACCTTTGCCCTTTTTATCAGAATAGGATCAGCTTCAAACTCTTGATAAGCCTCCGTAACCAAAGCAGCTCTCTCTATGCTCACAACGGGTTCGTTTTCGATGATAGCTTTCCTTAATCTTTCTATCCTTTCACTCCTTGTTAACACAGCAACCACCTCACCTCAAAATCTTTTCGCATCTAAACAGCAAACGCAGTCAACCCTCCATCAACCATCAAGGTATGGCCTGATATATACCCGGACAAATCTGAGGCTAGAAAAAGAACGGCCCCTACAACATCTTCAGGCTCGCCCAGTCTTTTAGCGGGGGTTCTAAACATTATGGTATCAAGAAACTCCTTATTTTCTATGGCCTTAGATATCAATTCGGTTTTGATGTAAGCGGGACCAACTGCATTTACTTGAATATTAAAGGGCGCCCATTCACACCCCAGGACTTGGGTCATAGAAACCACACCGCCCTTGCTGGCACAATACGGCAAAGATCTTGTAATGCCTAGCTTGCCGCCTATTGAAGCCATACTAACGATTTTTCCATGGCCCTGTTCTTTCATGATTTTCTTAAATACAGCGGTGTTCATGAAAACATATGACTTAATATTTGTGTCCATTATACGTTCCCAGTCCTCAACGGAAATTTCTTCCGAAGGCATTCTTTTTGTTACACCGGCGTTATTTACCAGGGCATCCAATTTGCCGTATTTTGTTTTGATCTCATCAACCGTTTTATTAATAGCATCAACATCTGTTAAATCGGCAGCAATTACATGTGCTTTTCCTCCAGATTTTTCGATAATGCCGGCAACTTCCTCAAGCTTATCCCTGGAACGGCTTATTAGTATTACCTCTGCCCCCAAGGATGAAAAGCCTAAGGAAATAGCCTGTCCTATTCCTCTGCTGGCTCCAGTCACAGCAACAACCTTTCCGTTAAAATCTAAATTGTATCCCATAAATACCCCCCCATTCTATCTGTAATTTTAAAGCAATTCATAGTTTTTTAAAGGAACCCCATTGTCAAGAAGGACCTCCGCCACCCACACCGCAGCATCGCCAACGACCCCGGAGCATTTTTCCGAATATCCACCGGCTTTAATGAACATTTCCTTTTCTTCCGGGATCCTCAAATTATAGGCACGTCCCATAACCGCCTTTTGTATTTCCTTACATGTGTAACCGTCGTATTTCTGAATAAACTTTTCTCTCAATTCTCTCGATAGCTTGCCTGCTCGATATCCAAAAACATCGTTCTCTTTTTCCTCAAGAGGCCTGCCAAAAAAATTACTGATGACCATACTACCACAGCAAAGGGTCCCGCATAATCCTTCACAAGTAGCGGCAAATCCTCCCCCGAGGGCTGATGCGGATTTGAAGATGGACTCATCAATCTCAAAATACTCAAGGAGAGGATAAATAGTACATTGTCCGCATCCCGGCCATTTACTTTCACACAAAAAACCTTGTTCCCTTATTCTCTGCAGCAATTCTTCTCTGCTGATCCGGTGATTTGTCATTATGTGCCCCACCCTTTCGCCTTATTCCATTAGTTGTCCGCCATTAATGTCAAATACAGTTCCTGTAATCCAATTTGAGGCGTCTGAAGAAAGATAGAGAACAGCTTCGGCAATATCCTCGGTAGTCCCTAACCTGCCTAACGGGAACGATTCCGGTGGAATATTCAGCTCCTTTGTCATTTTTGTTGCGACCGGACCCGGAGCGATGCTATTGACACAAACACCGTACGGTGCGCTATCGCGAGCCATCCATTTAGCCATTCCATGTAAAGCCGCTTTAGTAGCAACATAATGAATACCTGATTTTACTCCTCCGATTTTAGCCGCTACGGAACCAAATAGGATAATTTTTCCGCCCTTTTGTTTTTTCATTATCGGCAAAACCTTGCGGCAAAACAAAAAAGCACCTGTTAAATTTACCGCAATTACCTTATTCCATTCCTCTAAGGATATCTCTTCAAGATGCGTAGGAGTCATTATCCCGGAACCATAAACAAAAATATCAATACTGCCATGCTCCTTTTTAATACTATCTACACAAGAATTTACCTGCTCCTCTTTGGTAACATCACAATGGACAGCAACAGCTTTTTTTCCTCTGCTTTCCAATTCTGTTTTAACTCTTTCCATACCATTTTTATCAATATCCACAACAATGATATTTGCTCCCTCCCGGGCAAGAACGCTGCATACTGCCGAGCCTATATCTCCTCCACCGCCAACAATTACCGCATTTTTATTATTCAAATCAATTGGTCCGCTATTTGGCGCTGCCATTTTAACAACCTCCTATCTCTTTACATACCTAACATAGAATTAGGCAGCCACGTCACTATTTCCGGGAATATGAACATGATAGTAAGAGTAACGGCATCCATTATCAAAAATGGGATGCATCCCTTAAATATCTTGCCTAGGCTTATCTCCGGTACAACACCGTGTATTACATATACATTGAGCCCTAAGGGAGGAGTCATCAATGATACCTCTATTAACTTAGTAACCATGATTCCAAACCAAATACCACTGAATCCCAAAGCTTCTACAACGGGAAAAATAACCGGCAAGGTAATAAACAGCATGGAAACTGTATCTAAAAACATACCCAAAGGAATATAAGGCAACAGTAATAAGAAAATCATCAACTTAGGTGAAATGTTCAAGCCCACCAAATACTTTGTTAATGTAACCGGAATGCCTGTAACAGTAAGACCCAGCGTAAAGAAAGAGGCACATACTACAATCAGCATAAACATACATGTCGTTTTAGAGGTGTTCATCAGCGCTTCTTTCAAACCACCAAGCTTATTTTTAGCATTGATCAACAACAGTATCAAAGCAGCGAAAGCACCAAATGCCGCTGCCTCATTTGGCGTAGCCAACCCGGAATAAATACCTCCGATTACTATACCGAATATAATTAATGCTCCGTATCCCTGTTTTAAGGAGCCAAACCGTTCCTTCCAACTGAAACTTGTCCCTTCTTGGGGAACAATACCAGGGTTTATCTTAGCCCATATGTATATTCCTATACAGTATACAAGCATTGATAATAGGCCCGGAATAATCCCCGCGATTAATAATCTTCCGATTGATTCTTCCGTAATCAATCCATAGATAACCAGGATTCCACTGGGTGGAATCATAACAGAAAGAGTTCCTCCCGCAGCAACAGCACCTACCGCTAATTCGGTAGCATATTTATACTTCTTCATTTCCGGTATTGTTACCTTTCCCATTGCCGCAGCAGCTGCAATACTGGAACCTGAAGTAGCTCCGAAAATACCACAGGCAACAATGGTGGCCATCGCTAAACCACCTTTTATTTTCCCGAACCATTTATTAGCCATGTCGAAGGCAGCAGAACTGATCCCGGCAAAAAAGGCCATCTCGCCCATTAAAATAAATAATGGTAAAACAACATATGCCCAACTGAAGCTGGCTGTAAAAGGAACCGCCTGTAAAAACCCCCATGTAATATTTAATCCTTTTGTAAGCAGTAAACACAGAACCCCAGATAATCCGAGGGATAATGCAATCGGCATTTCAAACGCAATCAAAACTAGGAGTAGTAGTATCATCATTACTCCTATCGTAATATCCACCTAAATCCCTCCTTATTTGGTCCCGGATGTGTTGATATAATTCTTTAACACATCCAGGACCCTGTCTGTTCACTTTTTCGTTGTTGAATTTTTACTTTGAAGAAACAGTTCTTTACATCCAGTCAAAAAATCCAAAAACATCTGAATACATAACATGCCTAATCCAAAGACAAGTAGCATTTTAATTGGCCAGATAGGAAGCCTGGCAACACCCCAAACAGTTTCACGCATTTCAAAAGAATAGTACGCTTCAGTAGCTGTAGCTATTGTAAGAAGGCTGAAAAACAGGAAGGATAGAAACCAAATTATCAGGTTAACTATACCCCCGATTTTCTCGGGGAGGCGAGATGTAATAACTTCACATTTCACATGACCCTTTTCCCTTTGTGTCCATGCTTGGCCCATAAATACGATAATGACCATCAGCATTTCGTTTATCTCCAATGTACCCGGCAGAGGCTGTCCTAAAAATTTCCTGCCCAGGGCATCAGGCACAATAGTAAAGATCATGATCATGATGCATATACCGGTTATCACTGCATTATTCTTAATGATTTTTTCGTATACATTTATGAACCTATTAGTTTTTATGTTCTCCATACTTTATTCCTCCCCCTTGATGAATCAGTTTGCTTCCCCGTACTTATCCACAAACTTTTTATAAGGAGATACGTATGTGCTTGATTCATTATATTTAGAAACTATTTCTTCCCATTTGTTTAGAATATATGTTCCTTCCATGCCATTATCATCGAGCGCTTTAGCCCATTCCTGCCATATTTCCTGTCCCACTGCATCTTTCATGGCCTGTTTTTCGGCATCGCTCCAAATCAATACTTTGGCCCCACCTCCGTGGGCTTCCTCTACTTTTGTCCCTTCAATTTCAGAGTATAAGCTGACGTGCCTGTCGATAGCTTCCTTTGACACTTCTGTCATTATTTCTTGTACATCCCCTGGCAGACCTTCCCAAGTTTTTTCATTGATGATAAACCACATTCCCCCAAACATCCCCATACCTGTATCAATCATGTATGGAGCGACCTCGTAAAGCTTATTCATCGTAGCAAGAGTAAAGTCAGTAAGCGAGTAGCCATCAATTACACCCTTGGATATCCCATCGTAAACATCACCCAGGGGTAAACCGACAGGTACTGCGTTAAGTTTTTCCATAATATTAGCGGTAATATTCATACACCTAATTCTTTTCCCTTTTATTTCAGAAATGTTTGTTATTTTTTCATCAGCCCCTAAAATATTAGCGGAGACAGGTATTTCGGCCAGGAAGTGCACCCCGTTCTTTTTAAACTCTTCTAACAACAATGGCTCTGTTGTAAACATTTCATATATGGCCTTCATAAAAGAATCCATCTTATCACTCATAAAAGGCAACACCTGTACCATCGAAAGTGGCGTCAAATCAGGTGTATACGAATCGGGCGAGAGAACTATATCGGCCTGTCCGCGGCTGCACCCCTTGAACAGATCAGCAGCTTTCAACAAAGTTTCGGAATAGTATGTTTCAAATTCCACACGTCCATCGGTCCTTTTTGTGACTTCATCCATCCACCACTTCGTTGTCAAGTTGTTTGAAAAATCTTCTTTCAGATAACTGGCGTAACTTAACGTAATAGTTTCTTGTTCTGCCTCTCCCTGCTGTTGTTCCCCCTTATCTCCGGAACAAGCCGGCAGAATCAAAGCAAAACAAAGCAGTAAAACCAAGAAAATAACCCCTGTCCTTTTTTTCATCACATATCCTCCTCGTAAATAAAATTATTTTTTAAACAGGAAATATTCCAATCTCGGATCTTTTCTGTATATGATAAATGACGAATATCCATATTGTTCCAATTTGGTTTCTTTTCCGTCGGCAATCTCGATTGCCTCATTAAATAACCTCTCGCCGACCTGGGTAATGCTCTCCTCTCCCCTCATGACGCCACTGGCGTCAATGTCAATATCGGCAATAACATTATCTATCACCTGGGCATTACCACAAACCCTGATTGTTGGCGCAATAATATTATTCATACCGGCACCGGCACCTGTTGTAAATATAATTATTTGTGCACCGGCTGCCACAAAATGAGCTGTTGTCATGGCATCATAATGCGTACCTTCTTGAAAATAGACCCCTCCTTCCGAAGGTTTTTCCAGTATTTCTTGGTTGTTCTTCAGCACTCCCTTGATAGGGGTATTTCCCGATTTATGTAGCGATCCGATGGATTTTTCTTCAATTGTTGTTAACCCCCCCAGAACATTACCTTTGCACATGAACTCCATTTTTGCACCGGGCACATTGAATCGTTTGTCTTCTGCCTGCACCAACTCTCTAATGTCCGCAATAACCTCTTCGCTAATTGCTCTTTTGTAAAGCTCTTCTTCACCGCCAATAGCTTCAATTGGTTCGCTAAAAATAATTGTGCCCTTGCAAGACACCAGTTTATCAGCAAAAACCCCGACACTGGGATTAGAAGCAATACCTGAACTGGTATCGGATCCTCCACATTTCACTGCTACAACTAACTTAGAAAGCTCTGTCTTCTGTCTTTTGATTTTATCTGCCTCTTCCCTCATTTTCGAGGCAACTGCAATGCCTTTTTCTATTGTGTTCTTTGTCCCCCCCTCCTTCGTGCAGACTAATATCTCAACAGGTTTGCCAGAACCGCTCAAACGTTCTGCAAGAATATCCGGTCTCAAGCTTTCACAACCCATGCCCAACAAAAGTACTGCGGCAATATTGGGATTCTCTGCAATACCTATCATATTGTGAATAACTTGTTCATTGCCGATTACCAAACACCCATGATTTTGTGTGACCACAACAGAATCTCTGACCTTTTCGGAAATTTTCCGAGCAACCCCTTCCATACAGTCTGTTACGGCCATGATTAAAATCAAGTTTCTCACCCCTGCACTGCCATCCGGTCTTGGATAGCCCATAAAGAACATATACTTCATCCCCTTACAGCGTATTTTCTCAAGAATACACATCCACGTTACATCAGTAAGCCGGTTGCATAAAAATGTAATATCTCTGAGTAAGAATTCTTTATTTCCGTAATAGTGTGCTTGCCGGAAGCTACTGCAATTATTTCCTCATACATTCTGTTTCCGACATCTCCTATCGACTCACCCCCCTCAATAATGTTGCCGGCATACACGTCAAAATACTCCTTTTCCGAGATCTCAGCCGGGCTACTTAATATTTTAATGGTTGGTAAAATTCCCAAACCGCATGGGAAAGCCGGTATGCCTCTGAAACGAGCCGGTAGTCCACCACCAAAAATGAATAATTGAATTTGGGCACCGGCTGCAGCAGTGCCTAAGAATAGCTGCGATGTCATTGCCGATCCATCCATCAAATATAGTCCCTTACCGGAAGGTTTTTCAGCATAGTCAACAACCCCTTTTAAAGGACTTGTCCCGGTTTTCATCACAGCGCCCAAGGACTTTTCTTCCAGTGTCGTTAATCCCCCCAAAATATTGCCCGGTGTCGGTTCCGAACCACGGATGTCAACCCCGCATCTTTCAATTTCTTTTTCCAAATCAGACAATAGTGAAAACAGTTCTTTTTTTACTTCCTCATTTGCAGCCCTTTTTGCCAATACATTTTCCGCTCCAAGAAGTTCTGCGGTTTCGGAAAATATCACGGTTCCACCATTGTCTATTACTAAGTCGACCGCTTTTCCGGCTGCAGGATTTCCGGCTATGGCAGAGGTTGCATGTGAACCGCCGCATTTTATCCCAACAGTTAAGTTTTCAACACCAAAAGGCTGTCTTTCTAACATTGATGCGTCTCGAACCATATCGCGCAAAATGCTCTTGCCTTTTTTAACAGCTTCATCAAACGAACCGCTTTCTTCAATGGTTACATAATCTGCTGGTTTGAAACGACCTATCTCCCGTGCAAATTCCTGAGCTGACTTTTTCTCGCAACCAATACCCACTATTAGGACGGCAAAGACGTTCGGGTTAGCTCCCAATCCTATTATTGTTCTTTCTGCCCTTTCTAAGTCTTTGCCTAGTCTAATACAGGCGTGATTGTGTAACAACGGAACAGCCCCTGAGACACCATAAGATACTGCGCTGGCAATTTCATTTGCACAGCCCATAGCAGGAATTACAACAACATGATTACGAATACCTACCGTACCGTCTTTTCTTGCATAACCCATAAATTTCATATTTTCTTCTCCTTGCCGCAATTCGAACTAGCCTTTCCCAAAGAACTTATGACATTGTGGATATGAACATGTTCTCCCTTGACAATACTCGATGAGGTGTAACCGACTCTTTCCCCATATTTGGTCACATCTTCTTCATTATCTATATCAACCAGAGCGATTTTGTGTCCAAAAGGAATAGTGTTCAAAACAGTAAGAACAGTTACTGCTCTTTTTTCTGATGTAACTACCTCAACCTCATCATTCTTATTAAGATCACTTAGCACTGTAGCCACATTATCAAGCTCATTCATCAAAATCGCTTTCTTCATGTTCACCATCCTTTTTTTATACTAATTATCTTGATAACCTATTTCCGCCATAACCTCATTACGAACTGAGTCCGGAAGTATTACCCTCATGCTCTCAGCGTTATGTACATGAACTAACTGACCCTTTTTAATATCTTTCGTGGCCTTAGCAACATTAACGCCATATTTGGTAACATAGGAATCGCTTTTAATATCTGAAAGAGCCAATTTGTAGCCGAAGGGTATCTTTTCCATTGATTTAACCTTTTCAACCTTTTCATTCTGGTCGGTAAGTACATTGATTACTTCACCGGAATTGATTGCCTCCAAAGCCGTGGCAACATTATCAAGACCGTTCATTTTAATTGATTTTTTTTCCATTTCAACACCTCTTTTGCTTTTCATTATTTCACATTTCGGTACCATGCGTTCCATTTTCACTTATCTATTTCTACGTTTTTTAATATATTCCTACCGGTTTTATTAATTTTTTTACATTTTATTTATATTAATTTTTCTTTATTACTTTGCTTTACCCTGTCTGCTTTGACATTTTTCAGCTTTATACCGTATTTATTATACTGCCTCTTGCTTCCTCATATCTTTATTAAGTATTTTTTGTATTCCATTTTTGCGATTTATTTCTTGTCATATCGCAATATCATATGTTAGAATGTTTTTGTTGGTATTATTTTTTCTTCCGTTTCACTCTGCGGAATTCACAAGGTTGTTTTATGGAAAATAAAATACATTTTATCGAGGTGCAAAATGGCATTGGAACAAAACGGCAACAAGTTTATAATCCAATCTTTAGCAAAGGGTATCACTATTTTGGACTGTTTTAAGTCGGATATCGAAGAATATGGTATCACCGAACTTGCTGCAATGGTCGATCTTCCTGAAAGCACAGTGCAAAGAATTATCAACACCCTTGAGTATAAGGGCTATATATTTCAAAACCCTTCCACGAGAAAATATCGTCTCTCACTCAAAATGTTAAGATTTTGCCATTCTACTAAGAACATGAATATTTGGATCGAAAATATAAAAACCCATACCACCTATCTATACCGAGAATGCAAGGAAACTGTGAATTTAGCCATACGTGATGAGGACTCTATGATTTATATAGCAAAGGTAGAGTCTGAACACTTGCTAAGGCCAAATTTTATCCTTGGGGCTCACTATCCCTTGTATTGCACAGGACTAGGAAAGTGTCTATTGTCTGATTTCCCTGAAGAAAAACTTGCAAGTCTCTTTCCAAAACCGTTGAAAAAGCTAACACCCAAAACAAAAGCAAACCTTAAAGACATTATCAATGATCTGCGTAAAGTTAAAAGCGATGGCTATATCATTGATGATGAAGAGTTTCAATTGGGACTCTACTGTATATCGGCTCCTATATACGGATTCAATAAGGTTATAGCTTCTTTAAGCGTAAGTATGCCTAAGGCAAGATTTAATGGTAATATGGAGCATTTAATAAAACTGATTATAGAGACCTCAAATAACATATCAAACGAATACAAAAAAGTATTTGAGGAAACGGACTAAACCGCCGTTATACAAATAAGAACCCCACCCGACGGCAATCTTTGATTGCGATGTTGGGTGGGGTTCTTATTTGTATTGATCTTTACTCGGCGGGTTTATTATGATCAGTAAAATCAGGGGGATTTCTGCGTTCAGGCATATTCCCAGGTTCGGCTGTTCTGTTCATTCTTCCGCCCCTACCGCCTATATTGCCGGCATTACCGCCTTGCATCGTTACCATGGATTCTATGGTAGGGGCTGATGAATAACGCAGTTTTTCCATCAAGTCAAAAAAACAGGTCTTAACCAGCTCCAATATATTGATTCCAAAAATGAGCGTAAAAAGGCTCTTAACCTTTTCTCCAAGTTCATTACCAAAAATACAAGATGTATGCCTGCCTCGCTGGTTTCCTGTAGCCTC
>JAHDSQ010000011.1 GCA_018432615.1 Clostridia bacterium
ACATTTTTACCACCCCTGACAATGTTGTTATGTGCAAGCTTTTTTAGCCATATCGTGCATTTCCTTTGCACTTAATTATATCATTTTTCAGGGGAAAAGTCTTATTTCATGCGGTTTTGCGGGTTATTCATTAGCCCCTAAATTAGACTCGAAAATAAACTTTAGAATAGCTAGCCTATCAATGCTTTGACATTAAAAATAATATGTTGGATTACATCTTTGCAATTTGGCATCATCTTATGAAAAACTGAATCTGATTTTAGTCTAATACAATACTCCTAAAACGATACTATATTAAATTCATTTTTTTTGCTTTTGCCTTAAGTTCTAATCGGAAATCCGGATGAGATATTGCTATTAATTCATTCGTTCGCTGTTTGGCTGATTTTCCTCGTAATTGTGCCACTCCATACTCAGTGACAATATAATTTACCTCATTTTTTCCGGTAGTAACATGAGCACCTAGTGCCAGTGTTGGAACAATTCTTGAAATCGTACCATTTTTAGCTGTGGATGGAAGCATTATAAAGGACTTGCCATCTTTTGAAATATTGGCAGCCCTTACGAAATCTAATTGTCCTCCTGAACCACTGTAAGGAATATAACCTAAACTTTCAGAACAACATTGTCCTAAAAAATCAACTTGTAAAGAACTATTTATACTAATTAATCTATTATTTTTACCAGCAATATATGGGTTATTGACAAAATCAACTGGATGCATTTCTACTATATTATTACGATGTATAAATTCATATAATTTCTTACTACCCAGTGCAAATGTAGAAATTATCTTACCTGGCATGAAGTTTTTTTTTGTATTGGTTACAACTCCCGCTTCAACCAATGTTAAAATTCCGTCGCCTAGCATTTCACTATGCACACCTAATTCTCTTTTATTAACAAGTTTTGTCACTACCGCATTAGGAATAGCCCCAAATCCTACTTGAATTGTAGAACCATCCTCAATAAATTCGGATACATAATTAGCCATCTCCTCCTCAATCCTTCCAACTTTTGGAGGTTTTATTTCATACAATGGCCTATCATCTTCCACAACAGCTGTTACCTGCGAAACGTGGAGTAAATTATTCCCATATGCATATGGGACGTTAGGATTAATCTCCAATATCACAGTTTTAGCTTTCTCGGCAGCCGCTAACGCATAATCTGTTCCTAAACTCACTGAAAAATATCCTTTTTTATCCATAGTAGAGGCTAACGTTGTGAAAACATCACACGAAATATAATCCCTTCGAATCAATTCCGGTATTTCACTGAGGTTAGTAGGAATAAAATCCATCCACCCTTCCTGTCCACCTTTACGAGTAGCAGAACCATAGTATAATGACATTTGTTGAATATTACCAACTGTTTCGTGATCATAATAATCAAAATGAAGTTGGGCTAAAATCTGACTGACTTTTACATTATTATAATTTCGGCGATATTTAGATAAAGTTTCTAAGATCGTTGGTGGTTCGCCAATCGACACAATTATACTGTCCCCATTTTTAATTAATTTAACAGCTTGATCAGCAGAAATTAGTTTTCGTTTATATATTTCTTTATATATATTTATTTTACATGTCCCCTCCTGCCCTACTAAATTATAATTGTATATCCCGATATGAAATTTTCAAACCAGCGAATTGAACACTTTTTCTACAAATACTCTCCCATTGACAGTTAAAAGACCACATGATAGCTTAAAAATTTGTTCGTAGACAAGACTGTGTAACACCGAGAGGTGACCCGTTTTCCGGAGAAAATTATGCTATTAACATCAAGTCCTCTGGAAAACCGAGCGATAAACTTCTAGAGTTTGAGGGCAGAACCTTCTATAGCCATAAAACTGTTTCGGATTATCCGTCAACAATACAACACCCTCTTTCATAGAGTATTTATCGTCGTAAATAATATTAGGATTCATACACAGTACGATATGAGATAGTATCCTATCTATGCAGGTCACCCCGGTTTTATAATGTCAAACATCTTCATATCTAATATTAATCCACGGAAGATAATCAGAATATATTTATATGACACCTCTATCTCGAAGATCTTTTAATTCCTTAGGACCAATGCCTAAATATTTTTTATAAACTGTTTCATTGTGCTCCCCAATGTATGGTGCCGGCCCTATTGGCTCCGCTGGTGTTTCACTCATCTTAATTGGCTGCCCAATCATGCCAATTTTGCCAACTGGGTACTCATATTCAAGAACCATTTCCCTTGCATTTACATGAGGATCTTTCACTACCTTTGATACATCATTAATCGGAGCTATTGGCAGTTTTTCTGCTAATCCTTCCATGAGTTCATTAATAGTATATTGTTTAATCCAATTTTCAAGTTTAGGTTTTACTCTTTTTTCATAAACATCTTTGACATTGCGTTTTTGCATTGTCTCAATCCCAGGTTCATTTGCAAATTCAGGTTCGCCAAAATATTCACATGCAATTTTCCATAATTTGTCCGTGTAACCCCCAAAAAAGATATATCCATCTTTTGCTTTGAAAGAACCATATGGCATTACAAATGGATGTTCATTACCCATCGGTTTTTGTATCGTACCTTCCATTATATAATTCGTAACCATCGTTTCTGTTATCGCAAGAGTAGTATCAACCTGAGCGATATCAACGAATTGTCCTTTTCCAGTTTTCTTTACATGATGTAGAGCAGTAAGTAAACCAATAGAAGCAAAAAGCGAAGCTGATAAGTCTCCAATAATTGTTCCTACACGAACAGGTGGTCTGTCTGGATATCCATTTATTGACCAAATACCACTTATCGCTTGAGCTGAATTATCAAATGCCGGACGACTTGAATAGGGACTTTTATGTCCATATCCTGAAATTGCAACATATACTATTTTCGGATTAATAACTTTAAGCACTTCATAATCTAATCCTAATTTTTTCATTACACCCGGCCTATAGTTTTCTATTACAACGTCAGCTTTTTTTACTAATTTTTTAAATATATCTTTGCCTTCCGGTTCTTTTAGATTTAATGTAATCCCTTTTTTATTGCGATTATATTGAGCAAAATATCCACACATTTTCGACTCGCCTTCTCCGACATATGGAGTAAAGTTTCTTGCTTCATCTGGTGAATTTAATGACTCAACCTTAATGACCTCAGCCCCTAAATCAGCAAATATCATTGTACAAAAAGGACCAGCTGCATATTTTGATAAATCAATAATGGTGATATCATTTAAAGGTTTCATATTTTACATCTCCCATTCATATTATTTTTATTTGTTAAGACCAATTTTTCTAACCTAATAATAGCTTTCAAGCGTTTTCTTTTTTTCTCAACCCCAAAATGATTTTCCAAACAGGCTTTAGGCTATATCTGCCTATATATTTAAAAAAATCTTTTCGACAAAATGAAAATACGTGACCTCTATTTTAGCACTTAAATATAAATTGTTGTTTTTATTAAATACTAAGACATTCTTCTTAACTCTTTACCTGTTTTTTATCGTATAGCTTTTTTGAAGTCCTTCCCTAACATCTACTTGTACACTATAAGGTGGTATCGGATAACGCAACCCATTTTTGCTTAAACTCTCCATTCCATCAATAGCTTTTAATAAATCTTCTGGCGTAACTGTCATTAGCATCTCATCATCATTAACCCCAGAATATCTTCTTTCTCCAAAACACGGAAGTGACATGCTCGGTTTCCCAGTGGCAATAGCTCTTCCCCACGCGTCAGAACAAGTAGATTCTCCAACCACACTCCATTCAAATTTTTGAAAACCTGAATATTGTAAACCTGCAATGAATATAAACATTTGACCAGGCGTTGCATAAAAAAGACAAACATCTGGTGGATTTAACCGATTTGAAGTAAGTGGAGAAACAACCATCGCTTCATATTTACCATAAGGAACATGATAATGAGCTCTTTGATGAGCTGCTGAATCTTCGTCTTTATCATACCAAACACCTGTATACATTTTCCCTCCAAGCCATTCCTCATTTCGCGGAACTAGACCTAGGATTCCTGCGCACTGATTATCTGGAAAATTTTCTGGTGATACTCCAACTGTCCACCCCTGCCGAACAGCTTGCCCCACCGCTTGACAGGCAAGTATAATATTTTGGGGTATACGTATTTTTGGTATATTAATTAAATCCTCTTTTTTCTCTAATAACTTCATTCCTATTGGTACGTTTCTTAATTTCAATAACTTATTAAGCCTTCCTGTTATTTCCTTCCAATCGTATGAATTGTTCATAATTTCTCCTCCCCTATTTATAATTTTTGCGTCTCCTCTAAAATCAGGATGTTTTTATCCAGTTACCAAACCCACGTAAGCTTAAGAAACCAACTATTCATCATAGTTCTATTGATTCACATGTCTAAATACCCATTTATATTGCCGCTCTATATAAAATTAGTGCTTTTCATCATTTCAGCGCATACGGTAAAAATGTGCTGATCTTTGGAATTAAAATAAATATTACCAGAGCTACAATATATGAAATAAGATAAGGAACAACTTCTCTAGTCACTTCGTCCACCGGTGCATTGCAAACTCCTGATGCAATATATATGGATAACCCAAATGGTGGTGTTATTTGTCCTATTTGCATACATAGAATAAGCACTACGTTAAAATGTAGCAAATCCACTCCTGATGCTATTAACGCAGGATAAACGATAGGTACAGTTAAATAAAGTATCGGTAGCGAATCCATGAAACAACCTAAAACTAAGAATAACAAAGAAACAACAAAAATTAACATTGTCTTACTTAATCCCAGGCTAAGAATCCATGCGCTTACATTTTGCGGAATCTTTGCATATGTAATAGGATTAGCAAAAAGCATCGCGCTAGCCACCAAAATAAAAATCATAGCATTAGTATTAACAGTATTAAATAGTGATTGTTTGAATTTCCCCCAGTCCAAGGTCCTATATATTAACCCACTTATAAGAAAAGCATATGCTACGCCCAGTGCTGCTGCCTCTGTTGGTGTAACAAAACCAGAATATATCCCCCCCAAAACTGCAACTGGCATTAATAAAGCAGGAATACTCATTAAAAAGGCCTTTTTCTTGTATTCTGAGGTTTGCATATGATCAGATATCTTAACTGTAATACCTTTAGGACTATTTCTATAACTTACAACAATTAGAAGCAATCCTAGCAAAATTCCAGGTACTATCCCGGAAATAAACAGTTCACCAACATCCCTTTGCACTAACGAACCGTAGACTATCATATATATACTTGGCGGTATCATCTGTCCTAATGTTGAGGATGCGGCTAATAGTCCTGCACAAAATCTATTGCTGTAACCTGCTTTCCTCATTTCAGGAACCGAGAGTTCGGCTACCCCTGCTAAAGTTGCAGCAGAAGAACCTGTTATCGCTGCATAAACCATACTAACTACCACTGCAGTTATAGGTAAACCTGCCCTTTTTTTCCCGAAAATAGAATTTACAAAATTATAAATGTATTCGGATGGCCCACAAGAAGCCATAATATTGCCTGCCAACAAAAAGAATGTTACGGCTGTTAAAGTAAAACTATCAATACCTCCAAAAAAAGTAGTTGGTATATTAATTGTTGTGGACCCTATTGATAACAACAAAAGGAAAATAGCACCTGTAGACAGTGCAACCCATATTGGAATACCTATCACAAACAATACTAGTGTTCCTATCAATCCTATAATTAACATTATCTATCTAACACCTCCTTGTCCTTAAAATAATTTATTTTTTTATCTGTTGTAGTTTTCGTAATAAATCAATAAACCTTAGTATACAAAATACAAACATTACAGCCATTGATATTGGGATAGTGGCATAAGGCAAGTAGAGTGGAAACGCTAAGCTAGCTGTTTTTGCGCCAATAGAACTCCTTACTAGGTCAATACTATAAAGAAATATTAAAAACGAACATATTGTAGAAAATATGTTTTCAATTAAATAATAATAATACTTGCTTTTAATATTTTTTATCTTTGAA
Organism: Clostridia bacterium; assembly: GCA_018432615.1. Taxonomy (GTDB): domain Bacteria; phylum Bacillota; class Peptococcia; order DRI-13; family SM3-B62; genus SM3-B62. The sequence continues at coordinate 6,005 of JAHDSQ010000011.1, forward strand.
GGTACTAAATCCATAACAATATGTTTGCCATTAAAAATCATTGGACCGCTTCCTAATAAAGCTGCAAAAATTACTAAGTATCTTATAAGCTCCTCCCCCCACTCAGGAGAATAACCAATCAAGTAACGCGAAAGTGTTATGAAAAACACAAGGACTGCTGCAAACATTATTTCTATTCCTGCAACAACATTTATAACTTTTGATATTTTTTCTACTGCAACACTAGTATTAAAATTCATGTTTAGTGTACACCCCCCTCTTATTTTTAATAATCAAAATGTACTTTTGCAAATATAAGCATTACATCACATGACGAGGTTTAACGCAATCATAAACATAATTAAATTTCAGCTGTTTTTATCTCAACATTCTTCCGTTTTCCCCTCGTCATGTGACACATTAAGAAATTATTTTTTTATTTTTTTAATTCGTCACCCACCCTAATGACCTCATCAACTAATTTCTGAGCTTCTGACCCTGCTGCTTCTACGTACATCTTAATCGCATCTTCGCGAATGTTGTTGTAATTGGCCCAATCTTCTAATTCATCATCCGGAATTAAATAAACTTTTACACCATACTCACTTTGAAGTTTTTCTAACGCTTCTTTCTCTAATTTTGCAGTTTCCGTATTAGCGTACTCTATTGCCTTGGGCATTACCTTTGTTTGAATTATATCCTGCAGGTCTTCAGGCAAAGAATCCCACCAGTCAAGATTAACAATCAAAGGAATATCGTAACATCTGACATTTGTAGCTGTTAAATAATCTGTAATCCATTTTGCATCGTAGGAATGTAAAGTCGCACTTTGAAGACCATCTACAATTCCTTGAGTTAATGCCACAGGCACTTCTGGACCAGCAACAGTCACAGCGTTTGCACTTAATTTATCCAGTACAAGTTTGCCGAACATGCCACCCGGATGCCTAACTTTCAATCCAGCCATATCCTCAGGTTTTTTAATTTCACGTGCATTGTTTCCTAATATATAGTGCCCGTATTGAGTATTTAAAACCCCTAGCCTGTATATGCCTTTTTCTATTAATTTTTCCCTTAATGTTGTTTCAATCAGACTATCCCATTGGTTTAAAATGTCATATTGCTCTGAATCTCCCGGTTTGGTGTTCCAGAGAAAGGGCAAAGTGTATATTGCCGCTAAAGGTTCAATTGCCTCCACCATTCCTTCTATACTCAAAGCAGCTTCAACTGTTCCGCTCTGAACCATGCCCACTTCCTTATCTATTGTACCCAACTGGGAATTAGGATAAATATCTACAATCACTCGGCCATTTGTTTCCTTCTCAACTAATTCCTTGAAATATATTGAATTGCGGCCATGTTGTGTTGTGTCAGGATAGGAGTGCGCAAGCTTCATTGTATATACCTTTTCCTCATTAGGCGACGTTTCTGCAACCTCTTTTGAACATCCCGGGAGAACTAACGCAACAACACATAAAAACACTAGTAGAGTAAATAATACTTTTTTCTTCATTAACTTCCCTCCTGTTTTTTAATAATATTGTATTATTTAGTTAAGTAATACTCATGATTCCTATTATCACCCTCCTTATAAGTTTTTTATTTTTCGCGGGCAGGCATAGTAACCGCAGTCCCCGTTATTACCACTTTCCCATCCTGGTTTGTACATGTAGTTTTTAAGGTCAATCTGTTTTTTTCTTCGTTCTTTTCAATAACTTCTACCTCTGCAGTAATTACGTTACCTATAAATACCGGATATTTAAATTCTATATCTTGACTTACATAAATTGAGCCTGCTCCAGGCAGTTCACTTCCTAAAAGTCCTGCCATTAGGCTCACCCCGAATAGCCCCTGAGCGATACGTCTTCCAAATCTTGTATTTCGCGCATATTCTTCGTTAATATGAATAGGATTCATATCACCTGTATTGCCAGCGAAAACCAGGAGTGCACCTTCAGTTATTTCACGTGATATCGAAGCTTTTTGCCCTATCTTGATATCTCGCATCGTTAAACATTTCATAATATCACTCCTTAAACATATTTTATTAAAGCACCACAAACCCAATTATTTCTTTGTTAATTCTTTTATCAATTCCTGTGCGTAATCCATTCTGACTTTTTTCTCTTTAACCATAACCTCTACTACCTGATCGAGAATATCGGCGGTGGCACCGGCCATAATCGCCACATTTCTAGCATGCAACGACATATGTCCTCTCTGGATGCCTTCGGTTGCCAGAGCGCGCATGGCAGCAAGGTTCTGTGCCAATCCCACGGCGGCAATCACTTCTCCCAATTCAGCGGCGGATTTAACCCCGAGTATTTTTACAGCAATCTTTGCTATTGGATGCACCTTGGTTGCCCCTCCTACCAAACCAACGGCCATGGGTATTTCAATCGAACCAACCAAATTGCCTTCCTCATTCTTTTCCCAAGTTGTTAAAGGACGGTAAACCCCGGTCCTGGCAGCATAACAGTGAGCGCCGGACTCAATGGCCCTTGTATCATTGCCTGTTGCAGTGACTATTGGAGTAATCCCGTTCATAATGCCCTTATTATGAGTAACCGCCCGATATGGATCAGCATCAGCAAAGGCATAGGCCGCTAACACCCCATCCACGACCTCCTCGCCTCCCAGCGCATTCTTTGTTATTTCTGCACGAGCCCGAACCAGTCTTTTGTCCGCCAAATTAGAAAGAATGCGAAGATAAACACGCCCTCCGGTGATTCTTTCCACATACGGTGCAACGGCTTCTGCCATTGTATTTACAGTGTTTGCTCCCATTGCATCTAATGTATTGACAACTAAATGTAAAACCACCATTGGTCCAACAAGAGAATCAAGAACCCTAACCTCCAGATCCTTCATGCCTCCACCCAAAGAAATAAGCATGGGGTCTTTTTCATTAGCAATCTTAATAATCTCTTCTTTGTTCTCCAATATTTTCAGTTTTGTATTAAATGGATCTTTAACATTAACCACTTGTACTTGAGCCATCATAATAGAACCGGTATTGCTCGCAAAGAAACCTCCCGCTTCCCGGGCCATTTTGGCGGCATTACTGGCTGCAGCAACCACTGAAGGTTCTTCTATAGCCATGGGAATTAAGTATTCTTTCCCGTTAATCATGAAGTTAAGAGCCACACCCACGGGTAATTGAAATGCACCAACTACGTTTTCGATCATATGGTCTGCTTGGGAAATATTAAGTCCTCCTGTATCCAACATAGACTTTTGTTCTTCTGCTGTTAGATTGGCAAACTCTGCTACTTCCTTCAGTCTCTCCTCGACCGTTAACTTATAAAACCCCGAGAAACTACTTGTTTTCATAAATTAATCCTTCCCTTCTTTAATAATTTAAAAAAGCCCTTTCTCTTGAAGATATCCTAGCAATAACATTCACCCACATAACTTGCAATTCACATGCCAAGATAGCAAAAAAACGATATTTAGACAGGGCACTGCGTTTTTGATAAAAAACCTTTTTTCAAAAAAGGCTTTTGTTTACCTTTGTATACTAGACCCGGTATTGTTTTATATTGTTTTGTTCTGTAACACCTCATATTCAGCAATACTTTCAGCTATATTGCATGTGTATACAAGTTTTGATTCTATTTGTTTACATTTATATACACTATTATCGGGCGTATTATTATTAGTAAATATATTAGAGTTTCATATCACCGATCTTTTACTTTTTCCTTCTGAAACCTAAGCCCATAATCTATCAACTCCATAGTATTGAGCAAATCAATAAATTCCTTTGGCATAAATGTTGCAATACAAACTTCTCACAATACTATTTTGGAGGTGAATACAAACTCTTATGTTCAAAAAACCAGAAAAAGTCTACATTGGAGATGTTACTATCCGTGACGGTTTCCAACATGAAGAAAAATACGTTTCTTTAGATGCCAAAACTACTTACGCTGAATTGCTAATACTGGCGGGTGTAAAGCGCTTGGAATTGACAAATTTCGGTAATCCCTATAGTATGCCGCAGTTTAAGGATAGGCATGAATTAATGAAACGCGTACGTAACAGTAAACATCTAAAAAAAGCAAATGTTAATTGGGATGAAATTGAGCTTACTGTTGTAACAATTCGCGAACGGGCTGTGGATATAGCTATTGAGGCAAAAAAAGAAGGCTATGGCCCGGATCGTATACTAATGATGGTCTCAACAGATGAAGAACACCATTATGCTAACTCCGGAACAACACTGCCGGAATATTGGAAAGAGGCAGAACGCTGTATAAAAAAAGCCCGGGATGTAGGAATCAACATAAACGGTACCGTGAGCACAATTTGGGGTAGTCCTATCTCCGGTCCTACAAAATTAGAAGACGCGGTTTTATTCGCCAAGCATTGGCTAGAAATCGGAGCACACGACGTCGAACACGCCGACCACGACGGTTCCTCCACTCCTGATGATGTTTACAGGTATTTTTCAATGCTTCTGGATGCAATTCCTGATCCAATGAAACACATTGCCCATTTCCACACAACTCGTGGCTGGGGCTTAGCTAATGTTTATTCGGCCTTGCAAGCAGGAGTGGTTTGCTTTGAAAGCACAATAGGCGGAATTGGCGGACAGCCGGCCAATTTCCTGGACGATTGCCCTGTTGCAGGAACAGGGGAATATTATTATAAAAATCCTAATGAGGTAGGTCTTGTTTGCACAGAGGATATGGTCCTAATGATGGAAGAAATGGGTATTGATACTGGTATTGATTTCGAAAATATTTTTCGAATCGGTATTCTTATAGAAAAAACTTTAAACCGCAGACTCCGTTCAGAATCCATCCGTTCCGGACCAATCCCCAAAGAACCTAATGAATCCTTTAAAAGGATAGGATTAAAAGAACGCAAACTGGAACAAGGGGAACAACTAAACCAGCGTTTTTAGTTTTCTTAACTTCTTTATCCCATATTTAAGACTAGATTGTGTAGACAAAACACGCTCTAGTCTTCTTTGTATTAATGCCATCTACTCGTAAGTATATGATTATAAGTTTAGTTCTTTCAGTTTTTTATAAAATGTTCTCCTGCTGATACCTAAAATCTTCATTGCTTCACTTTTGTTGTTATTTGTTTGTATTAAAGCTTCCAGTATCGCCCTTTTTTCCGCATCTTTCACTCTACCCACCAGTGGCTTTGTTTGAGGGCTTTCCGTCCGCCCCTCATTACAGTTATCATCATTTGCCTTTAGATATTCAGGAAGTATCTTAATTGTAATAATATCATTAGCCATCACGACAAGATGTTCTATGACATTTTTCAGCTCACGAACATTCCCCGGCCAATGATAATTCAGCAAAAATCGCAAACATTCGGGAGAAATGTTCACTTGCTTTTTATACTTATTTTCATAGTATGTTTTATAATTTTCGACCAAATTAAACACATCAATTCTTCTCTCTCTTAGTGGAGGCAAAGTTATTGTAAATACATTTATCCTGTAAAACAAATCTTCTCTGAATTCCTTCATTTCGATCATCTGAGAAAGGTTTTTATTAGTAGCGGAAATGAATCTGACATCAATTTTTTTCGACTTCATTCCTCCCACTCTATTTAACTCTTTATCCTGTAAAAACCGTAATAGTTTTGTTTGCATAGTAAGAGGCATATCGCCAATTTCATCTAAAAACAATGTGCCCTCATTAGCCTGTTCAAATTTCCCAATTTTACCGCCTTTTCTTGCACCGGTAAAAGCCCCTTCTTCATACCCGAATAATTCGCTTTCCAACAGATTATCTGGAACAGCAGCACAATTAAGTGAAACAAAAGGTCCATCCTTACGGAAACTAGCATCATGAATTGCTTTTGCCAAAAGTTCTTTACCGGTACCGCTTTCTCCAAGAATCAAGACGGGAGATTCTATTGAAGCCACCTTAGCAGCCAAATTGAGCTGTTTGCGAAGTTTAACACTAGTACCGATTATACTCTTGAAGGAACCCGGAAGTTCATAGCTAGATTTCATTTCATGCGCAAGTAACTTATTAATTAAGTTCATTTTTTCAAGTTCAGTCGCAATGTTAGTTATTTTGGTTATATCTGAAAAAGCTGAAATGGCCGCTACTACTTCATCATTGAATTTTATAGGTGTAATATTCGCCATTATTAAGATTCCCAAACTCCTGATGTTAATTATTTTACCAACAACAGGCTCTTTTGTTTTTAAAACGTCTAATATTTTTGCCTCTGGCTCTATTTTACTTAGTTGACGACCGATTATTTTTTGTATATCTACTCCTAATATATTGCTATAAGCTTTATTAGCATATAAAATCGTACTGCTTTTATCAACAAGAATAACTGCGTCGTTTAAATCATCCAGAATACATCTGGCTAAAGAAGTAGGCAGCAAAATCTGGTTCAAAAACTGCTCATCATTCATTATTTCATTTCTCAATATTCTATTTTTGACAAATTGCAACATATTTATCACATCAATCAGTTTGCCATCATAATCTGTAATGAATATTTCCGTGTATTGCTCTTTTGTTGAATAATATATTTTTATAATGTCATCACTCGTTGTAGGCCTCTGAATGCTAATATAATACTCTGAAATATAAGGCTTTATGTTTTGTTCAGTTTTGTCTGTAAATAATATATCCCTAATTCTGACTACTCCTATTAGCTTTTTATCAGGCCCCAAAACAGGTAAGCAAAAATAATTGGTCTCCGTAAACAGTTTTTTAGCCTCAATTATATTACTGTCTAAACTTAAGGCCTGGTTAAAAGGATACTGCAAGAAAATCACCCCCCATTGAATTATCAATGAACTTCATTATATCAAAACAAATTCTAACTGTCGATGACAAGGTTACCACCTGTTATCGGTTGTCAATATTCGTTCCCTCAATATTCATTTGATTAATCTTATTCTTTACAAGTTCTGATGCCTTCAAAAGTTGAGATAGATCAACCCCTGTCTTTATTTTCATTTGTTCCAGCATATTGATCAAATCCTCCGTGGCAATATTACCGACCGCACCGGGAGCAAAAGGGCACCCCCCTAATCCTCCTATCGCAGTTTCAATATAATTAAACCCTTGCTGTAAAGCAACCAGTACATTGGCTAAGCCCATACCCTGGGCATCATGCAGATGTAATATAAAACCAATGTCCTGGTATCTTTTTTTGAGTACACTAAGCACTTCTGTAATTTGCTTAGGATTAGCCGTACCGATAGTATCGGCTAAAGATATTTCATCAACGCGGGACTCAAGGCCCGCGTCTATCATTTTAATGACTTGCGCAAGCGGTACATCACCCAGGAAAGGACAGCCAAAGGCCGTAGCAATTGCCAGCTTTATTTTTAATTTCGGATATTGGTTTCTTATGGCCTCTAAATCAGCAAAGGATTCCTTAATCGTCCTCTTTACATTCTCCCTATTATGCCTCCAGCTGACCGAAATAACATAAGTTATCTTCCTTATCCCCGCCTCCCAGGCCAGTCCCGCTCCCTTCAGATTCGGAACAAGGGCTGAAAACTCTACATCTTTATACTCCCGGCACTCCCGGAGTATCCAATCCACAATTTCACCGGCATCTTTCATTTGTGGTATATCTTTGGGATTTACAAAAGAGGTTAACTCAATCTCTTTAATACCGGCTTTAAGCAGAGAGGAAATTACCGTAATTTTTGTCTCAGTAGGAATCCAGGTGTTTATGTTCTGAAAACCATCCCGCGGTCCTACCTCTATGATATGCACCGTATCCGGCAATTTCATTTCTTTGGTCTCCTTCCTAAACACTAAATCAATCCTCTTGAAAATATCCCCCTCGTTCATCCCGCAAGGACACATCACCGGCAATGATACTCTCTATCTTTCCATTTTCGGTCTCGACCAAAAGACACCCGTCTTCCGCTATATCCCTGGCCAATCCCCCGAAAGTCCTTTCCTTAGTAATGACCGTCACCTTTTTCCCCAGTACACAATTCAACCTACGCCATTTCTTAAGGACTGCCGAAAATCCTTCTTTTAAATAAGACGTATATTCTTCTTCATAATGTTTTGCTATCTCCTGGAATAATTCTGCACGCCTGATAGGCCCCTTAAGTTCTGTCGGGAACTGAGCCAAAGATGTGGCAATATCCCTGATTTCCTCCGGGAATTGTTCTCTTGTTTGATGGACGTTGATGCCGATACCCATAACTATATAATTGATTTTTTCTACCTCTGCACTCAACTCCGTCAGTATTCCACACACCTTTTTCCCTTTCAGCAATATATCATTGGGCCACTTGATACTGACCGGCAAGCCGGTATACTCGCGAATTGCGGAACAAACGGCTACGGCACCGACAAAGGTTATTTGTGAGGCGTACAGCGGCTCGTACTCCGGTCGCAGGATCAGTGAAAAGCAAAGACTTAAACCGTAATGAGATTCCCATCTGCGTCCCATCCTTCCTTTGCCGCCTTTTTGTACTTCGGCTAACACCACTGTTCCTTCCGGTTCCCCTTTTTCGGCAAGTTTTTTAGCTTCCTCATTTGTCGATGAAACTTCCTGGTAAACAAAAAGATTTCTGCCCATAAAGTTAGTCGTAAGTCCCAACCTAATTTCCTCCGGAGAAATGATATCGGGACGCTCCAACAAACGGTAGCCCAGCCGGGGTTTTGATTCAAATACATATCCTTCCTTTTTCAAGCTTTTGATATGCTTCCAAACAGAGGTACGAGTCACCCCTAATTTATCGCTTATTTCTTCCCCTGAAAGATATCGGCCCTTTTCTTTTAAAAGCAATCCTAAAATAGCTTCTTTCATGCTAATTTAACCTCCGTTTTGGGATTTATTGCGTATTTGACCTAACCGTACGTGTAAATCTGTTGCATTGCTATGTAAATTTTGATAAAATACTCTAGTGGATTGAACATACTTGATATACCGTTCTCTTCATCGTACTTAAGGAGGTGTATTAAATGTCTTATAAATGTGATATATGCGGAAAAGGCAGAAGTGTGGGCATGAAAGTCAGTCACTCCCATATCAGGACTAAGAGGGTTCTGCGCCCCAATCTGCAAAATGTTAGAACAGTTATAGACGGTAGGCCGGTTAAATTAAAGGTTTGTACACGCTGCTTGCGTTCCGGCAAAGTGCAAAGGATTGGATAGTTACGGTTTTTTTACCCTGATGGCCAAAAGGAGCCCTTCTTCCACAACAATTTCAGCCTCATCCTCACAAAATACGTTACTGACACCATTGGAAATTCCCATAATAAATTGGCCTTTTGGGACCTGATAGTTTAAACCACTTGTGCTGATACCCCGTACCTTTTCACTCAACGGTAAAAGAGAGATAATATCTCCCTTTTTACCGTTGAGTTTTTCTTTTCCTCGAATCAAAGATATTTCCTGGATACTGTCAATTATTCTGATCCTGGCCCCTTTCGCCTCCGGCAACAGTAAAAGCATGACATTGGCCAAAGTGTGATCGAACCTATTACCTAAAGCCGCAACCAGTATAATATCACGATAACCCATCTCCAAAGCCTTTAAGACTGCCAAATGGGTATCCGTATAGTCTTTGTTTGGCGGGTGTCTCTCGATTGCCACGCCTTTTCTTTCCAGTTCCTCTACTTCCTGAGGAGTCAGAGTATCAAAATCACCTATTGCCAGGTGTGGAACTGTCCCTAGCTTTGCGGCATATCTGGCACCGCCGTCAACAGCAATTATGAAGTCGGCATTCTTGACACGGTCTGTAATGCTCTCATCACTACTTAAATCCCCACCGGTAATGATTACACACTTCTTTTTTTCCATGCCCTGTCAACACCCCCACCTGCTTTACCGGACGACATCTTCTTTAAATCCTTAATCAATTGTTTGGTAAGACTCCATCAATTGGGCTACAGCCTGGGCCGGATTAGGATGATTAAACACCGCCGAACCTGCCACCAGAACATTTGCCCCTGCCTCAACAACAAGGGGTGCCGTATCACGGTTGATTCCACCGTCAACCTGAATATACAGATCCGGATTCTTCTCCAGAGCCCAGTCTCGTAATTTCTTTATTTTAGGAATAACCGAGGGTATGAATCTCTGTCCGCCAAATCCGGGATTAACGCTCATCAACAGTACCAAATCCACATCCTCCAATACATATTCAATGCTATTAAGAGGGGTATGGGGATTAAGGGACACACCTGCCTTGGCTCCTGTCTCCTTAATCATTTGTATCGTTCTATGTAAGTGAGTACAAGCCTCTACATGTACCGTGATTAAATCTGCTCCCGCCTTACGAAAATCATGAACGTACATTTCCGGTTTTTCTATCATCAAATGAACATCAAAAAAGAGCCTGCTTTTTGCCCTCAAATCCTTAATCACCACAGGTCCAATGGTTAAATTGGGCACAAAATGCCCGTCCATAACATCGATATGCAACCAATGGGCCCCGGCTTTTTCCACATACTCAACCTCACTGCCCAGTTTACTGAAATTAGCTGAAAGAATTGAAGTTGCCAACAATACCATAAACTAATACCTCCTTTCATTCTCTGCCACCTCGTTTAGTATTTGCAAATACCTCTGATAACGTTCAAAATCTATTTCCCCGCCCTCCGCCGCCTCTCTCACCGCACAAGCCGGTTCGCCCTTATGAAGGCAAGAACTAAACCTGCACTGACTGCTAAATTTAAGAAAATCCGGATAAAAAGCTGTCAAATCCTGCTGTTTCAATGTCGGGGGCAGAATAAGTCTGCTGAAACCGGGGGTATCTGCTAATAATCCTCCACAGGACAACCTTATTAACTCAACATGCCGGGTTGTATGTTTTCCCCGTAGCAATTTTCCGCTTACCTCTTGGGTTTTTAGAGATAAGCCGAACTCCAAAGCATTTAAAAGGCTTGATTTTCCCACACCTGAGGGACCGGCAAAAACTGATACTTTTCCTTTCAACGCCTCTTTTAACTCTTCTATCCCCAGCCCCTCAAGGCTACTCGTAACTATCACAAAAAAGCCGGCTTTTTCATATTTCTCTGCAATACTTAAGTTATATTCCGGCGGCGTCAAGTCTGCCTTGTTAAAGCAGATTATGGGCCTTACCCCCTGGGTCTGAGCCATTATCAATAACCGATCCAAAAGTATGAAGTCCGTTTTTGGTTCGCTCAAGGCCAAAACGATTATCACCTGTTCAACATTTGCTACAGTCGGTCGATATAACTCGGTTTTACGGGGCCCTACACTTTCAATGACCGCCTTTTTTTTATCAATATCTACCGTCGAAACTACTACCCTGTCCCCCGGCAAGAAGTTCTGTTTTTTTGTTCTGTATTTTCCCCGCAGAGAACACTCCCAGAGACTCTGTCCGTCCCAGACATAATAAAACCCGCTGTAACCTTTAATTATGATGCCTTCAAATGTCAATATCTCTCCTCTATTCTATGGGGAACTCTTCTATCAGCTGATTATCAATATATACCTCTATCATGCCGCTTCCGGCATATCTGATATACCGCTCCACAGATTCCCCGTTGTAATGATAACTTTCATAATCAACATACCTTCCACTCACATCATCAACAATTATTTTCAGTTTACCGCTTTGGGGCATCATCACTTTAACAGGTATAGGCCTGCTCACCGGACCCGGTCCTGTACTGACGACAAAGTTGACAGTAGAACCCGCCAGCATTTCACTCTCGGGCTGAGGATCCTGTCTGATAACATACCCTGCAGGATACTCCATGCTTCCTTCCTCTTGCACTACCCCCATCGTTAATTCCAAATCCTGAATAGCCGCTTTAGCTTGATCTGCTGTTTGTCCCACCAGGTTCGGGATCCTAACCCAAGCCGGCTCCGGTCCCTTGCTGATAATAAGCTTAACTTGGGAGCCTTGGACTACTTCCCTTTCGGCATCCGGCTCCTGGTGTATCACATAGCCTGCCTTAATCTGGCTATGATAAGCACGGCTTATTTCACCCAGTTCAAGCCCTTCCTCATCCAAAACGGCCTTGGCAAAAATCAACAAATGCCTGGTTACATTAGGCATCTTTACATATTTAGGACCGCTACTTACACTTACCTTTACCTCACTGCCCTTTTTTACAATCTCCTCGGACTCCGGCTCCTGCGTGATAACACTTCCGGCCCTAGCAGAGGGATGGTGGATCTCTTTTTCCTTGACAATATCCAAACCTAAGGCCGCAAGCTCCTTGTCAGCTTCTTCCACTGTTTTGCCTACGACATTGGGAACCGTAACCTTATTATACATCAAGGCCATCGAAGACAGATATATCCCGGCTAAAAAACCTACTATGACGATGGCGGAAATAATTATTTTCCCCTGCAGAGACATTCTTGCTCTTATCTTTTTTTTCTTCCTTTTCCCGTCTGCCACCGGCAACATTACCGTATCTTCACTAGTTTTACTTTCTACGGCCGGTTCTTCTTCCGGCAAGGTTTTAAAGGAACCATCAAGAGTAACGGAAAATAAATCTTCTTTCAAAGCCTTGACCGACTGATACCTGGCTTCAGGTTTTTGGTTAATAGCCTTGAGAATAACCTTTTCCATGGCTTCACTGATGTCAGGATTAAGTTTTCTGGGCGAAACCGGATCCTCATGCAGCTTTTTCATAGCAACACTTATTGTTGATTCCCCATCAAAAGGCAGCTTTCCGGTCAGCATTTCATATATTACCACACCAAGGGAATAAATGTCCGATCTTTCGTCGGCTATATGTCCTCTGGCCTGTTCCGGAGAAAAGTAATGCACCGAACCGAGCACGCTTCCCGTGTGGATCACTGTCGCAGTTGAAACGGCTCGTGCTATTCCAAAATCCGTTACCTTAGCCCGCCCGCTGTCGGTAATGATAATATTATGAGGCTTGATGTCCCTATGAATGATTTGGTGTTCATGTGCATGCTCCAACGCATCGCAAATTTGCCCAATTATGCTTGCAGTCTCCTCCAGGCTGAAGGTTCCTCTTTCTTTGATCAGCTTTTTCAGGTTCTTACCCTCAACCAGCTCCATAACCAAATAGTGAATATCTTCTTCCCAACCTACATCATATATATTGACAATATTTACATGGGAGAGGCTTGCAACCGCCTGAGCCTCATGGCGAAAGCGCGTCAAAAAATCTTCGTCACTGGAAAATTGCTCCCTTAGTACCTTTACGGCGACAGTCCTATACAAGTAAATGTCCTTAGCACGATATACCAGAGCCATTCCGCCTCCGCCGATAAGCTCCAGAACCTCATAACGCTTTCCTAACAACCGACCAATCACAGCCTCACCCCCTAACCTTTTTATCTCTACTCATATTGTACCAAGACAACAGTCACGTTATCAGTCCCACCTTTTTGAAGGGCCTGCTCAACCATCATTTTTACCTTATCCTGCAAACCAACGGTTTGTCTGATTATCATCATCATACTTTCTTCACTGACATGATTATATAGCCCGTCCGTACACAACAACAAATAGTCATGCACCTGCAAGTCGATTGTCAGCAAGTCGATTTGCGGCGCAATTCCGGTTCCTAAAGCCCTGGTCAAGACATTACGCTGCGGATGGTTTTTCGCTTCTTCCCTGGTCAGGCTTCCGCTTTGATAAAGCTCATTCACCAGAGAATGGTCTTGTGTCAACTGATTCAACTCACCATGACGAAAAAGGTAAGCCCTGCTGTCCCCGATATGGGCCAAGTGCAAGAAGCCTCCATCCACCAAAGCCGCCGTGACGGTAGTTCCCATTCCCTTGAATCGCTCATCACAGCTTTTTTCGTAAATAACCGCATTGGCCTTGTTCAAGGCACTTTGCAAATTTATTGCAGTAGCCCCGCCTTTTTTTGAAAAGCAAAATTCACTGTCTATGACTTCAATTGCTAGCCTGCTGGCTGTTCCTCCTCCGTGATGCCCTCCCATACCGTCGGCCACCACAAAAAGACCGCGTTCTAAGGAAAGCAGGTATTTGTCCTCATTTTCTTTTCTAACCAAACCTACATCAGTAAGAGCATTACCAAGCAAGTAACTTCACTTCCTTTTATCACTGCAAGCATTAACTTTCTCTGGCAGCCAATTGCCCACAGGCGGCATCTATATCGCTTCCCTTTTCCTCTCTCAGCACCGCGTTTATCCCCAAATGACGTAAATGTTCCAGAAATCTCCGCGCGTTTATACGCCCGGGAGTTTTAAACCCTTCTCCTTCTACCTTGTTCAGCGGAATAACGTTAACATTGGCCGCTACCCTGCTGATCAGGCGCGCAAGCTTATCTGCCTGCTCTTGGCTGTCATTAAAACCCTTCACCAGTACATATTCAAAGGTTATCCTGCGCCCTGTCTTCTCCTGATAATATTGACAGGCTCCCAGCAATTCTTCCAGGGGGTATTGCCTGTTTACCGGCATAATCTCATTTCGCAGGTTATTGTCCGCAGCGTGCAGAGACACCGCCAAAACAATATCCAGGTTTTCCTCGGCCAGCTCCCGAATTTGCGGAACAAGCCCGCAGGTAGATAAGGTTATCCGACGCATCCCAATTCTTTGACCATTCTCATGGTTCAATATCCTAATGCTTTTCAGCACTGCCGGCAGGTTCAATAAGGGCTCGCCCATTCCCATATAAACCAGATTGTCCACTTTGAAATCAGGCTCTTCCTCCCTCATACAGCGGGTTATATCCAAAACCTGTCCCAGTATTTCTCCCGCCGTCATGTTTCTGACCAAACCTAATTTACCGGTTGCACAAAACACACACCCCATCGGACAGCCAATTTGGGTAGAAAGGCAAACCGTGTTTCTATTTCTGGTTATATCACCGTCATGTCTTAACAACACGCTTTCCACACGGTTCTTATCAGCCAGTTCCCACAAAAACTTATTTGTTCCGTCACGGCTTATTTGTCTTTTTAACAAATTACCAATCATGAGCTGATAGTTTTCCGCCATAAAGCCTTGGCAACTCTTCCCGATATTAGTCATTTCATTCCAATTTGACACAGCCTTAGCTTGGACCCAATTGAAAATCTGCTGGGCCCTAAACCCCTTCTCACCAGCCGCAACCAATAAATCCTGCAGCTCCTCTTGTTTTAAACACCTGATATCCGGCTTCAGATTATTCATACCCTTGATCCCTCTACTCAAATCTAAACCCTAGCCAATCCGGCAATAAAGAAACCCTCCATTTGATCTGCAAAAGGTAAAAGCTGCAGCATACCTGCATCTTCAGTCCCCTCTTCAGGCTTCTTCCTATAGGGCAGCGACTCATAAATATTATAGCTTTTTATTTCCGGTAACTCCGCCCTCAACCAGTTAATGTTCTCCTGGTTTTCCTCCGGCTCTGTGGTGCAAGTGCTGTAAACCAGCCTGCCACCTTTTTTTAATCTCTTGGCGACACTCCTTAATATTTCTCTCTGGAGCGAAACCAACTCGATAATATCGGCTTCGCTTCTGCGCCAGCGCAAATCAGGCCTTCTTCTAATAACCCCTAATCCTGAACATGGGGCGTCAACTAATATATAATCAAAGTCTTCATCCATTTGCTCGGCAATTTTTGCCGCATCCTGCAATACCGTTTTGATGATTACAATGCCTAGCCTCTTGGCAGTTTCTTCAATCAACTTAAGCCTGTGCTGATGGACATCACAAGAAATTATTGCCCCTTTGTTATTCATGAACTGAGCCAAGTGTGTTGCCTTGCCCCCCGGCCCGGAACAGGCATCGAGCACCTTCTTTCCCGGTTGCGGGTCCAAAACGTGGGAAACAAGCATCGAACTCTCGTCCTGCACCGTAAAAAACCCGCTCTTGAAAGCAGCTAAACTACCGATTGGCGGCCCTTTTTTGATGATTATACCTTCGGGGACTTTGCTGCTTTTTTCTACTTTGCAGCCTTCCTCTTCCAAAAGCTTCAACAGCTTGTCCGGAGTGCACCTGAGGGTATTGGTCCTAACCCAAAGCTCAGCAGGGGAATTGTTAAACTCACAAAACTTTAAGGTGTTTTGAAAGCCATACCTCTTCAACCAACGCTTAATCATCCACGAGGGATGCGAATAGACGACCTCAAGATATTTTCCCGGCTCTTTTTTACTATCAGGCCATTTAATTTGCTGCGGATCGCGCAGATAGCTTCGCAAAACACCGTTAACCAACCCGGCAACACCTGAATGAAAATACTTGCGCGCCAGCTTGACGGCCTCATTAGTGACCGCCGAAGACGGGACCCTATCCAAATAAAGCAACTGGTAAAAAGCCATTCTCAATAATATGACGGCCCCGTTTTCTAACTTATCAGGTTTTTTAACCATCCGGTTGATAATCCAATCCAAAGTCAACTTATGTTTCACCGTACCGTATACCAATTCGGTACAAAAGCTTCTCTCCAAGCGAGGCAATTCATATTTGTTTAAAATCTCATCAACAACAATATTGGCATATGCCCCTTCGTTGATGGCCATCAGGGCACAATAAGCAGCCTCTCGCGCTTTCATCTAATCGTTCCGTCTCCCACCTAAGACTCCGGAAATCAGAAGCAGCCTCACCAGGTTCAAAATACCCATCAATGCTGAAGCAACATAGGTCATAGCCGCCGCATCCAAGACGGATTTCGTTTTCGGCAGTTCATCAGATGTTATATAGCTGCCATTATGCAAAATAGCCATGGCCCGGCTTGAGGCATTAAATTCAACGGGTAGCGTAACCAACTGAAAAAGCACTACCGCCGCAAACAAATATATTCCTAAGTAGACTAGATTCGTCCCCATACTCCCCGACAGAAACAGACCAATAAAGAGCAAAGGAAAAGCTAGATTAGATCCAAAATTCGCCACGGGCACCAGCCCGTTTCTGATGTTCAAGGGCACATAGCCTACGGCATGCTGAATAGCGTGCCCCGTCTCGTGTGCAGCCACACCCAGGGAAGCCAGAGAATTGCCCTGATAGACCTGTTGTGACAAACGCACCATCTTGACCCTGGGGTCATAATGGTCACTTAAATTACCGCCGATCATTTCCACACCGACATGATCTAAACCTTGTGACCTCAAAATCGCCCTGGCAACGTCCGCACCTGTCAATCCTTTGGAGGATGCCACCTTTGAATAACGGGCAAAGGTCGACTTAACCTTGGCCTGTGCGTACATAGCCAGTATTATTCCGGGAATCAGTATTATCATGCTTGAATAAAAAGACAAGGGATAAAAGTACATCTTTATTCAGCCTCCTGTCTAAAATATTTTATCGCCCCTTCGACCTTTTGTAAATCCACACGCGTATTGCAGCAAGGACCTTCAGGGCGTTCATTCACAATACCGATAACCGGTATCTGCGTTACATCCTGCAGCCCGCTGGTCAAATCCCTTTCGCAAGCAATAGCCACTATGGCCTGGGGTTTCCTCTCCTTGACCGCTTTCCTGGCAAAGGTCCCGCCGGAAGCAATGCAAAGATCAGCCTGATATTCTTTTGCTATTCTCCGCAAATCCGCTATTTGACATTTACCGCAATCCCTGCAATTATTCACGTCCATAGTAATTTTATGAGGACATTTCACCCACTGCAAACAATGAGGAGCAAGAATCATTATCCTTTGATAGTATTGTTGGTTATTACTTATTCTAGTCATATGATTGGATACCTGGACAAAGGAGTTTTTTATCTTCATTTCATCAAAACCTAAAAGTTTGCCTAGTTGAAGTGCCACAGGAAAAAGGAAATTTGTTGCGGAATAAATAATATTATTCATAAACTTAAAGGTCTTTCTGCGCCACACACTCACTACCAATGCAACAATACCCAGTGAAAACAAAGATAGGACTAAAAGTATTGCAGCGATAAATGCAGTGAGAATAACCTGATTAATAATTATTGAGCGCCTGCTCACAATATACCAAGCTAAAACAAACACCGCAAAAATAAAAACAATACTAATAACCAAAAGACCGATAAATAACCTTTTTCGCATCACGTTTTCTGCTCTATTATCCGTCAAAGACATATCCCTTCTCCAATTGATAACCGTTAACAAAACTCGTCGCCGGCATATTTTTTTTCCCAAAGGGCTGAACATCGGTTATTAAGATGCTACCCATGCCTGTTTGCACAATAAATCCTTTTCCTTTAATGATATCTAAGACTGTCCCGGCCTTTTCATCAGAACCCTTTTCCTGATAAACTTGAGACCCCCTAATCTTCAGCGGCTTGTCCAAACAGACGGCATAAGCCCCCGGCCACGGATCCAGTCCTCTGACCTGATTGTGAATCTCTTCAGCCGTTTTGTCCCAGATTATTCTCTCGTGCTCCCTCAAAAGTCTCGGTGCATAACTGGCATCCTCTTCCTTCTGCTTCTCGGGAACAATCTTTCCTTCACCATATAGTTTGATGGTCTCAATAAGCTGGTCGGCCCCGATAAGAGAAATTATATCATGAAGCCGACCATATGTCATTTCAGGGGTAATAGCTATTTCCCTCTTTAACAGAATATCCCCCGTATCCAGCCCACTGTTCATCAGCATCGTAGTCACTCCGGTCTGTTTTTCTCCGTTTAAGATAGCCCAGTGTAGCGGTGCCGCACCCCTGTATTGCGGAAGCAAGGAGGCATGGACATTGATACAACCCAACGTGGGTACAGCTAAGATGCTCTCGGGAAGGATCTGCCCAAAAGCTGCCACCGCAATGACATCCGGCTCCATTTCCCGCAGCATTCCTACAATTTTTTCATCCCTTACCTTTTGCGGCTGAATGATATCCAAGCCCAATCCGACAGCGGTTTCCTTCACAGGCGAGGCCTGCAGCTTTTTCCCACGTCCTTTCGGACGGTCAGGCTGTGTTACAACGGCCAACAAATCATGACCGGCTTTCTTTAAAGCAAGAAGTGAAGGAACAGCAAATTCGGGAGTCCCCATAAATATAATTCTCTTCTTCATTTTCTTACTCCACACGTCTGATATTTTTCGCTTTATCAATATACAAGATACCGTCCAAGTGGTCGATTTCATGCTGAAGGGCTCTGGCCATCAAGCCCTCTCCCACATATTCCACCTTTTCGCCGTTCCTATTGAGCCCTGTAACCTTCACAATATTATATCTCGTAACCTCACCCGTAAAACCGGGTACGCTTAAACAGCCCTCATAGTCGGTCTGTTCACCTTCGCCGCTTAGTAGCACCGGGTTGATAAGCTCTAATTCCTCATCATACACATCAACGACAATAGCGCGTTTAGAAATACCTATCTGCGGTGCTGCCAGTCCTGCCCCTTGCGCGGCACGCATGGTATCCTTCATATTATCCAAAAGTTTATGGATATTGTTATTTATTTCTTTAATCTCCTTGGCTTTTTCTCTCAACACCTGATCTTCATCAGTAACTATTTGATATACCGACATTCCCTGTCCTCCTTATAACAGTGTCTGGGGTTCCACGTCAATTATGATGCGGGGAGCCCCTTCCTCATTACCGACCTTCGCGGCAGTTTCGCGCACAAGATGAGCCAACATCTGTACGTCCTTAAGGCTGCTGCCTTTTAGAATAAAGTGATAACGAAAGCGTCTTTTAAGATATTGTAGAGGGGCCGGTCCCGGACCCACCACCTCAATAGAAAGATTATTTTCCTCTATTTCTATTTTAAGCATTTTTGCCAAATAATCTACCCTGTCGCTCACTTTTTTCTCCATAAACCCACTTACCAAAACACGAACAAGATAAACAAAAGGCGGATAATTCATCATTTGCCGAACTTCGATCTCTTTATGGTAGAACTGTTTATAATCCTGCCTAATCAACGGCACAAAAATATGGTTATCCGGATTGTAGGTCTGAACGATTACCTCTCCCGGTTTATCTCCTCGGCCTGCGCGCCCCGACACCTGCGCAGTTAATTGATATGCCCTCTCGGCAGCACGGTAATCCGGCATGTTTAATATCGCATCGGTATTAATGATTCCTACCAAAGTCACAGCGGGAAAATCCAAACCCTTGGCAATCATTTGTGTTCCAATCAACACCTGGGCCTTGCCCATCTGAAACTCCTTTAAAATATTAGTATGACTCCCTTTATTCCGAGTAGTATCTGCATCCATCCGCAGGTATTTTACCTGTGGCATCACTCTTTGCAGTTCATTGGCCACCCTTTCCGTACCGGAACCGGAATAGCGTAAATAGTGGCTGCCACAATAGGGGCAGCTTTGCTGAGGTTTTGCTCTGTAATTACAGTAATGGCACACCATTTGCCCTGTATTCTGATGATAGGTCAATGTTATGGCACAATGGGGGCAGGTCAGTGCCTCTCCGCATTCCGGGCAAAGAACAAAGGTGTGAAAGCCCCTTCTGTTTAAGAACAGGATAACCTGTTCGTTCTTTTTAATAACGTTCTCCATGGCTGCCAAAAGCTTTCTGCTGAAAATACTCTTATTACCTTCCTTCATCTCAGGTTTCATATCCACCACCGTAACTATCGGCATCGGTCGCGAGGCTACTCGATGGGGCAGGCTAAGTAGCTTGATATCACCCTGTAAAGCGCTGTAATACCTTTCTAAGGAAGGTGTTGCCGAACCATAGACCAAAGTTGCCTGGTAAATCTCAGCCATTTTTTCTGCAGCGCTTCGCGTATCATAGCGAGGATCCGGTTCGTTCTGTTTATAAGTGTTCTCATGCTCCTCATCAATAATAATCAACCCCAAGGCGGTAAAAGGAGCAAAAAGAGCAGAACGAGGCCCTAAAACGACCTGGGCTTCCCCCCCTTTTATCCGGCACCATTCGTCGTATCTCTCACCCGCGGATAAAGAACTATGCAACACAGCGGTCTTGGAACCGAAAGTCTCCACCAACAGCGTCGTTACCTGCGGAGTAAGGGCGATTTCCGGAACAAGATAAAGAACCTGCTTCCCGCGCCGCAAAGCCGTTTCGATGGCCTTTAAATAAACCTCGGTCTTGCCGCTACCTGTGACACCATGTAACAGCCAGCGGTTGCTCTTTTCTTGCCCTATCCCCTCACAGATCGCCTCAGTTGCCTCCTCTTGATAAGGATTCAACACCTGGGGCCTTGTCCCTTCCAGCAGTTCACTATGAGGATCCCGAAAAAGTGTTTCCTCGTACAGACTGATCCAGCCTTTTTGTTGCAGCGTCTTCAGCACCTGATAGACACTACCGCTATCCGAATCGCAATCTTTCTTCAATTCTTCCAGGGCCACAGGTCCTTCTTGCAAGGCTTTAAGTATTTCCCGCTGACGGTGGGCTCTGGCATTGACGCTTCCCCACGTAGGGGCAGCTTCCGACAATTTTACATATTTTCTTTTTTTGTGAACCATTGCCGGATAAAACTCTGTACCAAGGGAAACAAAACCATTCGCGGCCAGTGAATCAATAGTATTCCTTTTTACCTGAGGATTTTTCTTTAAAATTTCACTAAGAGAGGCCTTTTGCTCCTCACTGTTTTTTAGGTAATCAATAACCATTTTCTCAACATCACTGAACAACAGACATAACTTGGTTTTTTCCGTATTAAGCGACACGACCTGCTTTTCCTTCAACCTGACAGGAGGAGGAAAAAAAAGATGTATGGCTCGGTTAAGGGAACAGACATAATAGTCGCTGATCCAACGAGCCATTAAAAGAGCCTCGGGGTTTAGTAAAGGTTCCGTCCCTAAGAATCTTTTGATTGGCTTAATCTCACCTTTAATATCCGGTGCTTTGGCAAGAATCTCGATAACTATTCCTTTTTCCTCATGGAATCTGACCGGTACAATAACAAGAAAGCCATGCAGCGGCCTTTTTGTGTCTTCCGGAACATAATATGTCAGCACTTGATCATAATTGCTTTCCTGTCGCAGAATAAGGACATTAACAAACATAAGCAACAAACTCCGCCTCTAAGATTTAAATGATGCCGGCTTTATATTGTAACCGGCATCATTTTTGTTTCTTTTTCTTTATTTTAGATTGAAAAATACTTTAAGTTCACCCACCTTGTCCAGACGCTCCCAAGGAAGGTCAAGGTCATTACGGCCAAAATGACCGTACGCCGCAACCTGCTGATATATGGGCCTTCGCAGGTTAAGGCTGCGGATTATTCCTGCCGGGCGCAGATCAAAAACGTTATTGATCGCGTCAACTATTCTTTCTTCGTCAACCCTTCCCGTTCCGAAAGTATCCGCCATGATGCTTACCGGACGTGCAACCCCAATCGCATAAGCTACCTGTATTTCGCATTTTTCGGCCAATCCTGCCGCCACAATGTTTTTCGCTACGTGCCGTGCCGCATAACACGCCGACCTATCGACCTTAGTGGGATCCTTGCCGGAAAAGGCACCCCCGCCATGACGGGCCATACCGCCATATGTATCAACGATTATTTTCCTGCCCGTCAACCCGGAATCCCCTAATGGGCCTCCCACCACAAAACGCCCGGTAGGATTTACCAGATAGCGGGTCTGGGCATCAATCAGACCGGAAGGGATAACCGGCAGTATTATCTTCTCAATAACATCTTCCCTTATTTGTCCCGCCTCGGCAGACGGATCATGCTGAGTCGATATTACGATGGTGCTCACTCTCACCGGTTTGCCCTTATCATATTCCACTGTAACCTGGGATTTGCCGTCGGGACGAAGATAATCGATTATTCCTTCTTTTCTCGCCTTGGCCAGCCTTCTTGTCAACTGATGAGCCATGCTGATAGGTAACGGCATATATTCTTCTGTTTCATTAGTTGCATAACCAAACATCATTCCCTGATCCCCAGCACCGATGGCCTCGATGGCACTATCTGCCATTTCTCCTGTTTTGGCCTCCAGCGCCTTATCGACCCCCATGGCAATATCTGGGGATTGCTCATCGATTGCCGACAAGACCGCACAAGTGCTGTAATCAAAACCATACTTCGCCCGGGTATAGCCTATATCCTCTACCGTTTTTCTCACAATCTTAGGTATATCCACGTAGCATTTCGTGGATATTTCCCCCATCACTAGAACCATTCCGGTGGTAATAGACGTTTCACATGCTACCCGGCCTTCTGGGTCTTCAGCCATTACCGAATCCAAAACACCATCGGATATCTGATCTGCTATCTTATCCGGATGGCCTTCCGTAACAGATTCGGAGGTGAACAGCTTCCTGGTCAATTAACCCACACTTCCTCTCATCTTAATGATTTTAATAATATTTTGCCATATTTCAACGGCGACGGCATCCTTGCTCATTTGAGGAAGCCTTTTTACCGTGGCGTTCGGAAAAACAAGTGAAACCGTATTAGTATCATGCTTAAACCCTGCGCCCTCTTGCAGCAAATCGTTTGCAACAATAAAATCGAGATTCTTCCTTTTAATTTTTTCCGAGGCATTGGCGACGACATCCTCCGTCTCCGCAGCAAAACCGACCAAAACACGGTCTTCTTTGATCTTCCCGAGCTCAGCCAGGATATCCTTGTTTCTGGCCAGCTCAAGATATATATCTGAATTTTGTTTCTTAATCTTGTTTTCATTTTTCTGTTTAGGGCGGTAATCTGCCACCGCCGCGGCCTTAATTACAACATCACATTCCGTAAAGACAGTCAGAACTGCCTGATACATTTCCTCTGCAGTCTGCACATCCACACGCTTTATACCTTTGGGCACATTCAGATCAATGGGCCCACACACCAACGTTACCTCTGCACCCATTAACTGTGCACACCTGGCCAGGGAATACCCCATCTTGCCTGAGCTGTGATTTGTTAGATACCGTACCGGGTCTAGCGGCTCCTGAGTTGGACCTGCAGTTATGAGCACCTTGTATCCTTGCAATGGCTTGTCCCCGGCAAGCAGTTCCTCAATAGCAAACATAATCTCTTCAATATCTGCCAGCCTTCCCTCACCTTGGTATCCACATGCCAAATCGCCATGGCCGGTTGCCATGACATGGTGTCCGAAGCCCTCAAGCCTCTTGATATTATCTTGTGTCACCCGATTGTTAAGCATATTGACATTCATAGCGGGAGCAAAAAGAACAGGAGAATTGGTGGCAAGTATTGTGGTCGACAAAAAATCGTCGGCTATACCGCAAGCCGCCTTAGCCAGAATATTGGCTGTGGCAGGCGCTACCACGATAAGATCTGCCTTGTCGGCAAGCCCCACATGTTCAACGTCCCAAACCCGCGGCTCATCGAACATCTTTGTGTAAACGGGATTACCCGACAGCGTTCTTAATGTCAGCGGCGTGATAAATTGACAAGCTGAAGCAGTCATTACGCAGTAGACCTCGGCACCCCTTTTAACCAGAGCTCTCACCAACTCTGCACTTTTATATGCCGCTATCCCCCCGGTCACACCAACAACAACAACTTTGCCTTTAATCATTTTCCTAACCTACTTTATTCCATGCTTGGGATGCTCGATCCCAAACATATCCTGGGCAATCTCTTCCAAAGCAATACTGACCGGTTTGCTCATTTTTTGCTTTTCCGCATTAATAAAGGGCTTGGCCCCGTCTGTGAGCATGCGTGCTCTTTTAGCCGCAGCTGCCACCAGCGCATACTTCGATTCGAACTTACTCATCAAAAGATCGATTGAAGGCTGCTTCACTGTTCATACCTCCTCAACAGCTTCTATTATCAGCCGAACAGGAAATTTCCCCTGCCACTCGGCCTTTTTCCACTGAAATTATCTTTTTAATTTCCTCTGCAGCTGTGTTAATCATATCATTAACCACAACATAATCATAGTTGCCGGCCTGCTCGAGTTCCCATTCCACTTTATTCATCCGTACCTTAATCTGTTCTGCCTTTTCGGTACCTCTGCCTTTTATTCTTCTTAGTAATTCTTCTTTAGAAGGCGGCATGATGAAAATGAAAACACCCAGGGGCTCTTTTTTCTTAACCTGCAACGCACCTTGAACATCAATTTCAAGAATACAATCCTGCCCGTGCCGTAATGTTGCATCAACAAAATCCTTCGGCGTTCCATAATAGTTGTCGAACACTTTAGCCCATTCCAGAAAAGCATCCTTGGCAATCAAATCCTTAAACTTTTCCTCGGTATAGAAAAAATAGTCCCGTCCGTTTACCTCTCCCGGCCTTGGGCTCCTCGTCGTGGCTGAAACCGAATAAACGACATCAGGATATATTCGCTTTAATTCCCGGCATATCGTGCCCTTCCCGACCCCCGAAGGTCCTGAAATAACCAAAAGGACACCTCTGTGCCGCTTTTCTCCTCTCTCCCGACCGTTCATCATAAGAATCTCCTCTTTACTCCGTTTCCTCGCTGTGCGAAGCTTCTTTGGCCCAGAGACGATTGGCAACCGTCTCCGGTTGAACCGCCGAAAGCACAATATGCTCGCTGTCCATAATAACAACAGCTCTTGTTCTGCGGCCATAGGTAGCATCAATAAGCATCCCGTTTTCCCTGGCCTCCTGAATGATTCTTTTTATCGGCGCCGACTCAGGGCTGACAATAGCAACGATCCTACTTGCCGAAACAATGTTGCCAAAACCGATATTTATGAGTTTTATATCCATAGCAAAACCCATCCTTCCCGCTTATTCGATGTTCTGCACTTGTTCCCTTAATTTCTCCAATTCACTTTTCATAGATACTACTCCCTGGGTTATTTCCAGGTTGTTAGCCTTAGAGCCAATGGTATTTACTTCCCTGTTCATTTCCTGCAAAAGGAAGTCCAACTTTCGACCGACAGCGCCGTCCTCCTCTAAAATCTGCTCAAACTGGCCGAGATGACTTTGTAATCTCACCAGTTCCTCATCAATGCAGGCCCTATCCGCAAAAACGGCTACTTCCATAGCCAATCGTCCTTCATCCACAACGTCTTTGCCTATCAACTCCGCCAAACGGTTGTTCAACTTTTCTCGATAGTATTCAACAACCTGACCGCTTTTTTCGGCAATCCCACGGTGCTCTTCTTTTATAACCTGTAAGTGCTCAGCTAAATCCACACTGAGCTTTTCCCCTTCTTTACTCCTCATCTCCAGCAAAAGCTCTACCGCCATCTGCAAAGCAGGCTCAATTTCAGACCAGACCTTTGCAAAATCATCCTCTTTTTCTTCAACCTGGAGTACCTCAGGCATCTGAGCCAACCGACAGACATCAACTTTTGCCTCTGATTCGGTTATATTTGCCAATTCCTTCAATGCTTTATGATACGCCAAGGCCAAGTCTTTGTCAACTCGCACCTCTAACGGCTTACTGCCCAAGTCTTCCATTTTAATAAATATTTCAACTCTCCCGCGCAGTACTCTTTCCAAAATACAACTCTTAATCGCATCCTCCAACAGCATATACTTGCGTGGAAGCTTAACCGCCACCTCGACGTAACGATGATTAACAGATTTTGCCTCAACAGTAACACGCTTGCTCGCACCAGTATGCTCGCCTCTTCCAAAGCCTGTCATGCTTTTTATCAATAGCTGTTCCTCCCTAAAACTCTACTTTTCCCAAATGCTCTTTTAGCCTCTTTAAGCCCTCGTCAATCCTTTCGTCGGCAAGGGTTATAGAAATCCTAAAATATCCTTCTCCGTATTCACCGTAACCGTTGCCCGGCGTAATAATTACTCCGGCCTTGTCCAACACGTACTCAGCAAAAGAAGCCGAAGTAAACCCTTTCGGCACAGGAGCCCAAACATAGAAGGTGGCTTTGGGAATAGGCAGGTTCCAGCCCATACCGTTTAAGCCCTTGATTACCTTCTCCATTCTCCTGCGGTAAAGACTTCTCAGCTCGATAACACTGTCTTTTGATCCGGTAAGTCCTTTGATAGCCGCATATTGAATGGCCTGGAACTGACCGGAATCCAAATTAGACTTGAGCCTGGTCAAAGCATCAATGACATCAGAACGTCCGACAGCCCAAGCAATCCTCCAGCCTGTCATATTGAAGGGCTTTGATAAGGAGCCGAATTCAATGCATACCTCTTTTGCTCCCGGCACCTCCAAAATACTTGTCGGTTCATAGCCTTCAAAAGCTAATTCCGTATAGGCCGCATCATGGCAAATGATAATATCATACTTCTTGGCAAAGGCTACAGCCTCTGCAAAAAAATCTTTTCCGGCCACAGCTCCGGTGGGATTGTTAGGATAGTTCAAAAACATTAGCTTAGCCTTTTTGGCGATATCCTCCGGTATTTTCGTAAAATCAGGCAAGAAGCCGTTTTCGGCCAAAAGCGGCATAAGATATGAATCACCACCGGCCAAAAGTGTCCCGATACTATAAACAGGATATCCCGGATCCGGCACCAGATTAATATCTCCGGGATCAACATAGCAGAAGTTGATATGCCCTACTCCCTCTTTAGAGCCAATTAAGGTCACAACCTCATTTTTGGGATCTAATTCGACGCCGTGGGTGTCTTGATAGTAGTCACACACCGCTTGGCGGAAGGACAGCATTCCGGCAGAAGAAGGATACTGATGGTTTTCTGCGTTTTGGGCCTCTTTGCACAATTCATCAATTATGTATTGTGGAGTTGGGCTATCCGGATCACCTATTCCAAAACTGATGATATCAATTCCCTTTTCCTTAGCTTCCTCTATCTTCTTCTCAATACGTGCAAACAAATACGGCGGTAGTTTCTTGATTCTTTTTGCTTCCATGGCTCATACTCCTTTCTTAATATATTAATAGTCTTTCAGTTCCCCGCAAAACACTTCCCGGGCCGGCCCAGTCATATATACGCGTCCGTTTTCCGCCCATTCAATCTCCAGTGTCCCTCCGGGAAGCCTGACCAGTGCTTTTTTAGCAGTTTTTTCATTCAGGACGGAAGCTACCAACGAAGCACAGGCTCCCGTTCCGCAAGCCAGTGTTATACCTGCCCCCCTTTCCCAAACCCTCATCTTTAATTCACCCTCGTTGATTACTTGAACAAAATGCACATTAGTTTTCCTGGGAAATATTGGGTGCTTTTCTAGCTCCGGACCGTATTTACCGATATCGACCTTGTCCACATCATCAGTAAAAATAACGCAATGGGGCACCCCCATCAACAAAGCGGTCACATTAAAGGTCTTATCTAAAACAACCAACGGCTCATTAACTGCCTTTTCTTTTTCTCCCAGCATGGGTATATCCTCTCTTGCCAAAGAAGGAACCCCCATGTCCACCGTAATCCCCTTGATTTTACCGTCCTCAAGCACCAAAAGGGGAGTCATTATCCCTGCCAAAGTTTCCACAGTAAACTCTATATTCTTCACATAACCGGCTTCATAAACGTACTTGGCAAAACAGCGAATACCGTTTCCGCACATTTCCGCCTCGCTACCGTCCGAATTGATTATCTCCATTTTAATGTCGGCTTTTTTTGAAGGCAGCACCAGCAATATACCGTCCGCACCAATGCCAAAATGCCTGTCGCACAATTTCTGGGCCATTATACCCTTATCCTCAGGTAATTTCTCCTTTATACCATCAATAACCACAAAGTCGTTGCCTATTCCATGAAGTTTGGAAAATCTCAAGGCAGCTCACCTCCTCTGTCATATTTTTACATATATCACTCTTCTCTTTCTCCTGATTTTAACAGTTCTATACAAGCCCTGCAAGAGGAAAGTCCCCATAGCAAAGCCAATTATCACAAACCAATGCCCTAAACCAAGGGGCACAGTCCCAAATACCCTCTGAAAAAAAGGAGTATAAATCACTACTAATTGCATCAGAATCGAGGAAATTACCGCGGCTACCAAGAACGGATTGCTAAAAAGCCCTAATTCAAAAACCGAGTACCTCTCAGAGCGACATTCAAAAACATAAAACAACTGCGCAAAAACAAGGGTCGTAAAAGCCATAGTCCTGGATAACTCCATTATACCACCTGAAAAATAGTAAACTGCTGTGTACGCGAGCAACACAGTGGCTGCTATGGCTGCCCCTCTGCCTATGATTTTGGCAGGTAAGCCATGAGCAAAAATACTCTCCTGAGGCTTCCTCGGTCTTTTCTTCATCACATCCGGCTCACCGGGATCAAGTCCAAGGGCTATAGCAGGCAAGCCATCCGTCACCAGATTCATCCATAGAATTTGTATCGGTATCAAGGGCAGGGGAAACCCCAACAGTACCGCCACAAACATCGTCATGACCTCTCCCATATTGCAGGAAAGCAAATACCGAATAAATTTCCTGATGTTATCGTATATCACCCTTCCCTCTTCGATAGCTGCCACAATAGTCGAGAAATCATCATCACCCAAGATCAAAGACGAAGCCTCTTTCGTTACATCCGTCCCGGTAATACCCATACAGATACCGATGTCAGCCTCCTTGACGGCAGGTGCGTCGTTTACCCCGTCTCCCGTCATAGCCACAACGTGGCCCGCTTTCTTTAAAGCTCGTACAATCCTTATTTTGTGCTGCGGTGTAACCCTGGCATACACGGCAACAGAATTGACTACCCGTTGTAAATAGGAATCGCTCATCTCATCCATCTCCACACCTGTTAAGACTTCCTGCCCCGCTCCCGTCATTATCTTAAGTTCTTTGGCCACCGCCTCCGCCGTATTCCGATGATCGCCCGTAATCATTACAATCTTGATGCCTGCCCCGCGGCAAGCACTGATGGCTTTTTTTGCCGCCGTGCGAGGGGGATCAATCATTCCGGCCATCCCCAAAAAGGTCAGTTCTCTTTCCAGCTCATCCTCTTTTTCCGGCCTAAATCCGCCTGTAATCTCCCGACAAGCCATACCCAGCACCCGCAAAGCCTGTGAAGCCATGTTGTCTGTGGCCTTCAGCACATCTTTCCTGATTTCAGCCGTCAGCGCTACAACCCTTCCCCGCCAATAGATCTTACTGCACCTGTCGAGAACCGCAGCCGGGGCCCCTTTACAATACACCATATACCCTTTCTCGTCTTTTCCGGCATAGACTACACTCATGATTTTCCTTTCAGATGAGAAAGGTATCTCCCAAACACGTTTTTCTTTTTTCTCCAGCACCTCTTTCCAGATCCCGGCCTTGGCTGCAAAAACCAAAAACGCTCCTTCGGTGGGGTCACCGCAGATGCCCCACGGACTCCTGCCGTTTTTTCTAAACAATCCTCCCACTTTTACCGTATCCTTTTGCAGCACCGCATTATTGCATAAGGCCGCGACCTTAGAAACCCTTTCCAGTATTTCCTTGTTTTCCGTCAGCCAACCCTTTTTATTAGGATATATTATTCTTCCGTGGGGCTCATAACCTTCCCCCTCAACCTTAATGTTTTCACCGGCTAAATATAGGCTACGAATAGTCATTTCGTTCTGGGTCAACGTACCTGTCTTATCGGAACAGATAACAGTAGCACAGCCCAGGGTTTCAACCGCAGGCAGTTCCCTGACTATAGCCTCCCTTTTAACCATCCTTTGCACACCGACAGCCAAAGCCACAGTGACTATGGCCGGCAACCCTTCCGGTATAGCGGCAACAGCCAGACTTACTCCCGTCAATACCATTTTATATGTCTCTTCACCATGTAGGATCCCTACGGCTACTACTGCCCCTACTATACCTAAACAAAATAAAACCAAACAGCGTCCCAACTGTCCGAGGCGTTTTTGCAATGGAGTATCCTCCTGCTTTATATCCTGCATGTACCCGGCAATCTGCCCCATTTCCGTTTGCATACCCGTTGCTACCACAACTCCTTGACCTTTGCCGCCGGTAACAACGGTTCCCATATAGCAGATATTCATTCTATCTCCTAATGTTGTCTTTTCCCGATAAGTCTCATCGGCTCTCTTTTCAACCGGAAAAGATTCTCCCGTCAAAGCCGCTTCACTTATCTTGAGCCTGTTGCACTGCAAAACCCTCAAATCTGCCGGAACAATATCTCCCGATTCCAAAACCACAACATCACCTGGAACTATCTCCTCCGCAGGAATCTTGCTGAGCTTTCCCTCTCTGACTACTTTTCCCTCGGGGGCAACCATCTTTTTTAAAGCTGCCAGGGATCTTTCGGCCCTGTATTCCTGAAAAAAACCTAAAAAAGCATTAATAATGATAATAGCGATAATCGTCGCGGCATCGGCGTATTCGCCCATCAGTCCGGAAAGCAGAGTTGCCGCAATTAAAACCAAGACCATAAAATCTGTAAACTGGGAAAAGAAAAGGGCTAAAGGTGTTATCCTTTTCTGTTCTGCTAACCGGTTAGGCCCGACCAACTCGTACCTGCGACGGGCCTCCCGCTGTGTTAAGCCTTTTTCATAGTCAACAGCCAAGGTAGAGACCGTCTCTTCCTTGGTCAGCATATGCCAATTTCCTCTCACCATTACGCCCCCTTGTATCTCGGTATTCACTTTTCATTTCTATTCTGTTATTACCGTAAAAATTACAGGTTCGGACAAAAAGAGGAAATCAATAATACCTGTTGCAGTGAACCGCAAAACAGATACAATAGAATAGTGAAACGGAATACGGAAGGGAGAAACAATCATGTCATACGACGGTGTACTGTTAAGGGCCGTAGCCTTAGACCTCAATCATAACCTACCGGGGGCGCGGGTCGATAAGATATATCAACCGACAAAAAACGAAGTCCTCCTTGTTCTGCGTAAAACAGGAGGCAATTGCAGGCTGTTGCTGTCGGCAAATGCCCGGGAATGCGGTATTTACCTGACCACCCAAACCCTTCCTAACCCTCAGCAGCCGCCGCTTTTTTGCATGGTGCTTCGCAAGCATTTAGAAGGAAGCAGAATAATCTCCGTAACACAGCTGGGGCTCGAGCGAGTCGTGGAAATATCCTTCGATACCTTTGACGAACTGGGTGTTCGGGCCGTTAAAAAAATCATTGTGGAAATAATGGGTAAACACAGCAACGTCATTCTTGTTAACCCTTCAAACAATAAAATTATTGATGCCGTCCACAGAGTAACACCCGTTCTCAGCCGCTACCGACTGGTTTTACCGGGTCATGACTACCAAACTCCTCCTCCCCAGAATAAAATAATACCCTGGGAGGCTACAGAGGAATCCTTCTATCAAACAATGCTCTCCTACCCTCTTTCCCAAACCATTGATAAGGTCATACTTTCCTCCTTCAGCGGTCTGGGACCTCAAACCGTCAGTGAGATTATCTACAGAGCCGGGCTTTCCTCTACTCTCAGTCTTGATTACTGCGGCGAGTATGAATTAAGCAAGCTCTGGCAAGCCTTTACCGCCCTAATCCAAAGGGTCAAGAACGGGAGTTTTCAACCGGAAGTCGTGGTGCAAAACAAGAAACCCCTCGCCTTTGCGGCTCTCCCCTTGGAGCAATACCCCTCTGAAATGCGGCTTTCCTTTGAAGACATCAATAAAGCCCTGGATTTTTTCCATTATCACAAAAAAACACGCGACACCATTAAGCAAAAGACAAACGACCTGGCGCAAATCATCAAAAAAGAAATCGCCCGCTGTGAAAAGAAAGCCGGATTGCAGCTTTCTACCATCCAGGACGCGAAAGACTCAGAAAAATACCGTCTCTGGGGCGAACTTCTTACCGCAAACATCTATGCCCTTTCCCCCGGCAAATCCGCCGAAGTAAGTAATTTTTACAGCCCTGAGGGGGAAACCCTTGTCATCCCTCTCAAAGAAAACCTCTCCATCGGTGACAATGCCCAGCGGTATTTCAATAAATATCGGAAAGCGAAGAATGCTTCCCAAAAGGCTCAGATCCAATACGATGAAACGAAAGCAGAGCTTGACTACCTATACAGCCTGCTAAATTCCCTTGAGCTGGTAACCGAAACCACCGAATTAGCGGAAATACGCGACGAATTAAGGTCTGCCGGATATGTAAAAGCTTCTCCCGACAAAAAAGGGAAAAGTCAAAAACAGCCAACAGAAAAGAGCACTCCCCGTAAAGTGCTCTTGGATTCTTATGAAATATATATCGGAAAAAACAACAAGCAAAACGACCTTATCGTGACAAAAATAGCCAAGCCGGATGACATCTGGCTTCACACCAAAGATATTCCGGGCTCCCATGTCTTGATCAAA
Source organism: Clostridia bacterium (assembly GCA_018432615.1). Lineage (GTDB taxonomy): Bacteria > Bacillota > Peptococcia > DRI-13 > SM3-B62 > SM3-B62. The sequence continues at coordinate 38,847 of JAHDSQ010000011.1, forward strand.
AGCCCCTCGAACCAGCCCGTCCCTGATCACGTCTTGGAAACCGCCGCATTGCTGGCTGCTTACCACTCAAAATCCCGGCTCTCAACGAACGTCCCGGTGGACTACACCCAAAAAAAGCATGTCTGGAAGTTAAAAGGCGCTAAACCGGGGATGGTTCACTACGACCATCAACAGACAATCAACGTCACGCCGGACGAAAACCGGATAAATGATATACTGGCACAAGACACGTTAAAATAGCCGGTAAATTAATATTAAGAAGGTGAACGTATGAAAAAACAACAGCTAATAGGCATAATGTTGTTTTTAGCAATTACTTTTAATCTTCTGGGCTGCAACTTACAGGATTCCGATTCTCGAGACAAGGATAGTATTAGCACAGAACCTAATACTGAGACAGATACGGATTTAAATGATAATACGAGAGAAGATGCAATTAAAGAAGTAAAAAAGAATCTGATCGAGTTGAAAAAGGGACTTTATTCTAACGAAAAAGGACTCACTTTCGACGTCCCCGAAAGCTGGGAAGGTAAAGTGTTTGTCAAAGAAACATCTAATTGTATCCGGTTTATATTTATTACGACAACAGATATGATTTGTACCCTTTTTTTGGTTGGAGTTTATTCTCATGAAGAATTTAAACAGGTTGAAGAAGACTGTTTGTTTCATAAAGAATATATCATCGGAAAAAATGATAAATACGTATTCTATGATACTTCACCTGTAGATTTGGACCTTACGCCTATAGACAGACTGCTATATCCCGGTAAACCCATAAACTGCAACTTCAAAGAAGAAGTATTGGATAAGTTTTATGAAGAATATGAGTTATTGGAACATCTGACCTTTCAAGAACAAATGGATAGGCTCAAAGTAATTACTCCATAATGGAAACAGCATCCTCTTCGTCTATTTCTTTCAACATAACGTTTATCACTTCTTTCCCTGACGTTGGAACGTTTTTGCCGATATAATCGGCCCTGATAGGCAGTTCACGATGGCCCCTGTCAATCAGCACCGCTAACTGTATCGACTGGGGACGGCCTAAGTCATTAAGGGCATCCAGGGCCGCTCTCACTGTACGTCCGGTGTAGAGAACATCATCCACCAGAACGATCTTTTTCCCTGCTACATCCACCGGAATGTCGGTATTGCGCACAAGGGGCTGGTCTCCTAAAGTAGTCAAATCATCCCGATAGAGAGTAATATCCAATTTACCCACATCAACGGTCTTTCCTTCAATCTTACAAATAAGCTCGGCTAACCTCTCTGCCAAAGGCACGCCCCTTCTCCTGATACCAACCAGACAAAGGTTTTCCACACCCTTATTCTTTTCAACAATCTCATGAGCAATCCGGGTCAATGAACGTCTGATTCCGTTCTCATCAAGTATCCTGGCCTTCTCTTTTCCGTTTTTCATGCTAACCCTCCTTCTTCTTTTGCAAAAGGACTTTTACTGCCCAAGGATCTCAACACCTCGCCAAAAACAAAAGGCAACCCTGAGGAAAATTCCAGCCACTCATCGTTCCGCGGATGCTTAAAACCAAGGGTCGCAGCGTGAAGGGCTTGTCCCGGCAGATCAAAATGTACCTTTTTGGGCCCATATTTAGCATCTCCTACCACCGGGTGCTTGATGAAAGACATATGCACCCTTATTTGGTGTGTCCGTCCCGTTTTCAACCTGCATTCCAACAGGGAATAGTGCCCCCCCAACCTTTCTAAGTTTTTGTATTCCGTAACGGCATCTTTGCCGTTTTTTACATTCACGGCCATCCTTTGCCTGTCCTTTGGATCACGCCCGATAGGGGCATCGATGATACCCCCGGGCTCGGCAACATCTCCGTGCACCAGGGCCAAATAGATCCTTTTGACCGTATGCTCTTTAATCTGCCGGGCCAAGCCTTCGTGAGCCATATCGTTTTTTGCCACCACCAAAAGCCCGGAAGTATCCTTATCGATCCTGTGAACAATACCGGGCCGCAAAACACCATTAATTCCCGATAAATCATCACAATGATACAACAAGGCATTGACCAAAGTTCCCCGGTAATTCCCGTTTGCCGGATGAACAACCATGCCCTGAGTCTTGTCAACAACCAAGAGATCCCGGTCCTCATAAACGATACTAAGAGGAATATCTTCCGCTTCTACCTCCAGCGGTACAGGCTGGGGCACGGAACACACGACCCGGTCACCAACTGACAACCGGTAATTTGCTTTTGCCGTCCCGTCATTAACCAGCACTGCCTCATCCTCAATCAGTCTCTTTGCTTGGGTTCTGCTTAACTCAGGCATTTTTTGATTCAAGAGCACGTCCAGTCTTTTTCCCTCATCTTCAGAGTTGATAATCAATGTATGTTTTTCCATTTATTCTACCCATCCCTATCCGATTCTACTTGAACTCCGTCCTTAATAGATACCAAGCCATAAATATCACCCCTACTACAATTGCCGCATCGGCGATATTAAAAATGTATGGCCAAATCCCGCGAAAATCTAGAAAATCCACCACATATCCCATCCTGAGCCTGTCGACAAAATTGCCCACAGCTCCCCCCGTTATCATGCCTAAGGCCAAGAGCAGCATTTTGTTTCGGCTTCCCATCGTCCTGGCATAATAGATAAGAACAGCCAGCACCAGCACAGTAGCTATCACAAAAAACCACCTCTTGTTAGCCAACATTCCGAAAGCTGCCCCGGGATTGTTCACATAGGTAAGATGCAGCCAATTATGTATGACCGGAATCGATTGTCCGAGAACCATTTCTTTAACCACAAAATATTTCGTGATCCGATCCGCTAAAAATGTAATAAACGCAATAAAATAAAATAACATCGTCTCCTTGCCTCGTTTCCCGGTGCTTCATTCCTCGCAACCTGTCTTCTGGGTGATATCATCATTCTAGCATAGGATTTCAACCCGGTAAATCAGGGAGACTTTTTAATGCTGAAATTAACCAATTGAATGATCTGGGCAATAAAATTGCTGATGCCCGGTAAATTCAACAAAACCAGCTTTTGCAGCAAATAAATTACTAAGGCCCCCAAGAGGGTAAACCCTACCGCCATTCCCAGTCCCCGAGCAAGCCCGGCAATGAAATTGATATACAACATGCGCGGTGTGTTGCTCAAGTATTCAACGTATTCCGCTATTTTCATTTTTTCCATCGACTGTGCCAAGTTGTCGATCTTTTCACTGATAGTACCCTTTGAATCCCTTGTTTCCATCCACATCACCTTCCCCATGTTCTCTTATTAAAACATATAATTGACGCACATATCACAAATTTATATCAAATATTTCTTCAAAAGTAGCCTCCTGCCTATATTTTCCACAGGAGAACACCTCTTTATCTTGAATAATCAATATTAAGAATAGAAAAAGGAGGCTTCTGTAATACATGAAACTAACAACACCCAAAGCGACCCTTGTATTATTAATACTCTTATCCTTAATAATTATGCCCTTTACTGCCTACGGCAAACCGGTACAATCTGACCCTCTACAAAAATCACTTGAGAACCAGCGTTTTCAAAACCCAGGACAAGGCGGATTTGACGAATACGGCTATCATGAGAAAGCCCGCATCTTCTCCGGAACCTTCGACAACTGGGAAGCCTTGATGTACGGAGAACCTCCCCTGCCCCCCGTCTCCCCCGACGAAACAGACGTGATTTTTCTTGCCAGGAGATGGGATAAGGCTTTTGACAACGGTATGTTCAAGAACGAACCACTTAAAGACGGGGCTTGGTGCGCTTCATACTTCTATGAGAACCTTTCCGGCGAACAACTAGGTTGGACCTGGCACTGGTATTTCTACTACACCTATTCCTCTCAACCGATAGAAGGCGGCATTCCTATTCCGGATATGCCCGGTTTTTACTATACCGTTGACAGGGAATGGCTTGTAGCGCCTGACGGCACAGAAGTCGTGACATCTGAATTTTATGCCGACTCCTTCTATCATAAAACCAGTAGCCATATTTGGAAAAAAATCAACAATTCCCGCCTACCCCAGGTCCTCTTTAAAACAAAGTAATCCATAAAATTATCGCTCTGATATCTTTTAAAACCTGCCGTTACAATGAACGGCAGGTTTCTTTATGCAATACTTCAACTGCTTTAATTATTCAAAGCATGAATAGGAGCGGGGATACGTCCGCCTCTTTTGATAAATTTTTCAGCCGAATACGTATGGAGAGGCATCACAGGTGCTTGTCCCAGCAGACCTCCGTATTCGATCTTGTCCCCTACCTTGCTGCCTGGTACCGGTATGATCCGCACAGCGGTAGTTTTTCTGTTAATCATCCCAATGGCCGCTTCATCAGCAATAATAGCAGCTATGGTTTCAGCGGTGGTCTCTCCGGGTACAGCTATCATATCAAGACCCACCGAACATACACAGGTCATGGCTTCAAGCTTATCAAGGCACAAACTGCCTTCCTCCACGCCCCGTATCATCCCCGCGTCCTCACTGACCGGTATAAAGGCCCCGCTCAGTCCTCCTACATATGAGGAAGCCATCGCCCCGCCCTTCTTCACCGCATCATTCAAGAGGGCTAAGGCCGCGGTAGTTCCATGTCCTCCTACCTTTTCCAAACCCATGGCTTCCAGAATATCGGCCACACTGTCTCCTACCGCCGGTGTGGGAGCAAGAGAAAGATCCACAATCCCAAAGGGAATATGAAGCCTTTTTGCCGCTTCTCTCCCTGCCAATTCGCCCATTCTGGTAATCTTAAAGGCCGTCTGTTTAATCAGGGTGGCCAACGAACCGAAATCCAATCCGGGGTTATTTTTAATCGCATGCAAAACTACTCCGGGACCGCTGACCCCTACGTTAATCACGACCTCCGGCTCTCCGATACCATGAAAAGCTCCGGCCATAAAAGGATTATCCTCCGGAACATTACAGAACACCACCAGCTTGGCGCATCCTATCGCGCCTTGCTCTTTCGTCTTTTCGGCCGTTTCCTTGATGATTCTGCCCATGCGATAAACGGCATCCATATTGATACCGGCCTTGGTCGAAGCGATATTGACCGAGGAACAAACCCTTTCCGTAATAGCCAGACTCTCGGAAATGGAATCAAGCAATATCTCGTCTCCTTTGGTGAAGCCTTTTTGCACCAGGGCAGAGAACCCCCCTATAAAATTGACCCCGACTTGATGGGCCGCCTGATCCAAGGCTTGGGCAAGCGCAACATAACTGTCGGTCAGACAGCTTTCTCCCACCAGAGAAATAGGGGTAACCGCTATTCTCTTATTAATAATCGGAATCCCGTACTCTTTGGAAATATCTTCTCCGACCTTAACGAGATTCTCCGCATTTTTTGTCACCTTATCATAGACCTTTTGCGCCGTCTTCTTAATATCGGTATCTGCACAATCCCGGAGGCTTATTCCCATCGTAATTGTACGAATATCGAGATTTTCGGTTTCAATCATTTTGATTGTCTCCATGATTTCCGCCGCGCTGTATCCAACAGGCATTCTCAAGCCCCCTTATATTCTGTGCATGTATTTAAAGATATCTTCATGCTGCGCATTGATTCTTACCCCGATCTTTTCACCCTTTTCAGTCAGTATTTCCTGCAACCTTTGCAGGCTTACCGTCATCCCGGAAATATCAGTGACCATAATCATCGTTAAAAAATCCTGCATAATAGTCTGACTTATATCCAAAATGTTAACATTGTTCTCAGATAAAAGCCCTGTAACCCCGGCGATGATTCCCACCTTGTCCTTTCCCACAACCGTGATAATAACCCGTTCCAGTTCACCTTCCTGCGACGTTTGCCGTCCTGTATTCATCTCCTCAACCCCTTCGTATAAAGCCGCCTGCTACTCAAGTGCGTACGTAAAACATTATACCAGTATGGCTTGTAAAATACCATGCTGCCTTTTTCTCCATTATCATCCTTCCGGCACCGCACAAAACGCCGCAGCATAAATATCCTTGCAAATATCATAAAAACAACAACCGTTGTTTTTATCCTCCCCCTCCAGGGTTAAAAGCCCCCTACCCGTCAAAACCAGAATAACCTTACAGCCCGCTCTAAAAAAACTGCCCGCATAAGGACCATCGGTAGCACAAAAGCTTTTTTCCGCTACTATGCCCATTCTTGCCAGCATACGGCGATAATCCACACTGTTGCTATCCCAGTAATAAACCGGGAATGTCTTGTCTTTGAGAGCTGAACAAAATGCTTTGTATTCATGATAAAAAGGGGTAACAAGAAACATTGTAAAACCTCGCCTACTCAAAAACCTTAAGGCCGGTATCGTCCCCGGGTATAATTCCATGCCTTCCTTTCTTTTCCCGTTATAAAAAAATGATGTTCCGGATCCAAGGAAAAAAAACGCCTTGTGCATCCCCTTCTTCACCCCCCGTCCCTTTACTATATGAAGAAAACGATGAGGAAGTGCCGTCCGGCTAACATTTTAAACCGGGTGACGAATAGAATATATTATTACGCCTTACCCAGAAAACGAGGAGAAAATGTTAAGGAAACTATCAACCAGATTATTTATCTTATTTCTTTTATTCTTCACCTGGTATAATGCACCCCGTCCGCAGATTCAAAGCACCTCTTCCCTCATCTGCAACGATGTGCCTGTTTTCCCTGCCATCCAAATAGAACTTCTCAAGTCCACTAACACTGAAATAGCCGATGACGCCCTATCTGAGACTACGAAGGAACTTTTAGCTTTTTTGTCCCCTTATCTTCTCGATGAATCATGGCAAGCGGAATGCCTTTTTTTAAATCTGATACCGGAGCAAGAACCACAAGTAGTAATAGTAATATCGGCGCCACCTGATGATGGCCTGCTGGTCGTCTTACAAAAACAGAATAATCAATATATCCTGGTTTCTGCTCTCGATGATTTGCTACCGGTTGCAAAGCTTTCGAAACTGCAATTTCAAGAAACATCCGAACTATTGATTACCAGAGAAGATTATCGTGAAATGCTGGGCTCCTACAGCGAGGCCAGGCAAATAAAAATATGGGGTTGGTCTACCAAAGGCCTTTACCTCCTCTGGAGCGATTTCGTCTTTAGTGAGGTCAGCTGGCTGTCTACTCATGAAGAAGCAGGTGCCTCCGTTAACTACTGGAACAAATTGAGACATGATGCCGCAATTACCTATTCTCCATCACCATTGCCGGTGCTTACCGTCAACTGCCAGCAATCTTATCACCGCGCTCACACAAAAAACAGCGCCTTTCCCGGCCCCCACGATCTCCCTTTGATAGCAGCCCGTGATTTAACACTGCACTATCGCTGGGATGAGGAATGGAAGAGATTTATATTGAATACCGGAATGTTGGTCACTGCAGACGGACAAAAAAAAGAAAAGGTCGCCATCCTCTACGACCAAAATAACCACTGCGACTCCCTGGCTGCCGGCACGATCGCCAGCACTGTTAAAACCGATAAATATCAGGTATTGAACTCACAAGGAGAAATATTCTTTGCGGAAAGAAACAATATCATCCCTGATTAAAAAGCAAGGTTTCTGCCGCATGCTCACCGGCAGCATACCCCATGGAAAAAGCGGCCTGCAAATTGTATCCACCTGTGTATCCATCGATATTCAGCACCTCTCCGACAAAATATAAACCGCTGATTATCTTGGATTCCATGGTTTGTGGATTGATTTCATTGAGAGCTATCCCTCCTGCGGTTACAATGGCTTCACTTAAAGGCCGCGGTCCCTCTATGGTCATACTCATTGCCGCCAGCGTCTTACATAATGAATCTATCTCCGCTCTATTAATATGAGCGACCGGTTTTTCGGGATCGATCCCGCTTAAGCTTATCAAGGGTGATATCAGTCTTTGAGGCAAGAGGTCATCAAGGGCGTTTTTCAACTGCCGCTTTCTGTATTTCTCAAGATCCCTTCTGACCCGCCTTTCCAACTGCTCCGCACTTAAGGCGGGTTTTAGATTAATAACCAAGAGAAGTTCGCCCTTGTCTCTGCCCGCCTTGGAAATCTTGGCAACCTCACCGCTTAGGGTCAGAATAACGGGGCCGGATACGCCAAAGTGAGTAAACAGCAACTCGCCAAACTCACTGCCTAATAACTTTCCATTATAAAAGACAGTGGCTGAGATATTCTTTAGTGACAACCCCTGCAGTTCTTTCACCCACTCCTCTTTAATATTCAAAGGCACAAGGGCCGGCCTCAGCGGAATAATTGTATGCCCCATCTCCTTAGCCCAGGCATAACCGTCCCCGGTCGAACCGGTCTTGGGATAAGATTTACCTCCTGTTGCCACAATGACCCTATCGCCCCTCAACTCAACCCCTTCGCACAGCACACCCCTGACAACTCCACCGCTTTGGAGTATCCCTTCGACCTTTCTTTCTGTAAGCACCTTTACCCCGGCCTTCTCTAAATACTTCTCAAAACACTCGACCACATCTGCCGCCCTATCCGAGACAGGAAAGACCCGCCCACCCCTTTCGACCTTCAGCTTGACACCGTGAGCTTCTAAAAAAGCGTATAAATCATCGTTGGAAAACCTGTTGAACGCACTGTAAAGAAACCGGCCATTGACCGGGTAGTTGTCAATAAATTCTTTGATCGGACGTACATTCGTAACATTACAGCGTCCCTTTCCTGCTATGCCTATTTTGCGACCAATCGTTCTGTTTTTCTCCAGCAAAATGACGCGAGCACCCTTTTCGGCCGCCCTGCCAGCTGCCATTAAGCCTGCCGCACCACCGCCTACAACAATGACCTTTTCTGTTTGCATACATCCGCTACCTTCCTTGCTATTTTTATAGCCGTATATTTACTAATATACCACACATCACCTCTTTTCAGTTAAGACTCTATCCTTCAGGAATAAGAATAACCTTGCAGGCCTCCCCGTTTTCAATCAGGTTAAAGCCTTCGGCAAAATCGGCAAGAGAAATAATATGGGTAATAACTTCTCTGACCTTCAACACCTCATTTTCCAGCATGTTTTCCATCCTTGTCCAGGTTTCAAACATCTTCCGCCCATGAATGCCCTTGATCGTAGCCTCCTTGAAAATAACGTCCGGCCCTAGGTCTATTTCCATTAAGTTAGAAGGAAGCCCAATCAGAGCTGCTTGCCCTCCTTTTCTTAAATAGCGAAAGCCCTCACGAATAGCCGCCGTATTCCCCGAAGCATCAATAATACTATCAGCGCCTACACCTTTGGTTATCTTCATAATATCTTCCGCAACCTTCTCCTTTTGGGGGTTACAAACATGATCTGCTCCCATTTCCAAAGCCTTCTCCAGCCTTTGGGGAAGCACGTCAACAGCCGTGATATACGCTGCTCCTAAGGCTTTGGCCGAGGCAACCGCCAATAGCCCGATAGGTCCCGCCCCGATAACCACCACATTTTCTCCGCCGACCTGTAATTCCAAACAAGACCTTAATGATGTCCCCAAGGGCTCCAGAATAGCCCCTACCTCCGGCGAGATACTCTCCGGAATTTTCTTTGCACATATCTCCGGTATTTTTGCATATTCAGCAAAGCATCCGTCTGTATTCACACCATAAATAACCATGTTTCCGCAGATATGCTGAAGCCCGTTTTTACACTGATAACACGTCCCGCATGGAATATGGGTCTCACCGACAACATAATCACCTCTTTTTACGGTGGATACCCCTTCACCCACTTCCACCACTTCTCCGGAAAACTCGTGTCCCATGATCATTGGCGTCTTCACTCCTGCTTGTTTAGCCCAGCTGTTCCATTGATAGACATGCAGGTCAGTGCCGCATAGTGCCGCTGCTTTGACCTTCACCAGCACCTCTCCCGCACCGGGGCACGGAACAGCCACTTTTGATAACGTAGCTCCTTTTACCGGTTCTTTCTTTACTACAGCCCACATTTCTTTCATTTTATCCCTCCTCACAATTCTTGATTTTTCTCCGCCTTATCTTTAACATAACTCTTTCCTCTGTATTTGAATTTTTTTATTTTATTACTATTCTTGTTTTATTCTCCCTTTTCGTTCAATTTCCTTCGAGTGATACTTAGTAAAATATATAAAAACTCCCTTGACATCACAGAATTATTAAGATAGAATTTTTCTAATAGTTGATACTCCAGGAATTATGTATCACCTCAAAACGGCTTCTTTTGCAAAGTAGTGCCGTAGTATGGTAGGAAGATGTAGGGTAGAAAGAAACAAGTAAAACGGTAGGAAGGTTAGGACGGTAGGAATAAGCCTTATGGCGCATGTTTGATTGTGTAGCCATAGCTTACAAACTCCTATTAGGGGTTTTTTTTATTTACCTAAAGGAGCAAAACAACAAAGGAGCTGATTTGAAATGAAAGGTCAAAAATTACTAACGTTTATTATGACAGTATTACTACTCTTCACGGTATGCGGATGCACAGGGACAGAGCAAGGCGAACAGGATGTTCAGGATGTTATTGAATTAAGCGTCGCCCATTTCTTTCCCGCTACTCATCCCGCTGATACCGACTTGTTACAACCGTGGGCCCAGGCTATTGAAGAAGCCACCGACGGTAAAGTGCAAATAACCATTTTCCCCGGGGAAGGCTTGCTGCCTGCCGCGCAAATCTATGACGGAGTAGTTGACGGTATAGCCGATATAGGGCTTTCCTGTTTCTCATATACCCGCGGTCGCTTCCCGGTACTCGAAGCCTTTGAACTACCCGGAATCATCTACCCTAATTCCGAAATTGCCAGTAAGGTGGCTTGGGAGGGGATTCAAACCCTTAATCCCAAAGAAGTACAGGATACAAAACTTATGATGGTTTTAACAACCGGACCCGGAGACCTTTACACCAAAACTCCCGTTCGTACCCTTGAGGATCTCCAAGGGATGGAAATACGCGCCACTGGTTTGAGCGCCAAGACCCTGCAAGCTTTGGGAGCAGTACCGGTTGCTATGCCTCAATCAGAAGCTTATGAGTCCCTGTCAAAGGGTATCGTTAAAGGGAATCTCGGTCCCGTCGAAGTTCTGAAGGGTTGGAGACAAGCGGAGGTTACCGAGCATCTGACAAGGACGCCTTTCCTTTATAACACCTTGTTTTTCATCACCATGAACCTGGATAAGTGGAATTCCTTAGATTCCGAAACGCAGCAAATTATTGAAGGAATTAATGAAAAATTCTTCGAAGAAGTAGCAGCCGGTTTATGGGATAAACAAAACGAGGATGCAATGAAGTTCGCTATTGATGAAGAAGGAATGACTGAAATAGTACTTAGCCCCGAAGAAAGTGATAAGTGGATTGGACTTGTGGAAGGAATCCAGGAAGAATTTGTTGTCGAAATGAACAAACAAGGTTTTGCCGGACAAGAGATTTTGGATACTGTCAAGGCACTGGCCGACAAACATAACCAATAACCTGGTAATCCGGCGAAAGGAGTTGTCAATAATATTATGGAGAGAATCTTTGCAGCTACAAATAAACTCAGTCATGAATTCGATAGAATCGCAGGATTTTTTATAGTGGGAGTTATGGTTCTCGTCGTTTCCAATATCCTCCTGCGTAACATTTTTAAGAATCCTATCCTAGGAACCTACGAACTCGTCGGTTATCTGACGGCTTTGGCCGTCAGCTTCTCCCTTGCTCAATGTGCTGTAAAAAACGGCCACATCGCCCTGGATTACCTTATTAATAAGTTTCCAAAAAAGGTTCGTATGAGCGCAGGTATGTTGGTCACAACTCTTTCCTTTGCCTTTTGGAGCCTTGCGACCTGGCATTTCACCGGATACGGTCTACGTTTGCTGGCAAGTGGAGAGGTCACTCCCACAGCCCAGCTACCTGTATACCCCTTTGTTTTTCTTATCTCTTTAGGTTTTGCCGGGCTGTGTTTTGTCTCATTCTCACAGGCCCTCGAACGCAGCAAAATTTTTCTTTCAGGTATTGTCATAGCAAAACCGGCTTCTCGCCCGGTACCTGTTGAATATGCAAGGAAGGCAGTAAGATGAGTACTACTGTAATCGGTATTATCGGCATCGCGATTTTCTTTTCCTTGCTGGCTTTAGGAATGCCTATTGCTTACGCCATGGCACTGGTGGGCTTTGCCGGATTTAGCTTTATAACTTCATTGCCCGTAGGGTTTAGTATGGTATCGAAAGAAATTCTCAATACCCTCACTTCCTACAGCTTAAGCGTTATTGCTATGTTTGTCTGGATGGGATTTCTGGCCTATTATTCCGGAATAGGCACAAGACTATATATCTTGGCCTACCGTATCTTCGGGCATCTGCCCGGTGGCCTGGCAGTCGCAACCCAGCTCGCCTGTGCTGTTTTCGGGACGATCTGCGGGTCCAATACCGCTACTGCGGCTACCATGGGAGCCATTGCCCTACCGGAGATGAAAAAGTACCGCTATGACATGTCACTGGCCACGGCTAGTATTGCTGCAGGCGGAGCGCTGGGAGTATTAATACCTCCCAGCGTCATATTTATTGTCTATGGTGTAGCAACCGAGCAATCCGTCGGCAAGCTTTTTATGGCTGGGATTATTCCCGGCATACTCTTGATGCTGCTTTATATCCTTACCATCATTCTTTTGATTCGGAAAAACCCGGCTCTTGGCCCTGCCGGTTCACGCAGTGAATTGAAAGAGAAAATCCAAGCCCTGCAAGGCGGAATCTTAGAAGTATTGATAGTTTTCTCCCTTTCCATGGGGGGCCTGTTTATCGGCTGGTTTACGCCTACCGAGGCCGGAGCAGTCGGAGCTGCCGGTGTACTCATAGTAGCCCTGCTGGGGAAACGCATCGACAAAGAGGGGCTTAAAAAATCCCTGATTGAAACCACCCGTACTACAGCTATGATTATGCTCATGATCGTCGGCGCCATGATATTTGGTCGCTTCATCGCCATCAGTAAGCTTCCCTTTGTCATGGCCGGTTGGGTGGCTAATCTGGATTTGCCCGCATTTGCCATCATGGGCATCATACTCTTGATTTACCTGCTCCTGGGGTGTTTCATCGATGCCCTGGCTTTGATCTTACTCACCGTACCCATCTTTTACCCGGTAGTAGTCAACACCCTTGGGTACGATCCCATTTGGTTTGGGGTCATTGTCGTTTTGGTAGTCGCCATGGGTGTGATAACTCCCCCGGTGGGAATGAACGTTTACATCATCAAGGGGGTTGCACCCGATGTGCCTTTAGAAACCATCTTTAAGGGAATCTGGCCTTTTTTAGGGGCCGTCATCGTCTGTATCGCAATTTTGATTGTCTTCCCCGAGATAGTTACGTTTTTGCCAAACATTATCATGGACTAAAAAGGCTGGCCCGCGTGGGCCAGCCTTTTTCTTTATACTATTTTGCCATAACAGCGGCACAACGCCGGCAAATGGTTGGATGTTCTTCACTCTCGCCGACGGTCTCCGAATAGATCCAGCAACGCTCGCATTTAGCTCCCAAGGCCTTTTCAATTTTTACCGCCAGATTCGGCATGTCTTCGCCGGTATAAGCATCCGGCGTTTTTTCATCTTCTTGATGAAGGATTGCACCCGATGTTATAAAAAGGATCGGCAGATCTTTTTCAAGACCGGACAGGAATTCATACAAATCTTCATCAGCGTAAAGATGAACCAAGGCATTTAAGGAGTGTCCGATCAGTTTGTTTCTTCTGGCCTCTTCCAAAGGTTTGGCCACAAAATCTCTGACCTTAAGGATCCTGTTCCAGCGTTTCTCTAATTCCGGAACAATATACTCTTCCTTGTATTCCGGCCATCCTGCGGTCTGAACGCTAACCCCTTCTCCTCTCTGGGGCAGGTACTGCCATATTTCCTCCGCAGTAAAGGAAAGGATTGGTGTTATCAATTTGACCAGGGCTTTTATAACCTCGGATAAGACACGCTGTGCACTGCGGCGCTCCTTAGAATCACTCTTTGTCGTGTATAAGCGGTCTTTGATGATATCCAGATACACCGCACTCATATCCACGGCACAGAAATTATGGATGGCATGATACACCGTATGGAACTCGTAGTTTTCGTAGGCATCTGTAACCTTTTTAATTAGCTTATGCAGTCTCAGCAGGGCCCATTTATCGATCTCAAGCAACTCATCGTAATTCAAAGCGCCCTTCTCTTCCTCATAATCGTACAGATTCCCCAGGAGAAAGCGACAGGTATTGCGTATCTTGCGGTAAGACTCCGTTATCTGCTTTAAAATACCCGGGGAGACCGCCACATCCGAACGGTAATCGGCAGAGGACACCCATAAGCGTAGGATATCGGCACCCAACGTATCTATCACCTCAAGTGGGTCAACCCCGTTACCTAGCGACTTGGACATTTTTCTGCCCTTCTCGTCAACCAGGAATCCGTGGGTTAAAACCTCTCTGTAAGGGGCAACACCGCGAACAGCCACCGAAGTTAGTAAGGAGGAGTTAAACCAACCTCTATGCTGGTCACTTCCTTCCAAGTACAAATCAGCAGGCCACCTGTGATCGGGACGTGTTTCAAGAACTGCAAAATGGCTGGAACCGGAATCAAACCAAACATCCATGATATCGGTTTCCTTGCGGAATTCCTTGCCGCCGCATTTCGGACACTTCAGCCCTTCCGGTATTAATTCCTCCGCCTCTTTGGCAAACCAGATATCCGAGCCATGTTCGGCAAATAATACTTGCAAATGCTTGATCGTATCATCATTGATAATTTCCTGATTACATTCCGTGCAATAGAAAATCGGAATCGGTACGCCCCAAGTGCGTTGCCGTGAAATACACCAATCATCACGGTCGGCGATCATATTATGAATCCTGTCCTCACCCCAGGCAGGTATCCATTTGACGCTTTCCACAGCCTGCAGGGCAGCCTCGCGAAAACCATCGATAGAGGCAAACCACTGCTCAGTTGCCCTGAACATTACCGGCTTCTTACAGCGCCAGCAGTGAGGGTATTGGTGCTTGATAAACCCGAGGGAAAGCAGATAGTTACCTTTTTCCAATTCTTGAGTAACTGCTTTATTGGCATCTTCAATAAACATGCCCTCGAACTGTCCTGCCTCCGCAGTGAATTTTCCCCTGTCATCAACCGGAGAAAGCACCTCCAGGCCATACTTTTTCCCCACTTCAAAGTCTTCCACCCCATGCCCCGGAGCCGTATGAACACAACCTGTACCCTGCTCGGTGGTGACGTGTTCACCTAAAATAACCAGGGAATCACGCTCAAACAAAGGATGGCGGCAAACCATGCCCTCCATTTTATCCCCCGGTATCGTCTTTTCCAAACTGTAGTCCGGATTATCTAAAACACTCAAAAACTGCTCCCGCAAATCACCGGCTATGACATACTTTTCCCCACCGATTGCCAGCAGATTGTATTCCAGTTCCGGATGCAGACAGATACCCATATTAGCAGGTATAGTCCAAGGGGTCGTCGTCCAAATGACGAAATACGTGTCCTTTTCGTCTAAAATGCCTTTACCGTCCGTCAGCGGGAACTTCACATAAATTGAAGCGGATCTTTTTTCACCATACTCGATCTCTGCTTCCGCCAAGGCAGTTTCACAATGAGGGCACCAGTAAACAGGCTTCAACCCTTTATAGATATACCCCTTCTTGGCCATCTCACCGAAAACCCCGATTTGAATGGCTTCAAACTCCGGATGCAGAGTCAAATAGGGGTTTTCCCAATCTCCTCTGACACCCAATCTTTTAAACTGTTCCCTCTGGATACCCACATACTTCAAGGCATATTCCTGACAGCGTTTCCTAAACTCAACCGTACTGGTGGCATGTCTGTTCAACCCCAAGGCCTTGATGGCCTGCTGCTCAATCGGCAGACCATGAGTGTCCCAACCGGGAATATAGGGGGAGTCATATCCGTTCTGGCTTCTGTATTTCACAATAATATCCTTTAAGACCTTATTAAGCGTATGACCCATGTGTATATCGCCGTTGGCATAAGGTGGTCCGTCATGCAAGATGTATTGCGGCCTTCCTTTTGTTGCCTCCTGGACTACACGATAAATGTCCATTTCCTCCCATTTCTCCAGTATTTCCGGTTCGCGTTGCGGCAAATTACCTCTCATTGGAAAGTCTGTTTTTGGTAAATTTAATGTTTCATTGTACGTTTTATCATTTTTCATTTCCATCACCTCATAAGTGAAAACTTTGCTTCTTCTTTCAAGACAATAACTACAAAGAACCCCTCCCCGAAGGGGACGAGTTCTTCCCGTGGTACCACCCCACTGGCAGCACCCTTAAACACGACAGTACGCTACCGCTTTACCTCCTGATAACCGGTTTCTCCCGGTAAACCGCTCAAAAGTGATCTATCCCAGTCCTTTCACCCTGCTTTCACCGTCCAAGGGTTCGCTGTAGAAATCAAAATCCGGAATACCTTCTTTTTCATCGCGGCTTATCTTCTCTTTTATCCACTTCCTGCACCAGTATAATGCATTGACGCTATAAAAGTCAAATCTCATAACCCGCATTTTCAAGCACTTGCCTTACCTTTTCTTTGTCCATCCCTTCCACGCGAATCAGTTTATGTTGGCTGGTCTGACCCGCCATGATTGTCACCGCACTCTTGGACACACTAAACAGGCGGGCAAAATACTTGATACAAGCGGCATTAGCTTCACCGTCAACAGGAGGAGCCGTTAAACGAAGCTTCAAAGCATCCCCTTGAAAACCGCTTATCTCATTTTTTTTTGCCCTCGGTTGCACCTTAATCTTGAATTGGACGGCGTTTTCAATCTCTTTCAGTTCCCAAGGACTCACCTTCAAAAATCTCCTTTGTGGCGGACATTTCATTAACTTCCTCCATGCCTGCTTCTTCAATGCCTTCTGATATGTCTTCTTTCACGCCTTCATCCCTGATAATTTCCGCTCCATCTTTCTCAACACCGTCTAAATAATAATCATCATCCATCATCTGCAACTGAGTCGTCAGAAAGCCTTTTAACCTTAACTTAATCTGTTTTTCGTAAGCCTTCAGTTCTTGTACCCTGCTGAGGCATTCCGTAACTCTGTTATGAGAGCCGCTTACTATCCCTTCTGCCTTTTGTCTTGCTTCAGCAATAAGTAATTCCGCTTCCTTTTCCGAATTAATTATTGCCTCCTCGGCTGTTTTTTGGGCTAAGACCATGGTGCTTTGCAGGGTATCCTCAATTGTCTTATACCTGTCAATATCATCCTGCTGTTTCATCAACTGTTCTTTTAGCTCTAAATTCTCCTTGTACAGTGATTCAAAATCCCTGATTATTTCGTCCAGAAACTCATCAACATCATTGACATCATACCCTCGCAGTCCCTTTTTAAATTCCTTGTTATGAATATCCAAGGGGGTTAACATAGCCTACGCACCTCCAGTCAATTTAAGACGGTCACTCCGCCTTGGTAAATTTCAACGGTTCTTCTCTACTTTAAATCATAAACAGTAGTCTTAACAGCATTCTTTCAACAATGTACAAGGCAATAAGCGCAAAAAAAGGCGCAAAATCTATCCCCATGTTCCTTCCCAACCTTAACCTGCGAAACGGAGCTAATGCAGGTTCTGTCACCTCGTAAATAAAACGAAAAACGGGTTTGTACGGGTCATGGGGCATCCACGACAGGACAACCCTGATAATTATTAACCAGCTATAAACCTCAAATGCTGTCTGTACCATCGGTATTAATCGACTCAAATTTCTCACTCCTACGCTAGCATCATGTTATAGTTTTTCAGCCCTGCGGGCAGCTGCCAATACTGTTTCCATGAGCGTACCCCTCACACCCGCTTTTTCCATTTCCAAAAGACCATATATGGTAGTACCGCCCGGCGAGGTAACCTTATCCTTCAATTCTCCCGGATGCATGCCGGTCTGGGTAACCATACTTGCCGCTCCCTTGACTGTATCAGCCGCCAGCTTATATGCCACATCCCTAGGCAAACCGGCCATGACGCCTCCGTCGGCCAAGGCCTCGATCATAAGATAGACAAAGGCCGGACCGCTACCGCTCAGACCTGTTACCGCATTTAAAAGCGGTTCGGGTAAAACGATAACGTCCCCCACGGATTTAAATATCTCCTGGACCAGCGCCATATCTTCATCTTCTACCGACAGGCTCCCTGCCAACACTGTAGTACCCATGCCAATCAAGGCCGGTGTGTTCGGAACGACTCTCACGACCTTTGTGTTCCTGGGAAGCAGTGTCTCGAGCCGCGCGATGTTGACACCTGCCAAAATAGAAACTAATAATTTTTCACCTCTGATGGTATTGGCAAAAGCAGCAATCGCTTCCATCATGTTCTGAGGTTTAACGGCTAAAATAACACAGTCACTTTTTACCGCAGTTTCGCCATTACTGGAAATAGGAATTACCCCATACGTATTTTTTAAATAATCCAACCTCGAGGTTGCCGGATCGCTGACCATAATTGTTTCTGCCGGTCTGCCGGCACCTATCATTCCTTTAATGATAGCTTCGGCCATTGCACCTCCACCAATAAACCCAATTGTTTCCATCTTAAAACCTCCCCGTATCAAAACCCTTGATTTAATTTATTGATCCATGCAAATATCTCCTTAGGCTGAGTCATGTTTTTAATATCCCCCGAGATATCAACATTGCTTGGAACAGCAATAACTATTCCCGAACCAACCTTTTGCAGCGCCCCACCAAGGGCATAGGCCGTACCACCAACGAAATCAATGACTCGCCGCGCAAGATTATAGTCGAGGTTCTCCAAATTAATAATAACCGTCCTGTTGTTTTTAAGATTATCAGCTATCATCTGGCATTCGTCAAAGGTCTCCGGTTCCAGTAAAACAACCTTTAAACCAGTTTTGTTAGCATTCAATGGAACAATCTGACCCTTGGACTTACGCGGACGAATTTCTTGTATACCCTCAAACGGGGTGTTCTCTTCAGTCACAACCTCTTCACTGATTTCTGTAAAACCCATAATATCAAAAATTTTATCGATAACCTTCAAAAATCATCCCTCCCATCTCCGTAATTCAATAATTCCTTGCCCCAAAAACCCTGCTACCTATTCTCACAATAGTCGCGCCCTCTTCCACGGCTATCTTAAAATCATCGCTCATACCCATCGAAAGCTCATCCATTTCTATACCCGGCAAGGCGAGGTCTCTTATTCTTTCCGACAATGATTTCAGTTCTCTGAACACATACCGCACTTTTTCCGGATCATCCGCAATAGGAGCCATAGTCATTAGTCCTTTAATCTTAATTCCTCGGATACAGGAAAAATCCTTGATTTCTCTCAGTATTTCCTCCGTGTCAAAACCATGCTTTGTTCCCTCACCGGCAACATTCACCTGCAGAAGCACCGGTACGACAACACCCTTTTTAACGGCCTGTCTGCTTATTTCACTCAGCAAGGACGCAGAATCAACCGAATGAATCAACGCCACCTTGCCAACAACATACTTTACCTTGTTTTTCTGCAGGGTACCTATCAAATGCCATTTAATATCCTGCGGAAGGAGCGGCATCTTACCTGTTAGTTCCTGCACCTTGTTTTCACCAAACACTCTTTGTCCTGTCTCATATGCACTTTGTACAATTTCAACCGGAAACATCTTGGAAACTGCAACTAGTTTGACCTCCTGTGGTTTTCTGCCGACCCTGTCACAAGCAACCTTAATCTCTCCAAAGATATTCTCGATGTTTTTTTTAATAGTACCGGTAGTTACATCCATTGCCATCCTCCGTGATCGTTTTCGGTACAGGCATTCATTCATACAAGGAAAAGATTGCCTGTCCTTCCTCCACAAGACTGGGTGTCAAAATGAGCATTTCACCTGCGGCCACCCCTCTTATTACCACATCATTGTCTACATCTGCCAAAACCTCTACTTTTCTATATGACACCTTCCCTTTATCCACCAAAAACACCCCGTAGCCTTCATCGCCGATAAGCAAGGTATCCTTCTTAATAACCACTCCGTTATGCATATCCAGCAATATCTCTCCGTCTGTCCTGCGTATTAGATTGTGTTCCTGGCAGTAAGGAAGGGATACCAATATCCTATACACATCTTCGCTTTGATAAACATCCTCAATCTTACCGTAGCGAAGCTCCCCATTGTTCCTGTCTAAGCGGACCTTGATTGCCTTTTTTTTCTGCAATAACTCCTCTTGTGCCTCTGATATTTGGTTTTTCTGGAATTCAGCAAACAGGCATACCGGTTTAAGATTGTCTACAACTTTAAACAACGGCCCACCGGCAGCAATAAAGTTTCCTGCCTGAATAACCCCAGCAGGCTTTTTATTCAACGAAACCTCTAATTTATTGAATTCAGGCATACTGAGCTGCTGCCAATCATCAGGATTACAAACGCTTTCATATCCGTCTACATAAAACGACAACACACCGGACTGAGGAGAAACAATATCCACCTTTTCTGTATTCTCCAGGCTTGTACCTGTAGTCTTTTCCACAAATCCCACCACGGTGTTTTTCGCAATCCTTTCCCCTTCCTGGAAAAAAGGTTTCCATACTCCACCGAAAGGGATGGTAACGACTTCTTCATATCTAATCAGCAAAAAGTCGGTCGCCAATACCTCTTCAATCGAAGAGACTCGAGCAGGCTCAATTTCCACCAAGAGACTGACCACAAACCGTTTTGCTATATTTCCTCCCGCAAAGATTAACACCAGCAATAATAGTATTAACGGGAATATCCTCTTTTTCTTTAAAGTCCTTCTTCTTTTCTTCAATCCTGCACCATTTTTCAAATCTACCAACCCAAGTATATTTTGTTATAGTCTGTTATTACCTTGAAATATAGTAATTCTACATCAGGTAAACTTATCCTTCAACATAGACAAAAATTATCTCCTCAGTTGTTAGGGAGAAACACTGTAAAGGAAGTACCTTTATTAACCTCTGCTTCAACGTGCACCTGCCCGCGGTGTCTGTCAACAATATGCTTTACAATCGAAAGCCCCAGTCCCGTTCCTCCCACCTGTCTGGAACGAGCTTTGTCAACCCTATAAAACCTCTCAAAAATCCTTGTCAGGCTTTCGGCAGGTATACCAATACCCCTATCTTTCACCTGCAAGGCTGTGCCATTTTCATAGGGGTATATTTCCACAGTGACCACCCCGCCGCGTTTGGAATACTTGATAGCATTTTCTAACAGGTTAATCATTACCTGCTCCATCATACCTTCATTTCCAAAAAACGTCGGTGACAGCTTATGGATAACAATCTCCAAAGCAACTTCCCTGGCATCGGCCAGCGGCTTTAATAGGTTTATTACCTTTTCAAGAAAAGCAGCCGCTTTGATCTCCCGCTTTGCCACCTCCATACGCCCAGTTTCGAGCTGAGAAAGATACAAAAGGTCGCTGATCAAACGGTTCAATCTGTCAGCTTCGTTATTGATAATATTTAAAAACTTTAAGGATAATTCGTCATCCCTGACAGCACCGTCCAACAAGGTCTCCACATAACCTTTCACCGAGGTCAAAGGAGTCCTTAATTCGTGAGAAACATTGGCAACAAATTCACTGCGCATTTCTTCCAAGATACGCATTTTTGTCACATTAGTTAAAACCATTATTGCTCCCTGATTCTTATCATCAATACTAATGATTGGCGAAATATATACTTTATAATAATCGGTATTGGCAGAAGAAAGCCTAACTTCAATAACCTGGCTTTTTCCGTCAGCCAACCCCCTTGTCAATAGATCGGCAATCTGATGATTCCTCAGTATTTCCAAAAAGTAAAGCCCTTCCACCTTGTTAAACTTTATCCCCAGCATTTCCTCTGCGGTTTTATTCATGAGCATCAGTCGACCCGTGATATCAAAAGCTAAGACACCTTCAGCCATACTAGCCAGTATTGTCTGGATTCTATCCCTTTCCTGCTCAATTCGTTTCAGATGACTGCTTATCCTGCCGGCCATCAATTGCAGGGATTCATTTAAGTCCCCAAGTTCGTCGTCATCAGTAATAATTGTATGCGGAGATAAATCGCCTTGGGCAAAAGACTTTGCCATCTTATTGATTCTCTCGAGTACCTTACCTTGCTCGTCAATCCAAATATAAAAAACCACCAAACTCAAGGCAATAACCAAAAGGACAATAAGCCAATAAGCCCAGCCTTCAAAACTGAACGTCAGATATCTTAAGATGAAAATAGTAATACACATCAACAACAGGTATAGCCTGCTTGCTTTAAAAGAAAATTTTCTCATATCCTCAACCCTTAAAACGATAGCCTATCCCTCTGATCGTCTCGATCATCTCAGGCTGACTAGGCTCAATTTCCAGTTTTTGTCGCAGGTGACGGATATGTACGTCTACCGTTCTCGTATCACCGGCGAATTCATAGCCCCAAATATTCTCTAATAAAAACTCTCTGGTAAACACCTTCCCCGGATTACTTGCTAACTGCAGCAATAATTGAAATTCTTTAGGAGTAAGTTCCGGTTTCTCACCTTTAATAATAACCTCGAAACGCTCCGGAAAAATTTCCAAATCCCCTCTGAGAATTGACTTCTCAATATCGTTCGAGCCTTGTTCCGCTCCTCCCTGGCTTCGCCGCAAGACCGTTTTAACCCTAGCCACCAGTTCTCTGGGACTAAAGGGTTTTGTTATATAGTCATCGGCACCCATTTCCAGACCGACAACGCGATCCACTTCTTCGCCATAGGCGGTCAGCATAATAACCGGGAGATATTTCGTCTTTTCAAGCTGCCGTAAATTTCTGCAAACTTCCAGTCCGTCCATGCCGGGAAGCATCAAATCGAGGATAATCAAACCGGGAGGATCTTCAATGATACTATTCAGTGCTTTCAAGCCGTCATCTAAACAATCCACCTTGAACCCGGCTTTCTCTAAATTGAATTTTACAAGCTCCTGAATCGTAAGTTCATCGTCAACCACCAAAACTCTTGTCATCCTCTCTCACCTCTCTTTCAACATGATCATAGCCGCATGCCTTCCCGCCATACCCCGGCGATGAGAAAAAAAGCACTCCGGCCGGCAATACGTACATAGACCCGCCACAGTTACGTTTTCCTTTCTTAACCCTGCCTCCAGCAATTGCCAAAGATTAGCCTCCCAAAGATTCAATTGCCCGTGTCCATCTTCCGTCAAATTACTAAAGAATGATTCCCAATTCAAAGGATGTTTCTCTTTAAACTCAGCAATGACCGGAGCATCAACCTGGTAATGACAAGGTCCGATGCTGGGACCGACAGCTGCCAATAAATCCAGGGGATTTGTCCCATATTCATCTATCATATATTTTACGGTTTTCGCGGCAATCCCGGCAACTGTTCCCTTCCATCCCGCATGGGCTACAGCAATTGCCTTTTTGACCGGATCAAGAAAAAACACAGGAACACAATCGGCAAAAAAAGCCATCAATAAAATACCCGGTTCATTTGTTGTCAAAGCATCAGTAGCGGGAATAACCGTGTCCGGATCAAATGCACCCAAGCCTTTGTCCTGGACTAAAACCCGATATACCTTGTCTTTGTGCACCTGATGCGCCCCGACAATTGCCCCTGCCTCCACTCCTAAAGCAGTTACCATTCTTCTCCTGTTTTCCCACACATTACTAAGTTTATCATCAGTTAAAATACTCAAATTTAAACTCTCATAGGCTCCCTCACTCACTCCGCCCGTCCTGCCGCTAAAAGCGTGAAGCACAAGCCCCGTCCTTTCAAATACTGGCACAGTGAAATACACAAGCCCGTTCTTTTCATTTCTGACAAAAGTTTCTTTCACATCTCTACCCTGCTCTTTCTTCACCAGCATATTTTCCCTCTACACCCATTATATTCTTTATATTATATCATGAGCTGGAGAAAAGTAAAAATGCCACCCGTTTTGCGAGTGGCATTTTTTCTACGGTTGAGGCGGAGGACACTGTCCGCAACGACCTGGCTCCAAATCTGTTTCTTGACAGAAAGTATCGCATTTTGCTTCTCTCTCAAAAGGCACACACTCTCCGGGTAGAACAGGAAAGGGTAAGTCAATACACTCCTCGACACAAGTTGGTACGCATACAATGGACTTACCGGATTCCATTGCAAAGAATTCTTTCTCCACCGTAACTTCGACGGCATAGGGCGGAAAAGTGCTGGGGTACCCCTGCGGACGCGGCACAACAACGGCACGGATACAATCCAGATTAATACGCCTGATACAAAGATCAACCGCCTCCGGTTGACAAAGAACACAACCTCCGTCAATGTCTGTCACCGGCACGGCCAACTCCCTCTCGAAGAACTGGCTGGCCATTCTCACCTCAAGACAATTTGTACTCGTATCAAAAAACTCATACCAGACCCTCACCTTGTAAGCCACGTTAAATACTATGCATTCACCCACTCTTCTTGGTGCCTCGATCCCGTCCCGAAGCGGTTCGTTGCCAACCCCGAAAATTGTAAAATTGCTCACAACACAATTTATCGGGCAGGAATCGGCGGGAATAGGGCAACCTCTTTCATCCTCAAAGAGATAGTGAATGTCGTGAAAGCATTTTGTTCCGGATGCACACACTTTTTCTAATATGATAGGTGTGCAATTAAACCTTTTATGGAAGCAACGTGTTGCTAAAGTCTGGATTTCCGGATTTTTCCATGCTTCCTTGACCTTCGCGACAAATTCAAGATCCTGCAAAATAATCCCTCCTTCTTATAAACCTTATTACCTACCCTATAATATGAATGGGTACAAGAAGGAGGTGACTTTACTTTCTTTTTTCCTATTATCCTCCAAAATGCTGAGTAAACATTTTACCGTAAGGCCCACCATCAACAATTCCTATCCCCACATGGGTATAATTGGTGTTAAGAATGTTTTTACGGTGCCCGCTGCTGTTCATAAAGTTTTTATGAGCAGTTTCCACACGAGGTGCCCCGGCAATATTTTCGGCCGTATAGCTATAATCGGGGGCGTATTGCCTGATAAGAGCGGAAAATCCTCCATAAACAGGTGAAGTATGACTAAAATAATTATTGTCGATCATATCACTGCTTTTTGCCCGTGCGCTTTTAACAAGCCGCATGTCAATTTGCAGCGGAGCCGCATTTACCTTCGCCCTTTCCTTATTAATCAAATCAAGCATTTCTTTCTCATCAGCACTCAGACCCTGGATTGCCTGTGGTTCTTCAGGTACTTGTGGTTCCTCAGGCGCAGGCTTTACTTCTTCCTTATCACCCTCTGTTGCTCTTTGCGTATTCCAACGGTTTAGCAGCTTTAAAAAGTCCTCGTTTCCATAAAAATAGCGGAATCTAGCACTATCCTGACCATACATTTCTGCGGCATTTAGCACCGACGGAAATATTGAGAACGCAAAAAAGAGCATCATCATAAGGGCTACTATAAACCTGGTCTTCCTGTTTCTCATAATATCCCTCTTTTCATGATATATTTTTTGGCCGCAAGTGCTATCTTAACACGCCTCAGAATTGTTGTCAGCAGGTAAATCTAGGCATTGAAGCAATACTATTCAATGGTACCTTCTCTTCTGTTAAATTCGCTTCTAATTGCAGTTGTACAAATTGAATCGTTGACCGTAAAAATCGAGTTTCCGCTATTTATTAATTGTTCCCCGGCCACAAAACGAAAAAACGGAGCATCATCCGGAGGAAAGAGTACTGCCTTTTTCGTATTACGGTGTTTTTTCGCATTGACACTTTTATTCTTGACATTTGCTGAAATCTCTTTTCTTTTTGCCTTTTGCTTCTTTTCCAGAACCTTTTCTTCTTCCGCTGCCTTCGCTGCTTCTTTCTCCAGCCTTTCCTGTTCTAATTTTTCCTGTTCTAATTTCTCCTGTTCTAATCTTTCCTGTTCAATAACCTTTAACGCTTCAGCCTTAAGCCTCTCCTGCTCGATTTCCTCTCTTTTTTTGTTATTTTCCACTATATATACTTTTAAAGCGTTCACCTTGCTCTCCTGTTCATCATAAGGAATATCCCCGTATATTTCCAACATGCCTTCTATAATGGCCTTTTCAAGTTTTCGCAGTTCTATTTCTCCACAGCGATTTATTTCCACAAGGACGGTAGGTATTTCTGACCAATACCAGCGATAATATTGAGGGTTTTTCAGCATATCAAAGTATCCTGCAACTTCACATTCTGCCTTTGGCCCCCAGGACAACATTTTTTTAATGACAGTCGCTAAGACCTTTTGGCTCTTTTCCTTCTCCTTGAGAGAGTAGAATAATTTTATCCCTGTTTTATCTTTATTCTTCTTTTCCTTAAAACTAAGTATGATTTGGACCTTCATGATCTTCAATAAAGCATTTGACTTTTTTTTGGTGTCAACATACAAAACAAGTGCACCAAAGGACAAAAGCTTTTCCGAAAGATGTTTGACGATATTATCAGGTCTTTCACTGCTTTCTCCCAATGGTGACAGAGCTACCGTAACACCTTTTAACACTGGAAATAAATGATAATTACCTATTTCGCTGATCTCATAATCAATACCATTATCATCGCAAAAGATACTTACCTCCTCTTTATGATTATTTTGACATGATATGATATGCTGCTCTCCCCAGTAAATCTCGAACATAGCGCTCCCACCTTGTAAACATTTATTAATACCACTATATGAATAAAGTCTCCAGAATGATAAAAAAATACGGCAGGTCTCCCTGCCGCATAATCCTCTGCCTCGGCTATCGCTGCATAATAAATAACTGGGTTATCACAACACCATATTGATAATGCTCTACACCTATCCCTATGTGTGTGAATTTGGGGTTCAAAATATTTGCCTTGTGCCCGGAACTGGCCATTAATAACATATGAGCATGTTGAACATTTCTGGCTTTTGCTAAGTTTTCCCCTACCGTATAATAGCTTATTCCGGCATCGGAAACCATTTTAGCAAAGCTGCCGTAAACCGGCGAAGTATGTGAAAAGTAATCATTCACTATGATATCCTTACTTTTCATCTCCGCGAGCCCATTGAGTTCGGCCATAGGTGCCAATGGTTTTAAGCCATTCTTGGTTCTTTCACTATTCACCATCTCCAGCATATTTCTCTCTTCTTGGGACATTGCTCCCTGCCCGCTTCCCGGATCCGGTTCAGGTTCCGGTTCAGGTTCAGGGACCGGTTCAGGGACCGGTGGAGGAGATGGTGGGGTTGGAGTCGGTTCGGGAACAGTTGGTTCGGTAACCGTTTTGCCCTGTCTTGCCAATATTTCCGCAAGCCTCGCGGCACCCCAAGATGCATCGGCCTCTTTTACGGGCAATAACGTTAATACCAGCAATGTTAATGTAATAATCGAGCAAAGTTTCAAACCTTTCTTTAACATAGCTTATCCCCTCTCCACCTTGTTAAAACAACTATATAACAGAGGTCTTTCTTGAGCAAACTCCGCATCTTCAAATATTATTTCTTTACACAAGATTATGATTTTAATTGTTAGTTATATGTTGTTTTCTTACTATTTAACCATTACTGTCTATTAATTCCTTTTTGCCTAACGCAAAAAAGCTGTAACATCTTCATGCTACAGCTAATACAATACACTAGAAATCCACTCAAATTATATTTCAGAAGGAGGAATAATATATGGTCGATAAGGCGAAACTTGCCCAAGTTTCACCAGGCGTCTGCCCACCTGAAGGTTGTCCGCCGCCGACAAGGATTGAATGTATTGTTGTCGATAAAGTATATGATAGTTGTTTTCAAATCCACGACCTTAACCGCGACTTTACAATAACCACAGGTACCGAAGGTGAATTTGAAACCGGCACCTTTGTTTTAGGCGATGTCATTCCCTGTGCCTTGGCTGAGGCTGGTATCAGTTGTACCGAAATTAGCAGAACACCTGTAGGCGAAGGCTTCTTCACAATCACTCTCTTAGTCACCGTACCCCTTGTTCTCACTAACCCCAATGCCACCGAAGAAACTGTTGAACGCACAGTAACCTTCACAAAGACTGTGACCCTTTGCTGCCCAGAGGGAGTTGGTCCCGACTGCAGTGAAAGCACAATCGTTATGTGCAGCTGTGTAGTTAGTTTGGTGGGTGAGGGTGAAATCACAATCACCTGTAATATCCAGGTCTGTCTTGTTACTAAGTGCATACTTACCGTTCAACTGTTGGTTCCGAGTTATGGTTTTTGCGTGCCCGCTCCCTGTGTTACCTTACCGGGGGTTTGTCCGCCGACGCCACCCGCTCAATGTTTTTAAGCCAATTAGCTATAAAAGAAGCACACTGCCAAATCTGCAGTGTGCTTCTTTTATACATTGAAAATGATTTATAATTCCTCTTTCCCTTTCAGCAGTCTTTCTATTTCTTTTATGAAGGTATTAATGTCCTTAAACTCCCGATAAACACTGGCAAACCTCACATATGCTACCTCATCAAGACCTTTTAAATGTTCCATCACCAATTCCCCGATCTCTGTCGTGCTGACCTCTCTTTTTAACGAATCATTTTTTAATTTTTTTTCTATCTCGGCAACTGTCTTTTCCAGCTCGTCCAACGGCACAGCCCTTTTTTCGCAAGCCTTGATCATCCCATCTAAAATTTTATACTGCTTGAACTGTTCTCGCCTGCCGTCCTTTTTCACAACCAATAACGGCAAATCGTCAGTTTTCTCGTATGTTGTAAAGCGATTTTGGCATTCCGTACACTCACGACGTCGACGCACGGAATAACCGTCGTCTGCTAACCTTGTTTCCAGAACCTTCGAATCGCTACAACCGCAAAAGGGACAGCGCATCTTCTTCACCCGCCAGTCATCCGATTATTCTATATCTAGTGTTATTACCATAATACCAACTACATATAGAAGCTGTCAATTCAATCGGCGCCTGTACCTAGTTCCACCAAGACTACATCTACCCCAATCTTTTTTATATTATGCCAAGGAACAACAATGTCATCACCACGACTGAACAAACCGAAAATACGGCCACCGGTAAAGCCCGGTAATATTATCGCACTAATTATTCCCTTCCCCAAATCCAGTTCAATATCTCTTATTGGTCCTAATCTTCTGCCGTCCGCTACATTAATGATTTCCAGGTCACGCAAATCGGACATTTTAATGATCACAATAAATGCACCCTTCCCTGTTTTGTACTACATATATATGTCCGACCTGGGAAAAAAGTACATTTGTTTCCCCTCATGGGTTTGGCTTAAACGTATTTGCGCATATGGCTAAGAGCAGCCTTTTCCAAACGTGATACCTGAGCCTGAGAGATTCCTATTTCTTCAGCTACCTCCATTTGCGTTTTCCCTTCAAAGAACCGCAAAGATAAAATATGCTTCTCCCGCGGCATTAATTTATCCATCGCTTCTTTAACTGATATCATCTCCAACCAATTGGAGTCAATATTCTTTTCATCCCCTATCTGATCCATGACAAAAATCGGATCGCCGCCATCATGATAAATCGGCTCAAAAAGCGATACCGGTTCCTGGATGGCATCAAGTGCAAAGACTATCTCCTCTCTTGGAACGTTCAATTCTTTAGCAATTTCATTGACCGACGGCTCGCAAGAGTTTTTGTTTATCAAGCCATCTCTTATCTGCAGAGCCTTATATGCGATATCCCGCAAAGAGCGACTCACCCTGATAGTATTGTTATCCCTTAAATACCTTCTTATTTCACCTATTATCATGGGGACGGCGTATGTTGAAAACTTAACGTTTTGTCCCAAATCAAAATTGTCTATAGCCTTTATCAGACCTATACAGCCGACCTGAAACAAATCGTCCACATATTCTCCTCTATTGGTGAACCTTTGTATGACACTTAATACTAGGCGAAGGTTGCCGTTAATCAATTCATCTCTGGCTGCATCGTCCCCTTGCTGCATCTTACTAAAAAGCTCTCGCATTACGGAATTCTTAAGAACAGGTAGCTTTGACGTATTTACACCGCATATTTCAACCTTATTAATAAGCATCTCTTCTGCCCTTCCTCCCGGTATCATGAGTTGTTTCAACTAACAACATTATTGCCTTGATAAAAACCAAATATACCGTATAAAACAAGGGAAAGATGGAGACAAAAAAAGAATCAGCTGATTCGATTTCAACCGATTCTTTCGTTATAAAACTTTCGTTATGATTTTTTCGTTATAAAGCTATCTTTTGTTAGAGATTTATCTCCAAGCAAATCTCATCACAATTTGGGAATTTCGGACAATTGATGCATTCCTTCCAGACCTTCTGGGGCATCGCCTCTTTTTCGACTACTCTAAACCCTATTTTTTCAAAAAATCCCGGTTGATAAGTAAGCGTAAATACTTTGGGAATTTTTAATTCCCTGGCTTCTTGCAGGGCATATTCAACCAACATTTTCCCAACGCCCTGTTTGGTATAACCCTCTTTGACGGCAAGGGTTCGAATTTCCGCTAAATCTATCCACATAATATGGAGGGCACATGTCCCCACCACTTCTCCATCATTCTCAACCACAATAAAATCACGGATATACTCATAAAGCATACTGCGCGGTCGAGGCAACATTAATCCCTTTTCTGCATATATATTCACCATTCCATGCATTTCTTCCACGTCACTTAAATTAGCTTTGCGTATCAGCATCTTCTTTTCCCTTCATTTGCAATATGTTTGATGTATTAATAATAGCAGAGCCTTTTCAAAAACGCAAATATTTTTCGCATATTTATTCCATTCGTTGTATTTCTTTTCTCAACCGTTTGATAATACGTTTTTCCAACCGGGAAATATATGACTGGGATATACCCAGGTAATCAGCTACTTCTTTCTGTGTTTTTTCCTCGCCGTCTTTTAAACCAAACCTCAAGTCCATTATTCTTTTTTCCCTGGCAGACAATTTCGCCATGGCACATAATAAAAGTTTTTTATCGACTTCTTCCTCTAACTCTTTGTAAATGATGTCAACATCTGTGCCCATTACATCCGAGAGAAGAAGCTCATTCCCGTCCATATCAACATTTAGCGGTTCATCAAAGGAAACTTCACTGCGTGTTTTGCTGTTGCGTCTAAGATGCATCAGGATTTCATTTTCGATACAACGAGACGCATAAGTTGCCAGCTTTATTCTTTTAGTAGGATCAAAAGTATTGACCGCTTTGATCAATCCGATCGTACCGATAGAGACCAAATCCTCTATCCCTACTCCGGTATTCTCGAATTTTCGGGCAATGTACACAACTAAACGCAGGTTCCGTTCGATAAGCGTACTTTTTACCCCGCTGTCCCCTTTCTCCAGACAATTCAATAAGTTCAGTTCCTCATCCACACTCAGCGGCGGCGGTAGGGCCTCACTGCTCCCAATGTACAATACCTCTGTGTCTATTCCCAGAAGTCCCAATATTCGCAGCACAGACCTTTTTAAATCGCTGCCCAAACTTTTCATCCCTGTCTGAAGCGGCATGTTATTCCTCCTTCTATATATCTTGTTTTAATACTTCCGGATGTAGAATAGCCTGATATCTACCTTCTTTATTGATTGCTCGGCCTACCAGGCCGACTATTACATCCCTTTTTATTACCCTTTTTCCTCCTTTATTGATTTCTATATAATCAGGCCGTATACCAAGCAAAAGACCGTTTTCCCTTCCAACGGAACTATATGGTATCATACAAAATCTTGGCACCCACTCCTGCGCCGACTTTTCTTGAACAGCCTGCAAAAAAAAATCGTCATTCCTTGCCAACGCTTTTACAACATCTTGGGGAAGTACATCTTGCAGGTACTTTGCCTCAACAATCACCACCGGCTTTTTTGTAAACGGCTCCGAGAGTTGGTTTCCGGTATCAAGAAGCGCCTTGATTGTAACCTTCTTTTGCAGAACGGCAATGGTCAGTGAATACAACAAGTTCCTTCCCAGCTGGTTCTTATTTATATAATGTACACCATACCAACCTGATACCATCACCACTATCATACCGGCAAGCAGCAAATGATAACTAAGTCCTGTTTGCAGTATCCCTGCACCGTTAATCACTTGTAGGCCATAAGCAGAATTATCAACCAGGTACACAAACGCAACGACACAACCTCCAACTGCAAAAGAAACCAAATACATTAATGCCATTCCCTTAAAGAACACACGCCAAGAGAAAGGGGCAAATGCCAGTAAAAGCATGATAACCGAACAAGCGACCTTAGCGTATCCACTGGCCAGTGTCCCTCCTCCAGGCAAGAAGATGGCAAGTGAATAAAGCGCGCCAAAAAAGGCCCCCAACAAAAGACGGGCTATCCCTTTTTTTAGAGCCGTAAGCTTTCCCGTAAGCCAGAGAATGAAAAAGTCCACTCCAAAGTTGACAAGAAAAACTATATCAACATATACCTTTAGGACTAATTCATTTCCCTGCATGTCACCACCCCGGGATCACTAAGTTAAGCTTATTATACACCATACTTTTCCAATATTTTGTCGCAATATGCGGTCATATTTTGTTATATTAAAGAAAACTTGGCTTCCGCCAAGCCCCAGGCGAAGACGGAAGCCTTAGTTGCGCTTATACTGTCTTCCGATAATACCTTTCAAGGACAGTGTAAAGAAAAAAGACCCAAAAGAAATCCCTGTCTTACCCGGGAATTTCTTCTGGACCTTTATTTTATCCCTTTATCCCATTAACCAATTCTAAGACTCCCACTGTGGGGACTCACTTTATTTTTTTGACCTTAAAAATTGCGGGATATACAAATCTTCGGTATTAAAAGGCTTCACGTCTAACTCCACCAAGGTTTCCTTACTGGCAGGTCTATCGAAGCCTGTGGCAATAACGGTCACTCTAACCTGATCCTGTAAATCTTCATCAATAACAGCCCCGAAAATAATGTTTGCTTCCGGGTCTGCCGCCTCGGCAATTATCTCTGCCGCCTCATTCACCTCAAACAGTCCCAAATCCGCCCCGCCTGTGATATTAAACAAAACTCCTTTAGCTCCCTCTATCGATGTCTCCAATAGAGGACTGGAGATAGCGGAACGTGCCGCAACAGCCGCACGGTTTTCACCATCGGCACTGCCAATTCCCATTAAGGCCGTACCTGTTTCCTGCATTATCGTCTTAACGTCAGCAAAATCCAAGTTGATCAAGCCCGGTACCGTAATCAGGTCAGATATCCCCTGAACACCTTGCCGCAAAACATCGTCGGCAATTCTAAAGGCTTCGTTTATCGAAGTGTTTTTATCCACCACGCTGAGCAGCTTTTCATTAGGTATGATTATTAAAGTATCAACCTTACCCTTAAGGTTTCCGATTCCCATATTGGCGTGAGCCATCCTTTTCCTGCCTTCAAAAGGAAACGGCTTGGTAATAACGCCTACAGCCAAAGCACCTACTTCTTTAGCTATTTCTGCCACAATAGGCACAGCCCCTGTTCCGGTACCGCCGCCCATGCCGGCAGTGACAAAAACCATGTCAGCACCTTTTAAAGCAGCCGCAAGCTCATCGCGGCTTTCTTCAGCGGCCTTCTGACCAACCTCCGGGTTTGCACCGGCTCCTAACCCTCGTGTCAACTTAGTTCCTATCTGGATTTTATGCTCTGCTTTTGAGATATATAGCGCCTGAGCGTCAGTATTAATTGCAATAAATTCAACGCCCTTCAAGCCACTTTCAATCATCCTGTTAACTGCATTGCTACCTCCACCGCCTACTCCAATAACCTTTATTTGGGCAGTTTGATGCACATCTGTTTCAAACTCAAGCATTATGTATAATCCCCCTTTTTTTCGTCAAGGAACTTCTGGTAAATAATAAGCAAAAACGTTCACCGTTCACTATGCTTATTCCACAATCACGCTACTTTTTCCTCTTTTACTTCGACTATTTTGAGTTTTTTCTTTTAATAACAGGAGCTGTTTTATATCGCAAATCGAGGTATTCCACCGTTTGGTTGTTGATAGCATTGCTATTGTCCAGCAGTAGGCTTTCCATAACCTCAACCTTCCTTTCCAAATCCTCAGGCTCTCCAAACATGACAACCACTCCTTGCTTCGTTTTTAATGAAAGTGATTGTGACGTCTCAGCCGATATTTCTATTACATTTGAAAAGAATTCTTTGTCCATCAAGGTAATCAGTCGAATCGCCGAAACCAATCCTGGAGTCTCGACAACGTCACCCGGTCTGGCATCATTAGGCACAGTGACACCGCTGATGAGAGGATAATTAAGATGCAAGATATCACTTGTTTTCTCAAGATAGACTCTATCCTCGTCTACCATAATAATGCCATCATCACAAATCACCAATGCCAAGGGCTTTCTCTCTACGACCGTCACCTTAAGAGTATCCGGCAGTTTCCTGTTGATAGACAATGATTTTATTCGCGGATGAACCAAGACCTTCTGTACTGCTTGTACCGTAGAAACCCTAAATATATTGGCACCAAACTTCAAATCGGTCATTTCAACTATTTCTTCCGCCGAAACGACCTCGTTGCCATAGACAAACACTTGTCCCACCGAGAAATAAACAGAATTGGCAAAATAATACGCCGAAACAGAAACGGATAGTACCAAAATAATCCACAAAGCAAAAAAAGACGCTGTTTTTCTTTTTCTTTGCCTGATATACCTGGTGTTACTTTTAGTGGTGGCTGTACGCACTTGACTCTCTCCTAATACCCGTCAAATATTAGCCATGCCATTATACCATATAAACCCGACACGTCCAACACTGTGAAAGAAACACTGTGTTCATTCTGTGATAATGTCACCATGCATAGAAGAATAGTACTTCAGGTATTCCACAATTTTCGAGATACTATATTCTGGCATGAATACTATATCTGAACAATAACAGGTTCTTGTCAAAACAAATTGTAAAGATTTATTGTTATTAGCTAATTCTTCTTATATAATTACTTTGGAATTCAGGTAAACCGAGATTGCCGAAGCCTTTGAGCCTTAGTGCGACTGCACTTGGCGAAAAGGTTTGGGTGAAGCGTAGCGAAACTGGCAATCCGTTGTTTTATATGATGGTCGGTGCTTTTTATCTGCCTTTTAGTTATTGCTGTTTTACGTATTTACGTATATACTAATAATACAATAACACTTGAGGTGATTTCTATGTCTAAAACTCAAACTTTTTCACATAGGATTTTTGTTCAAAAGCGTAACCTTATCAGCATACCAAGAGATATCCGTGATACCTTAAGAATCAATGAAGGTGATGTTCTTGATATTAGTTTAGTTGATAATAAAATCATCATTGAACCAATGAAACTTGTACCTTCTAGTCAAACTTATTTTTGGGCTGATAAAACTCAAAAGGATTTGCTGGAAGCAAAGAAAGATATTGAGTCCGGAAATACCCGAGATTTTAAGAACGTTAGAGAATTCTTGGACGGTATTGAGCAATGAGTAGACGCTTCCGTTCAACCCGTAAATTTGATAAGCAGTTTAAATCTCTTGATGGTAATTCTTATAAGCAAGCTGTAAAAGCTGTTGAATTGTTTATTTCAGATCCCAGCCACCCTTCACTCCGATACAAGAAAATCCAGGGGACAAATAGTTTCTACGAGATAAGTGTCAATATGTCAATTCGTATAATTATTGAAATTACTTCAGAGGGGCAAGATCAGATTAATACTTTCTATATCATTGGCACTCATAATGAAGTATTTCCTTCAAAGTAGCAGATTGGTCTAAAATGCGTGTGTTTGCCTTACCAGGCTTCTATGAAACTACCGTCAGGAAACACATATTTTTTTGTGCCGTTAGCTTTCATTTCCTTAAATGCTATTTCTGCTTTTCTAAGAATTCGCTTTTATATAGATTCTCAAAGCCTTTATGCCGTAAACGTCCCTTGATATGGTGTCGGGATCCCCATGTCTCTAATGTTCATTAGTTCCATTTTTCGCGATATTATTTTAGAAAAGACCAGGATTTTATGCCTGGTCTTTCGTTCGCTAAGAGTAAGAAGAACTGAATCATTATAACGTTTACCTGTAACCGCCTCTATTTTCTTACGCCCGAACCGTTTGTACGGAAAATCTGTGCGCCCAGACTGCGCAGCTTCTGTTCCATTCTTTCGTAGCCTCTGTCAATATGCTCCACATCCCCTACCACGGTGGCACCTTCCGCCGCCAAGCCTGCCGTCACCAGAGCGGCCCCAGCCCTTAGGTCAGACGCCTCAATGTATGCACCGCTTAATGATTTGACCCCTTTTACAACGGCAATTCTTCCTTCTACTCTGATATTGGCACCCATGCGACGAAACTCATCAACATGCTTGTATCTGTTCTCAAAAACGGTTTCCGTGATAATACCGGTTCCTTCAGATAAGGCCATCATTGCCATCAGCTGTGGTTGTACGTCGGTAGGGAAACCGGGAAAAGGCATAGTCTTGATATC
Source organism: Clostridia bacterium (assembly GCA_018432615.1). GTDB lineage: Bacteria > Bacillota > Peptococcia > DRI-13 > SM3-B62 > SM3-B62. The sequence goes on from JAHDSQ010000011.1 coordinate 75,097, forward strand.
AACGCATTTGTACCGTTTCTGTCCGCTAACCCTTACACCCTCTTTTAAATCTACAATCTTCACTCCCGCCGCTCTCAATTTAGCAATAACTGCTTCTAAATGCTCCGGTATAGCTCCCTCGACACTTACATCCCCTTGAGTAATAGCAGCCATAATAATGAACGTTGCCGCCTCGATTCTATCCGGGATGATGGTGTGTTCCGCCGACCCTAGTTCCCGTACACCTTCAATTTTAATTACATCTGTACCCGCACCCCTAATCCTGGCACCCATGCTATTGATAAAATTCTGCAAATCCACGATTTCCGGTTCTCTGGCTGCATTCCGAATAACCGTTACCCCGTCTGCCATAGAGGCAGCCATCATCAAATTCTCAGTTGCTCCCACGCTTGGGAAATCGAGACATATTTCCTCCCCTGCCAGTTTTACCGCCTTAGCTTCAATATACCCATGGCGTTCAATAACCTGCGCTCCTAGCAATTCCATCCCATTCAAATGCTGATCCATGGGTCTGGAACCAATCGAACATCCGCCCGGATAGGCAATTTTTACTTCTTTAAACCGTGAAAGGAGAGGACCCATCACTAAATTTGATGCTCGCATCCTTCTGGTAAGAGTGTCCGGAACCTCGATCACATTAATCATCGAGGCATCAACAACCATAGTACTGCCTGTAAAAACAACATTAGCACCCAAGCATTCCAGAACTTCTTTCATCACGTACACATCGCTTAGTCTGGGAACATCATGGATGGTACAAACCCCCTTAGATAGCAGACAAGCGGGTAAAATCGTCAGAACTGAATTTTTTCCGCCGCTTATGCGCACAGTTCCCGACAATTTATTCCCGCCAATAATAACATATTTTTCCAGGTTGCTCACCTCCCGTTGTCTGAAAAACCCATCAAGACAACTTCCGTTTCCAACTCAACGGAATACTTTTCCCTAACTGTCTTTTGCACCTCCTCAATCAAGGCAAGGACATCGGACGCTTTAGCCCTACCCTTGTTCACAATAAAATTCGCATGCTTAGAAGAAACCTGGGCGTCACCAACAGACAAACCCTTCAGACCTGCCTCCTCTATTAAACGTCCGGCATAATCTCCCGGTGGGTTTTTAAAAATGCTGCCGGCATTTGGGAGCCCTACCGCCTGTTTTTTCCGTCTTAACTGCCGGTACTCATCCATAGTTTTACGCACAACATCTCTTTCACCCTCGGCAAGTTTCAATGACACCTCAATTATTAACTCGTTTTTGCCTTTTAACGCACTGTTTCGATATATAAAACCAAGATCCTTTTGTTGATATACCTTTGTTAAACCCTGACTGTCTACGGTTTTTACTGTCTCTATAACCTCCGCCATTTCCCTGCCGTGTGCTCCTGCATTATTAATAACAGCCCCGCCCAGCGTTCCGGGAATGCCACATACAAACTCAAGTCCTGTCAAACCGGACTGCAGCGCATGTTGGGAAAGGGTAACCAAAGAAACTCCAGCCTCCGCTATTATTCTATCCTTCTCGTTCTTGCTCCGATTAAGCTTTCCGGTCTGAATAACTAATCCCTTTAATCCGGCATCGGCAATAAGCACATTCGAGCCTGCTCCCAGATAGAAAATTGGCAACCCGGCTTGATGGACACATTCGATGGCACGGCAACAAGCCTCAGAGCTTTCGGGTCGATAAAACACTTCTGCCGGTCCGCCGATTTGCCATGTGGTATACCCGGCCAGAGGATAATGCGTAAACACTTCGCCCTGCCTTAAGGCACTTATAAAATCGTATACGGCACTCATTCCACCACCGTCCTCAAAACTTGTCAGCGGGCATTGGCCATCTGCATCATCTGCAGCAAATCGGCGCCTACCTCCCATATATTACCTGCCCCTAAAGTAATTACACAGTCCCCTGGCTTAACAATATTTAAGAGCCACGGAACTATATCCTTTTTATTTTTTATGTATTCTACCTCCTGTTTCACTTGGGACCTGATGCTATCGACAATCAAACCGGCATTCACCCCAGCTATTGGTTTTTCTCCTGCCGCGTATATTTCGTTTACTATCAGGATATCAGCGTCAATAAAGGCACTGCCGAATTCATGGGCCAACAGCTTAGTTCTGCTATAACGATGGGGCTGAAACACAGCAATCAAGCGTTGAGAATGCAATGTTTTGGCTGCCGCCAGGGTAGCTTTTAGTTCAGTGGGATGATGGGCATAATCATCATATATGTCAATACCGGAAATTTCTCCTGTTTTTTGAAACCTTCTTTGTACACCCTGAAAAGGGCGAAGACTATCCGCAATCTCTTTGAAACCCAATCCGCAATTGGTACCCACAGCTATAGCCGCCAAAGCATTCATGATATTGTGTTTCCCCGGAACATTCAATTCCAAGGAACCAAGTATCCTGCCCTTATGTACTATTGTCGCCTTACTTTTAGTTCCTTGCAGGCTGACATCTTTGGCCCAAAAATCAGCAACCTCTGAAAAACCATAGGTAACCACCCTGATATTCTGCGGTAGTTTTTTTATCATTTCGCCCAAAACCGGATCATCCAAGTTCAATACAGTAAACCCTTCCTGAGGAGTAGCGCTGATGAAACGGAAAAAAGCCTGTTCAATATTACTGCGGCTTCCGTAAAAATCAAGGTGGTCATCCTCAACGTTTGTCACAACAGTTATATATGGGTCTAATTTTAAGAAAGATCCATCAGATTCGTCCGCTTCGGCAACCAGATATTCTCCCTTACCCAACTTAGCGTTCCCGCCAATGTCATTAACTTCTCCTCCCACTACAACTGTGGGATCATAACCATTTTTTTCAAACATCAATGAAACCAGCGATGAAGTTGTCGTTTTTCCGTGTGCTCCCGCCACGCCTATACCCTTCTGACGAGCCATCAACCTAGCTAGCATTTCCGCCCTTTGGATAACCGGGATTTTCAGTTCCTTTGCTTTAACGACCTCCGGGTTATCACTGGGTATCGCCGAAGAGACCACCACCGTATTAACAGAATCTTGAATGTTATCCCCGCTGTGCCCCAACCTAATTAATGCTCCCATATCCTGCAATCTTTTAATGATCTCTGAGGCCTGCAGATCAGAGCCCGAAATCTTATAGCCTAATTCTAACAAAACCTTTGCTATACCGCTCATTCCGGCACCACCGATGCCGATAAAATGCACCCACTGCTTTTCAGACATTTAGAATTATCTCCTTCCCTGCCATCCTCACCCTTTACTGCAACTGTTTCGTCCCTCAACCGCGCCTCGTAATTTACTATATATGCGATTTCCAGCAAGGTGTTACTGAGGTTGGCTGTCCGTTATCACTCTATTGCTTGTCCTGCCTCTTGAGGCAAAACACTTTTACCTAATAAACTTTTTCACAACTTGTATTACCTTCTCTATAGCCTCCGGTTTTCCTGCCTGCAAACTGCATTTCGCCATGCTATCTCTTAACTGGCGGTCAAATAATAAGTCAGAAATCTTCTTCTTCAGGTTATCACCCTTCAACTCACCGTCAAGCAGCATTGCCGCAGCCCCTTTTTCTAGTAGCGAACGGGCATTGTATTCCTGGTGATTACCCGCAGCATAAGGATAAGGTATAAGAATCCCCGGAATTCCCCGGGCAGTCATTTCAGACAAAAAGGCCGCCCCGGCCCGGGCCACGCAAAAATCGGCACAGGCTAAAGCATACTCCATTTCATTCAAATAAGGCTTGACGATAATATTTCCATTATTAGCCACATCTATACCCTTCCTTGCTAACTCCCCAAGGTATTTTTCATAGGTGTTTTTTCCGGTAAGATGGATAATCTGCATCTCGGAAAGCAAGCCCGAATCAGCATAAACACTGAGCATCGCCTTGTTAACGCTTTCAGCGCCCCTCGAACCGCCCGTCACCAAAAGAATAGGTTTAAGTGCCGAAAAACCAAAAAATCTCAATCCCTCTTCCCTATCGATGCGAAGAATGTCCGAACGAATCGGCAGGCCGGTCAAATAACATTTTTTGTGTACTCTTGCCGGTAAATATTTTTGCGCATCCTCAAAAGTTAACATAATAGCATCAACCCGCAGGGAAAGGAACCTGTTCGTTATTCCCGGCAAAACGTTTTGCTCATGAATTATTGCCGGGGTTTTCGTTTTTGTTGCAGCCCACACCACCGGCAAGCAGGCATAACCGCCTGTCCCAATTACAAGGTCCGGAGAAAAATCTTTAATAATTCTCTTAGCTTGCCTCAAAGCTGTCATCGTTTTGTAACAAGCCTGCAAGGCCTGAAAAGAAACCTTGCGCTGCCAACCCACCACCTCTAAAGCCACATATTCAAGCCCTGCCGCCGGTACCAGCCCAGACTCCATTCCGTCCTTTGTACCCACATATAACAACTCTGCTTCCGGCCACCTATCCTTTATTGCCTGCCCAATGGCCAAAGCTGGGTAAATGTGCCCGCCCGTACCGCCACCGCTTAGAATGACCCTCATCTCTCCAACCCCTCACATTTCCGGCTTTTCCTAAGTATCCCTGACATAACGGGAAATGTTCAAAAGCATTCCGACTCCAACCATCGATAATAACAGAGAAGACCCGCCATAACTAATAAAGGGAAGACCCATCCCTGTGACGGGTAAAAGGCCCGTTACAACCCCCATATTTATTAAGGCTTGAAAAATAATCATCGTTGTAATTCCGGCAGCCACGTAGCCTCCGTAAACATCCTGACACTTTAAAGCGATCCTGTACCCGCGCCAGGCAATTACAAAAAACAGCAACACGATAACTAAAACACCGACAAAACCAAGCTCTTCCCCTATAATGGCAAAAATAAAGTCGGTGTGCTGTTCCGGAAGAAAGGCCAACTTCTGTCTGCTATTCCCCAGCCCCATACCCAGCAATCCTCCGCTTCCCAGGGCATATAAGGAATTAATGGTTTGATAACCCTCTTTGGAAGCATGGGCCCACGGATCAAGATAACCGATTATTCGATTCATACGATAAGGCTCTTGTAAGATCAAACCGATAACAACAGCAACTCCACTAACACCAAGGACAAAGATATGACGCCATTTAATCCCGGCAACAAAAAGCAGAATCATTGATGTGATCGTAATCGCCACCGTCGTTCCCAAATCCGGTTCTTTCATAATCAGCCCGCCGACTAAAGCTATGACAAGCAGATACGGCCCGAGATCAGAGAAGAACTTCTTGAGCTGAGCCCCTTTCTTGCTGAGTTTTTTAGCCAGATATAAAACCATACACAGTTTCATGACCTCCGAGGGCTGAAAATTGGTAAAGCCTAAATCTATCCAACGCTGCGAACCCTTTACCTCATGTCCGATACCCGGAACTAACACCAGTATCAAAAATATGACTGTTACAAAGAAAAATGTCTCGGCATAAGGCTTGATGCGATAATAGTCGATTTTCGTCATAATCAGCATAGCAATGAGACCAAGGAAGCCCCAGGTCAACTGTTTTCTGAGATAAAAATACGGATCCTTATCAAGGGTATCGTAATAACTGGCGCTGAAAACCATTATGATACCTACTGCCAGCAAAAGCAAAGTAGCGAAAAAGATTAAGACATCTGGCGTTCCCTTTCTTAAACCCATCATAACCCTCCTCTCACGCCTTTGCCAACTCATGCACCAGTTTTTTGAAAACGTCGCCCCGCTGTTCAAAGCTTTCAAACATATCCCAACTGGCGCAACCCGGAGACAATAATACCACGTCTCCCGCTACGGCTAAACGTGCCGCATCAAAGACAGCCTCTTTAAAGGTAGTGGCAAGGGTATAAGAAGTATAGCCCTCCGCCTCAACGGCCTCTTTGATCTCATCTGCCGCCTGGCCGACCAGAACGATTGCTTTTGCTTTTTCTTTAATCTTATGCGCAAAGGGCCCAAAATTACTACCCTTATTCTTTCCACCTGCAATTAAAACGATAGGATTTTCATATGATTCCAAGGCTTTGATTGAAGCATCAGGATTTGTTCCCTTCGAATCATTAACATATTCAACTCCGTTATGTATTAGAACCCTCTCTAATCTATGAGGTACTCCCGGAAATTCCTTTAATCCTTTTTCCAAAAGCTTTGGACTAAGTCCCAGCAACCACCCGGCTGCCGCTGCGGCAAGTGCGTTTTCCAAATTGTGCCCGCCCTTGATATTGATCTCATCAACTCTGATGATACCATGGGTTCTCTCGTTCATCCGGGCTAACATACGACCATCCTCAATGTAAAAACCTTCTTTTAACTTCTGCTTCCTACTGAAAAATACAACATTAGTGGAGGCCTGCTCCGCCAGCTTTCTGGTATTTTCATCATCCCAGTTGAGAATCAGCCAATCATCCCGGTCTTGATTGGCAAATATTCTTGCTTTGGCTTCAATATATTTTTCAAACGAACCGTGCCGGTCAATATGGTCGGGCGTAAGGTTTAAGATCAAGGACACCCGTGGTTTAAAAGTCTCAATGGTTTCCAATTGGAAGCTGGACGCTTCCAGGACGGCAACATCTTCTTCCCCTAAATCCTCCGCCGCGCAGATGAAAGGAACCCCAATATTCCCCCCTACAAACACCTTTTTACCTGCCCCGGCAAACATCTGACCCAAAAGAGCCGTAGTTGTAGTCTTGCCATTTGTTCCCGTAACTACTACCATCGGTGCCCTTGTAAATCTAGAGGCTAATTCCATTTCACTGTAAACGGGAATGCCTTTTTCCCCTGCCTCGACGAGGGGTGGTATCGTTAACGGAACCCCGGGACTGACGACAATGAAATCAGGGTCACATTGCGCTAAAACAGCATGCCGTCCCAATATCAAATTGGCCCCACGATTTTCCAACATATCAAGATTTTCTCGGGCTTCTGACGATAAATTATTTTTCTTTTTGATATCGTTTAAAGAAACTCTCACCCCATGAGCAAGTAAAAACCTTGCCGCTGCAATACCGCTTCTCGCTGCTCCTACAACCAGTACATTTTTCCTTTTAAGCTCCACGGCTTACACCTTCTTTCCCCTATATCGCCAGCGCAACGCCTAAAGCGGCGAATACGGCCGATGCTGTCCAAAATAATACGACCACTCTTTGTTCAGACCAACCCAATAATTCGAAATGATGATGAAGCGGACTCATGCGGAAAAAACGTTTTCCGCCTGTCATCTTAAAATATGCCACCTGAATGATATCGGAAAGCGCTTCTAAGACATAGACTCCACCAATGACTACCAATAATAGTTCTGTCTTCGTTATCACAGCCAGGGCACCAACTGCCCCGCCCAGCGTCATGGCCCCTGTATCCCCCATGAAAAGCCTGGCAGGATGAATGTTAAACAGCAAAAACCCCAAACAAGTCCCCAGCAGCGCAGCGCAAAACACACTCATATCCTGCATATTCCAAGCTGCCGTTATAAATAAATATGCCAAGGCTACAAACACGGTAACTCCCGCGGCTAGCCCGTCCAAACCATCTGTTAGGTTGACGGTATTAGTGGTAGCAACCATAACCAGCATCGCAAAAGGCACATAAGCCCAGCCTAATTGATAGCTCCATTCCAGTACGGGGATTACCACCTCGGTTCCCCTGCCCAGATACACTACCGCAATAAGAACGAAAAGCCCCGCACAAAAAAGCTGTCCCCAAATCTTTTCCCTGGCCTTAAGCCCAAGAGGCCTTTTCTTGACGATCTTAATAAAATCGTCAAGAAATCCTATCAAGCCAAAACTCAATGCGGCCAATAAAACGACGACCACACGGGTAACAAATCCCGTTATGAAAAGTGTCCCCAAGGATAGACTGAAAATAAACATTACTCCGCCCATCGTAGGGGTCCCTGTTTTTTGCAAATGTGTTCTGGGCCCATCGCTACGAACCTGCTGCCCAAACTTTAAATTCCGTAAAAAAGGCAGTAATAAAGGTCCGCTCAGTGCACACACTCCTGCAGCGATTGCTGCCGCCATGAATAAATCCCGCAAATAAATGACCTCCCCCGACACAACACAACAATATCATAAAGAAAACTTACTTATACCCGCGACAATCTCCTCCATCTTCATGCCCCGCGACCCTTTCACCAAAACGACATCCTCCGGTTCTAGGATCTCCTTGATACCCGCCAACGCCTCTTGATTACTCCGGTAAGCCCGAATCCTCTCTTCTGGCATTCCCCCGATTTTGGCACCCTGTGCAATGGTTTCCGCCAACTTACCAACAGTCAGTAAGAACGAAACGTCCAGCTTCGCGAGCGCTTTTCCGACCTGCAAGTGACCTTCAGTCTCATAAGCACCCAGTTCATACATATCGCCTAAGACAGCAATCTCTTTCCCGCTAACCGGCAGGGATTTCATTGCCTCCAGAGCCGAAACGACGGAAGCGGGGTTCGCATTATAGGCATCGTCGATAATAATCACATCAAGCCCTTCGACCCTTTTAAGATCAAGACGCATTGCGGTCATTTCCAGTTCTTTAAGACCACAGGCCACATCCTGCCAGCTCAGGCCCATCTGAACGGCCAGAGCAGCCGCAAGCAAAGCATTAATAACATTATGCCTGCCCAAAACAGGCAGTTCAACATTACAAACCTGTTTGCCCCGGTAATAGATCTTGAATGCGATTCCGCCCTTGCCTTTATCTTCCTCCCAGTATTCTAGAATGTCTTCCGCCCAAACATCACAAGAAGAATCCAACCCAACCCAGCAGGGGGTACATTTCAAATCGGACAACCAGGGCTTTAGAATATCCCTGTCTTTAGCGCACAGAGCTATACCGCCCTGGGGCGGTATATGACGGAATAGTTCCGCCTTGGCTTGCGCGATTCTTTCCCTTGAACCGAGAAGTTCCAAGTGGGTATAACCGATATTAGTGATCACCCCATAATCGGGTTTGGCGATACGGGATAAGTAATCTATTTCTCCTAAACCCCTCATCCCCATTTCCAAAACAGCGTATTCGTGTTCCTCCTGCAGGGCTAACAAGGTCAAAGGCAGGCCCAGTTCATTGTTGTAATTGCCCTTATTCGCCAGGGCCGGTCCTTTCCTGCTAAGAATTGACCGGAGCATGTCTTTGGTAGATGTTTTGCCTACACTGCCCGTTACAGCAGCAATTTTTACACCGGAAGCCTTTCTCATGGCGGCTGCTAAGTCACGCAAGGCCTTCTCAACCTCTTCGACATAAAGCAGAGGAAAGCTATCATCCCGAAAAGCATTAGGACAACGCGACACTACTGCTCCTGCTGCTTTTTTGTCCCGGGCTGCCTGTAAATAATCATGCCCGTCACTATTTTCTCCTTTGAGCGCAAAAAACAGCTCGCCGGCCTGAATGTTTCTCGTATCAAGAGCCGCGCCGGATGGCATAATACCTTGTCCACCGCTTAATCTTCCTTTTACTATTCTTTCAATCCTTTCCATGGTAAACCCAAACATCATGCATCTCCTCAAGCCTTCTCATTATATATTTCGCCCCGCAAAGCAGCCTCTGCCTCTTTTTTATCATCGAAAGGAAGAACCGTAGAACCTATGATCTGATAGGTTTCATGGCCCTTGCCGGCTATGATGATCACATCCCCGGCCTTAGCCATATTCACGGCATATCTGATAGCCTCTCGCCTATTAACTATGACGCGAAAGGCCCCTACTGCAGCGTATTTTTCCACACCGGGAAGGATCTCATCAATAATATCTTGAGGGTTTTCACCTCGCGGATTATCAGAGGTCACAATGGAATAATCCGACAATCTGCCGGCAACCTCTCCCATCAAAGGACGTTTCCCCCTATCACGTTCGCCCCCACAGCCAAATACGGTAATTACTCTTCCCTTGACAAACTCTCGCGCTGTTTTAAGACAATTTTCCAGACTGTCCGGCGTATGGGAATAGTCAACAATAACCGTAAAATCCTGTCCATTCTCTACCTTTTCGAACCTTCCGGGTATACCGGGTATCTCCTGCAACACGTTGATTATCTTCTCTATTGGAACACCCTCAATTAAGCCAACCGCAATGGCAGCTAAAGAATTATATACATTGAACAAACCGGCAAGTTTTAGTTTAACAGGTAAAACTCGATCTGTATAGCATAGCGTAAACTCCGCGCCCTCTGCTTTGATGCTAACATCCTTTGCCTTAACATCAGCCTCGTTTTTAATTCCATAAGTTATAACAGGTACGCTGGTCATTTCTATGATCCTCTCTGCGTACTGATCATCGACGTTTATCACAGCAAACTTGCGGTTTCTTTTTTGACTGTTTTTACCAAGCCCGCCAAACAACCGTCCTTTGGTCGCAAGGTAGTTTTCCATATTTCCGTGGTAATCCAAATGGTCTTGCGTCAAATTAGTAAAAACGGCAATGTCAAATTCAACCCCTCGTACTCGTTGTAAATCCAGGGCGTGAGAGCTAACCTCCATAACCGCATAATTTGCCCCTTTTTCAACAAAAGTTAAAAAAAGCCGCTGTAAATCAGAAGACTCGGGTGTCGTATGACTAACCGGAATAATCTCTTCGCCGAGACGGCTGTGGATTGTCCCAATCAGTCCCGTTTTGTACCCGGCGTTTTCCAGTACCTCTTCAATCAGATTAACCGTCGTAGTTTTCCCGTTCGTTCCCGTTACACCGATAAGCTTCATTTTATTACCCGGAAAACTGTACACAGCACAACTAAAATCAGCCAGCGCAATTCTTGCGTTTGGAACTAGTATCCACGTATATTCCTTTGAAATGTAGTTTTCATTCTCAATAACAACAGCTGCAGCTCCCCTGGCAACAGCATCCTTGATGAAAAGATGTCCGTCTGTGTTAAAACCGGGGACAGCAACAAACAAAGAATTCTTTGTTGCTTGACGGGAATCATGTGTTACCTTTTCTATTTCTGTCTGCGATTCCCCTTCCCAGTCAATCACCTCAGAGAATCCCACTAATTGCTCTATTTTCATGAAGGTCACCTCATTTCATTCAAGGACTAAGCGGCTCTACAGCCGATGATGCCGGTTGTTCCAGGAATACAATCACCTTACTGCCTACTTCAACTTGGATATATGGCTCCGGTTCCTGACGAACAACCACTCCGCTTCCTCTGATTTCAAAATTAAGATTCAACACTCTGGTAAGCTCTTTAACCTCTCCGACCGTCATAGCCGTAAAGTCCGGTACAACTACACTCTCGGGACAGTTTTCCGCAGCGGGGATACTGGTGTATAACAGTACCTTACTCCCTTCCTGTACCGTACTGCCGGGCAGAGGCATCTGTGCTTTGACTACGCTCCCCGTACCGACAATATCCGCCTTCAGATTGCTTTGCTTAAGAATTGACAGTGTTTCATCCAGTTCTTTCCCTTCCAAGTTCTGTAGAATCACCGTTTTCGCCCTGCCTCCCGCAATTTTATCAGGCTGTACCTGAGCAGGAACCTGCAAATACCTGAGAGTATCCTCTACCACATTTTTAAAGGCAGGAGCAGCTATTACTCCTCCGTAATATGCTCCTTGCGGTGTATCGATAACTACCAACGCAGCAACTTTTGGATCATTGACCGGAGCAGCGCCTAAAAACGAACTAACATACTCAGACGAGGAATAACCGCCTCCGGGGATGATTTTTTGCGCAGTTCCCGTCTTGCCTACCACACGATACCCCTCAATAAAAGCATTTTTCCCTGTCCCCTGGCTGACCACTGTTTCTAAGATTTCCATCAATGTTTTAGAAGTCTCCTGGGAGATAACCTGTCGGACTTTTTCCGGTTCAATCGTTTCAATCAAATTACCGTCCTTGTCCTTGATCTCCTTTACCAACTGCGGCTTCATTAACTCTCCGCCGTTACAAATAGCGGAAAAAGCCGTAATCAACTGCAGTGGAGTAACCGCATTGGCTTGCCCGATCGACATAGTAGCAATGTCGATTTCCTTGGCTTTGTCTTCATTAACTATTATTCCCAACGACTCGCCCGGCAACGCAATTCCTGTTTTTTGCCCAAAACCAAAGCCGTTTAAGTACCGGAAAAATATTTCTTTTCCTTCCCTAAGTCCTACGGTAATAAATACCGGATTGCAGGAGTTTTGCACTCCTTCCACAAAAGTCTGGCTCCCGTGAGGCCTGCTGTAGCTCCAACACTTTATCCTCTCTTTTCCCACCATGATATAGCCCGGACAATAAAACCTGTCATCAAGCTTTACCACCCCTTCTTCCAATGCACCGGCAGCCACAACAGTCTTAAATGTCGATCCCGGTTCATAAGCATCGGATACGAGAAAATTACGCCAGATAGACTGATCATAGCTCTGATAGTTATTAGGATCAAAAGCCGGCCTCATACCCATAGCCAAAATGTTACCGGTTGCGGGCTCCATGACAATTATTCCCGCCCTGGCAGGATTCCGCAGCTTCATAATCTCATCCAATTCGCGCTCAACTATATATTGAATCGTTTCATCTATCGTTAACACGATGCTTTTCCCGTCTTCGGGAGGAATATATTTATGCACAGCATCGGGTATTTCTTGACCTTTGGCGTCGTACTCGACCATAATCGTTCCGGGCGTACCGCTTAATACATCCTCATAAGACACTTCTATGCCGTTTAATCCCTGATTATCTATCCCTGCAAAGCCTAAAACATGTGACAGCAATTCTTCCTTTGGATAAAAGCGTTCAGGCTCCTCCACATATTTTATCCCACTGAGCTTAAGATCTTTTAAAACTTGAGCTTGCTCATCAGGAACATGCCTTTTTACCCATACGAAGGCCAGGTTTTTTGTTATGGCATTTTTTACTGCTTCCTCGTCCATTTCCAGCACCTTGGCTATTTGACGAGCAATTTCTTCCTCCTGACCACTTTTTTTAACCTGTGAAGGTATAGCATAAAAAGAGGCTGTACTAACACTAATAGCTAAGGCTCTCCCCTTAGCATCATAAATGACTCCTCTTTTTGCCTTAACCTCAACATTGCGAAATCGCACCTCAAAGGCCTTCTGCCTCAGTTCTTCTCCCATAACAAACTGTACCCAGACAAGCCTTGTCGTTATTGTCGCCAAAATAACTACGGCCACAAAAAATACAATAATAATCCTCTTTCTTATTTTTGCAGGTACGGACAAATTCCTCACTCCATGTTCGCCTTAAGCCTTTTCAATTTTAACCTCGTGCAAATAAAGCTTCGGCAATCCTCTTGAAAATACCGTCTCCCGCAGAAATTTGCGTCTCGGTTTGCCCTTTCTTTCCATCCATCGATATATTTTCGGCAGCAACGCCCCTAATGCCCTCCGTCTCAACCATCTTCATGTCATAGGCCAAATACTCGATTTGGGGATTTTTTACCATCCCTAATTCGCTTATAGCTACTGTCTCCACTCTATCTAATGATTTCAGGCCAGCCACTTTTACCTTTAATTTTTCATTTTCCGCTATGATAGCAGTATTGCTTTCTTCAACCTGCCTAATTTGCAGGTTTATCTTGGCAATGGAGGCCTTAAGATACAAATAAGAAAGACCCGTGCAAAAAATGCACACAATCAAAAACGTGCCAACGACGACCCCGGCCACAGGCGAAACACTCTTTTTGATTCTTATTTTTCTCTTTTGTTTGGGAGCATAAGACGGATAATAATCCTCAGACCCAACTGCCAATTTCCTTGCTACTGCCAAGAGTATTCACCTCCCTTAAATTTTAGAACTTATAGTTTTTGCGCCGCCCGCATTTTTGCACTGCGCGAACGCGGATTGTTCTCCAACTCTTCTGCACCGGGAAGGATTGGCTTTCTTTTCATAATCTTTACAACGGGTTTATTATTGCAAACACACACCGGTAATTCCTTGGGGCAGGTACAACCCTTCGCTTTCCTTTGAAAAACCTCTTTGGCAATACGATCCTCCAAGGAATGAAAGCTGATTACCACTATTCTTCCTCCGGGGTTAAGAACCTCGATACCTTGCTCAAGAGCTTCTTCTAATATCTCCAATTCCCGGTTGACCGCTATCCTTAGGGCCTGAAAGGTTCTTTTTGCCGGGTGAGGCCCATCCTGGCGAGCCCCCTTGGGAATGGCCATTTTTATGATTTCCACAAGCCTCTGTGTTGTTTCGATAGCTTCCTTTTCCCTCTCCTGCACAATAAAGGCAGCAATTCTTTTAGCCCAACGTTCCTCGCCGTAGGAATAAATTATTCTTGAAAGTTCTTCCTGTGAGGCCTGGCTAATAAGATCATAAGCAGATAATGGTGCTTCCTTGTTCATGCGCATATCTAGCGGCGCATCATTTTTGTAGCTGAATCCTCTCTCTGGCGCATCTAACTGATATGAAGAAACTCCCAGATCATACAGCACCCCGTCGATTTTTTTTATGCCTAATTCCTGAAGTACCGCTTTGAGATTGATGAAATTAGCTTGTACTACAGAAATGGTGTCTGCTCCAAATGTCTTTAATCTTTCTTTCACCGCTTCAACCGCATCGTTATCCTGGTCTAACGCTATCAATCTCCCACCGGGCAGAATCTCTTTTATTATTGCTTCACTATGTCCGCCGCCCCCTGCGGTACAATCCGCTACCACACAACCGGGCTGCAGGTTTAAATATTCAAGCACCTCTGTGAGAAGCACGGGCTTATGTTCAAATTTGGGCATTCATACCACCTCAAAAACCAAGATCCAAATCAACCATCTTTTCGGCTAGTTCTTCATAGCTTTTTTCCGTTTCAAGACTGTAACCGCTCCATTTCTCCCTGCTCCAGATTTCAATGCGTGTTCCAACGCCAATAATGATTACTTCCTTGCATATCTCGGCATACTCTCTAAGATTACTGCCAAGCAATATTCTCCCCTGTTTATCGGCTTCGCAATCAACAGCGCCGGAGAAAAAGAAACGGGCAAATGCCCGCGCATCTTTATTAGTAAAGGGCAATTGCTTAAGCTTATCCTCTAATACTTTCCATTCTTTCAGCGGGTAAACAAAGAGACATCCATCAAGGCCCTTGGTAATAACAAAGCTGTCTCCCAGGACCTCTCGATACTTGGCAGGCATGATTAGGCGCCCCTTACCGTCAATTGTATGTTGATACTCACCTGTAAACACCCTGCCACACCTCCTTGTCCACCACTATACACCACATTATACCACTTTACACCACTTCATACCACTATATTCTACCTCAATGCAAATTTTCCTCTTTTTAAGCAGCACAATTTTATTTTTTATATATATAAAAAATAAAAGGCCCTCAACGGACCTTTGTCGTTATCATTTTCCTTTCACTTTCTTGAAATAATAAAGCAGCATAAGCGCTAATAAAACCGCCAGTAAAAAATATTCCAGTCGATACAACACAACCATTTTAATAATACCCAGACTGCCCAAAATCATAATCAGACCTGCCGCAAAGACTCCCAAAGCAATTGCTGCAGCCGACGGGATAATATTCAAGCCGAAGAGCCAGGCAAGAAGAGCCCCGGTCCATGCACCCGTACCGGGAAAGGGCAAAGAAACAAAGAAAAATAACCCTATAACCCCATACTTTTCTACCCTGCCCCCTCTTGTTCTTGTCCTTCTCAGAATAGCCTTAAACAATCTTTCCAGGAAAGGCAAATGCCTTAAAAGCTTGCTTACAGGTTCAAGAAGGATTAGCAAAGGAACAACGGGCATAAGATTCCCGGCCACAGCCAAAAAATAAGCCTTGAAAGGTTCAAGCCCCATGGCTAGTGCAAAAGGAATGGTAAAACGAAGTTCGGTTATCGGAATTGCGGATAAAAAAAACACTTGCCAATCAATCCAAGACATTATCGCACTCCTCAGTTTTGTTTAACATTGCTTAACGTCTTATTTCTTTTAATCATCTTCTGCCTGCGGACGCTTTCGCCGGTAAACTTCAGTTGACAAGACATACTCATAATCCTATCGCTTAACCTATCTTCATAGATTGTACCGATCTCATTAGGGGATAAATTGGTGCTGATTATCCACGGCAACCGATAATTCAAACGTTCGTCAAGCAGTAAAAACAATTGTTCCTTAACAAAGTCGGAAGAAACTTCCGTACCTAAATCGTCAATAATCAAAAGACCGACCTGGTACAAATCCTGCAAATCTTTTGCAAGGTTTTCACGGGAGGTCTTGTCGCTGTTGAATTTTTGTTCCCGAATCAGATCAAGCAATTTGCTTACCTTTAAGTATATTACACTCACCCCGGCCTGTAGCACATAGTTTGCTACCGAACTGCACAAGTGTGTCTTACCGGTACCTACCGGACCATATATGAAGAGGCTTTCTGCTTTTTTGCCCTCACTGACTTTTTCTGCAAAACTTAAACACTCTTTCATATTTTTACGGCAATTTGCTTTATCCTGGCACCACTCCAGAGAAAAATTGGTAAACGTCTGGTTCTTTTGTTCAGGAGACATTTTGCTTGCTTGCCAACGCGCTTCAAGCTCTTCTTTTAACCTGCAGGAACACTTTTTACCCACAGCAACAAAACCTGTATCCTTGCATTTATCACATTCCCACCAAACATCATAAATATTATCAGGAATTTTATTCTGTTTTAATATGACCTTTTTTTCGGCCTGCAGTGCTTCCATAGCCTTTTGCAATTCCTCTTTTGTCATCCCCATTTTGCCTCTATTCATTGCCAACAGCGCCATTTCAACAGACATCTCGGCAAAAAGACGTGTTATCTCTTCAAGTCGCGGATATTTTGTATGGAGCATTTCAACCCTTTTTTCGCATTCCGCAATCTTTTTTTGGCGTTTTAAGTTCCACTCTGGCAGGCTCACAATTCCTCACCACCGGTTATATTAGTGTATTAGGTAATATTTTCCCAGTCACGTTCATCTGCACGACTTATCCTTTTTTTATTGTTTTCCCCTTTTACGACTTTTCTCTGTCTGTGGTTCTTTTCGTCATGGTCCTTAATCAAATCTTCGGCTTCACTTACATCCTTTATGCCTTTTTTATGCCAATCTTGCAGAATAGCATCGATATATTTGAAACTTGGATTGTTCGCCCGGATGGTCTCTTCTCCCGCCCGCATAATTAACTCGTGGCTCAATCCCCATTGTTTATTCCATTTTAAATACATTTCTCGTTGCGGCCCCGTCACTCCCCCATACTGCCCAATACACTTTTTAATTTCTACTACCTTATGTCTGGTCCAGTCCCATTCATTCATAAAGCCGATTAACCCTTCCACCGTGTTAATCCCGCTCTCATACACCCTTTTGGCGATGTATTGGTAATTCTGAAGCCTTTGCTGTCCCCTTTCAAAAGCCAGTTCGAGAAAAATGATAATAAATTCGGTAGACCAACCGTATTTTATATTAAACTCCTGTATCACCTGTTTTTCTTTATCTGTTATGGATAAAGTGCCCCTGGCTTGATCCAGCCATTTCAGAATCTTACTATAATCAAAACCACCGTTTTGTCCAAAAAAAGCGTCATTGTTCTTTCCATTACGGGATAATAACGACACACTGTGGAGACGCTTCCAAAGAGGCAAGAAAGAAATGTGTCTTTTTTCGCCCTCGCCCTGCCAGCAAGCCCAACCCTCACCCAGGCACCATTTTACCCCTTTGTTTTCCGCTACTTCCTCAACGGAATTTGCTTTTTGACAACAAGCCATAGCCAGGACAAGATAACCTAGGTTTTCCGGCGGAATGTCAAGAGCCTGTGAATTTTCCAAAAGCCGCTTAGGAATAACAACGTATCCTCCCTCTATAAGCCAGTTCCCATATTCAGCCTGTTCCAAAGCAGCTTCCCCCTTATTTTTTCTCCATAGCGGTCTCTAAAGACTTTATTTGGATTTGTGTGTCGTAAACAATCAAGCCGGTCATCCATTCCACTCTTTTCTCAACATCTCGTTGTACATCCAAAGCGACCTTAGGCAAAAAGCTGCCATAAAGGGCAGTCAACTCCAAGCGTATTTTCACACCGTCTTCAATCATGATTACCGTCGCTTTATTGACCTGCGTTACCCCTTTGTTCTGCAAGGCAATGCGAGTCGCAATTTGCGAAACGGCATGCTCTGAAATACTCAGCTTGCCTATGAAACTGAATTTCGGCCTGATAATCGACTTTTCACCCACTTTCCGCCTTGTCTCATTCTTTTTGCGAAGAAAGTACTTTAACGGATCAACCAGATAACCTCGAAAATCTCTTTTTACTTCAATTGTCGGAACCGGAATAACATGCATCCCGAAATTATCCCGGTAATTTTTGGCCAGTTCCAGCTCTTTTTCCGAGGCAAGATCTTTAATATCAATAACCCTACAAGGACGAGGAATGCTCAAAGTGTCGGTAATGCGATTCACCATCCGCAAAGATGTCCCCAATACCAAAACCTTGGGCGGATTCTCTTGCGAGAGGCGTTCTCTGATTTCACGAGCATGCTCCGCATCTAAAAAAATGGCCCTTTTGACGGCTAACAAGGCTGTTGACTCACGTTTTGCCGAACGTCCTGCCAGAATACAACCGCCTTTAATCAACAGACCATCGTCTATAACGGTATCAATATCATACTCATAGGCAACGATCATTGCCCGATGACTCTTTCCGGTTCCACTATCACCAATTAGGGCATAAACTTCCATTAATATTGCCCGCCTTCCTATTTTAAACGTATTTGTCTGCACTGTTAATTATGCGTTATAATTCTACTATAGTATTTTATCAGGAGGTAACAATGAAAAACTTGGAAATGATTAAAGAACTGGCTTTAGCCCACGGGCCTTCCGGATTTGAAGGAGAAGTCCGCAAAATCATCAAAAAACATTTGGATAAAGAAGCTGAATTCAGCCAGGACAACTTGGGTAGCCTTATCTGTAAAAAAACCGGATCCCAAAAACCCCCCAGGATAATGATACCGGGACATATGGACGAGGTGGGCTTTATGGTAAGCAGTATTACCAAAAGCGGCTACATAAAATTTGTCCCTTTGGGCGGATGGTGGGACCAAGTAATGCTGGCCCAAAAAGTAAACATCAGAACCTCCCGAGGAGATGTCACGGGAGTAATAGGCTCTACTCCTCCCCATCTCATGTCGGCCAAAGACAAAGAAAAACTTTTTGAGAAAAAAAATATGTTCATAGATGTAGGTGCTGCCGACAGGGAAGAGGCCGAATCCACTCTTGGCATCAGACCGGGTGATTCCATAGTGCCGGCCGTTGATTTTCATGTTCTCTCCGGTACGCGCAGGATAATGAGCAAAGCAATAGACAACAGAATCGGTTGCTGTCTTTTTATCGAGGTTATTAAGGGCTTAAAAGACATCTCACACCCTAACACGGTTTATGGTGTAGGTACGGTCCAGGAAGAGGTTGGCCTGCGCGGCGCCTCTACTGCCGCCAATGTCATCCAGCCGGATATCTGTTTAACTGTTGACGTCACCATCGCAACAGACATGCCGGGGCTAGAAAAAGAAGAACCCGAAATCAAGTTGGGGGGCGGACCCGTCTTAACACTCGTCGACGCCTCATTGATTGGGAACAGGGGTCTTAGAGACTTGGTTATCGACACCGCAAAAAGAAATAACATCCCGCTCCAATACAACACAATGATGGGCGGCGGCACGGACGGAGGATCCATACACAAATCCGGACCCGGCGTTCCCAGTATTGTTATTAGCCTGCCAACCCGCTATATCCACAGCCACTACAGTATTTTTGACTATGACGACTACCAAAATACAATCACACTTTTAATAGAAGTAGTTCGGCTTCTCGACTTGGATACCGTAACCTGTATCAAGCAAGAAATGTAGATAAAAGCCTCCAGATTCCTTTGCCACCCTCTGTTTGGACATCAAACACGGGGGTGTTGCATTTTTCTGCCAGAGTAGCCTTTATTTCAATCCTGTCTACATATGCCGGCTCATAGTCCTTGGCAGCAACTCGATAATTGGGGTAAAAGGGATTAACGGTAAAAGCCAATAACTTTACCTTCTTTTTGACCGCCACCTCTATTCCTGCACTTTTAAGCCCTGCTATCACTTCCAGTATACCGGTAAAAGAACCTGTTATCAGAAGCTTAATGGCATCCGTCAAAACCAAGGTTTTTCCTGTCAGCTCATCAACACCTATCTCCAGCAACAGATGAAAGCTTTCTTCAGTAATCAAGCCCTCAACAAATACCTGACCCGTTTTTTCGTTAATATTGTCCAACAGTTCCTTGACCATGTCCTCATTTAAGAGCGAACTTACAGTCAAGACATTCTCCGTTTTTTCTGCAAACAAGGGCAGAGCTAATAACTTCTCCAGGGCAGCTGCCTCCGAGGCAAGACGCTGCATATCCAAACTGCGGGCAGCACCGGTGGCAATAACCAAGCCATCCGTTTCAACCATAGGAGCCAGTCGGTTCAAGGCACCATCAACCAAAACCAGCTTACAGCCCTCTGCGACAAGCATTTGTTTTATCTTTCTTAGCTCCGAACTCTTATTAGGACCGGCTAATACTACAAGCCCCGACTTCACAACTCTGGCAATAACTATTGTTCCCAAAGGAACGCGAATATTCGTCTCTCTTAGAATCTCCGCTTTGACGGAACCGGTCTTTAAACAGCTGTCTGCCACCGCTAAAATCATACCTTCTCTGGCTTTGATTCGCGGCTTGGGTAATCCCGTAATACTGTCGATCTCTTCTCCGTCGTAGCCGATACTCGTCAAGCCTACTGTGATTCCTTCTTGATACGCATTCTCCATTATGGCATTCATCGTTGTTGTTTTCCCTGTGTTTTTTGCCGTTCCGGCCAATCCTATTACCGTTTTCACCTATAGCCTTCCTTTGCATAATTCTGCATAGCATACGCCTTCAACATCTTGCGACAATTGATATAATCCGGACATGCTTTGCTGACCAGATTCCAATAACGAGCGTTATGGGATCTTTCTTCCAAATGGCAAATCTCGTGGGTCAAAACATACCATATCAATTCCAACGGTGCACCTTTAAGACGGTGGGAAACGTATATTTGCCTGGTTTTCAAGCTACAAGTACCCCATGTACTGTACTGCTTATGAAATATCGCATTTTTTAAGGGCAAGTTGTAATAAGTTTCATTAATCATCTTGGCAAGTCGACGTAAATCATCGTCACTTCTCACAACCAAATGCCCACCGAACCCTCGATTTCCCATCAAACGCACCTCCACCACATCAAAACAGAAAAAGCACCTTCTGACAGGCGTTTTTCCTTCTCTAACCGCTCAAGCTGTACCTTTTAAAACGCACAACTCCTCACTTTTCTCCCTGTTTTCTTTTCCACTTCGGTACTATTGGCAAGGCCTCGTACTCATCCTTCAGCAAGCCCAATATCCACTGGTCGATATACTTACCTTCAATGAAAGCCTGCTTGCGTAATTTGCCTTCCTTGATGAAACCAAAATTCAAAGCACTGCGCAGACCCAAGTTTTGATTGTCGTAACTTTTTAAATAAGCCTTTTCCATTCCCAACTCATAATATACCAAATCCAAGAGAACGATTAACACATCGATGCCGTACCCTGCCAAGCGCATATCCTTTTCTCCGATTCCTAGGACAATCTCAGCGTTCCCGTTGTTTCTGTCTATATGCCGCAGACAAGCCATCCCGATGGGTCGCAAATCGCTCTTGCGTTCCACCATAAAGACTACTTTTTCCGTTCTTGGGTTTATAATGTCACCGCGAGAGGAAGATATTTCCTTGCTGATAGAATCTATATCAACACTGGAATACTCATCATAGGCTAATCTAAACTCTTTATCTACATACCATTTTTGTATTGTCTTGGCGTCACGGAGCTCAACGGAACGCAAAACAATTTTTCTACCCTTCCACATTTTAGCACCTCGCCGGACATATAATCTATAAAGCAGGTATTATCTAATTTTCCACATCACAATCCTTTTTCCCTTTTTTTTATTTAGTTTAACTTTTTGATATGTTTATAAATATGTATCCCTGAGAGAAGTTTTGGTGAAAAGTATGTTGATTTCTCGGGCATAATGATATCCGGATCATTAATGCCGGCATCTGCTACTGCTATCAGTTCCTCGCTCGATACGGGATGTAATGCCACAGCAATATCATATCGCCCTGTATCCACCAATTCAACCATATTCTCAAGTTCTGATTCGGCGAAATAATCAAAGTGCCGGTCATCCATAATCAAATCATGGCTAAGCCCCAATAAAGGATAAAGCTCCCGCTCCAAAATACTGCAATCCAATCTGCCTACCACATCGTCAGGAACATCTTGAGCCTTTAGTAGATAGCAGCCCTCCCTGGAATATATTGCAAAACTGTGTTTGGGCGGAGTCTTAAACCCTGCGCATTTCTCCAAATCCAGGGTATCTTTGACTTTTTGGAAGCTTACCTTGCCTGTTATTACCCTGTTGTAGGCCTGAATGGTAGCATCCTGTGCTTCACAAATGTAAGCCAGGCAATGGGATTGCCTGTTTAAAAGAGAGGCATGATAACGATGGTGCCCATCGGCTATATAAAGCGGAGAGGAAGATAGTATTTTTTTAATAAGCATACCTTCCTCGCTATTTTCTTGCACACGAAAGATACGATTATATACGCCATGCAGGGTGGAATGCCCGGCAAAATCTGAGTAGAACTGGTAGACAGGCGTAATTTTTCCCGTTATATCATCCAGTACAGACCTGATTTTCGCCTTCGTCAAGAAAAACACAGGTTCAAAGGTATACCCTGTCTTTTCTCTTAGCGCCAGTCTGCCTCGCACCTTATCGTCAAATGTCTTTTCATGACGGATTATTTTGCCCTCTGCATATTCGGAAACACCAGCAGCCGACAGAACGCCAACTCTCTTTTTACCTTCATAATTCTGCTCATACACATAAAAGCACGGTTCCTCGTCACTTTTCAAAACTCTGCTGGCAATCAAATCCTCAAGTGCTACTACCGGATCTTTTCCCAGCGTAATGTGATACAAGGAATCCTTGTTACCCTGCAACAGCTTTTCAAGCTCCGTTCCCGGTTTGATTACATCATAGGGAGGAGTTGTAATTGCTACGATTCTATCCTGAACCGGTCTTAAACCCGCTAACCCTTTCAATCTCTGCATACTTGCTCCTTACCTCCGTCCTATTTTTCACTGCTTCGTCCATAAAATCAGTTTTTTCCCGTTCAGGGCTTCTTTATTGACCAATTCCTCTTTTTCAGCAGGTATTGCCACTGTTTCCAAATTTCCATCACTGATATACTTCTCTTTTGGATTCTCCTCAAAGTATTTAAACCATTTCTCAAGCTCACTTGTACTGCCTCTGACTCGGGGCAGTCGATAACGGTCAAATCCAACAGCAACGGGACTTTTGGCCGGATTAGCTCCAACATTCAAAGCAGCTCGGTTTTCATAGCTATACCCTGCAAACTCACCCTTGACCAGCAACTCCCGCTCAGCCGGAAAAATACCAAAGGGTAAGGCCAACGAAACAACCTGATAACCGGGCACAGTTTCTTCAACCACCTGAGCCAACCGTGCTATTTCTTCCTCTACCTGCAAGTCAGAAATCCGATTGAGTCGTGGATGTGTCAAGGTATGATTGCCGATATCAAAACCCAACTCAACCAAATGATTCAATTTCTCCCCCCAATATTTACCTTGCCCAAAGGGACGGTCATTAATGTAAAATGTTGCGGTGTGACCAAATCCCGGGTGTTTACCGGCAAAATCCAATAAAATGCCGACGGCACACTCCGGATCTATCGTTTTTTCGCCTTGTTCTCCTTCAAGATATCTGAAATGGCCCGCGGTACCGTCATCAAAGGTCAGAACCACAGGTGTTTTACCCGCAGGTATGTCAATATTATTGTCAACAAAATCCTTTAAACTGATTAAAACATATCCTTGTTCATAAAGGTTTTGTAAATCCCTGCGGAAGTTTTCACCGGTCTGCGTCCACTCCTGTTCTTCTTCCCCACCGATAACATGATACATCAGAATCATAACTTGCCCTATCTCGTTTGCCTCAACCTCCGCAGATATATCCTTATCCGGCTCATCCGGCAGTTCCTCTTTTATGGGTGGCACCTCACCCCCCGTTTCTAAGATTCCTTCACCGGACTGGTTACTCTCTTTAATGGTACAGCCTAAAAAAAGAACAAGCAACAACATCAATATACCAAAGACCGCGAACACTTGCCTCTTATAGAGCATATCTCCTGTTCCCCTATCTTTTCTTATATTCATATCCTTCTTATTATACCTTGCACACACCTAATAAACAATCAATCCGGATCAATTGAAAACAGTAAACTTTTTTGTTATACTCTTGACATGAATTGACTATACTAACAGGGTAAGGAGGTATTATACCGCTGTGATTACCAAAGAAATGTCCATAACCGAAGTAGTACAAAAGTATCCTGAGTCAATCGACATATTCATGCAGCATGGTATGGGCTGTGTTGGTTGCGCCGCAGCACGGTTCGAGAACATTGAACAGGGCGCAATGGCTCACGGTGTTGACGTGGATAAGCTGATTAAGGCTCTAAACAAGACTTTAGAATAGTTTTTTCATAACAAACAAAAAAAGAGTGTTTCAATCGAGAGATTGAGACACTCTTTTTTTGTTTAGCTAATTGATAGTTTTTGACCAAAGGTTCATATCCTCGAAATTACCGCAGATATCACAGTTATTAATAAACCTTCCGTAATAGTTGTAACCGTGCTTGGCAAAAACCGTGTTGATCCCCGCCGATCCGGCCCGGGCAATCGTATAAATAGTGATTAATCCCATTTCCTTCGCCTGTTTTTCTAAATAGTACAAAAGATGCGCCATCAGACCCTGACCCCTATACTCCGGCGAGGTTACGCAATCGGTCAACTCAGTGCTGAGGGTTTCGGAATCTACGTCTAACGAAGCCGCACTAATGATTTGCCCCTTGTGGGTCACAACCATAAAAACAGCACCTTTTCGCATGGCCTCTTTTAAGTATCCTTCGTCATTCACATCAGTAGGATATGTTACAAATACACTGCTATACAGTTTCGCTAATCCGGCAACGTCCGATTGTAAGGCCACACGTATTTTGTAATCTTTGTTTAAAGCTGACATTTCCCGACTACTGTTTTTAGCAACACCCAGCAATTCCTCTTCTTTTTCCCAGTCTGCCGGAGTCCTCCGTTCGCGAGAATAAAATTTTGACACATGAAAGCCTGCTTTTCCTCTAAAAAAAGTAGGATGCAGCGCCTCTAACCAATACCCTCTTACAAAAAATTCTTGCCAGTCCTGTTCCCCAGCAGTAAGAATTGTTTTTGTCAAATTGTTTTCCACAGCAAGGACATCCAAGTATTTCGTAAGAGCGTCGTAATCAGTCGCAAAATAGCTTTTAATCTTTACCCTCTTATTTGTCCAATCAAGAAGGTACTTTACAGAATAACCTTCTTCTTCTTTGACGCTCCATAATGCCATTCTCAAGTTCCTCCCTTAACCGCTTTTGCGATTTTTAACAATATCTTTACCGATAGCTTTATCCGGCTCGGTATAAGTAAATATCTTCCCTTGATAATTCCTCAGAATAACCTTGTTATCGGTTCTGGAGATCACATATTGCGGGCTGACAGGAATCTTTCCTCCACCACCGGGGGCATCAATAACATAATGCGGAACAGCCATTCCTGAAGTATGGCCTCGCAAGTTTTCCATAATTTCAATACCCTTACCTACTGAGGTCCTGAAGTGTCCAATACCTCTAGACATATCACATTGATAAATATAGTATGGCCTAACACGTATCGTTAATAATTTCTGCATGAGTTCTTTCATTATCTGGGGAGAATCATTGACACCCTTTAACAAGACCGTCTGGTTCCCCAAGGGCACACCACTATCCGCCAGCCTAGTACAAGCCTTTTTGGCCTCCGGCGTTATTTCCCGAGGATGATTAAAATGAGTGTTGATCCATACCGGATGATATTTTTTCAAAATCTGGCACAACTCTTTGGTGATACGTTGGGGCATAACCACCGGCGTGCGGGTGCCGATTCTGATTATTTCCACATGAGGAATTTCTCTTAAGCTTCGCAAGATATAGTCGATCTGCTCATCCGGCAGTGTAAAAGGATCCCCTCCCGAGACCACCACGTCCCTCACTTCCGGTGTCTCTCTGATATACTTTAAAGCCATCTCAATCTGCTTTCTTGGCATGGCTCCATCCTTTTGCCCTGCCATTCTCCTTCTCGTGCAATGCCGACAATACATAGCACACTGATCTGTCACCAAAAGCAAAACACGGTCTGGATAACGGTGTGTCAATCCGCTTACGGGTGAATCTTCATCCTCGTGTAACGGGTCATCCATATCACAACTATATGACAACAGCTCCGATTCGGAAGGAACTGCCTGTTTTCTTATCGGACAATTGGGATCATCACGATCCATCAAAGATGCATAATATGGTGTGATTGCCATCCTAAACTTCTTCAGACAAGCACCGATCCCTTTCATTTCTTCATTTTTCAGCTTAACACTGCCATACAATTGTGAAAGTGTTGTCATACGGTTTGCCAACTGCCATTTCCAATCATCCCAGTTCGACTCATCGATATCACACCACTTACGCACACTCTCAGAACCAATACTCATAATTACCCTCCTAAATTAAAACATACTAATGAAAACTTACAACTTATTATAGCATACCGAGGTTGTCTATTCAACCCTTTTTTATCCATTTTACCTGTAAGACTCTGTAAGTATGGATCTGTAAGTGTTATTTTATTGAAGGTATTTTTGTCTCCTTATCTCTCGTTTATTTCCTCTGGGGATTAAGCTCTCCTTATCACCGTAAAACAACTTAGCAATTCCGCCCGTCGGCTTATAAATATCATAATCGTCGCAATCATTACATCTGTCAGGGCACTCACTGTCTCTATGCTGAGGTTGAGAATAAGAGGTAATTATTCCTTCATAATTTCTGAGAATAACCTTTTCATCAGACATTGAAATCAAATACTGCGGAGCCACCGGTATTTTCCCTCCGCCGCCCGGAGCATCAATAACATATGTCGGGACTGCCAATCCCGAAGTATGTCCTCTGAGCATCTCAATAATCTCAATTCCCTTAGCAACTGAGGTTCGATAATGCTCGACCCCCTCGACGAGATCACATTGGTAAAGATAATATGGTCTTACCCTCATTTTCAACAAAAGGTGCATCAGCTTTTTTATAATATGGGGACAGTCATTGACCCCCTTTAACAGTACAGTTTGGTTTCCCAACGGGATTCCGGCATCAGCAAGACGCGCACAAGCCTCCTTGGCCTCTTCGGTTATTTCCTTCGGATGATTGAAATGAGTATTGATCCAAATAGGGTGATACTTCTTCAAGATCCGACAAAGCTCCGGCGTGATCCTTTGCGGAAGTACCACCGGTGTACGTGTGCCAAACCTGATGATTTCCACATGACTGATCCGAGCCAACCTATTGAGGATATATTCCACATCATCGTCCTCTAGAAGAAGCGCATCGCCACCGGAAATCAGAACATCTCTGACTGCCGGAGTATTGCTGATATAAGCAATAGCCGCATCTAAATCCTCCTTGCTTCTCATACAATCAGTTCCTCCCGCAAGGCGTCTCCTGGTGCAATGTCGACAATACATAGCACATTGGTCCGTCACCAGAAATAAAACTCTATCCGGATACCTATGTGTTAAACCGTTCACCGGTGAATCCTTGTCTTCAAAAAGCGGATCCCTGCTTTCATATCCTGCTTTATCCAGCTCACTCACTAACGGAACGGCCTGCTTCCTGATTGGGCATTCCGGATCATGCTTATCCATCAGAGAGGCATAATATGGAGTTATCGCCATCCGTAAGGACTCGAGACACCTTTTGATACCTTGTTCTTCCTCCCCAGTAAGCTCAATTATTTCCTTGAGCTCTTCTATAGTAGTAATACGGTTTGTTACCTGCCAGTGCCAGTCAGACCAAAGGTTATTTGCCACATCCTTCCGACTTTCCATCCCTTCTTTGTATTCCACTAAAACACCACTCCCTCAGTATTTTCCCAACCTTTTACAGGCTATCCTACGGTTTTAAGATACCCTTTTATGAATCAAACAATTCCACCGCCTAGTCACTCGCCCATGCCAGACGCACCAACAAAAACGGAACTAGACAATGTAGTCCAGTTCCGCTTGCGGGAAAAAAGCAGCTATGCTATTACTAAAATACTCTTTTACCTTTTTCATTTCCTCCGGTGGATATATATATTTACCATAACCAAACTGCCCGTACTTAAACCTTCTATTTTCTTCATCCATAGGCAGCGAACTCTGTTGGTATATTTCCAAGATGTTCTTTTTTGCCCTCGCAGTAAACCTGTGGGTGACTATTTCGAAGGTCAGTCCATCTTGACTGTCACGAGGTAAATGCTTTTTTAATTCTTGCAAGAGGGCCTTATATTCCTCCTGCCATCCCTCTCGTAAAATCACAGGAGCAATCAATATTCCTAAGGGGTAGCCTGCTGCAGCAACCTTGCCTGCAGCTGTAAGACGATCAGCAAGTCTCGGAGTTGCATGTTCGAACGCGTTGATTATTCCGGG
Organism: Clostridia bacterium; assembly: GCA_018432615.1. Taxonomy (GTDB): domain Bacteria; phylum Bacillota; class Peptococcia; order DRI-13; family SM3-B62; genus SM3-B62. Next base: position 103,615 of record JAHDSQ010000011.1, read on the forward strand.
GGTATTTAAACTGAATCTAAACCGTGTCCGTTTGTTATGCTTAAGACCCAAAAGAGGCTCAACTCCAGTAAACTTCGTCACGAAACGGAAACGACCATAGTCCTGTTTGCTAAAGAACTCTATCGTTTGCGCCAGTGCCCCGGTATATGGTTCGTAAGGCAAAGGGTCCGAGGTTGCCGCCCCTTCAAAAGTCGTAATCTCGGGAATACGTTTTTCGATGTACTCAGCCGTCTTTTGCAGAATCTCATCAAGGTTAACATATACACGCAAGTAAGGCTTTTTACCCAGTGTGGTGTTTAGATAACAGTATTCACACCTGCCTAAACAACTGGTACACAATGGAAGCTGGTAGTGGGCAGACGGCTTGCATGTTTCAAATTTTAATGTTTTTCTAACCCCGACAACAAGTGTCTTTTTAGCTTCCAGATATGCCTCTTTTCGATCTTTACCCGGTATCCCGGTCACTCTGTTATGGCTCCCAATTAGCTTTACCGGCACATTTTGTTCTTTAAAATGCTGCCAAAGCTTTTTCCCAAGAGGATAATCAAGAGCCGCATGTTCAAAATATACCCTGCGGGGGATAAATACCATGACATCCGACACCTAACCGTATTTTTCTGATAACCATATCATTCCCCTCTCCACTATCTATCCATACATTTGGGGATTACGGTCAGCAAAACAATTCATATACCTCCGTGTCCTCTTAACTAAGCTAAAATCTATCTCCGCGCAAAGAGTCCCCTCCTGTTCATCGCCCTCTATAAGAATATTTCCTTCCGGTCCAACTACCGTCGAGTGTCCAAAAAACTCGACCTGTTTTTCAACTCCTGCCCTGTTAACTGCTGCCACGAAAAACTGGTTTTCAATGGCTCGCGCCCGTAATAACGTCTGCCAATGCTGCAACCTAGGGTGAGGCCATTGAGCCGGTACGAAAAGCAGTTCAATCCCATCTAGGGCCAAGGCACGCGCTAATTCCGGGAACCGCAATTCATAGCAAATCATTACTCCGCATTTCACACCGTCGAGAATGAAAGTAACCCGCTCGCTCCCTTTATGCAGACACTTATCTTCTTTCATTAAACCAAAAAGGTGCCCCTTATCATAACGGGCCACTTCCTTTCCGTTTCGATCATATACATAACAAGTGTTGTAAAGCCGGCCCTCTCTTAAATCAGCAACAGATCCCGCAACGATGTTCACAGAATATTTTGCTGCCAGTTCTCCCAGCATTGAGGCACTGGGTTTACCAAAACGATCGGCTAAACTCTCTAATTCCTCCAGTGCTAATCCGGTGTTCCACATTTCAGGTAAAACAATCACATCCGGCTTATTGACGGCGGCTTTCTTAACCTGCTTAATAATATTCTCTTGATTTTTCTCAGGATTCCCCAAGACAATATCCGTTTGTACCAACGCCAGCTTCATGATCATCGCTCCCGCTTTTCGTATTGGTTCATCGACGGCGGCATTTTTTTGGCTAAATCAACCATTCTTTCGGCCAGTCCTGAGACATTTTCCCGCAACTTGATAATGCAATCTAACTCATCCGCCTTACCCCGTACAATATCCTCGGCCAAGGCCCTACAAGTAGGGGCACCACAGGCTCCGCAATCCAAGCCGGGCAAATCCTCGGTAATCTCCTCTATTTCCCCCATTTTTTTAATGGCTTTTACCATATCCTCGTCTAAACGCAAGACATTCTGAGGAGTAATAGGTTTATCGTAGACAAAACCATCAGCTAATTCCGCAGAAACTTGAGGCAACTCCCCGGTAATGCCTTCACTCAACTTGCTGATACGTTCCTTAGCCATAAAAGGATTCTCCACTGTTAAAGGCCCTCCGACACATCCTCCTGAACAGGCCAAAGCCTCTATAAAATCGACTTCCTTCAATTTTCCCATCATAGCGTCCTCTAATACCCTTGTCACATTGGTCAAACCGTCAACAGATATATGACGTCTATCCTTTATAAGCCTTGATTCACCGCCGCTAATGGCCCAGCCTATTCCGGCTGATGTTGACTTCTGCAACACCTTGTTCATTTTTTCTTCCTTGATTTTTTCAAGCAGCGGCCCATAAATATCGGAGATCGCCAATACGCCGTCCACGTTTGACTTCTCTTTACCGAGAGGATTTTTAACAATCGTAAATTTTGCAGCACACGGCGAAATGAAAAAAACCCCAATGTCTTCTCTGGCATAGCCTTCCGCAGCCAATTCCTCCTTGACCATATAAGCCGCGACTTCCATAGGGGAATCCACCGGCAAAATATGGTCAACCAGTTCGGGATAACGAATCCTTATCAGCCTCATCACTGTTGGACACGCTGAGGATATCACCGGTTTGGGCAGGTCATGCTCTTTTAGATATCGTTCTGTAACCTTCGATACTATCTCTGCCCCTCTGGCCACCTCCCAAACTTTAAAAAAGCCCAATCCATACAGACCGGAAATTATCTTATCTACAGAAACATTGCCCTTGAACTGCCCATAAAGGGACGGTGCCGGAATTGCTACCGGATAACGAAACTTTTTAATTTCCTCTAAAGAATCAGTAATAGCGGTTTTCGCATGATGAGGACAAATTCTAATACACTCTCCGCAGTCAATGCATCGTTCATCAATTATTTTAGCTTTACCATCCCGTACCCTGATGGCTTCTGTAGGACAGTGCTTAATACAATTTGTGCATCCCTTACATTTATCTTTGTCCAGCGTTACCGCATGAATTAAAGAACCCATTTTATTATAACTAGCCTCCCTTGTAGAGCACCATCGTCACAGTCGTACCTACATCCTCCCGCGACTCTATCTCGAATTCGTCTGCGCAATTACGCATATTTGGCAGTCCCATTCCGGCACCAAAGCCCATCTCCCGGACCTGCTCGGGTGCCGTGGAAAAACCTTCCTTCATGGCAAGTGCCACATCCGGTATCCCGGGGCCTTCGTCTTTTGCCACCAGCACTACCTTCTCCGGATATATTTTTACTTTTAATGAACCGCCCAAAGAATGAATAACAATATTCATTTCCGCTTCATAAGTCGCTATGGCGGCACAACGAATAGTGCTTCCCGTAAAACCTAAACGCAATAACTTCTTTTTTATTTTTGAACTCGCCTCTCCGGCTCTCACGAAATCTCCGCGTTCAATCTCAAAGAATAGTTCTATGGGCGTTATCTCACTCTTTCCCTCAGTCATCTTATCATTTCCTAACCTTCCATTTCAACTTTGAGCCGATCTTTTTCCTGGCCTGTAAAAGTACCCGCCATATCAAGTATGATTATTAATCTGGCATCAACCTTGCCGATACCGACTATCCCTGAATCAGATGTACTCTTGTTTATAACATTTGGCAGTTCTATCGCTTCCTCGTCGATACTTATCACTTCAGATACTTCGTCAATGATAATACCAACAGCCTGCTCACCTATATCGGTAATAATGATCCGGCTATTTTGACCAATAGCCGAACTCTGATAGCCGAATTTCCTCTTTAAATCAATGATCGGTATAACCCTTCCTCTTAAACTAATAACACCCTCTATCATTTCGGATGCCTGGGGAATCTTAGTTATTTCCTGCATTTGAATAATCTCAAAAACATCTTTAATGTCAATCCCATATTCTTCAGTGCCAATTTGAAATACAACCACCTGTTTATTAGCCATCCCTCTCACTCCTTATATACTATTTTTGTTAACTCTTTATTCTGTTTATTTTTTCCCTTTATGTAATTCTCCCTTCATTACCCGGTTTCCTGCCGCATTGTATTTTCACACAGGTTTCTTGGTTAGTAATAATATTTTTTAAGAAGGTTTTGATATTTGCTTGGAGAATAAATAACTCATTAGTATAATAATATCACTAAAAACAATTCCGTTCAAAAGGGAGGATTATCGTGGGTGACATCGATTGGAAACAATTTCTAATTATGATCATTGTAGCTGCCATTCTTGGTGTGTTGCTACGTTTAGGCATCAATCTCCTCGAATCGCGAAAAATGATCAAAGATCTGGAAAAATATTTCGGTAAAAAACTGCCGCTCAATAAAAAAGGGAACGGCGAAATCGATTGGAACAAAGTTCTGAAAATGTTACGCAAGGAACCTACCACAGAAAAAGTTGCCCACTGGAAAGTATTAGTAAAAAAAAGATTGAAAGGCATCTAAAAAAGGTGCCTTTCAATCTTTTTCATCCTATAAAGCGGAATAACTATGTCACACTTTGCTCCTAATCATATATCCCACACCACTACAGGTAACAATATACTCCGGATTACTGGAATCCTTTTCTATCTTTTGCCTTAACCGACCGATACTAACCCTTAAATAATGTGTACAATCACGGTAATCCTCGCCCCAAATAGCCAGCATCAACTCTTCGTGAGGTACAACTTTATCTAGATTATTCACCAAATAATTGAGCACCTTAAATTCCGTCGGGGTCAAATGTATGGTTTGATCGTCGACACTAACCGCCCTTTGCGTCATATCAACAACCATTTTCCCTATCTTAATCTTATCCGACTGAACATGGGAGATGTTAGCCTTAGCCCTGCGCATAACTGCGTTGATCCTCGCCAGCAGTTCGTCTACAGCAAAAGGTTTTGTGATATAATCATCGCCCCCGGCATTCAACCCTTCCACCGCATCCTGAATATCGTTCTTGGCCGTAATCATCACTATCGGGACATCCGAACCCTCCCTTATCCTGCGACACACTTCAAGTCCATCAATTTTCGGGAGCATTATGTCCAGGACAATAACATCTGGCTTGACTTTCTCAAACTGTTCCAGCGCGTCGATCCCATTCGTAGCCGACACCACCTCAAACCCGCTTGCACGCAGGTTTGCTCTCACAAATCGTAAAATATTAGACTCGTCCTCTACCACTAATGCTAAAGGTCTTTTCATTTTAAGAACCCCCTCCGTTTTTCACTGGAATTGTAAAATTAAAGCAACTTCCTTTCCCTACAACGCTTTCCACCCATAACTTTCCGCCATGAGCGTTTATAATCCCTTTGGCAATTGATAACCCTACCCCACTGCCACTTATTTTGTTAACCGTTGCACTGTCTACTCGATAAAACCTTCCAAAGATTGCTTCGTAGTGCTCAGGCTCAATACCGATTCCTTTATCTATGACACTAACCATCACCGTCTTCTTATCCAGTAAATATTTTGTCTCTATTCTAATCTCGGCTTTTTCCGGTGAGTATTTTATACCGTTTTCAATAAGATTGGATAATACCTGTTCAATCCTTACCTTATCAATATCTACCAAAGGCACCTCTCTTTCTTGCTCCACATAAAACTCCACATCAGTTCTCCTTTGTTTATATCTTTCTACAAAACCTTGAATAACCCTCCGAATATCCAGCACCTCTTTATCCAGGTAGAGAACACCCGCCTCTATTTTGGACATATCCATGACATTTTTGATTAAATCAGTCAACCGTTTGCTCTCCTCGACTATGACCCTGATGAATTTTTCTTTCTCTTTTTCATGCAAATCAATGTCCTTGCGCAAAAGCGATTCGGCGTTTCCCCTGATAGACGTGAGCGGGGTACAAAGTTCATGTGAAACAGTAGAAAGTATAGAGTTCTTAAGGATCTCAACTCCCTTTTCCTTGGTAATATCCCTGAAGATATAACCATAGCCAATGAAAGCACCATCCGACAACACAGGAAAACCCGTAATGGAATAATAGTAAGCCTTATCGTCAATCCTCAAGGAACCTTCGCGCTGTAAGAAAACGCGCTGATGCAAAAAATCACTATGCAAGTCCATAAAGGGTATGTCTGTATCCATATTGTTTAAAACCTTTAAGATTTCCTTGAACGATGTACCTTGCCAGCCGTCGCTACTTAGATTGAACATTTTTTGCAACAACTGATTGACATAAATAATCTGCCCCTTATGGTCAAAGAGGGCTAGACCCTCATTCATACTATTCATTACAGCCAAAAACATATCGTGCTCTTCATTGATGTTGTTAAACAGGGTCACATTTGTTATCACGACTCCGAGTTGATTGCAAATCGCCTGCAGCATAATCATCTGTTCATCGCTGAAATGATTGGCGGTATTACCGGCCAACATGACCGTACCCAAAATCCTGTTTTTATTTATTATCGGCACACATATTAATGACCGTGAATCTTCTTTTTTTGATAACCCTTCATCGTCCCCTTGACCATCTTTTAAATCGTTTACAATTAGGGGCCTGGAGTTGGCAATTACCCATCTGCGATAACGCTCCGTACGAGCTGCAAAAGATGCTTTCTCATCTGCCAAGTATTCATTGTGCCAAATTGACTGCTCTATTTTTTCCCCTTCCTCCTCATAAACAACAATACTCAGTATATCAAAACGAAAGAGTTTATCAATTTCCCGCAATACCCTCTTTAGCACGTATTTCAAATTGTCCGTATTACTGACCGACGAAGCTACGGCGTACAAGGCCGACAACTCCCGGTTTTTGACAACGAGCTCTTTTGTTCGTTCAATAATTCTTGCCTCCAGTTCTTCACTGTGCATTCTCAATAAGGTGTTTATTTCGTACATGCTTGCCGCCATATAATTAAACCTGTCACCCAGCATTTTTATTTCCACCGGCAGACTGTAAGACTCTAAATCAACACGGAAAGTGATATCACCGTAGGATATTTTCTGACAAGCCTTGTATAGCTCTGAAATGGGCTGGGCGATGTTTAGGACTAGCAATCTCCTAACAATAACCACGACTGCAGCACATAAAAAAAGTAAAATCAAAGATAAGCCGGCGGCGCCGATTAAAGGCAAATTCACCTCTCTAATGGGAGCAGAACTCCACATACCCCATTCAGGATTTTGAATAAAAGAGTATCCCGCTATCTCCTTACGCCGATATTCCGGCGAAAAATATTCCTGCGAAATACTGGTCCTAAACGGCAGTTTTGGCATGATATCAGCGACTATTTTGTCGGCAACCCCTGCCGAAGTGCCTAAATAGTCTACCACTTTGCCTCTACTGTCAAATATGACAGAATACCCGGAGGGATAAGTTTTAGCCTGGTGCAGTAAATTGTCAACGTAATTCCAATCCAGTACACCCACGACAAACCCGCAATAAGTACCGCCATATTTCCATATTGGTACGGCGAGCAGCATCTTTTTATTTTTCCCGTCAGTAATAACGGGACTAAGATAAGGTTCATTTCTATTAATAAATTCATCATAACCAATATTTGAAAATAAAAGACTTGTTATTTCCATACCCTTGGAATAAGGCACACGATACATCTCAGTACTGGCACGAACCCCCGAAAGTTCCATGTATATTTCTGAAAAACCCTCATAATGACAATCAACCTCAGTTATCAAATCGTTTAAAACCAGCAATAATACATCAGACTGAGCAATTTGTTTCGCCAGAGTATCGATAGCCAAAACGTGTAAATCCATAAAATAATTAATTTGCTCTGAAACCCTGTTAGCTGAAGCAAGGTGCTCCGCTTTTAATTCTTTTCCTTTTTTTGTAATATTATAAATGGACATAAAGCCAAGCAGCAAGAGAGGTATCAATACCAGAACCGCTATTATACTGACATAATGGGTTATGTTGTAGCTTTTTTTCAAAGCAACTCCCCCTGTGTTTCTATTAATTCGTGAGCATAGTATGCCTTTATTCGCTTATTTTGAATACTAATCCTTTTTTTTAATAGTCGCAACATTTTTTGGTCATCTTTCTTCTCAACGAAAATGTTGTATTAAAAAATCCAGCTCACGAAGGTCTCTTTTCTACAAATATCGTATAATTCCTGCATAAAGTATTTATATAAATACTTTATGCTCCTAAAATGACAGTTCTTTTTTAATATCTCGTTTGTCCTTTATAAAAGACACAACAGCCATAATAACAAGTATTGTACCAAAAAGAAGGTTCCAACTCTCAAACCCGATTTTTAAACGAGTCATGGCCAAAAGAATTAAACCATAAAAAAAGTAGTTGCGGCTTTTATTGGCCTGCAGGGCTTGTTCTCTGAGTACGGAAAACTTTCTCTCCCTTTTTTCTGCCTCATGCTTTAAAATGGCATCCAATTCCGTATCGGAAGGACATAGACAGCTATCGGAAACTATTTTTTTCATTTCCTTACCTTCGAAAAGCTTTAAAACTAGGTCATACTGTTCTGCCAAAGCAGCTGTGTTCTTACTGAAAACGCCGTCGGTTATGACTCGAACTTGTTTTATCCCGCGCTCATGGCAGGCACGTAAAACTCTAAATAGTTCTCTTTTTTCTACAACCTCATTTTCCCCGGCAAATACGTATACGACTTGCAATTTCTCTTTATTGTACTCACCCTCCAGTGCCTTATCCGTACAACGCAAATCCTTGACGTGATACTTCCTTGTAATACTTTCCTGCAAAATACTCAGTATCTCCTGTTGTGAACACCGTTCCAGTCTTCTTCTGAATTCCCTGTTATGTAAGCTTTCTCGGCACTTTTTTATTAGTGCCTTATTGTCTCTTTCCTTTACCGCAAACAAAGTGAAAACGCAGGATAAAAAAAGAATAATACTCTTCCATAACAACTCGATGTAGGTCACCGTTCTTGCGCTAACTGCAAACAGCAAAACAACAAAAATCAGCAAAACATTAAACAGTGGCACACCGGGCGGGGTATGGATCTGCGCCCGGCAATAATCCATCAGCTGCTTATTTTTAATACCCATGGCTAAAACCCCCTCACACCTGCTATTATCCCCAAAACACAGGATAACTAAGCCTGGCTTGCGAGAGCTAGCTCATATCGATCCCCTTAGAGGTGACAAAGGGTTGGAATAACTGTTTTTTAACCTTCATTTCTTTATCCATGATCAACATGCCGTTATGCAAAAAGCGATCCTTCACAAAATAGCGAAGATCCATCAAACTGCCTATCCACTCGTCTTCTTCATTCCGACAGTCGATATGATACAGCGGAGTAAACTCGGAAAACAGTTTTCCTAAATTCGTCCCCAAAATAATATTCTTCATTTCATCGGTGATACACTTCAGCGAACAGATGATTTTGAACCTTCCCGTTATTATGTCTACCGAACCAACAAGCCTTTCACGAGAAATATTAACGACAAAGTCCCAAGCAAAAGGATTACGCATCGCGGGAAAAGTTATTATCTCCAATTCCGAACCATTGTTTTGCAGCTTTCTTCGCACTCTACCCCTAGCCACCAAACGCATCAACAGACGGATGAGAATATATGTCGGCGGCATCATTGTCAATAGTACGTCAAAATCAGTCCCTCTCCCATACACAATAGACAAGAGCATCATGCCAAAAAGAATCGGATCAAATAATGTCAGTAGATTCAGGGTCCACATCCTCTTATTGAGCGGCCAAAGAATCTTTACCCCGTAGGAATTAAACAAATCGAGAAAGGTATGAGACAAAGCCCCCCAAAAGGCCCATATTGCCAACGTGGTAAAGGAATACGCCGGATAAACCATATTCAGCACCAAACCCAGGCTAAGAGCTATTAAGGCCAGTCCGGGAATCGAATGCGAGAAACCCCTATGCTGCCTCAAATAAGCAAACTCTCCCCGTAAGTACGCAACAATATCAATATCAGGCATTACCGCTCCCAGGGTCGATGCCACCACCAACCCGTTGGAGAAAGAAAGAGGCCCTCCCGCTTTGCATCCGACGGCAAGGCCCACGATAGCATGAGTAATTGGATCCATCACTGCACCCCTAACTGCTTATCCACATTTAGACCATTATATCACGGCACTGTGGCTCGGATTACTGGTACATCTTAGGAATGCAGGCAAGAAATTCATCGGTAGCTTTAATCGAGAAAGTCAAACTCAAGTTCACTTATCCTGACGGTATCACCATCTTTTGCTCCTGCCTCGCGCAAAGCCTTCTCAAGTCCCATACGACGAAATATTACCAGCAACCTCTTGATCGCTTCCTCATTGGAAAGGTTCATCTTTCTCATGAGACGATCGGGTTCAGGACCCGTAACAACCCAGCGGTCATCTTCATAATTGATTATAAATGGCTCTTCCTTTTCGACCTTTACAACTCTTATCGCTTCGTCACTTGTCACCGGCGGCAAAGACGGCAGTTCTTTTAAAATTCCAAAGGTCCTGTACATCAGCTCGTCAAGACCCTTCCCCGTCACAGCGGAAACGGCATAGATTTCATACCTTTCCCCCAGCTCTTTTTGCATCCTCTGTATGTTTTCCTCAGCATTAGGCAAATCTATTTTGTTAGCAACGAGTATTTGTTTACGTTCTTTTAAAATAGGATTATACTTCTCCAACTCACCGTTGATCAAGTCAATATCCTCGAGAGGGTCTCGCCCCTCCGAACCGGAAGCATCAACCACATGCAGCAAAAGACGTGTCCTTTCAATATGCCGCAGAAAACGGTGCCCTAATCCCGCACCGGCGCTAGCTCCCTCAATCAAGCCGGGAATATCCACCAAGACAAAACTTTCACCCTCGTTAAGCCTCACTACGCCCAGATTAGGATCTATTGTGGTAAAATGATAATCCGCTATTTTCGGTTTGGCAGCCGAAACATGAGAAATTATCGTCGACTTCCCCACATTGGGAAAACCAATCAGACCTACATCCGCCAGTAGCTTCAGTTCAAGTTCGAGCCACATTTCCCCTCCGGGATCCCCATTTTCTGCTATCTGCGGGGCTTTGTTGGTATTTGAGGCAAACCTCTTATTGCCTCTGCCCCCGCGGCCACCTGCTGCAACAACGTATTGTTGCCCATGCTCAACGAAGTCCACGACAACATTTTTCGTCTCCGCCTCCTTGACAACAGTCCCTACAGGCACCCTCACCAGCATATCCTCGGCATGACGCCCGTGCATGCTCTTGCTTTTGCCATTTTCACCCTTATCGGCCTTAAAATGTCTTTTGTAGCGAAAGTCGACCAGTGTATGCAAACCTTCGTCTGCAACAAAGATAACACTCCCGCCTTTTCCCCCATCGCCCCCCGCCGGGCCTCCTTCAGGGACATATTTCTCACGGCGAAAGGCGATCATTCCATTCCCGCCGTCCCCGCCTTTCACGTAGACTCTTGCATAATCATAAAACATATCTCTCACCAATTTTCACTTGTTTTTTATAGGCTTCCCGATTACTGGGGATTTTTTGTCTTTTGAATTATAATCTTAACATTTTCTGACTCTTCTCTTGTAACCGAGACAACAAAATCTTCTTCTGACCGGTTTAATTTATGTATATATTCTGTCTTCTTCGTTAACGTTTCCTGCGAATCTTCCTCACTGTTTTCTGATTTTACTGCTAGCAAAACAACTATCTCCCGAGACAACAGAATTCTACAAACCAAACGCTCGCAAAGAACATCTTCAAGAAGGGGATGCAATAGCTCATTCAAATAAATCGTCAATTCCGGATCACAATCATCCCATGGCTGCCAATCATCCTCGATTGCAATGGCAAAACCCTCTTGTTTTAGATATACCTGTGTGTTCCAACATGTTAAAAACGCTTGCAGTAGCGGCTGATTTATCTTACTCAACTGTCCAAAGCCTTGCATGGCCTCCGCAGTATTCAGAGCGCACTTGCGTGCTTTTTCCGGTTGTTTTATCTGCAAGTAGCCGAGAATTACCTGAAAGCAATTCATAATATCATGGCGCAACACCTTGTGGGATTCAAGCATTCTCGCCAGCAGCACTCTTTCCATACGACCTCTCCACCCCCGAAACGCACTCTTTCTCAAAACATAACCGGTTCAATCCGGTTAATTGATTATACTCTCTGAAAGTGCAAAAAAAGCCCTAGCACATTCGACCAGGGCTTTCCGGTTCTTTTATGAATAAATGCTGACCTGCTTTTTGTCTTTACCCTTACGCTCGAATTTTACATTTCCGTCAATCAGAGCAAACAAAGTGTCGTCTTTACCGATGCCCACATTGTTTCCGGGGTGTATCTTGGTTCCTCTTTGCCTCACAAGGATATTCCCTGCGTTTACCAACTGACCGTCATATCTTTTCACTCCAAGGCGTTGTGCCGCGCTGTCACGTCCGTTCCGCGAACTACCCACACCTTTTTTATGAGCAAACAATTGCAAATCTATTCTAATCATCTTTAGTACACCTCCTCTTGCTGACTTTTAAATATTTCCCGTAATCCTTCTCAATGCCGGTAAGGCCTAATTCCACAGTACGAATTATCGCCTGAGCCTGAAGTGATTCCTCATCATTCAAATCACTCGGCAACCAGCATTCCAGGTATCCGTCACCATCAATCTTCCAGTCAGGCTTTTTGTACAAAACAGCCTCCAAGCCTAAAATCGTCGCCTGAGTCAAAGCAGATACTCCTGAGCACACAAGATCTTGGCCCTTTTCTGCCATCCCGGCGTGTCCTTTTACGATAAAACCCTTCCTGCTTCCCATTTCATCATAAAAGATTTCGGCGATAATCATTGTGCTTCAATTTTTTCAACGACAACCTGAGTATATGGTTGACGATGGCCTTGAGTTTTGCGGTATTTTTTCTTAGCCTTATACTTGAAAATGATTATCTTCTTGTCTTTTTTATGCTCCAAGACCTTCAGTACAGCCTTTGCTCCCTCGACCAATGGTCTTCCTACAACCATTTCGCCGTCTTTCACAACTGCCAATACTTTCTCCACCTCAACTGTTTCACCCTCATTCGCCGAGAGCTTTTCAACATTGAGTACATCGCCTTCTTGCACCTTGTACTGCTTTCCACCTGTCTCAATTACTGCATACATTACACTACACCTCCCTGACCTAGACTCGCCATTCCAAGGCAGCAACACTTGATGTCGCTTTTAGCCCGAACTGAGCGGTTTGGCAGGCAGACCCTGCCCACGCTAAGCTAATTTATCACAATATCATGAAAATGTCAACTTAAATGCACCTTCAACTACCGATTCAATTACCATCCTCAATGACCAATTTTAGATGTCAAACAAGGGCTTAATCTCATATTCATCAAGGAAATTGCCCTCTTCCTCTTTAACAACCAGTTTCAACCCCAACTCTTCCTCCAGCTTCATTACACCATCCTTATCTTCACCCTTTAAACAAAGAGCCACCCGCGGATTAACTGCGAGCATTACCGTATCGGACGAAGTATATGACGCCTTCTCACGCAAATTTTTTTTGATTTGGATGCAAACCGTTTCTTCCGAAAGAACCCTACCCTTCCCTCCACAAAAAGGACATGATTTTTCCAAGGTAGTACTCAATGACTGTCTAACCTTTTTTCTAGTCATCTCTACAAGTCCGAGAGAGGTTATCCCTAAAACGTGGGCCTTGACCTTGTCTTTTCTTAACTCACTTTCCAAAGCTTCCAGCACGGCGAGCTTATGCCTTTCATCCTGCATGTCGATAAAATCGATGATTATAATGCCGCCGATATTACGAAGCCTAAGCTGTCTGGCTATTTCACCGGCAGCTTCGATATTGGTTTTAAAGACGGTATCGGCCAGGTTTTTACTCCCTATGTATTTACCCGTATTCACATCTATAGCAGTCAAAGCTTCCATCTGATCGATAATTAAATATCCTCCACTTTTGAGCCAAACCTTTTTCTGCAGAGCCAGCATTATTTTTTGGTCAACGGAATACTTGGCGAAGAGATTATCCGTATCGCTTAAATACACTTTGCTCTTAAGATGAGGGTCTGTCACGGCCAGATACTCGATCACCCTTTCATATACAGCCTGAGAATTAACGCTCATTCTCTGGGTATCCTCTGTAAAAACATCCCTTAAAATACGCTGTACTAATTCCACATCCCTATGCAATAAAACCGCTCCTGCAGCTGATTGCTGTCGTTGCTCAATTTTATCCCATATCCTAAGCAGGCTGCTCAGATCCTTTTTTATCTCCTCGACACACGCACCCTCAGAGACCGTGCGAAGAATCACTCCCATATTATCAGGTTTAATATCTGCCATAATATCCTTCAAACGTTCTCTTTCTTCTTGGTCTTCGATTCGTCTTGATACTCCCACATAATCGACCTTCGGCATCAGAACCAAGTAACGGCCCGGGAGCGAAATTTGCCGTGTTACACGAGCCCCCTTCGTTCCCACCGGTTCCTTAGCTATTTGCACAACAATCTCTTGCCCCTCTTTAATTACATCACGAATACTGGGCCGAACTTTACTTTTAGTGAAGTGCCCGTTCTCATCCCGCCATATTGAATAATCCAGAGCGTCATCCACGTACAAAAAGGCGTTTTTTTCCAACCCTATATCAACGAAGGCCGCTTGCATGCCCGGCAGGACATTCTTAACAACCCCTTGGTAGATATTACCCACTTGGCGCTGCTCCAAAGTCCTTTCAACATATATCTCCGCTAATATTCCGTTTTCCAAAACCGCTACTTTTGTTTCTTCCTCCGTCGCTTGTACCAGTATCTCCCTAAACATACCAGTCCCACCCTTCACTTGAAGAACCATACTAACATTCCATAGGAGTCATTACCTCTCCTCTTTCAACAATGAAAAGCCCTACTCTATGTATCCTGGGCTGTTTACCAGAAAAAAGCCTTCCTTGCCTTTCAAGCGCCGCCAAAACTTCAGCAGGTTTGACATTCCCCTCACTCCCGGTTTGTAAATCGGCATGCAATTCGAGGTTGCTGTTATCAATTTTCCCTTCGATACGAAATATACCCTGCTTAATATCGACCTGACGAGTTCCCCGTTTACCACTGCGCGTCACATATATCTCAGAGGCCTGTCTAAGCTGCTCAATAGCTTCGAAAATCTCTTCATCTTTAACAGAATCCTCAAGCGGAACCCTTATATTGTAACGAGCTATATTGATTAGAGCCGTAAGGCTTTTTTTTCTTTCCCTGACCTCTTTAATTCCCAGAACAACTAACCCTGCAGGCAATGCCTCGCTGAGTCTTGCTTTGATTTCCTCAATTGATATCTCTTCTTGCAATTCCACATCCAGGTATTCCCCTTCACTGGTGACACCCACCGCCAGGGCAGAAGCAAAAGATACTTTGGGGTGGGGGTTAAAACCTTCCGAAAAGGCCAGGGGTAGACCGGCCCTGCGAAAAGCTCTTTCCATCGTTCTCATTAAATCAAGGTGGGAGAGGAATCTGCCTTCTTGCGTTTTGCCATACTTAATTCTGATTACCACATTCTCCCCCACCTTTTTTATTTTTTATCGAAAGTTTTACGTCTAACCCTGGGCATACCCCGCAATCCCAGCATTTTCCATATCGACAATCACTCGTGGTTTTCATGCCATAGGCCTTTTCTCTTTCTTCCCACAAATAACGCTTCGAAACACCATAATCAATATGCTCCCAGGGCAGCACGGTATCAATGTCACCCGGTTCATTAGCAATTTTCATAGGATCTACCCCGGCTTCGGCAAAAGCCTTCAGCCATTTATCAAAACAAAAATGCTCCGTCCAGCTGTCAAATTTGCAACCCTCTTTCCATGCCGCCAGCAAAACATCGCTCAGTTCACTTCCGCCTCGGGCGAAAACCGCCTCTAAAAAACTCAGCTTTGCCTCATGATAGTTATAACTGATTCTCTTATCCTTTAACCTTTTCTTTAAATACTGCTGCTTTTCCATTAATAACTCTATCGAATCCTGGGCTTGCCACTGAAAAGGCGTATGGGCCTTGGGAACAAAAGAAGAAACACTCACTGTGATTTTCGGCTGTTTACTCCTCTTCTTCTCCTTGTTGATCTCAATTCCTCTGCGCAATACTCTATAGGCAAGCTCTGCAATTCCCTCGATATCTTCCATAGTTTCGGTGGGCAAACCAATCATAAAGTACAGCTTGAGATGTGTCCAACCGGCGTAAAAAGCGGCTTCTGCGACCTCCAACAGGTTTTCCTCCGTCACATTCTTGTTAATAACATCCCTCAACCGCTGAGTTCCCGCTTCAGGGGCGAATGTCAAGCCGGTCTTTCTCACACGCTGTACTTGTTGAGCCAGATCCACGGAAAAAGAATCAACGCGCAGCGAGGGCAACGATAGACCGATTTGTTGTTTTTCATAGGCATCCAAAAGGCTTTTTGTCAGTTCTGCTATCCCCGAATAATCACTGGTACTGAGCGACGTCAGGGAGATCTCGTTATATCCGGTATTTTTGACCAGTTGCCTTGCTTGTTCCTTTAAAACATCTCCGCTTCTTTCCCGCACGGGACGATAAATCATACCTGCCTGACAGAAACGGCATCCTCTGGTACAACCTCGAAAAAGCTCCAGCATAATCCGATCATGAACGATTTCCATGTACGGCACTATTGGTTTAAGGGGGAAATAGGACTCATCCAAATCTTTGACCACTCGTTTAACGATTCGTTTTTCTTTATGCATGATTTGATGGAGAGAAGGCACATAAAGACCTTCCAAGGAAGCAAGAGTGTCCAATAACTTGTTTTTTTCTTTATTCTTGCCAAACACCTCATGATGCCGCGCAATAACATCCAGCATTTCCAAGATTACTTCTTCACCCTCGCCGATGACAAAGACATCAATAAATTCAGCCAACGGTTCCGGATTGCCCGCACAAGGCCCACCGGCAATTATTAAAGGATAAGTCTCATCCCTCTCTTTTGTTTTCAAGGGTATTTTCCCTAAATCAAGCATATTTAAGATGTTGGTATAGCTCATTTCATACTGCAGCGTAAACCCAATGCAGTCAAAATCAGTAAGCGGTCGCCATGACTCCAGACTAAACAGTGGGATGTTCTCCTGGCGCAAGATGGCTTCCAAATCCGTCCAGGGAGCAAAAACGCGCTCCATCAGATATTCGCTTTTTTCATTGACAAGATGGTATAATATTCTCAGTCCTAAATGTGACATTCCTACTTCGTACAAATCGGGAAAAGCAAAAAGAAAACGCAGTTTTACTTCTTCCCAGTTTTTCTTAACACTGTTATGCTCATTGCCGACATATCTCAATGGTTTCGTTACTTTAGGCAAAATTTCGTTTTCCAGGATATGCTCAATAGATTCCAAGATTAGGCTGCCTCCTTCGTGAATTCTTAGCTGCTTCTTCTGTTCCTAACTATTAATATACAATTTCTCCTAGCCTATGGCAATGAAATGTATGGTGAATAAAAACAAAATACCGCATAATACGGTATAAGTTTCACCCCTTCCCTTTCCTCATGCATATTTTGTTCTATGTTTCCTCGTTCTCCGGCATGAAAAGCTTCACAGGGTCAAGGGGCACACCCTCTTTTTCAACCATAAAATACAATTGAGGCTCTTTGGCTTCCCCTGTTGCCCCCACCTTACCAATGACCTGTCCTCTTTGTACCGTATCACCGAAATTTACCAGTATTTCCTGAAGGTGCGCATACTTAGTAATATAACCGTCATCATCGGTTATCTCGACCAAACGCCCTTTTATTTCTTCATTTCCGATTCTGGTGACGGTGCCGGACAAGGCAGCCCTGATATATGTGCCCTCAGCCGCGGCAATTGTTACTCCGTCACGGAAACTGCCCACCTGATCGGAATCTTGCTCCCAGCCAAACGATGTAATAATCTGACCTGAAACAGGCACCGTCAACAGCCCCGGTTCGGCTGAAACCTGTGAAGAAGGTATTCGAGAGGCTTCAAAAGCCGCCTGTTCTATCGTATCACCCCATAAACCTGCATTGTAAAAGAATTCTAAGACCGGTCTGACATTATAATCTTCGGTAAAGCAACTCCTTAATTTTGACTGCACAGGCTCCACCAGCGGGGAATTCACCTGAAATATTCCCCAGATCAGCCAAAAGAGAAGGAAGGCAGCCACAGACTGCAATATTAACTTCTTTAAAAAGCGATAGCCCCTTCTGTTTTCATCTCTAAACCGCCGTCTGCCGTAAAGCCTCGAAGAAAAATACTTTTCTCCGGGTTCCCATAATTTCTTCATCTCCATCACCCATAATGCTATTTATTATAAATATATTGTCCTAAAGATAAGAATATGACTGATCAAACCGGCGATTTAGAAAGTGTTGACTTACCGCGCCATTACGGCTAGAATGGTCTAAATTGGAGGTAAAATATGACTAATTTTATAAGCACTATAAAAAAACAAGTCCTCTTGGGCGATGGAGCAATGGGAACGATGCTTGTCAAGCACGGCCTTCCTCGCGGCAGCAACCCCGAGCTTTGGATGCTTGACAACCAAGAGGAAATCGTTAAAATACACCGTTCTTATCTTAACGCAGGCTCTCAAATCATCTTAACCAACACCTTCGGAGGTAACGGTCTAAAACTCGGTGAATACGGCGCGTCCTCCCGGGTCAGGGAAATTAATGAGACTGCCGCCCGCTTGGCAAAAAAAGCCGCCGGTGATGAAGCCTTCGTTGCCGGGTCAATTGGACCTACCGGACATTTTCCCCAACCTCTTGGCGATTTTTCTTGGAATAAGCTCGTTGAAGTTTTCGCTGAACAAGCCCGGGCACTGGCCGACGGAGGGGTAGATTTTCTCTTTCTCGAAACATTTTCCGACCTCGGTGAAGCCAGAGCGGCCCTTTTTGCAGCGAAGAACTACACCTCATTGCCTGTGGCTTGTTCTTTGACCTACACTAACGGACGCACCCTGACCGGTTCTACCCCTCAAATCGCCGCAACAGTTCTGGAATCCTTAGGTGCCGACCTTATCGGGGCTAATTGTTCTACCGGACCTAAAGAACTATTAGACGTCATGAAAGAATATAGAAAGCATACAACTCTCCCTCTCCTGGTAGAACCTAATGCGGGCATGCCTGAATTGATTAACGGTGAAACGATATATCGGGAAACCCCGGAAAACATGGCACGTTACGTTGAGCCTTTCAGGCAAGCGGGAGTGAACCTCATCGGGGCTTGTTGCGGCAGTACTCCGGAACACATTCGCGCCATGTCGGAAGCACTTCTTGCCTCCCAACCCGCAGTAATTGAAAGCTATGCCTCTACAACCTCGACAAGACTTGCCAGCCGTACGAAAATTGCCGCATTTGGCCCTCAGCATCTCCACCAGATTATCGGAGAAAGGATTAACCCTACTGCCAGAAAAATCATTGCTCAGGCTTTTCGCGATAACGATTGGAATTGTATCGTCGAAGAAGGTCAAGCTCAAATAGAAGCTGGTGCCTCCGTATTAGACCTGAACGTGGGGGTTCCCGGTATGGATGAATCATATCTTTTGGCCCAAGGCGTCCAACAATTACAAATGGCCCTTGATTTTCCGCTTGTGCTAGATTGTACCAGACCTGAAGCCTTGGAAAGAGGACTGCAAGAATTCCAGGGTAAAGCCTTGATCAACTCTGTTAACGGAGAAAAAGAAAGCCTTGCCGGAATCCTGCCCCTGGCAAAAAAATATGGTGCGGCTGTTTTAGGCCTAACCCTTGATGACAAGGGAATACCGGAAAAAGCTGAAGGAAGGCTGAAGATCGCCGCGAGAATTGTTGATACAGCCCTATCATACGGCTTGGCCAAGGAAGATATTTTAATCGACTGTCTCGTCCTCACAGCCGCGGTTTCACCATCTCAAGCCATGGAAACGATCCGAACTATCAGTCTTGTCAAAAAAGAATTGGGAGTCAATACCGTTTTAGGCTTGAGCAACGTGTCGCACGGTTTGCCACGTCGTTCCTGGCTGAATGCTACCTTCCTGGCCTTAGCATTGCAGGCAGGGCTCGATGCGGCCATTGCCAACCCCGCAGACGAGAGGATCAAAGAAACGATGGCTGCTTCAGCCGTACTAAACGAGCGGGATAAAGGTGCAGTACATTTTATCGCCGCGGCAGGCAAGACCCCACCAGAGACAAAGAATGACATTCCTGCAAACACAAAAAAAGAAATTTCTCTGGAAAGTCTGCAGGAACACATCATCAACGGACGACAAGAGCCTATTATTCCCCTTCTCAAAGAACTGATCGCGACAACTTCAATCATCTCAATCATCAATGAAGGTATCGTTCCGGCTTTAGAGAAAATAGGGGATATGTTTGCCGACGGCGAAGTTTTTCTCCCCCAACTGATACTCTCCGGTGACGCGGCTAAGACGGCTTTCACATTCATCAAAAAACACCTTCCGGAGACAGATTTCAGTGATAAAGGTACCATTGTTATCGGCACAGTAAAAGGAGACGTTCATGACATCGGCAAGAACATCACGGCTGCACTCTTGGAAAACCATGGTTACAGGGTTATTGACCTTGGCAAGAATATAGCGGCTGAAAAATTTGTACAAACAGCCCTGGAGGAAAATGCGGAAATTATCGGTTTAAGTGCTCTGATGACGACCACCATGGTCGAGATGAAACCCGTTGTTGAATTGATAAAAGCAACAAACAAAAATATCAAAGTAATAGTTGGTGGGGCTGTGGTAACCGAGGAATTCGCTACACAGATCGGGGCAGACGGTTACGGTAAAGACGCTGTTTCAGCCGTAAAGCTCGTCCGCTCCCTCCTGTCTTAAAGCTAAAAACCTCAATTATTCAGCCCAAGGGGGGATGAAAATTTGTGTGCTACCGTCATTATCTATTCCTCTGATACAAGGAGAAAAAATAAAATCATTTCCCTTACGAGATCAATAGGCTTAAATGTTATAGGTGATGCCGTCGACGCCCCGCAAGCCCTTCGACTTGTACATGCCACCCAGCCGGATCTTGTAATTATCGATATCAATATTGACCACCAAGAGATTGAAGTTGCAGCGGTTATCGCCGATAAAAAAATCGCTCCGGTTATAATAATAACCGCACCACAGCAACAAAACATTCTTGATACCCTCAATAGGGAGTATCTAATAACTTATGTAGTCAAACCTATAAATAAATGGGCCTTTGAAGCAGCCATACACATGACACTGGCCGGCTTCCGAAAACTACGGGAAATGGAGAAGGAAATCGAGAAGCTTAAAGAAACCTTGGAGACGCGCAAGCTGGTGGAAAGAGCCAAGCACATCATCATGCAAGACCATAATCTGACGGAACAAGCCGCCTTTCGTCGTCTGCAAAAGCAAAGCATGGATCGGGGCATCCCCATGAAAGAAATCGCCGAAGCCATTATTCTCAGCGATAATTTAAAAAATCCCGGGTAACACTTAGGAATATCTTGCTAATTAAGGACCATACCTGATAAAATAGTTCTATCTCGAATACTTCCGCCAAAAAGGAGGATAATTAATGTCACGCTATACAAAGGAAGATGTTTTACGTTTAGTAGCTGAAAACAATATTCATTTTATAAGGTTACAGTTTACTGATATTTTGGGCATCCCCAAAAATGTTTCTATTACCGCAAAGCAATTAGAAAAAGCCCTCAACAACGAATTAATGTTTGACGGCTCATCAATAGAGGGCTTTGTACGTATCGAGGAATCGGACATGTACCTTTACCCTGACCCGAGTACATTTGAAATTTACCCCTGGCGGGCCTCTGAAGAAGGATCCATTGCCAGGTTGATCTGCGATATTCACAACCCCGACGGCACGCCCTTTGCCGGCGACCCAAGATACGTCCTGCGTCGGGCCCTGGAAGAAGCAAATAAAATGGGGCTGGCCTTTAACGTCGGCCCGGAAGCGGAGTTTTTCCTCTTCCATACTTCCCCCGACGGGACATCTACTACCCATACCCATGACAAAGCCGGTTACTTTGACCTTTCCCCCATTGACTTGGGAGAAAATGCCCGTCGCGACATCATTCTTACCCTGGAAAAGATGGGATACGAAATAGAGGCCTCCCACCACGAGGTAGCTCCCGGACAACATGAGATCGACTTTAAATACTCCGATGCCTTGGATATCGCAGATAAGATCATTACCTTTAAAATGGTTGTCCGTATAATAGCGCAACGTCACGGCCTCCATGCGACCTTTATGGCAAAGCCGATATTCGGCGAGGCCGGCAACGGCATGCATATCAACCAATCACTGTTCAAAAACGGAGAAAACATCTTTTGGGATCCTTCTTCGCCCGAGCAGCTTAGCGAAACCACTTTTCAATACATCGCCGGTATCATGAAGCACGCCAAGGCAATAGCAGCTGTCACCAATCCGACCGTTAACTCCTACAAAAGACTCGTGCCGGGTTTTGAGGCACCCCTTTACATTGCCTGGTCATCCCAAAACCGCAGCCCCTTAATACGTATCCCTGCCAAAAGAGGTCTTTCGACCCGAGTCGAATTGCGCAACCCGGATCCGACCTGCAATCCTTACTTGGCATTTGCCGCAGTTCTGATGGCTGGACTTGACGGCATCAAGAACAAGTTAACGGCACCTGCTCCCTGTGACCGCAATATTTTTGAAATGACGCCCCTCGAGCGGTGGGAGCACGGCATCACAAACCTTCCTGGCAACTTGATGGATGCCTTGGACGAGCTTTCCAAGGACGAAGTGATAAAGACCGCTCTGGGACCACATGTCCTCAATCGCTATTTAGATGCCAAGTATCAAGAATGGAATGATTATCGCACCAGGGTCCATCAATGGGAGCTTGATCATTACCTGGAAATGTACTAGACTGCGCTCACCGGGCGCACCACAAAAGGGTCTGTGTTGAAACTGAAGTTTCAGCACAGACCCTTTTTTCGTTGCTCGTTTACCAGCCGGCGTACATATTCCCGTACGGTCTCTTGTTATATGGGATCAGCTTACGAAAAGGCTTTTTGTCTATCTCCTCCCGTTCGACTCCAAAATACCGGCAATAATTATGCAAATACTCGTCTAAAATACGAGTATCCTCCTTCGTCAACGAAACCACTTTGACCTCTTTTCCCAACTGCTCCGGGGCAACTTCTCCCCGCAGATAGATTACTCCCCCGTGCATTCCCGTCCCGCAATAATTACCCACAATATCTTCATCGGGGGCAAGTCCTAACCCAAGAACTATCATTATGCCGCCCGCCATATATTCGGCAAAAAAGTCCCCGGCTTTTCCTCCTACCACAATAGCCGGGTTCATATCCTGATAACCCTTCATATGAATGCCAACACGATAACCAACGTCACCGCGTACATACACTTCGCCGCCCCGCATAGAATAACCCAAAGCGTCGCGGGCATCACCATGGATAATAATAGTTCCACCGTTCATGGTATTAGCGGTTCCATCCTGGACATTACCGTGCACCTCAATCCGGGCCCCCTCCATGAAAGCCGCCAAATCGTTACCGGGAGTACCCTCAATAATAGTACTGGCGTCTTTAGCCAGCCCATCACCAATATACCGCTGCCCATTAACGTTGATGAGACAAATTTCTTTAACACCGCGGGAGATACTATCCCTGACAAGCTCGTTTAAATCCCGATATAACATGCCACTCGCATCGATTGTTTGCATTTATTTTCATCTCCCCTCAAGAAAGCATTCTCTCTTTGCGCAACTCCTTCGGCCATTCGGCAAATCCCGGTTCTGTTTTCAGCAGCGCTTCTTTAAACTTTGTTATCTCGACCTGATCCTTAATCAATCCGGTCAATATTCCTGTACGGTCAATATCTTTAAGGGCAATAAATCCTACCAGTCTATTATCCTTAATAACAAGTTTACGATAAAACTTATCCTCTGCTTTGAGGGTATAAATCTCTTCATATCCCTCACCGCCTTGCATACCGGCCGAGGTCATTTTGAAATCAAAAAATCCTAATGAATTCATGGCCAATCCCTTGCTAAAGCTTTTATTTCCACCCGCCATATTTACTCCCGCGGTTTCCCCCTGTTTATAGGCATTCGGAAGTATCGGAATCACCCTTTGTTCAGCCCATAACAGATTTTTCCCCTCGGCAACATCCCCTGCCGCATAAATGTCTTCAACGGAGGTCTCCATTCTCTCATTGACAACAATACCCCGGTTAACATTTATTCCTGTGTCTTTAACTATGTCCGTATTTGGAACGACACCTATGGCTACAATCAACATGTCGCATTCCATTTTATTCCCGCTTTTCAAACTGACGCCTTCTACCCTGCCCTCGCCAAGGACCTCAGTGACAGTATCACCGAAAACAAATTTAACGCCATGTTCCTCCATTACTTCTTGTGCAATCGCGGCTGCTTGTTCATCCAAGACAGAACTAAGCACCCTGTCCGCAAGCTCGATAATACTAACCTCAACACCTAAACAGAGCAGTGCCTCCGCAGCTTTGACCCCGATAAGTCCGGCTCCGATGATTACAGCCTTACAACCGGCAGATAACTCCTCTGCAAGACTTTTAACATCATCCCATTTATGAAAAGTATGCACGTTTTGTTTCTTTAACCCTTTGATCGGCGGAACAAAAGGTTTACCGCCGGTTGCAATTAATAAGCGATCATACTTTTTTTTCGTCCCATCCCTCAATATCACCGTTTTCTCTCTTACAGCAAGCTTCCCGGCACCACTTCCGCACAAAAGCTCAACTCCCATGTTTTGATAGAACTCAGGGGGACGGTAGTACATCTTATCCTCACTCACCTTACCGGCCAAATAATATGATATTAAGGGACGGGAATAAACCGAATAAGGCTCATCGGAAATTATCGTCATAGTTCCTTTTTTATCAACTCCACGAATACCCTCTACCGCACCGATAGCCGCGGCAGAGTTACCAACAATACAATATTCCATCCTCTTTTTGACCTCCCCGATAATTCATCTTTCTTCACGATATTCCAAGGCACCGTTGGGACAGTTTTCGACGCATGACGGAACCCCGCCCGCCTCGGCACACATGTCGCATTTTACGGCTACTTTATGAAGGGTTTCGTCCCGTCTTACCGCACCGTAGGGACAAACCAGCACACACGTCCAACAACCGATACAACGTGCCGTATCATTTATAACAATCCCCGTTGCGGGATCCTTTTGCATTGCACCGGTAATACAAGCCTTAACGCATTCTGCCTCTTCACAATGGCGACACTGAAGAGAAAAGGAGAGCGGACGTTTTTCCTCCACAATCACCCGAGCTAAAGGACGGGGAAACGATTTCTTGTACGCCTTGATGATATCCCCTTTGTACTCCGAATGGGCCGTAATGCAATGAACTTGGCAAAGACCACACCCGGCACAATATTCTTCCCTGACATAAACCCTCTTCAACTCAACCAGGCCCCCTATTCACCTGCATTTTTTATGCCTAATATTTGCAATTCTTTTTCCGTTAAACCTATCCCTCTGAGCATCAGACGGTTTCCCCGCAAACTTTCTATCGCATTTATCCCCATACCGCCCAACATTTCCTGGATTTCATGCTTCCAGGCCCGCAGAAGATTTCGGGCCCTTTGGGCTCCTAACTCCGGATTTAACCTCTTGGCAAGATGCGGATCTTGGGTTGCTATCCCCCAGTTGCACTTCCCGGTATAACATTTTTGACACATATGGCATCCCAAGGCCAGCAGCGCCGACGAGGCTATATAGACAGCATCTGCCCCCAGGGCTATTGCCTTGACAATGTCCGCACTGTTCCTAATGCTACCGCCGACCACCAGTGAGACCTGATTTCGAATCGCCTCCTGACGCAAACGAGTATCCACCGCCGCCAGGGCAAATTCTATAGGAATACCTACATTATCACGTATCCTTAAAGGAGCGGCCCCGGTCCCTCCGCGATAACCGTCAATGGCGATGATATCTGCCCCGGCCCTGGCTATCCCCGAAGCTATTGCGGCAACATTGTGAACCGCGGCAATTTTTACAGATACAGGTTTTTCATAATTCGTGGCTTCCTTCAAGGAATATATCAACTGCCTCAGGTCCTCAATAGAATAAATATCATGATGAGGTGCCGGCGAAATCGCATCGGTCCCCTCCGGTATCATTCTGGTTTCCGACACCTCTCTTTCCACCTTTTCCCCGGGCAAATGCCCGCCAATACCGGGCTTCGCACCTTGCCCTATCTTAATTTCGATGGCGGCACCGGCCTGTAGATAATCGGCGTGCACTCCAAAACGACCGGAGGCAACCTGAACGATTGCATTTTTACCATACTGATAAAGATCCCGATGGAGTCCGCCTTCCCCTGTATTAAAATAAGTACCTTCTTGTTTTGCTGCCTCCGCCAAGGATTTGATGGCATTCAAACTGATGGAGCCAAAGGACATGGCGGAAAACATGATAGGTAATTCCAATTCCAATTGAGGAGGTAGTTTTTTTTGCAGTTTTCCTTCCTTAATCGACAATGAATCCGGTTTGCGACCAAGATGAGTTTTTAATTCCATTGGTTCCCGCAAAGGATCAATAGAAGGGTTTGTCACCTGAGAAGCGTTTAAGAGGATATTATCCCAATAGACCGGATAAGGACGGTCATTTCCCATGCCGGTCAAAAGAATCCCGCCGGTCTCGGCTTGAATATATATTGCTCTGACAGCCTCGGCCGTCCAGTTGGAATTTTGTCTTAGTTCATTAGGATTTCTCCTGATAGTTAGTGCCCCGGTAGGACACATGGTTACACAACGCTGACAATTAACACATTGGTGCTCTTCAGAAATAATCTCGTCATCTTCTTCATCGTAGCGATGAACCTCATTGGCACATTGTTGAACACAAACCTTGCATTTAATACAGCGATCTTTATTGCGCTCGATAAGAAACGAAGGAGTTACATAACTTTTTAGACTCATATCTATCTACCCTTTCTGCTCCCGGTATCTAAGAATTGATTGCGATTTTTTCTTGTTCTGTTCTTACAGGGACACATGTTGGTTGTGAAGTTTCCAGCAACCCTATCACCGGCTCGCCTCCCCGCGGCATCCACATGTGTTCAGGTTTTGAACAAACCTGGCGTATGGCTGCCTCCTCACTGGCAACATAGAGATAATCTCCCTTCGTAGCTGCTATTGACGGACGCAACTTGATGCGGTCATTGAGGGCTATCATTCCCTGATTTGTACCGATGAGAATTGAGAAAGGTCCGTTAACAAGGAAGCCTCCATATACCACTCTAATTGCCCGCAAAATTTCTTTCTCTTTTTTGTTCATCCTGTCTATCTCATGCCAAAACGGACTTGCCATCGCCTTGACAATAACATCCAGCGGCAGACCCTGCTTTCTCATCAAATAATCGAAAATATAGGCCACAACCTCCGTATCGGTCTGCAAGACACATTTATATCCATACATTTCTAATTGCCTGCGATTCGCGTCATAAGACGAGATTTCGCCATTATGAACAACCGAGCAATCCAATAAGGTGAAAGGATGGGCTCCCCCCCACCAACCGGGTGTATTAGTCGGAAAACGCCCGTGAGCCGTCCAAATATATCCGCTGTATTCCTCCAGTCGATAGAACTCCCCGATATCCTCCGGGTATCCGACCCCTTTAAAAGCGCCCATGTTCTTACCACTAGAAAAGATATAGGCACCGTCTATCTCACTGTTTACCCTCATTACAAAACGGACCACAAATTCTTCCTCGTCAACCTCTTGCTTCACCAAGACCCTATGCTTGGGCCTGACAAAATACCGCCAAATAAGCGGTGCATCCTTAATCGAATTGCTTTTCCTAACCGGTATTGCTTCGCCGGAAGCTATGATAAAATTCTTTTTAAGTAACGCCTCTATTTCATTCTTAATAGCTGTATGGTCAAAGAAAAAATGAAATGCATATTCTTCTTTGAATTCCGGGTATATTCCATAGGCAGCAAATCCCCCGCCCAATCCGTTGGAACGATCGTGCATCACGGCAATGGAGTTGATAATGTCTCCGCCGCCAAAGACCCGGCCCTTTTTATTCATAATCCCACTGATTGCACAACCCGAGGGAATTCTAATCTGACCTTCCCGTAACATATAAACTACCTCCTTTGGCACAGACAAAGTATTTGTTGTTCTATATTATAACAGTATTTTTTCAGCAATACAGGGGTTTTGTGAAGTTATATTGTATACATCAGATATATACTGTATACTGTTATATAATAATGTGTGCAGTATACAGTACTCCCTGATTGCAAATTAAAAAAGAGAAAAGTTGATTCGCTACCGTATATTACCGATAAGAATCAACTTTTCTCTTGCCACTACTACCCTACCTATTTATTATTAATATCTTCATTTAGTCGCGCACAACGACTCCTTTGCGAGCTGTTGTTGTTTTCCCGCGGGTTAAGGAAATAATCATCCCCAAAACCGCAAGTCCTACCGCAACAAGAAACGCATCATGCTGAGCCATAATAAGAATATTGTTAGTTGCCGGCAACCCTTCACCGGAAAACTGCTCCGTATAATATAACGTTCTACCAGTATAAACCGCA
Organism: Clostridia bacterium; assembly: GCA_018432615.1. Classification (GTDB taxonomy): domain Bacteria; phylum Bacillota; class Peptococcia; order DRI-13; family SM3-B62; genus SM3-B62. Next base: position 131,818 of record JAHDSQ010000011.1, read on the forward strand.
CCGGTCACAGCTACCCCAAGGGCTTGTCCAACACTGCGCATCGTAGCAACCATTCCTGAAGCCACACCGCTTTGTTCCCTGGCAACACTTCCCATTACCGCATTTGTATTAGGAGCGGCAAAAAGTCCGGCTCCTACACCAATTATCGCCATCATAACGACAATATGCCACAAGTTCTCTCCCCCTTTTAGGGAACTCAAAAAGAAAACCCCGACGGCTATGACCCCCATTCCCATTGACGAAAGCAACCGTGAACCCATTCGGTCGCTGAGTATACCACTAGCCGGTGCAACAAACATCATTGCCAAAGGCATGGCAGCCATAACCAAACCGGCTTGTCCCGAAGGTAGCTGCAATATATCGACCAAATAAAAGGGCATCAGAAACACAACCGCATACTGGGTCATAAAGCAAAACATATTTGCGGCATTGGCAGCGGCAAATAGTCTGTTTTTAAATAACTGCAGCCTTATCATGGGATATTCCCCTCGAGCCTCAAGGAATATAAAGATTGCTATAAAAACCGCAGCGGCCATAAAAATCATAACAATCCTCGGTGTCTGCCAACCCCATTCCCCACCAAGATTCATAGCCAACAAAAGCAGTATTAGGCTGGCAAACATCGTCAAGGCCCCGCCTACATCGAATTTTTGCTTTACACCAATTTTGGAGGGCAAAATACGCAGCGCCCAGAAAAAGGCCAGAATACCGACAGGCACGTTGACAATAAAAATTGAACGCCAACCGTAAAGTTCCATCAAAAGCCCACCCACACTGGGCCCGGCAGCTAATCCAATGGAAACAAATACTGAGTTGATTCCAATTGCTTTCCCCCGTTCATTAGGCGCAAAGGAATCGGCAATAATGGCCTGAATTACTGCAACGATCATACTGGCACCAATTGCTTGAATACCACGAAAGATAATTAAACTCAAAATATCAGGAGCTAAACTGGTCAACAGCGAAGAGAGGGTAAATACGGCCAATCCGCTCAAATACACCTTTTTGTGTCCGTACATGTCGCCCAGCCTCCCGAAAGTCAAGAGAAGACTGCTCATTAGTAATAAATAAATCAAAACCACCCATTGCACACTGCCCAACGTTGTTCCGAAATAGTCACTAATACCCGGCAAAGCAATATTGACAATACTGATGCTCACTGTGGCAACAAAAGTAGCCAGCGATGTGTTCGATAATATCTGCCACTTATATTTATCAAAGCCTAGTATTTTCCTCATAACAAAACCTCATCTCGAATGTTGCATTTTATTACCATTATTAATCTATTTACCTGAACTGTAATAAATCCATAAACATTATTATAACATCAAAATGCAGGTCAATAATACCATTGTATAAAAAAACTCCCCCTTGGCACTATACACCGGGGAGTTTCTGTTATTCATTTAAAATTTATTTTCCTGCATAATCAAGTATCCTCTTGAGCAATTCTCCCTTTTTTCTACCGACAGCATCAAAGTCCATTGCCTCCACATAGGGGATCTCTATTTCATCATGTATCGCCTTTGCTTTATTGATACTCGCCCAAGCACGTCTTAAATTACCGTTGATTCTTTCTTTCGCACTCTGAATTTCTTCTTGGTAAGCTTCACATGTTACTTCGTCAAGATACTTGTTTAGATTCAAAACTTCTATACTGCTTAACCCTTGCACCAAACCGGGATCGAAATTAAGATGCTCATTCTCTCTCAATATCGCCACACTTAACGTTGGAAAAACAAGCAGTTCCAACATTACAGGTTCAAAAGGACAATGATAAGCCTGGCACTCCACTCCCAATAAATCCCCTTGCTTAAACACGGTTTGCATAATCTGATCCCCACCGCTACCAGGTTCGCCTTTAATAATAAATAATTTGCCTATATCTTGAAGAATAGTTTCAATATAATTAACAAGTCCATCTGGGGTATTAGCACTGGCAAAAAGACGACGTATTGACCCTGCCTTGGAATGTTGAGGATTATGCTTTTCGAAAACCTCGCAGACCACTTCTCGACACAATTTGTTAACTTCAACCCGATCAACCATTTCCTCATGATAGCTTCTTATCTCATCTTGAGCTACTTTTGCCTCTTTCAAATAACTATAGGCGGTCCTGAAATAGCGACCTATCCTCTTATTACATCTGATTATTTCTTCCTTTACCGCAACGAGCTTCCCTTCGTCCCAAAAATCCCCTAAATGGACAATCTCATCAACAGCTCCCGGATATCTGGGATCCAAAATGTGCGGTGCCGTCCCGTCAATCAAAGCCACACCAATGCCCAAAATCACAACCCCGTCTAAAGAAGCATTATCCGAAGAACAATGATGAAATTCAACGTCATAACCCATTTCGAGCATTGCCATCCCTACATCTTTCATCAGTGTAGACTTTCCTACACCCGGCCCGCCTTTCATAATAAAAACACGGTTTGCCTCGGGCCCAATGATATTTTCGTACAAGGAATAAAAACCCTCCGACGTGTTATTACCCGGGAACACTCTTTTTATCCTTCCCTTTTTCAACACCGCATCTCCCCTTCCTACTCATATTTTCAAACAACCGGTGCAGCACCATATAATCCTATGTTAAATAGTTGAAAACCGTTACAGCAAAACACCCCTCAAAAACAAAAAAGCCCCGCATTTAGCGGCGCATATTTGTAATAAATTGATCCTAACCTTAGTCATTACGAAGATTTTTCATGAGAGCAAAAACAGCATCCTGATCATATCCAGGTCGGCAAAGCTCTTTATAAACCTCGCTTTTAGGCAAAGGCGGCCGGTAAGGACGCAAATTGCTCATGGCGTCAAATACATCCGCAACAGCAACAATCCTTGCCGCCATTGATATCTCATCCCCTTTAAGATTATAGGGGTAGCCACTGCCGTTCAAACGCTCATGATGCAGGACAATACCTTCTGTGACCTGTGCCGGTACATCGGAGAAATTAATATTTATAAAGCGAATGCCAAGCTGAGGATGCTGAGAAACTATGTACATATCTCTATCCGGCAATCTGCCCGGATAATTAATCATATCTGTCATAAAAACCTTCCCTACGTCATGCAGCAAGCCCGCCAGAGTGATATAAGAAACCTCTTTTTTGCTGTAGCCAAATTCAGAGGCAATTCTTTCACATAACTTTCCTACTCGAATCGAATGCTCCCAAGTACCTCTATCGCACTTCTCCATGGTGCCAAGAAGAAAACTCCTCAACCACTCTCTCTGCATTCTCGTACTCAGCATACGGGCCTCCTCACGTTGCATCTGTAGTAGTCATAAAAAGCATGAATTACAACTATTCTTTTCTCCATTAGATATTTTATAATATATTGTTATTTTTTGCAAAACAATTTCCAAATTTCAGTGAATGTTTCTGAAAATATTTCCTTGCTTTTTTCGCTCTTCTGCTCTACTATATACATTGTAAAGCATAACAACTCAATACTGCTTCAAAATCTTCGGGGACAGGTGAAATTCCTTACCGGCGGTAATCCTTCTCATTCTTGCACCAACGAGAATGTACGGTAGCCCGCGAGACATAGTGCATGATCTGGTGAGATTCCAGAGCCGACAGTTAGAGTCTGGATGAGAGAAGAAATGTGGTATAGCTAGTGGTATGGCTATATAAATAATTTCTCCCGGGAGATATTTTTTCTCCCGGTTTTTCTATTTGGGGAGGTACAATGAATACTGAATCTAAAAACGCCGAAAACACAAATATAAAATACATGAAAAGAGCTTTGGAACTGGCAGCATTGGCTAAGGGTCGTACCAGTCCCAATCCTCTTGTGGGCGCGGTCATCGTAAAAAATAACGAGATAATCGGCAGCGGTTATCACCACAAAGCCGGCACACCACACGCCGAGATCCATGCCCTCAAGGCAGCAGGTAAGGCTGCAAGAGGAGCCGACCTCTACGTAACACTTGAACCCTGTAATCACACAGGCAGAACTCCACCCTGTACCGAGGCAATTATCAAAGCAGGTATCAAGCGTGTTTTTTCCGCCGTCAGTGATCCTAACCCCCTGGTGGCAGGTAAAGGATTAAAGCGACTACAAGAAGCAGGTATCGTCGTTACTACGGGGTTAATGGAAAAAGAAGCCCGCCGATTAAATGAGTTCTTTTTCAAATACATCCAGACAAAGCTACCCTTTATCGGTGTCAAAGCTGCCATGACACTAGATGGAAAAATCGCAACAGTAAGCGGCGAATCAAAATGGATCACGGGCGATGAGGCACGACTCCACGGACACCGGCTGAGAAATACTTACGACGCAATCCTGGTAGGTGTCGGAACGATAATTTCAGATAACCCCAGCCTTACCTGTCGTCTTCCCAATAATACGGGTCGGGACCCTATTAGGATAATTCTTGACAGCAAGCTTTCCCTGCCCCTTGATTGCAAAATACTGCACCTTCAATCCACGACACATACCATTATTGCCACCACCGGACAAGCCCCGGCTGATAAGAAAAAACAACTCGAAAAACTTGCTATGGTCTTAACAGTAAATGACGGACCAAAAGTAGATTTGGCAAAACTAATGCCACAATTGGGCAAAATGGACATTACAAGCATCCTGGTGGAAGGAGGCAGCACCGTTAACGGCTCATTCCTCCATCATAACCTTATCGATAAATTTCACCTTTATTACGCACCGAAAATTATCGGCAATAACCTCGCACCCGGGCCTTTCAATGCAGGAAGCAGAGTCCAACTGGCCGGTGCACCAAGATTAGAGGACATTACAATATCCCGCCTAGCTGACGATATCCTCCTTGAAGGTTACCCTATCAGAAAGGGTGAGTAACTTGTTTACAGGAATCATTGAAGATTTAGGTATTATCAAATCCCTGCAAACTACACAAAAATCGGCAAAAGTCCATATCCAATCTCCCCTCATCGTTTCCGATCTAAAAACCGGGGACAGTATTGCTGTCAATGGCATTTGCCTTACGGCGACTTCATTTGACACCGCATCTTTCAGCGTTGACGTTATGATGGAGACCCTGCAGAAAACCAATCTTGGCAAGCTTAAACCGGGTCAAAAAGTCAATTTAGAAAGAGCCCTGCGTCTGAGCGATCGCTTAGGAGGTCATTTGGTAAGCGGACACATTGATGCTACGGGGACCATTCAAGAAAAGACGATCCAGGAGATTGCAATCGTGCTTAAAATCACCTATCCTCCCAAAATGGATAAGTACCTCATCCCAAAAGGCTCTGTTGCTATTGACGGCACCAGTTTAACTATTGTTGAAGTAAAACCGCCCTGCTTCACGGTTTCCCTCATTCCACACACCAGAGGTTTGACGACCCTGGGTTTCAAAGATGTCGGCGATACAGTCAACCTGGAATTTGACATAATAGCAAAGTACCTTGAAAAGCTGAAAAACTCCTCACAAACCTTAAACGATGCTTCCCCAGAAATCGGTTTAGCTTTTCTGGCTGAAAACGGATTTGCCTAATATTCTACTTGCGAGGTGATACTAGCAATGAAAGATTATAAATTCAATACGATCGAAGAGACTATCTCCGATATAAAACAAGGTAAAATGGTCATCGTGATAGATGATGAAGACAGAGAAAACGAAGGCGATTTAATCATGGCTGCCGAAAAAGTCACACCGGAGGCCGTGAATTTCATGGTTACTCATGCCCGGGGGCTTCTTTGCCTGCCCTTAGAAGGAGAACGGCTTGATGCCCTCGAAATATATCCGATGGTCCAGCAAAGCAATGACCACTTAGGTACGGCCTTTACGGTCTCCGTTGATGCAATCACTACCACAACCGGCATCTCTGCCTACGAAAGATCCGCCACCATCCAAAAAATCTTAGACCCCACTTGCACCCCTCAGGATTTAAGAAAGCCGGGCCATATTTTCCCTCTGCGTTACAGAGATGGTGGGGTCCTCAAAAGAGCGGGCCATACTGAAGCTGCCGTAGATTTGGCCAGGCTTGCCGGTCTTTTCCCTGCGGGAGCTATCTGTGAAATATTGAATGAAGACGGAACAATGGCACGCACACCGCAATTGATGGAATTCGCTCAAGCACACAGCCTAAAAATAATTACCATCGCAGACCTCATCAAGTACAGACGCCATGTTGAAAAACTCATTGTAAAAGAAACTACCGTAGATTTACCTACAAAATACGGACACTTTATAGCACATGCATACAACGGCAAACTGGACGGCAGCACCCATCTCGCCTTAGTGAAAGGCAAAGTGGCAGGTGAAGAACCCGTGTTAGTACGTGTTCATTCCGAATGCCTCACCGGTGATGCCTTAGGATCTCTGCGCTGCGATTGCGGAGAACAACTGGCCCACGCCATGCTGATGATCGAAAAAGAAGGGGCAGGAGTTTTACTTTACATGCGTCAAGAAGGGCGCGGGATTGGACTTTTGAATAAACTTTGTGCTTACAAACTCCAAGATGAAGGCCAAGATACTGTTCAGGCCAACGAATCCCTGGGATTTGCTGCAGATTTGCGCGAATACGGTATTGGCGCACAAATCCTGGCCGACCTTGGCATCAAAAGGCTGCGCCTTCTTACCAATAATCCGCGTAAAATCGCAGGTCTGGAAGGTTATGGTCTTCAAGTAGTGGAACGAGTTCCCCTTGAAATAGCCCCCGGGGAAGAAAACATCAGATATCTGAAAACAAAAAAAGACCGTCTCGGTCACTTTCTGCATATTTGAAATGCTTAAAATTACAAGGAGGTTTAACTAATGCCAAAAGTATATGAAGGCTACCTAAAGGGTGAACACTTAAAAATCGGTATCGTTGTCAGCAGGTTTAATGAGTTTATCACTTCAAAGCTTTTAAGCGGTGCTCTCGATACTCTCTATCGGCACGGTGTCAAGGACGAGAATATTGAAGTAGCTTGGACTCCGGGTGCTTTCGAAATACCGCTGACCGCAAAACACATGGCGGGAAAAGAATATGACGCCGTAGTTTGTTTAGGCGCGGTAATCAGAGGAACAACCCCTCATTTTGACTACGTAGCGTCAGAAGTTTCAAAAGGAGTGGCGCAGGTTTCCTTAGCAAGCCAAACTCCGGTTATTTTCGGTGTCTTAACCACCGACACTATTGAACAAGCTATCGAGAGAGCAGGCACCAAAGCCGGCAATAAAGGTAGCGACGCAGCTCTGTCGGCAATAGAAATGGCAGATCTGATTAAAAATCTGCGTTAATACAATCACTTACATCCTCTGGAGGTATCGTTATGCATTCAACAAAACAAACAAATCTCTTAAAACTAATTGGCAAATGCCGTGCCAATTGTAATTGTCACGCGCCACAACTGATAGAGTTCTCCCTCAGTCACGGCGAAGGTTCCCTCACCTCAACGGGAGCACTAAGCGTCACTACCGGAAAATATACCGGGCGTTCACCTAACGACAAATTCTTTTTGCGTGAATCAAAATACTCCCAGGATATTAATTGGGGAGACATTAACCAGGCAATGAGGAAAGAACATTTTGATCAACTATTCGACGATGTTTTAAATTATCTTGACGGCAAAGAGCTATATATTTTTGACGGTTATGCAGGTGCCGACCCTAATTACAGACTAAACCTGCGTGTAATCAACGAATTGGCCTGGCAGAACCTTTTTGCACACCAGCTTTTAGTCAGACCTACAGACAATGAACTTTCCACCTTTTCGTGTGATTACCATATTATTTGCGTTCCTGAATTTAAAGCCGAACCACAAAAGCACGGGACAAATTCAGAAGCGGTGATTGCTGTCAACCTGGACGAAAAAATAATTATTGTCGGCGGCACCTCTTATGCAGGTGAAATAAAAAAAGCAATTTTTACATTAATTAATTTCGTCCTGCCTAAAAGCAATATTTTATCAATGCATTGCTCAGCTAATGTTGGTCGGACAAACGACGATGTTGCTTTGTTTTTTGGCCTCTCCGGCACCGGAAAAACCACGCTTTCGGCTGACCCGGACAGGCGCTTAATCGGAGACGACGAGCATGGCTGGTCACAAGACGGTATTTTTAATATTGAAGGCGGCTGCTATGCTAAATGTATCGGGCTTGATCCGGATGACGAACCACAGATATGGAATGCCATCCGCTTCGGCAGTGTATTGGAAAACGTTATTGTGGATGAAACCACCCGCGAACCGGATTTTTCTGCCAATGACCTTACCGAGAATACACGTTCAGCCTATCCTATAGAATATATCCCTGACTCTGTTATTCCCGGAACTGCGGGACATCCTGGAAATATTTTTTTCTTGACGGCGGATGCCTTCGGTGTCCTGCCTCCTCTGGCAAAGCTTAATAACGAACAGGCCATGTATCATTTCCTTTCCGGCTATACGAGCAAATTAGCCGGGACAGAAAGAGGAATTAAAGAACCGGAGGCAACATTTTCCGAGTGTTTCGGCGCCCCCTTCCTCCCCCTTCCACCACTGGTCTATGCAAACATGTTGGGGGAAAGAATAAACAAGCATCAAAGTAAAGTTTATCTGATTAATACAGGCTGGACAGGGGGACCCTACGGTGTCGGTCATCGCTTCAAGCTTGCCCACACTAGGGCTTTAATCAAGGCAGCCTTACAAGGGCAATTAGATGACATACCCTGCCGCAAGGATCCTATTTTCGGTTTTGATGTACCGCTGATGTGTCCGGGGGTTCCAGAGAGCATTCTGACGCCGCGGCAAACATGGCAAAACCCTGATGATTATGACAAACAAGCCCGGCGACTGGCCCTATCCTTTAAAGAGAATTTTAAGAAGTTCCATAAAATGTCGGCAAATATTCTCACCGCCTCTCCTGCGGTTTAGCTAGATACATACATAACAAACAGCTGCTACCACTTGACACAGTTAAAATGCCATGCTAAGATATTTCTTGCATGAGTTTTCCCTCAATAAACGCGGAAGTGCTGGAATTGGCAGACAGGCACGTTTGAGGGGCGTGTGTCTTTATGGCGTGCGGGTTCAAGTCCCGCCTTCCGCACCATATTAAATCTAAAAGTCGCAAGTATTTGCGGCTTTTTTTGTACCAAGGAACATAAAACCCCATCATTCGTCTATAAAAAAAACTAAGCCGCAAAAGGAGAACTGCCATAATGAAAAAGCTGCTATCTTTAGTTCTTTGCACACTAATGACGCTATCCCTTCTTATTGGCTGCACACCTGCAGACGATAACGAACGGGTTTCCTTTAAAGCAACAGTTCTTGAGAAAAAGGATGCATCTCTGCTGGTAGAACCGGATAAGGAATCCACTGAATTGAATTCATCAGATAGAATCATAGTTTCAATCACCGATTCTTCCCTGTTTAATTCGCAAAACGATAGTATTGCAATTGACGACATTAAAACTGGGGATTTGCTTGTAATCAGTTACAATGGCTTAATCGCGGAAAGCTACCCGGCACAAATCAATACATGTTATGAAATCCAAGTAATAGAGTCTGCCCCTGATGATACTGCAGAAATGATATTTGAAAAGGGCTTTTACAGGCCAAATTACAACAGCCTGCCAAAAGAAATTACCGAATGGGTCTCATATTCCCAAGAAGTGCCTTGTGTACAGGAAAAAATACACAATGGCCATAGGTATTTCTTAATAACCGAAGGTGCAAGGCTTTCTGAAAGGACCGCAGCAAAAGTCGAAGATGTTATCGCTCAGGCAGATAAACTGGAAATAAGAATCACATCAGTCTCAGATGAGGGAAAAGACAGTGATTCTTTCTCATCTTTTGATTTAGTAATATTGGAAAACAATGAGCTCCCCTTCCACTGCACCGATGCAGATAATCCGGACGAGTATTTTATGGGATTAATAGGTTTGAGAGAAATAGATAAAAAGGTTGTGGCTGCTTCAGAGTGGATTAAAATTTTTAGCCCGCAACCCCACGAAAAAATTGGAGATACAATTCTCCTGACAGGCCTTGCCAACGTGTTTGAAGGAACCGTATCCTATCAGCTTCTCACAGGAGATAACGAGGTTTTAGACAGTGGGTTTACGACAGCAGCAATGGGAGATTGGGGTTACTTCGAAGAAAACATTCTCATTCCTTCCGACTTGAATGACGAAACACTTACCCTGCAGTTATATAGCGAGAGCATGAAAGACGGTTCCAAAATGTTTGTTGTTGACATTCCCTTACTGCTAGCGAATTAGTACTTTGTTAAATAACGATGTAGAAACAGCCCGGCCAATCAAAAGCGATTAGCCGGGCTGTAGTTTAATTTATCTTTCCATTTCTTCGTCGTCATTCTTTTTCCGCATGCCCGAACCGGCCACAAGATCATGCTCATAGCAATAAACTAATTCATTCACCTTAGAATTTTGCCATATTCTCAGGCGTTCCTGCAGTTCGGAATCGCTAAATCCACCTTGTATTAAACTATTTATTCGGGTTTCATATTCAGAAAAAGCCCAATCCTCGGAAGCGAAAATTCTCTTTTGAATCCCACCCTCGCCATAATACTGGGACTGGGTGGAATTATTCGGGTCAACCCCTGTCAAGGCAACCAAGTCCATGCTGTGATCAACGTTACGCCCGCTGGAATAACCGGTAGCATCATCATCGGTGTAATCATAGACCAAATGTCTTTTTTCATTACTCAACTCATACATGTCTGTCAAAGCATTGGGAATCTCACCTGCAAAGGGGAAGATAGGAACAAAAACCGTAACAGCAGGTTCCCCTAAAGCTACCCAAATGGTGGTAAGCTTTCCGTCATAGGGGTCATTTCCATTGCAACCGGTAATAACGATTCCTGCCGTAGTAACAAATCGGTTAAGATGAAAACCGGTTGACTTATCCAATCCTGCAGGGAGTTCGCCGATATTTTTGGCTAAGGTCTCTACCGTATCTTCCTGGGGTATACCATTGTAATTAACATCCTTCTGAATCATGAATCGGTAGTCTTTTGAGAAGGGGTCATCCATACGAATACCGATCCGATGCCACCTTTTAACCGCACTGGATGAGGTTTCATGGTCATGAATACCGTCACCATACCAACCGGTATTAACTACATCGTTACCTACTACCTCTGTAATATGCTCATCTACAAAAAACGGGAAGCCATCTGCCCTGTTATAGCTGACACGGCTAAAGTTGCTGCGCCAGTCGTAACCGGAATAGCCACCGTTGGGAGGATTAGTGGTATCTTTATCATCATTGTGAGTCGCAGAATAGTGGTTGTTTCCGTCTTGAGTATAGGTATTGGTCACGTTATCCCTGGTAAAATCGGTACCGCAGACTCCAAAAGTAGCCATACACCCGTAACGGTCAAAGACCATGACTAGGGAGTTTGTATTGCGGGCGCTGCTTTGGTTCCATCCCCCTCCATTATTCGTATCCCGCAACAACTGTTCTACCTCATCCACAGTCTCACAGCGGGATAAAATAAAGTTGTTCAACTGTCCGTTATCCATCCCTAAAGGATCCATGTCGGATGTATAACCAAGACTGGTCTGGGTATCGGCTGATAAGGTATGAGACGCCGTCTGCACCAAGCCTAAGCCTCGTTCATTAGCTCCCCCCCAGGCAATCTTTTCCCCTGTGATGGTGAAGGAATCCTCATCAGTAATACCTACAAAATCGAACCTGTCTCCGTAAGTATCACCAGCTCCCCAGTACTGTCCATTGGCTTCGTGCCGGAAAGGATAAACTTGCCAACAGTTGGTAGTACCCCAACTATCCCTATTCTTCCACATAACCGGACGCATATCCACCGCAGATGTACCGGTGGCCCCTGCTATACTACAGGCAAATGCTACTCCGGAATTGCTTATCAGGAAGACTAAGACAAGAACTATGCCCAGTAATTTTGACAATTTTCTCATTTCAATCCCACCTTTATTTTTTATAATTAAAAGATAAAAATTCTGTCCCCCTTTCTCTCATGTACCGCCTTTTTGCTTCATCAAAACAAATCCGTGCTACTTCTAATTTAAGTATCTATATGCGGTTGAGCCTAAGTCCCTTATATTTCGTGACTCGGGCTTTCTCCTCCAAAAAATGAATATTTATATTCTCACTACATTTTCTATGAATATTATTCTTCATTTAACTAAAAACTCCTGCTATTTTTTAATATATAATATTATTTTCCCAATGTTTTAGCCATCAAAGCGGTAGTACTTATCAATCTCGTAAAAAAAGCTCACTTGCCAAAAACAAGAGAGCTTTTTCATATTCAATGACATAGAGTTATTTACAGTATATCAATACCGCATCACGTAGGAATACCGCGCATCCCACGGCTATTTTATCATAATATGCGGTAAAGCGTGGATCGTCCACATACATCTGTGTTATGCCGATATGGGCTTCTTTGCTGTAATCTTCCCAAAAAAAACACAGCCATTTTTTGTGCAACTCGCAAGCTTTTTGTGCCAATTCGCTTGCCGGGTCACCCTGTTTGAAAGCAGTTTTTAGCGTTTCAGTTAACTCAACTGTCAGCGCGTCCAATTCGGCGTATTTCTCCTTGCTAATACCCATTACCTTTGCATTCGAGCGATCAACGATCTCATCGCCAAATTTTCCGCGGGCTTCCTTACCATGCTGCCGCTCATTGTCATCGACCAGTTTCTTAAGGAAACCTTCAAACTTTTCCTGGTCACTCATAATAATTTCCCCTTTCATTGCCCTTATAGACTTCCCTACATTTGCTATTAACAAATCTAGTTGTTCTCGCTTAGCTAGCAGGGCTGACAAATGACTTTCCAATGCCACCTGTTCATCAAAATTCTCCGATGATAATATGTTTTTTATTGCCTTCAGCGGCACGCCCAGTGCACGATAGAAAAGAATTTGCTGCAACCGATCAATCTCTTTTTGTCCGTAAATACGGTACCCCTTTGAACTTATTCGCCCAGGAGAAAGCAGTTCAAATTCATCGTAATACCTCAACGTTCGCGTACTGACTCCTGCTAATTTTGCCAGTTTATTGATGGTGTATTCCATTTTCTCACCTCCCTGCCAAAACAATTGTAAACCATTACGTAACGTTAATGTCAATAGTCTTGAAGACAATTAACCGTTAGATTGCTCACATGCCGGTCGCACGACAAAACTTGGATAGACAGCAAAGTTCTGTCTATCCAAGTTTAAACTGAGTTTATGCTATGTAATAAAACAAGTCGCTCCTTACATGAACGTAAAGATGACCTCAAAACAATATTTTTACTCCGATAACATATTATATATTCTCTTATTCAATCCTCACAGCAGTTCCAGAGGCTGTGACCATCAGCATGCTTCCGCCTTGTCCCAACACTTCATAATCAATATCGACTCCCACAACAGCGTTTCCTCCGGCCATTTCCGCCCTCTTGCCCATCTCTTTTAATGCCTCTTCACGGGCTTGAATCAATTCGTTTTCATACGAGCCGGACCGTCCACCAAAAAAGTTGGTTAAGCCAGCGGCAAAATCCTTAACAAAATTCACACCCGAAATTACTTCGCCGAATACGATTCCTTTGTACTCAACAATCTTCCTGCCTTCGATCACAGGGGTAGTTGTAATTATCATTTCCCTTCCTCCTTGTTTTTTGAAATACTCAACTACATTTTACCACAATAGTATCTATATAGGGGCTGATGAATAACGCAGTTTTTCTATCAAGTCAAAAAAACAGGTCTTAACCAGCTCCAATATATTGATTCCAAAAATGAGCGTAAAAAGGCTCTTAACCTTTTCTCCAAGTTCATTACCAAAAATACAAGATGTA
>JAHDSQ010000044.1 GCA_018432615.1 Clostridia bacterium
ACATTTTTACCACCCCTGACGATGTTGTTATGTGCAAGCTTTTTTAGCCATATCGTACATTTCCTTTGCACTTAATTATATCATTTTTCAGGGGAAAAGTCTTATTTCATGCGGTTTTGCGGGTTATTCATCAGCCCCTATTTATTAGTTCTCTTTTGTCTAAAAGAAGAACCTTATATTTTGTCCCTATTAAACGTGCAAAAGTAGCTCCCGCCGGTCCCGCCCCAATAATCGCTATATCATACATTGATTATGCTCCTTAAATATTCTTAATTTTGATGCTTTGAACAAAGTCTGCATTTATTAATTCGTTGCCCTTTTTCGTCTGAACCTCTAGCCAGTTTTCATTAACATCTATTATCTTGCCTGTCACATTTGTGCCAAATGAACCGGTAGATATCTTGCAAACCTTTCCTATGTACTTTTTGATTACTTCATTTGTCATAACTATCACACCTTTTCGCTTTTTCATTTTTAATAATACCGCTTTTTTCATTTCCATTTGTTGCGGCACGACTATAAATAACACGATATATATCGGTAAATATACAGCAATCAAAGTTGATGTATCCAAAGCGCCTCACCTCATATTACTTATTCGATATTTTTCAAATACAGGATACCCTCAGCTCTGGTTATCCGAAAAGCTGTATTATCCTCTGCCTCAAGCATAGCAGCAACATTTTTATGATCTCTGCCAGTGAAAACCATGCCATATCCATTATTAACAGGATAACCATATAAGTAACAAACCACTTTCCCATCTTTCAAAAAAACTATTTGATTCATTCCTTCACTAACTGTTTCGTTAATATTGTCCCATTTATAGCCTATTACATCATACACCTTGTCCTTTGACGTATATGGATCAAAGAAATATACCACATCCCATTCAAATGGTGTTATATCGGACAAATATACAACTTCAACGGTCTCTTCAATCGATAACACTTTTTCTTTTAATAACTTTGCGTTTCTATCCCATACATCTTGATAAAACAGACTTATTAAAATTGAAATAAATATTATTCCAATGATAATAATTGCTGTTTTTTTTGCTTTCATACTGATGTTCCTTTCCATTGTTTTACCTGATTTCAGCGTTTCTAATATGCCACAAACAGAATCCGCGTGCCTCACAAGAACATGCTGTTACATAATGTTCTGCACTCCCTCTTTAATCTGATATATTATGACTTACGGATAGGCCCTTATTACTGGTGAACTGTTGCAATAATAAACCGGAACCCCTACTTTTCGCAATTTGATACAAACCGCGGGTTATAACTGAACGGATTATTCCCTCGATATTTAATGTAAATAGTAGTTTCAAACTCACGGTTACTTGTAAGTTCTTGCATCTCTCCATTTGCAATAAGCTGTGCAGCGGCCTGCATATCAGAGATGCCCATTTCTTGCGATTTTTCTGCGAGCCACTTTTCATTATCACCCGGCTCATAGATAGGATCATTGAAGTAAAAGCTTTCGTAGCGTACAGTAATATAAAGATCGCTATACATCAGGAACTTTTTGTATCAATTTCTCATTTGCTTCTAACATTTTCTTGTAGTAAAAATCATATGCCGGACTTAGCCTTCTCATCGTTGGAATAAACACATCATAATATCCACTTGTCTCGCCAAATTCACGAAATAAATCCATAAGCTGAGGCATTATTGAATTCCGGTACTCATCGGTTTTCTTAAATTCCGCATATCGAATAAAATCATCTTTATTGTTTTCCCAATACGTATCAAAGTCATTATAAGCGCTGAGTATGTGGTCTCTTATTTGTTCGAACTTTTCATCGTCCAAGCACTTCTCGGTTTCATCTAAAATATCTTGAAACTCTTCCGGAATCTCAAGCGGTTCCATATTATCAAGGAAGTTTACAATTTTGTCATATGATATTTTTTGTTCATTTGTCTTTATTGGTTCATTGAGAAACCGGCCATAATGGAAGCTAAGATATCTTCCATAGTATCCAGGAAACGCTATTAAAAGTTTTTCCTTAATAGTAGACCGTTGCTCTAATAAATCCAAACTTTCCTGAATTTCGGCAACGCCCCTTCCATCAATTAGCTGTCCTAATAAATCAAGTCGAAACAAATCTGCCTTCACCTGATTCTCTTTCGCTTGCCTAATTAAAGAAAGGGTGTGATTCTTGTCGTTACTATCAAGTACCTGCTTGATTTCATCAGTACATAATCCCAGTTTCCGTAATAAGGCAATTTCTTTCAGACGTGATAAATCACAATCAGAAAACTCCCTATACCCGTTCTCGTTAACTTTAGGTGATACTAAACCTTTTAATTGATAATACTCAACGGCCTTTTTCGTTAAACCTGTGTGTTTGCAAATCCTATTCACTTGCATACCTAACACCTCCTGATTTCAGCATAATGTATCCCCTTAGGTGCTAGTCAACTTCTTAAGCTGATTTTTAATTATTCTTTTCATCCGCGCCAAGGACAGCAAACACTGAGAAGAAATTCTTTTATCCATATCATTAGTTGCAAATAGTTTATCGACTAATATATTTGCCTTTATAAATGATGCTTCATTGAAATTCTCTGTATATGGGTCTGCAAATCCATGTTCTCCGGTCAATACATGTACTTGAACTTTTTCTTTCTTATGAAGATCTGGTACTATTTCTTCAATGTTTATTGATTTCTCTTGAGCTGCAATAATCAATCGTGTAGGACATATTGGTTCGATTTTCAGGTGTTCCCTGATCCTTGACCCATAAAAAGCTATGACTCCATCTATTCTTAGGTCACTTCCACTGCATATCCAAGCTATTGTCCCTCCGCATAACTATAAGGCTGGTCTGTTTTTAAAAGGTTAGGACAAATAACATTATATCCGGACTTAGCAAGCCGTTCACAAACTCCCTTGATATGCTCATTAATTCCGTATATTTCATGTACCACTATCACTGCTATATCAGAGTTGTTCAGTATTTCCGGCATTTATTTCCTCCCTATATGGCTGTTATCGAAAGAACACATACTCTTATATAACCACTATGTAACCACTCGCCGCAGGAAACTGGGGTTTTTTTGCGTGCGATTGTATGTCTGTATATGATAATGTGAATTATTATATCAACAAAAGTATGCTTATATTTTTTTTTAGAAAAACCATGCAGTTGGGATATAGAATACATATGGAGCTGTGAAAATTGCTAAAGATAACGCCAATTTTTTCTTAAGATCGTTATTCAGCTCAGATTTTCTTAAGCTTATCTTATAATTAAAAAAATAGATACAACAAGCAGCAATACTAATACAAACAGTTACCCAAATAAATGCATAAATACTGTCAAAGGGATTATAACTTACAGCATTGGTTATGTTCTCATACCACCATTTTCCGAGATCAGTTTGATAATCAAAATCAATTACATTAGCCATAAACATAGCCGCAGTCCCGATAAGATCAGCTACAAAGCCTAATACCCAGACTTTTAAAATGATGCTTTTTGCTATTTTTTTTATATCTGAAACATTTAAATATTTAAGTGTTAATACCACTACAGCCAAACCAATTAAAAAATTCGCAGGTAAAACAACAATCCAAGTGATTGGTATTAACCATAGAAGCCAAATTGGAAATATCAAGTTGTAAAGTTTTATGTCTTTATTTGTTTTCATTCGACACCTCTTTTAAAGAATTTATATTGCTCGTCTTGATTTTTTATTTTTCGGTCCAAGTAATTTCATAACTTCCTTTGGCCTTTTTCCCGGTAACAACTATTTGATATTTGTCTGTTTTCGTGATTTCTAATTCCTTTGTTTTCTTACCGGTCTGTTCAAATTTATATATTTCATTTTCTTCTGAATCTACTAGTTTTATATCCAGACTGCCTTTCTCAATTTCTATTTTATACTTTATTGGGATATTTTGCTATGAGTTAAATTCCACTTCCTTCCTGTCGACCCCTGATAACACTATAACAAGATCAATCTGATAATATGAATATAGTTAATATGGATAGCAGAATAACGATTTTTTTCGCGCTATGCACCATCTCATCTCCTCGTATAATGCAATTATAATACTTTTTGAATGTAAAAACACAGTCCGGTTGGTAGCCATCATTCTAATAGGGTGCTGAGCCAAGAGTTGCGAAAATATTTTACATTTCTTCCGAGTCTTGTCCCTTTAGATGGCAATATTCGTCTACCCAATGGCAATTAAATCCCGCTCTGTTGCCTTACCCACTCCAGGTATTCTCCTGACTTCACTACCGGTATTGCCCTCTAATGGAGTTAGGTGACGTGTTCGATTTAATTTTCTTTCTGTTTTACTCCAAACAAATCACTTACCGATATGTGCTCACGATGTAACAGCCAGATTAGGAGCATACCGAAAATAAATGTGGAACCTTAAAGCGAAGGTTGGAACTTACCTTAACACTACCACGGTCGGAGCGGAAATGCGATGTTAAAGGGTTCAACCACAGAGATGTCTGCGCGTTAGAATCAAGCACAGTATGCAGGAATATATTTCCGTAATCTGCTATACACTTTATGTGTATATTTTCCTTGGTAATCGTCGCAGTGAGGTTTGCATCATTTATCCAACCCTGCATGTCCGGTAGATGTTTCCTTTGCACTAACGTATTCCCTGCCAAACCCTTCCCCATGTAAACGGCTCTCCCGTCCTCAGAGTATTATGGTCCGGTCCGATTTCCTACATGTCGTCGGTCGGCGAAGATGTGTGGTGCGCACGCTTCAGCCCTGCCCCAAAGAACAGCTTTTTTGAATACGCTTAACGTGCCCGGAAGTGTGAATCTCTAAATGTCATGTGAAGTATGCCCCTTGTTTTTACTTAATATTTTAGGTATAATATTACCTATAAATAATACTCAAGGAGTGCTGACCTGTATGAAAATTGTTCTTAGCAGAAAAAGCCTGGTTCCTATTTCCGACCTTTCAAATAGCTTCTCAAAATATTATCGTAAATTAAAAGCTCAATCTGAACCCTTGTTTATTATGAAAAACAATAGCATCGAAGCTGTTATGCTTAATGTGGAGGATTATGAAAGCCTTCTTGAAGCTCAAGAAATGTACGAAGAACTGCAACTCGCTGATATCGCACTCCGCCGTTTAGAAAAACCCACATTAGGTCAGGATTTTGAGGAAATCCTTGCTGAAAGGGGTCTCTCCATTGAATCAATTCAAGATTAAATTCTTAAAAGAAGCTGAAACTGAATTTAAAAATCTTGATAACAACCTTTTCTTGAAAGCTTCAAAAATCCTTACTAAACTCTCCCAAGATCCCTTTGCATACAGCGAACCGCTAGGGCAGAAAATGAACCTCAATTTAACTGGCTTGCGTAAAGCTTACATTGATGGCAAAAGAGTTCGTATTGTTTTTATAATTCTTGAAAACCGACTTATTATCCTTGTGATATCTATCAATAAACGAGATAAAAGTCGAGTCTATCACTTGACTCAAAAACGGGTAGATAAATATCTATCCCTGTTTGAAAAACTTAAAAACACTACCCTTACTTTGGATGAAATCTTTAAGGAACCTTCTTAACTCTCCTGACCGGAGAGTTTTTCTTATAAGGGCATATCTCAGATAACGTACCGCTAATTACCGAAGTCTGGTTACTACGTTCATGTTCTCTCGGATTTTGGTAATTCGCTGTCATACGATGGTTAGGCCTACCCCAAATTCTGTAATAACTCTTGAAGCCCCTCTTGGTAAGTCGGATATTTGGGTTTCCAACCTAGTTCTAATTTCGCCTTACTATTTGATACTATACAGTCCATCAAAATGGTTCTTAAAGTTAAACTCCCTTTTAAGATATACACTGGTAGAGCGTGTAAATGCTTACATCTGTCTATATTAAGACAGTCGGTAATATAATTAGTGAATTCATTAACCGTACATGGGTAATCATCGGCAATTATATACTTTTCTCCTAATGTCAATTTATTGATTACCTGTATGTATGCTTCCGCACAGTCTTCCACATGAATTCTTGGCAGGTGATTATTTCCGTTCCCTATAATTCTATACTTACCCTCAAGTATCCACTTTAACATTACGTTCTTAAACATTCCTCCATCCCCATAGATTTGTCCCGGTAACATCTGAACAATCTGTGATTTATTCTCTTCAATTATTCTATCTGTATTTTCACCTATCTTGGGTATCCCGTCTCTAAGTATCGGCCAAGTTTCATCTGCAACCTCTCCAGTTTTAGTATGAAAATTCGCTCCTGAGGTAACAATAATTGGCACATCAAGTTTCTTTGCCAGATTAATTGAGTTATGAAAGTATAACGTAGTTTCTTCTTTTAATTCAGCAAATCTTTTCTGAGTTATTCTTTCACCAGGATTTACCTTAGGCATAGCAATAAGAATGATAAGATCGTAATTCGTTAAACAATCCTGAATTTCTTTGAGTTTCAGAATATCACCATTGAGATATAGGAGATTGCTTCCGAAGTTTGTATCAGTGAATTTATTTTGCCTAGTCAATACAGTTACTCTATGCTGTTGCTCTAGCAACTTAGGAACAAGATATGACCCCAGAAAACCGGTTCCACCTAAAACCAAAATCCTCATATTTTCTCTCCTCTCATTTTGCCTACCAAGGTCTATTCTTATCAAGCCAACCATTCTCTTTCCAATAGTCATGGTCAACCATATTCCAATTGTTTGATTTTTGCATCTTTCTCATGATGGTAAACACTAATCTCAATCTAAAGTCTGGCCTTACCTTTTTTACTATGGCGTTTACTTTTATTGAAAGATTAGAAATATCCTTTGCTATTGATTCTCTAAATTTATCAGGGATTGTTTCCCAATTTGAAGCTTTCACGCTCTTGCTATATTGAAAAACCTTAGGTATCCCAAGCCAAAACATCTGTTGTGCCAATGCTTTAGTGACTTTATTTGATCCTGCTCCTGCTGCTGTTGATATAACGATACCCACTTTTCTAAACATTGCCTGTTTTGGACGATGAGAAAGCCACATATACCCAAGATGGTCAAAGAAAGTTTTTAGCTGTCCTGTCATTCCGTAACAATATGTTGGCGAATCAATAACAATAACATCAGATGCTTCCATAGACTCAACAAGCTTTTGTACTTTCTCTGCCTGAGGACAAGCGTTCTCGCTTTCATAAAAGCACTTGTAACACCCGACACAATAATTTGGCGTATCACTTGGCATGAAATACTCATAAACTTCTTTATCAGCACCTGAAATTTTATCTATTATTTGCTTTGTGATGTGATAAGTACTTCCCTTATGAGATTGACCATGTATTACTGTAATTTTCATTATCTTCACCCCTCAGAAAATAATACGTTTTGTTGCAAGTAATATTTAATATATCTTCTAAAGGTACAGTTGCTTCACTAGATTAGCACTTTTCCCATTTATTATTGCGGCCACGGGGTTATGTGATGGATGGCACCTTCCTACCAACTGATTTGTTGGAACCTACAGGACCTCCCAAGTTTCTAGCGCTTCTCTCCATACATGCCATGTGCTCTGACCCCGACAGACCCTCAGGAATCTCACCCTTTACGATTCCATTGTATGACTTCCGTGCCGTTAAAAACGTCGTCATCTGCTTTACCTATCAATGATAGGGACACATTTAACGGGGCTGAATATTCTTCAGGATGTACGGTCATCCCTTTGGCCTATATGGTTCTCTGATAAAGACACTAAGCGATTCACACCAAATCATAGATTTGGGTTCTCTGCTTATGTGTACGCTTCGTCTTGCTGTTACCAGCTTCGACGCAACACTTGATATGGGTGGCTGGTTAGGCCTTGCCCAATAGAGACTTTCACTCTATAAGAAGCGCCAAGCTTGCTTGGCGCACTAACGGATATGTGTTACCGACGTCCTTGAGCTTAAGGTAGTCGCTCATACCGGGGCACCCGCTAGGTGAAAGCAGTGTTATTTAAAGCCATATGCTCTACGAATCCGAGGCCGCCATGGACGGCGGCCCTTAACCTCAGCCGCCTTAAATCTTGTATTGTTGTTAACCTAAAATACTGGCTTCTAATACAACCAAGTCTTATATTGTGGATTTTCTTTCATATCCTCGTAAAGCCATACCATCCTGTCAAGAAACCACAACTTTCCGCAATAAACTAAAGCAGCCCCAAACATAACATACCAAATTGCTAATTTATATGTACCCCAAATTACAAATACAGATCCAATTCCTGCAACCGTACTTAAAATATTCGGTAGTAATTTATGGTGAGTTGGTATTGCTACTTTATCTCGATTTGACCATACTCTCTCACCTAAAACGGACTTAGAAGCCCAGTTATTCGTTGATTTCGGTTTTGAAAATATTCTAGGATTCATCATGGTCCAAAGAATTGCTACAACAATTAGTACTATTGACCAAATGCCAAGCCATACTCTACTCCAAAAAGCCACTATTAAAATTGGCAAGGCAGAATTTCTTGTCCATACACTCCAAGGGTTCGAATGTCTCAACCAAGTTTCATCATTGAGCCCAAATACCTTGCTGATTTTCTTTTCGATCGTCATATATAATCCCCCCAGGTTAGTATCTTGTACCACATCCATATATATACTAAATCCAGCCTGAATTTACCCACCAAAGCCCCATAGTAATATGGGTTAATCCGACTCCCTAAATCCATTCTTGATAATATGGATGAGTATTCCGGAGCATTTTGCGCCACCTGTCCGGTCAGTGGGGGCCACCATTCCGGCCTGATGGGAACCAGCATTCTGGCATAAGGGAGCCACATTTATAAATTCTCCTTTATACTGTATTTATGCATTTCAAAGATGCAAATATAGTTAAAGGAGGTCACTATGATGACCAAATATCGTGAAATCTTGAGGCTGAAAAGTCCCGGATTTAGTGAACGAAACATTGCCCTTAGTTGCAGTGTTTCTCGCAAGACGGTTGCTAAGGTGACTGCACGAGCACAGGAATTGAACATTTCCTGGCCACTTGATGACAGTCAAACCGATGCCGTCTTAGAGGAAACCATGTTTCCTAAAACTAAGTCAGATGCCGCAATAAAACGCATGCCTGACTACGATTACATCCGCAGGGAACTACTAAAAAATGGCGTCAGTAAAAAACTTTTGTGGATGGAATACTGTGAAGAATGCCGTATGAACGGCGAATATCCTCTGATGTATTCCCAGTTCTGTTACTACATCCAACAAGACGAACAGAAGCGCCGTGCAACCATGCACATTCCCCGTAAACCTGGTGAGCAGGTCGAAGTTGACTGGGCAGGTGATCCGGCACATATTATTGACCCTGACACTGGTGAAATCACAAACGCCTATCTATTTGTCGGTGTTATGACATATAGTCAGTACACCTATGTAGAGGCTTTCATTAATGAAAAGCAACAGGCATGGATAACCGCACATGTACACATGTACGATTTCTTTGGCGGTGTCGCCAAGATTATAGTGCCAGATAACTGTCGGACAGCCGTAAACCATAACAAAGGCTGGTATACACAGGAATTGAATACAACTTACCACGAGATGGCAGAGCATTATGGTACAGCTATCATTCCTGCCAGAGTACGAAGGCCCAAGGATAAACCAAATGCGGAGGGCTCAGTTGGAAACATATCCACCTGGATAACAGCAGCACTCCGGAACGAACAGTTCTTTTCACTTTCTGAATTAAACCAGGCAATTCGGGAGAAATTGGACAAGTTCAATGCTAACCTATTCCAAAAGAAAGAAGGTAGCAGACGAAGTTTGTTTCTTGGGGAAGAACAGCCATTACTGTTACCTTTGCCTGCTACCAGATATGAACTGGCGGAATGGAAACAAGCCACCGTTCAGTTTAATTATCACATATCGATAGATAAAATGCACTATTCAACCCCTTACGAATATATCAAACGTAAGGTTAACGCGCGGATAACAGACAAAACCATTGAGATTTTCTTTGACCATAAACGCGTTGCATCCCATCGTCGTCTGTACGGACGACCTGGACAGTATAGCACCATTGTAGAGCATATGCCGCTGGACCATCAGAAATATCTGGAATGGAACGGAGATCGCTTCCGTGAATGGGCTAAGCGAATCGGAAACAATACACATGAAGTTATAAATGCAATCCTTGCCTCCGGGCGTGTGGAACAGCAATCCTATAGAAGCTGTATGGGGCTCCTGAAACTAGCAGATAAGTATTCTGTCAGCCGATTGGAAGCTGCCTGTGAAAAGGCATTGTCCTATACAGCATCGCCCAGCTACAAGAGCATTAAGAGCGTTCTTACAGCTGTTCAGGAGAATACTTTGCCCGATACAGAAAAACCAGAATCCACACAAAACAACTACGGCATTACCAGAGGTGCCCGATACTATGGAGGTAAGAAAGCATGACAAACCAAAGTACTATTGATAAATTAATTGAAATGCGATTGACCGCTATGTCAGATGCATTTCGCAATCAGAGAAATGACTCCAAAATGAAGGATGTTCCTTTTGAAGACCGCTTCGGTATGCTGGTAGATATCGAATACTCCAGTCGAAAAAACAACCGTTTAAAACGTCTTATTCGGAGTGCCGGACTGGATCAGTCTGGTGCCAACATCATAGAGATTGACTATACATCAGGTCGAAGGCTGAATAAGACCCTGATTACAAGGCTTGCCTCATGCGAATATATCACAGAGCATCGAAATATCTTCATTACTGGTGCTACTGGAAGTGGCAAAACATATATGGCTTGTGCCTTTGGCATGGAAGCATGCAAACAATATTACACAGTTAAATATGTTCGACTTCCAGAACTCTTGCTGGATTTGGAAGTTGCCCGTAATGAAGGGACTTTCCTTAAAGTGTTGTCTAAATACACAAAACCTCTTCTTCTTATCATCGATGAGTGGTTGCTAATGAAACTAACGGAAACTGAATGTAAGGATCTCTTTGAGTTAATCCACAAACGCAGGAGGAAATCGTCCACTGTATTCTGTTCTCAGTTTCGACAAGAAGGCTGGTACGAACGACTCGGCGGTGATGATAATCCATTAGCTGATGCTATTCTTGACCGCATTGTACATGATGCATACAAAATTAATATTGAATATATTGACTCATCTAAAGACATGTCAATGCGTGAGGTATTTGGGTTAGATAAATCGCAAAGCGAATAGCTAGGCTAAAACAGGTGGCCCCTCGGTTCCGGACAGGTGGCTCCCGCCACGCCGGAATCGCGGCTCCGCCGCAACGGTATATTCAATATGGATAATGAGAAGTTAATCCATTGGCGAACTAGGCTCTGCCGTGGTTAGATAGCGACAGCATCATCCGCGCCAGGACGGCGCGGCCTTTGCGACCAATTTCATTTAACTGGAGATAGGCGATGTCGCGAGCGCTTGCGCGGCGAGCGATGTCCGCTTATCGGTCTAATACTCACAACGTTTTCCGGCCCTAAGGCGATGGCCGGGCCCTTATCATAGCTCTTATGTTAGACCCGGGCAAACCGGGTCATGCCTGACTTGGGCCGGGGAATGTGGCGCGCACACTTCAGCCCCGTCCGAAAATCTCGCTCCCGCTGAGTTCGCTTACCGCGCCCGCTGCGCGATTGCATTGTTAAGTAAAGTTGGTCGCCCCGAGCTTCGGAGCCGCCATGGACGGCGGCACCTCAAATCCTAAAAAACGATGCAAAATGAATTGGGTAATGAGAATTACGTCTGATATTAAACATCACATTATTCTCATAACACGGATATTATTCTATCTGCTCTTTTCTGGTACTTATCTCGCTCAATGCCTTCGTTAACAATGGCGAAGCTATATAGAGTGCTTTGAGATTATTACTTAGCATCGTCTGCTGCCAAGTGCCTTGCGCTAATTTTTTCTGTGCTTTCTCAGATTTCCTAATCAGAGAAGCTATTGGTGCAAGCGCTTTTTTGAAATCTTCTTTTTTATAATAATCCAAAACATCACTCTCTGCTAATTCTTTTAATATCAATGCTGAAGCTATATTAAGCGCTTTAAGCCTGTTCTTTTGTAACGTATGCTGAGAAGTACCTTGTGCAAATTTTCCTTTTGCTTTTTCAGTCTTGCTAATCATTGAAGTTATTGCTAGGAGTGCTTCCTCCATATCTTTCTTTGTGAAATCATCCATAAACTCAACCTCCACAAATATAAAAAACTGTAGCTTTTAATTAGAAAACCCTTCAAACCGCACTTTCTCAACCCGCGCCAGGACGGCGCGGTCTCACGCGTCCGATTTAGGAGTTACGGTAGACGCGCCGGTTACCCGGCGCACCCCGCACAGAATCCCGGCGTGCGAAATTACCGCACCGGGCTCCTCAGAGATACTCCCATCCGTAATCTTCTATACACCATGTGTATAGTTTCTTGGTAATCGTCGCAGTGAGGTTTGCATCATTTATCCAGTCCTGCATTTCCGGTAGATGTTTCCTTTGCACTAACGTATCTCTGTTAACCCCTTCCCCTTGTAGCTGGCTCTCCCAACCCCGGAGTAATATGGGTTAATCCGACTTCCTGCAGGTTATCGGTCGGCCTCTTTTTCGATTGCACCTTCCTACCAACTGATTTGTTGGAACCTACAGGACCTCCCAAGTTCCTAACGCTTCTCTCCATACATGCCATGTACTCTGACCCCGGCAGACCCTCGGGAATCTCACCCTTTACGATCCCATTGTATTGACTTCCGAGCCGTTAAAAACGTCGCCATCTGCTTTACCTATCAATGATAGGGACACATTTAACGGGGCTGAATGTACTTCAGGATGTACGGTCATCCCTTTGGCCTATATAGTTCTCTGATAAAGACACTAAGCGATTCACACCAAATCATAGATTTGGGTTCTCTGCTTATGTGTACACTTCACCTTGCTGTTACCAGCTTCGGCGCAACACTCGATATGGGTGGCTGGCTAGGCCTTGCCCAACAGGGACTTTCACCCTATCAAAAGTACCAAGCTTTGCTTGGCGTACTAACGTCACCGCATTGCCGACGTCCCTGAACCTACAGGCGAAGTTCAAACCTTAGAAAGCTCTTTTCTTAGGTTTGGACGAGACGACCCGGTTGGTGAAGGGGTGTGGCGCGCACGCTTCAGCCCCGCCCAAAAACCCAGCCCCCGTTGAACCCGCTTACCGCGCCTGTTACGGCAATGTATGGTTAGGCGATCGTATAGTACCCCCAGACTCAGTAGCGCCACGGATGGCGCTGCCTAAAATAATCACTAACAAAACCAATAAGTCACAAAAAGTAAATAAAAAGCATATAACCTGCTACAGAATATGCTCATAATCTCAATCTTTTTCTTCTGGAAAAAAACAATATAATCCCAAGCAAACAACTGCGATACTTAGTAGTTTAACAGCATCATTAGAAGAAATCCCGCCCAATGAATTCAATACTAAAGTTCCACCACCTATCGCAACTGCTACGCATTTTATAGAAAGAGAAAACATTTGCTTAAAATCTCGTCTGTCAAGCTGTTGAAATGCATTTTTACTATTTTCTCTACCCTGCATTAATTCTTCAACAGATATTCCAAGCATTTCTGCAAGTTTTGGGATAGTTCTAACATCAGGACAGGAAATATTGCGTTCCCATTTTGACACTGCCTTATCTGTTACTCCTATTTTTTTTGCTAGGACTGCTTGTGTCATATCACTTCCTTTCCTGTATTCGGAAATGACTTCTCCCATAGATTTATTTCCCATTTTAAATCTCTCCCTGTGTATTGTGAATAAATATACATTAAATCATAAATATGGTTTACTCAACCTATCACAAGTAGAACTAACTGGAAAGATGGTTTAGTGATAGTTTAGTTGCTTATTTTTCAACTATCTTTTCGTATCACAAAAAATACTCCATTCCTAGATACAACTCCGCGCCAAGGACGGCGCGCCCTTTGCACTATATGTCGCCTAACGCGGCGCGGGTTTACGAAGTGCTTGAGTCTTAGAGTTGTTTGCAACTCTTGACGAAAGGATTTTGTAAACCTGGAGATAGGCGGTGTCGCGAGCGCTTGCGCGGGCGAGCCAATCTCCAGGCAGTGCCCGCGCCGCGATAATCGGACGAGCTCGCGCGGCGAGCGATGTCCGCTTATCGTACTTGCATTCCCGACGTTCTTCGGCCCTAAGGCGAAGCTTGAGCCTTAGTACTTGTACTTGGCGAAAGCGAGCCGGGTCCTGCCGGTCTTGGGCCGAAGGATGTGTGCGGCTATCTTCAGCCTTTCCCTAAATCCGACCCCCGCTGAGCCCGCTAACCCGCACTGTTGACGGGAAAGTGCTGTTATACGCAGTAAGCACGCTATACTAATAATTATTTGGCTACAACGGCAAATTCTAATGACTTTGTATTATATAGTTGTCCGCAGACATCCGAGTATACTTCCAACACTTCAAAGTCTTTATCTTCAAATTCTCTTTTGAGTGTTTCAATACAATAATATTGCAGCCAGTTATATATAACTCTAGTTTGAGCCTTTTCAATAATTGTGTATTTGTCAAGTATTACTTTCTCATTGCAGTACTTAAACGTATTGATAAAACAATAGTACTCCTCCGGAGACCAAAAATTATCTAAATGATTGAATTCATAAAAGGCTCTTTCTTCTCTCTGGTTAAATGATTTCAGTGAGTAAACATCCAGCAAAATATTTCCGGAGGGATTTAAAAGCTCTTTAAATTTGCTTAACATAATCCCCCTTTGATTCGGACTTAACGCACAGAAATCACACATAATCATTGTAATTAGATCAAATCTGTCTTGTGTTTCATAATTAAGGTAATTTCTGTTTATATAATTAACTTTCAAGTTTTTGCTTGATGCAATCTGCATAGCATATTCAATTGATCTTTTTGAAAAGTCCACTCCAGTAACATTAATACCTCTTTCTGCAAATCGGTTTGTGTAAAGTCCTGGGCCACATCCAAAATCTAAAACATTTGATTTCTCATTAAGATCAAACTTTTTGATTATCCAAGATGTAGATTGATTGATGAAATTGGCATTCCGAGATGAAACGTCTATCGCTTCATTAAGATGATACTCGAGCATTTTTTTTGATGTATGCTCATCCGTCCATAATTCTTCAGCAGTATAAAACTGAAATGGTTTTGGTTTTTCATTTATTGTTTTTAAAATATTGAACATAAAAGCCTCTCCCAATAATTCTTTTCGTGCTTATTGCGTATAACGTAAACGTTTTCCCGACGCCCCTGAGCCTTACAGGTGAAGACCAAGCCTTACCATAGCTCTTATGTTAGGCTTGGGCGAGCCGCCTCGGTTAGCGAAGGAATGTGAGCGCGCACACCCCATATCCTTTGCACCACGCGCCCTTGTGGAGATACGGTGTTATGTGCAGTTGGCTTCTTATCTACGAACTAATATTATACTTAAGTAATTCCGACATGGTTTTGAAATTATAACCCTTTTGTTTCAAACCTGTAACTATTCCCTTAATGGCCTTTACTGATTCATTCCTACTATCGAACATAACGTGAAGAAGAATAATCGACCCGGGTTTGGTATTCCCCATAACATACTTCGTGATCATTTCGGAGCTACTTGCTATTTCAGGATATGAGTCTGCTTCAACGTCCCACATTATTGTTTTACGATCATGTTGATTTAGGTAATAAGGTAGCACAAATAACTTCTTCCCGTTTGGTGGCCTAAAAAAAATCTCCCCTTTGTAACCAGCTTCTCTAATCAAACTATCTGTTTTTTCGATTTCCTGCCGAACAAAGTCGTAAGATTTTAAAACCATACGGTTATGAGAGTAGGTATGGTTCCCTAACTCGTGTCCTGCCCCAACAAGTTTCTGTCCTTGAGACATATTTTTTTCAAGGTCTGCCCCAATCACAAAAAAAGTTGCCTTGACATTTAAATCGCTAAGAACAGATAGAACCTCGTCCGTCTTAATAGTGGGGCCATCATCAAATGTTAGTGCTACTACTTTTTCGTTTGTATTAACTCTTGGGTAGATTTCACCAAAAAACTGAAACGTTCGGGCTTTTGATATGTTCCATAGTACAACTGCACAAATTATAATTACTGCAAGAATTGTTATTACCAAAAAGACCTTCTTCAAATATGACGCCTCCAAAGAATATCTTGAATAGCCAATTGCATATAACGGATCTGGCTTCACGACGCCCCTGAGCCTACAGGTGAAGTTCGAGTCTTAGAACTGCTTGTCAGTTCTTGACGAGAACGAGCCGACTCGGTTGGCGAAGGGGTGTGGCGCACACGCTTCAGCCCTGCCCCAAAGAATTGCTTCGTTGAACCTGCTCAACGCGCCCGGAAGCGTGAAGCCGTTGTTATGTGACCGTAGGCCGCTTTTTGTGTGCTACTACGATTGGTTGGTAAAAGCCACTAACTTCTGGATCTAGCCATTCTATATCAACAAAACCAGCCTTAGATAGTATGTTTGAGAGTTCTTTTCTTAATAAAGCTCTGTATGTAGTTTTTGTGTGCTTTGTTTGCCAATGGGATTTGTACTCTTGAATAATATAGTGATTTAAAGTGTAAATTTTGTCTTGTGCCGCCCAATCCCATATCTGAAAGATAATCCTTCTGCCGGATGTATCATCAATAATTCTTGGGATAGTGGAAACGGGCTTCTCATTGATGATTTTGTCATAATCCCGGATGGTAATCAGGAGAAAACCCGGCGTTGACAATTTCGCCCACATATTTTGCGCTGAGGTTAGCAGTTCCTCATCTGAGATTATATGGGGCAATGAATTATCACAAGATATAACTATATCGAAGACACCCTCAACCTGAGAAATCAGGCTCCGCATATCCGCAATACCAAATCGAATATTAACCCCAGCTTTCAGTGCTTCAACATTCGCTCTGGCCACCGCATTTTGGCTTATATCTGTGGCAGTGAGATCATAGCCGTATTTGGCTAAGCCGATAGCTTGGGTCCCTATTCCACATGAGCAATCAAGAATTCTCAAATTGAACGACTTTTGATATCTTTCTTGAATTATATCTGAGAAAATTCTCCCTTGCCGTAAGATAGACTTGTGCCAGTCTTCAAAAATGAGATGGTAAGCTTCAGCTAATTCGTCATAAAATTGCCTTGCTGAATCATTCATTCCGTCAATTTTCTCCCTTTCATCCTGATATAGGCCTATGTCACAGTCACGGTAGAACTGACGATTACTCGCCAGCCCCCGCACAGAATCCCGGCGTGCGGAATTACTGCACCGGGCTCTTCAAATATACTCGCTTCCGTAATTCTTACGCAAAACAGTAATCTTCAATACTCATCTGTCGGTATTCTCTCATGATTCTCGGTTTTATTAGTCCGTAGTAGTTCATCTTTTCATTGAATTCGTCAAGGTTAAAGCTTCTTCTCTGGCTACGTCTGTTTAGCCATTTGTACAGTGTTTTGGTAACTATGTAGTAAAATCTGTTGATCTTATGACTGTTTCCTCGGATTCCATAATAGTTGAAGCGACCTCTTAGTTTTGAGTTTACCATGTCCACTATCTTTCGGATACGGTTGTTTCTGTTTTCCTTGCACCATTTGGTGAATGCTTTCAGCGATTTCGTCATTCTTTTCGGGTTAGTCTCTATCAGTATATAGTCTTTCCCTTTTCTTGAGGCTACCCATCTGAAATCAAAGCCAAGAAAACTGAATTTTGTACCCAGATGCTTTTTGAACCTTGAGAATACTACCATACCAGTCTTTTCTTTCGCCAGTTCCAGTCCGAATTTCTTTAGGCGCAATCCCAAGGCGTTTAGTAGTTTATCTGCATCGGTTTTATATCTGAATCCGAATACAAAATCATCTGCCGACCTGCAGTAGTATACTTCTGCTTCACATCTTGGTTTTACTCTCTTCACAAACCATATGTCTATCACATAGTGCAGATAGATATTGGCTAGTATCGGACTTATTACCGAACCTTGAGAACAGCTGTTCTCGGGGTTTATTATCTTGCTGTTGCTATCTAATATGCCTGCTTTCAGCCATTTCTTTATCAACCCTAGGAATGTGTTGTCATTGATTCTCTCTTTAAGCATTTTTATCAGCCATTCGTGGTTGATGTTGTTGAAATACCCTTTGATGTCTGCCTCTACTACGTGATTGTATTTACCACTTAACTCCTTTTTGATGGCCTGTATGGCTTGGTGCGCGTTTTTGCCTGGTCTGTATCCATAGCTGTCTTTTTTGAAGTCTTGCTCGTATCGTTATCAGTTCTTTATATACTCTTCTATTGTTTCTATTGCTTTTTCAACTCGTTTTATTAGATTTTCTGCCGCTCCCTGAGAGAATGTCTCTTTATAATCTGCAAGCTCTCTTAGGTCCATTCCGCTTTCTAATGTTTTATATGTCTCTTTGTCTAAAGTTTTATTATCAATATACAATTCCTTGAATGCTATTTTAACGCAATATGGCTTTCTTCTCTGTAACCTGCCTTAAATATTAATGCTCTTACTCCATGGAATATACTGTAATATGCTTGTATTGTTGCCCATTTGTAATTTCCCAACTTAAAGCTAGATATAGCTGCTAACAGGTCTTTTTTCCCAACCTCAAGTTCTTTTATAATCATTTCATCTGAGATTTTTGTAACTTTTAATTTCCCTTTTTTTATATAGTCATCAATTTTAGTCATCTACTCCACCCCACACTTCAATCCCTGTCTCTATTTCATGCAAAAATACTTTTTCTTTTTCGTTCATTTCACATAGTTCCAGTGGTGTTACTATCACTGGGCTTATTTTTCTGTCACTCTTATATGTTGATATTTCTTCGCTAATCTTTTCTTTATCATCAGTAACGATAAAAATATCTATATCACTATCTTTATCATCTTCTCCTGTAGCACAACTGCCAAATAATATAATCTTTCTTGAATTCTGTTTCATTCTTTCAATTAATTCGTTGAGTTCAAATAAGTTCTCGAAAACTCTAAATGCCTTTACTAACGGGTTCTCTTTTTTTATTTGGTAAACTAACGTTTTCCCTACGTTTTCGCTGTTAACGATTCCCATTTCTTTGAATTTTTTCAATGCTATACTTGTCCCACCCTGATTTACGCCTATTTCTTCTGCAATCTTTGACCCATAAAGAAATTCGTCGTTTTTGTTTTTGCTTAAATAAGATAATACTTTCATCGGATTTCTGTTATAGAAGAATTCTTTCATCATGCATCACCTATTTGTATATTAATCATATTATTATTATATCAATAATACGATTAATATACAAATATGACTCAATATATTCCTCATGCTGATAATGTCGCATAACGCGGCGCGGGCACTGCCGGTCTTGGGCAGAAGGATGTGTGCAGCTGACTTCAGCCCTTCTCCAAATCTCGGCCCGCATTGAACCTGCTAATCCGCACCTTGTGGGAATGCGTTGTTATATGCCGTACCCTTTAATTTTTATCGTAATTACTAATGAATCTATTTAATTCAACTTTTGTTTCTTCCCACACATCAAATACTGCATTGACTAATTTTTCTAATTCAACCCAAGACATGATATAAGAATATGAATGGCGATAAAAATGTCTGAAGGCAAGATAAGGCAATAGTTGTTCCTTTAGTCCTTCCGAAATAACTTCACCTCTGGTTATCCTTGTTTTTGTCATTTGTATTAATATTTCTTTGTGCCATTGTTTGCCATCCGGAATGTCTTTATCTATTTTCTTTGCTATTATTATAAATATTTTTTCAATCCCATTATATATTGCATGTAATACAGAAGCGAGCGCAGTTAATTCAATTAGGTCTGGCTCGCATTCTTGACTCTTTTGCAATAGTTTTTCATATGATTTTATGTGCTTATCTATTTGCTTTATCTCAGTCTGTATTTGATCTCTTACTTCATCAGACATGTGTCAGCCTACCTTTCCTTTCGAGATTTTTCACAAAATCATCTTTTTCGTCAAGATTAATCAAGTCAACAGGATGATTTAACTCATACATCAACTTCCCAAGAATATGAAAATACATTCCTGTCGGGCAGCCGCGAACTGCTATGTCAATATCTGATCCTTCTCTCTCATTACCATTAATAAGAGATCCAAACAAATACACTTCTTTGCACCCTGCTTCTTTTAAAATATCAATTCCGCGTTGAACATCTTCTCTATACTTCTTTGGCACTTTTTTGATAATATCTTCCATATTATCATTCCTCCAACTGGTTATCCTAATATTTATTTTATCACAAAGAAGTAATATGTAATATTATTACTCTATGCTTTTTATAAGCTTATTTAATAACGACCCCTGAGAATTACATCATATAGGGTATGGCATATAACGGACCCGCATCTCCGACGTCCTCCGGCCCTAAGATGAAGACCGGGCCTTATCATAGCTCTTATGTTAGGCCCGGGCGAGCCGGGTCATGCCTGACTTGGGCCGGGCGATGTGGCGCGCATACTCCAGCCCCGCCCAAAATTTCGCCCCCGCTGAGCCCACTTACCGCGCCTAGAACGGCAATGCAGTGTTGTACTAAACCGCTGCGCGGTGGCACGTAGTATCACTTTTTCGTGGTATCATTCTTTCTGTAAAATCAATTATAGAAAGGATGTTTTTTATGTCAACACATTATGAAAAAATGATATTTGAAATGGAACTGCATGGTTACTCCCCGCAAACTCAAAGACATTATCTTAATCACGTCCGGTTGTTGGAGAAATATTCGGGTAAGTCACCTGATTTGATCCAGCCGGATGAAATACAGAAATCAAGCAATATCTTCATTACCGCATTAAAAGTGGTATCAGTTACAGCAATATCAATATCTCATGCAATGCTTTTAAGATCATGTTTAACTCGGTACTTAATTGTAATTTCTCTGATGAGGTTATTGTTCAACCTAAGAGACTTAAGAAGCTGCCGTATGTTCTCTCTAAAGAGGAGATTCTCTCTATTCTTAACCATATTTCCAGTTTAAAGCATAGAACTATCCTTTTGACCATCTATTCTTCTGGCCTTAGAATTAGTGAGGTTCTTAATCTTTCTGTCGCTGATATTGATTCTGTTAATATGCTTATTCGAGTTCGTGGTGGTAAAGGAGGTAAAGATAGATTCACTATTTTGGGTAGGGATAATTTACTTATACTAAGGCGTTATTGGAGCGTATATAAACCTGAAGGTTTTCTTTTCCCCGGCAAATGCCCCGGTAAACCTCTTGCCGCCAGGAATATTCAGCAGGTGTTTAAGGATGCTAAGGAAAAGGCCGGTATTGTTAAACCTGTCTCTGTTCATTCTCTCCGCCATAGTTTTGCTACTCATCTTTTGGAGAATGATACTGACCTCAGGACTATTCAGGTTCTTTTAGGCCATGCCAATATTGATACTACTTGTATTTATCTTCATCTTTCTACTAAACGCCTTTGTTCCGTCAAAAGTCCCTTGGATGCTGATAACTATGCTTGAGTTACAGGATATTTTTAATGCTGTTACTCCTTCGAACCTTTCATTCGATCAAGGCAAGGCTTTTTATTCTATTAGAAACTGCCGAACTGCTATTCTTGGTTCTCATGTTGATGGTTGTACCGGTTGTGGTCACTTGGAGGTTTCTTATATTTCCTGCCGGAACAGGCACTGCCCGAAGTGTCAGGGTAGTAAACAATTTGAATGGGTTCAGTCTCAGTTGTCTAAGCTTCTACTTGTCCCCTATTTTCATGTTTTTTTTACTTTGCCTAATCAGCTTAACCCTATTATATACCAAAACCAAGAGCTCCTCTATTCTCTGCTTTTGAAATGTGCAGGGGAAACTATTACGGAGCTTGCTTAAAATCCTAAGTTTCTCGGCGCTCAGACCGAGGTTACTGCTATTCTCCATACTTGGGGTCAGAATCTCTCTTTCCATCCTCATGTTCATTGTGTGGTCCCCGGCGGTGGCCTTTCTAAGGATGGTCTTAGGTTTGTACGTGCAGGTAAGAGCTTTTTTATCCCTGTTAGGGT
>JAHDSQ010000025.1 GCA_018432615.1 Clostridia bacterium
AGCTTGATGTTATTGAATGCTTTGAAGCTCCCGGCCAACGGCTACGTGTAGGCGAACTATTGGAGAAGCAAAAGGAAATCTATCACGCGCTACAGATTGAGCTGCCTTCCTCGTTATGAGTTAACGGGAATCCAGGTTGCAACACCATTAAATGCCCGCAATGTGGGTCAACTATGACCAGAGCATAATCAACTTGCAAGTCTGTTTTCAGGACTTTTTATGACTGACAGACGAAGAATCATCGATAGAATAGAAGGAATACTTGAGAAAAAAACGTATATAATTAAATAAGCAGTATGATAACCTTTCGGATAGTGATAAGTGATAGGGTATGCCCTATTCTTATCACTGTCTGTTATGTTTATGAGGGGTGAATACTATGTCAGGAATTAATACTTTTACTTGGATCGCAATTTTTGCAATAGGCGCAATGGTGGTAAATAGTTTAGGTATTTGGGTCATTTATAAAAATAAAGCGTGGGCAGAAAAAAACAAAGAGTATTCCATTTGTTTTGCAGCCGGAGTCTTAATTTCTTCACCCTTAATAATGGCCTTCCCGCAAGCAATAGGGCATAATCCAAAGGCCGGTTTAGCTGCTTTAACAGGATTCATCTTCATGTTTTTTAGCAATAAGCTGATAAAATACAAAACTAAACAAACTGAATTAGCTTTTGGGATTACTGCTCTTGAAGGCATAGGTATACACTCCCTGATAGATGGCGTCATCTATTGTGTAACTTTCAGTGTAAGCATATTTACAGGAGTGCTGGCCGGGATTGGTTTAGTGGTGCATGAGTTTGCTGAAGGAGTGATCACTTTTTCTGTTTTGATAAAGGGAGGCTTAAGCGAAAAGAAAGCTATATTTTATGCCTTTCTTGTCGCGGCTTTAACAACACCATTAGGGGCGTTTATAGCTTATCCCTTAGTAAAAAAACTAAATAATTCTGCTTTGGGGCTTGCCCTTGGGTTCGTGGTAGGAGTTTTGATTTATATTTCGGCATCTCATCTTTTGCCGGAGGCACGAGAACATGAGAAGGAACATTCCTATTTAGCTTTTTTATCCGGTATTGCATTGTCTTTATTTATAATGTTTAGCAAACAATAATTATAAAGACATGATGGGGCCAAACTGTGTTAGGATAATTGAAGAGCTTACGCACAATGGAAACTATTTTGACACAGTCGGACTTGTTGCCAGATTAAATTGTACTGCGATGTTGAAAAGGTCGGGGTGTTTCTGGATGGTAGATAAGAGGGATATGAAGCACATTTTAATTATTGAGGATGATATTGCCTTAAGCAACGGTATTGTCCTGGCTCTCAAAGGTGATAATTGTACCTTTGCCCAGGCGTATGATATTGCTGCCGCCAAAGACCAGATGTTGCATAATTCCTTTGATCTGGTGATATTAGATCTCAATCTGCCGGACGGAAACGGCTTGGAGCTTTTGGCCGATATTCGAAAGAGATTGGAGCTGCCGGTTATTGTCTTGACCGCTAACGACATGGAAACTGATATCGTAACAGGATTTGAGCTTGGAGCTGACGACTACATCACAAAGCCGTTTAGTCTCATGGTGTTGCGGGCAAGAGTGGGTGTCCAGCTGCGAAAGGGCCGGCAGCAACCTTGCGATACCATACAGATCGACGGTTTTTCCTTTTCCTTTGCAAAGATGGAATTCTACAAAAATCAAAAACCCCTCGAACTCAGCAAAACAGAGCAGAAATTGTTGCGAATCTTAGTGGAGAACAGGGGAAATATCATTTCTCGTGCGGCTTTGGTCGACAGGTTGTGGACAGATAAAGAGGAATACGTTGATGAAAACGCATTATCCGTTACGATAAAAAGGCTGCGTGACAAATTGGAGGACAAGCCCTCTGTGCCGCAGTACATCAAGACGGTCTATGGCCTCGGTTATACATGGGCGGTGAAGTGATATGAATGTTCCTGCCTGGTTCTGCGTTGTGATTACTGTTGTTATTGTATCTTCAGCCGTGATTATCGTTTTGTTGTACCGCCGCAAGACAAAGAAAACGCTTAAAGGAATTGCCGACATGCTGGATAAGGCCATAGACGGCAGTTTTACTCAAGAGGTCTTTGACGAATCCCTTTTATCTGCTGTAGAAGCAAAGCTTGCCAGGTATCTTTCCATCTGTGCGCGAACCTCAAAAAATCTACTTGAGGAAGAGGGAAAAATTAAAGGTTTGATTTCCGATATTTCGCATCAAACAAAAACGCCTCTTGCCAATATTTTGCTCTATTCACAACTGCTCGGTGAATACGAATTGCCCCAAGACTGTGCCGTTTGTGTGAATGCATTATCTGCACAGGCGGAGAAGTTGAATTTTCTTATCAGTGTCCTGGTAAAAGCATCGCGGCTCGAAACAGGCATTATTACCGTATCGCCTGAAAGGGAAGTGGTAGAAAAGCTGTTGGACGAGGCGATTAAACAAATCTTACCCCAGGCAGAAGCTAAAGACATCTTTATTGCTAAAGAAAATACTGAAGAAAACGCTGATAGCTATGCCTACTTCGATCTTAAATGGACGACCGAAGCAATATATAATATCCTTGATAACGCTGTGAAATACAGTGAGAGCGGCAAAAAAATCACGATAAGAACCATACCCTATGAGCTATTTTGCTGTATTGAAATATCTGATCAAGGGCTTGGTATCGACAAAGAAGAACTAAGCAAGATCTTTACCCGTTTCTACCGTTCGGGGGCTGTCAGCAAACAGGAGGGTGTCGGCCTGGGACTGTTTTTGGCAAGAGAGATCATAGTGGCTGAAGGCGGTTATATTAAAGTGTCATCAACCTCGGGGAAGGGTTCTGTCTTTGCGGTCTTTTTGCCCAGAACAAAAAAAGAATAACAGATCCATAATTAAAGAGAAATCTTACAAAAACGTTAGAGTTCGGAAAGATTGTGGAAAGATTATTATGTTATAGTCTGTATCGTAGGAAACTGCGCTGCAGACTATTTTTTTCGGAGGAAAGTAAAATGAGTATACTCGAAACGACAAAATTGAAAAAATACTACGGAAGCGGAGATACGATGGTCAAAGCTTTGGACGGAGTCGATCTTGCCATAGAAGAAGCCGAGTATGTGGCGATTGTCGGTACATCAGGCAGTGGTAAATCTACCCTTTTGCATATGCTGGGAGGGCTGGACCATCCTACCGGCGGAAGAGTAGTTGTGGATGGAAGGGAGATTTTTGCGCTCAAAGAAGAGGAATTGACGATTTTTCGCAGACGAAAAATCGGTTTTGTGTTCCAAAACTATAATCTTGTGCCTGTTCTAAACGTTTACGAGAATATCATTCTTCCTATTCAGCTTGATGGGAGTGAGCCGGATAAATCATATGTAGATAGAATCATAGGGATGTTAGGGCTTGAAAGCAAGCTGAATAATCTGCCCAATAATCTTTCCGGCGGTCAGCAGCAACGTGTGGCTATTGCCAGGGCTTTGGCGGCTAAGCCCGCTATCATTTTGGCTGACGAACCTACGGGGAATCTGGACAGCAAAACGAGCCTTGATGTCATAGGTTTACTAAAAGTAACGAGCCAGCAGTTTAAACAAACCATCGTGATGATTACCCACAATGAGGAAATCGCCCAAATGGCGAATCGCATCATCCACATTGAGGACGGGAAAATCGTGGGCGGTGCGTGCAGATGATTAAGGTTAAGAATAAAAGAGCGGTTCGCAAATTGGCGGATAAGAGTTTTCAGACCAATAAGTCCCGCAATGTCATTGCAGTTATCGCTATTGCGCTTACTGCCGTACTTTTTACTACGCTGTTTACGATGGGCAGCGGTGCTGTGGAGAGTTTACAACAAGCCAGCATGCGGCAGGCCGGCGGTGACGGTCATGCCGTGCTGAAGTATATTACTGACGAGGAATTTGAAACCGTCAAAGACCATCCCCTCGTCAAAGAAATCGCCTATGATCGTATACTCGCAGATGAGGTAAAAAACCCGGAGTTTTTGAAGCGTCGCACTGAGTTTTGGTATTTGGATGATGTTGGACTGAAGCTGGCGTTTTCTCAACCCACCGGTGGGCACAAGCCCGCAGCCGAAAATGAGGTAATAGCAGACACCAAGACCTTGCAGCTGATGGGCATTCCCCTGGAGGTCGGTGCGCCGCTTACGCTGATGCTGGACATCAGGGGCGAGGAAGTACAGCGTGACTTTGTCCTGGCCGGCTGGTGGGAGAGTGATCCTGCTTTTAATGGGGGAAAAGTCATTGCTTCCCGGGCTTATGTCGAAGCACATACGGATGAGTTACGTAATACCTATCAAGAGGATAATTCTTCAACCGGTGTTATCAAAGCGTATATCATGTTCACAAACAGTAACGATTTGGAAGGAAAACTTAAAAGGGTTATCACGGAAAGCGGTTATTCTCTCGATGAGAATTCGCCTGATTACTTGGAGCATAATGTGAACTGGTCCTACCTTTCTACGAACTTTGGCCTGGATAGGGGTACGTTGATTGCCTTTATTTCCGGTTTGTTATTGATCGTTTTTACCGGGTATCTCATCATATATAACATTTTTCAGATTTCCGTCATGCGGGATACCCGCTTTTACGGACTCTTAAAAACC
The DNA here is from genome assembly GCA_018432615.1 of Clostridia bacterium. Taxonomy (GTDB): domain Bacteria; phylum Bacillota; class Peptococcia; order DRI-13; family SM3-B62; genus SM3-B62. The sequence continues at coordinate 4,610 of JAHDSQ010000025.1, forward strand.
ATCGGCACGACCGGTAAGCAGATTCGACGAATCATCCGCAGGCAAGCCTTGGCCCTTTCCGTGATAGGCATTCCCAGCGGATTGATCCTTGGGTTCTTCTCAGGCAAAGCCCTTGTTCCCTTTATTATGAACAATTCCACATATGCAGGAAGTGCGGTGTCTGTATCACCTGATCCTGTGATTTTTATAGGTGCCGCATTGTTTGCTCTGGTTACTGTGCTGATTAGTACGTTTAAACCGGGCAGAATAGCCGCCGCCGTAACACCGGTAGAGGCTGTGCGGTATACTGATGTGAGTGTAAAGAGAACAGCCACATTAAAAAAATCCACCCGTGGGGCGAAAATGCCGCGAATGGCACTTGCTAATTTAGGGCGCAACAAAAAGCGAACGGTTCTTGTGCTTATGAGCTTGTCCCTGAGTCTTGTATTGTTGAACACGGTTTTTACATTATCTCAAAGTATTGATATGGATAAGTTCCTCTCCAAGTTTGTTGACACCGATTTTCTGCTGGCCCACGCAGATTACTTTCAAAACGACTTTTACGGCTTTGAAAACCAAACCACTGAGACTTTTATTCAGGCTGTAAAAACACAGCCCGGCTTTGAGGAAGGGGGTCGCTTATATAGCGGCAGAGAAAAAATGTTTGCGGTTGAGGATGAAAAAAACACGACTCAAACATATAACATCAATGCCCACGGCGATTTCATGGCTGCGGTCTACGGTCTTGAAGGATTGCCGCTTAAGCGGTTGAAGCTTATTGACGGAGAGCTTGATTTTGAGAAGCTGTCCAGCGGAAAGTATATTCTGGAAGGTGTTCGGTTGGATGATAACAATGTGCCAAAAATGGACAGGATTCGTTTTGCGGTAGGTGAAAAGGTCACACTCCATAACTATCAAGGTACAGCGGAGACATTGGCCGAGAGGGAATATACTACGCGGGAATTTACAGTGCTGGGGCATGTAGCCATCAAGCATTATGCTAATTCCGATCGCTGCGGATGGGACTATAACTTCTATCTTCCGGCAGAGGTCTACAAAACATTAGTGGACCAGCCTGCGGTAATGAGCTATGCTTTTAATGTTTTCGAAGACCAGGAAGCAGCGATGGAAAGCTTTTTACAAAAATACACCGATACAGTGGAACCTGTCATGCATTATACCTCGAAATTTACCTCTCTCAGCGAGTTTTCAGGTATGCGCAACATGGTTATCATTATTGGCGGTGCACTCAGCTTTGTCATCGGTTTGATAGGTATTCTCAATTTTATCAACGCCATCCTTACCGGGATTTTGACCCGCCAAAAGGAATTTGCCATGTTGCAAAGTATCGGCATGACACGCAGACAACTGCGTAAAATGCTGATGTTTGAAGGATGCTACTATGTCTTAGGCACTTGCGTGTTTTCTCTTGTTCTGGGCACGGTGTTTTCACTATTGGTCGTTAAATCCTTTTGTGAACTACTCTGGTTCTTAAGCTTCCGTTTTACTCTCCGGCCGCTTTTGCTCACATGGCCTTTTTTGTTTGTGCTGGGAGTGACCATTCCTATGGCATTATATGCTGTGACTGACAAGCAGAGTATTGTCGAGCGGCTCAGAGAGGCGGAGTAGTTTCGTATCGGAACCATTTGTCAGCCAAGCAGAGTACAAAACACAAAGTACTATCGGAAGTACTTCCCCAAATCATAATTTTAGAATATAATAGGATTCGAGTTGATTGTTTGTAACGGGGGCGTAGCTCAGCTGGGAGAGCGCCGCGTTCGCAACGCGGAGGTCGAGGGTTCGAATCCCTTCGTCTCCACCAAATTAAAAGCTACATTTTCTTGTGAAAAATACACATGAAAATGTAGCTTATTTTATGTATTAGCAATAAAAGTATGATTTCGACATGACGGCTCTTTGACTGTCATGTCTTTTTATTTGGTCAAAAAAGAAAGGAAATTTCATGAACAACAATATTGTCATTGAAATACCGGCTATCAAAAAAGAAGTTTTACGTATCACTACTTACTGTAGAGTCAGCACAGCATATGAAGAAAGTGCGAATATCAAGTGGGGAATTCAACGTAGCTTAAAACGACATAAAAACGGTAACCGGAAAGTCTGGATGGAGCACATTAACCATTGACCGGATTCTTTCCAATGAGAAATACATTGGGACTGTATTATCCCAGAAGAGCTATGTTGAAAATTGCCTGACTCATAAACAGGTAAAAAATAACGGTGAGTTGCCGATGTATTTCATAGAGAAGAATTATGTGGCTATTATAAGCAAGGAGATTTGAGGAAGTTCAACGAATGAAATCTTTGTAAAGATTAGTTTGCATTAGAAGTCATGTACACCATACTAAATATTGCCAATTTACCATACTAAGCGAGATAATTAGTATTCTGTAAATTACTGAGAGCATTGAGAGTTTTTGTCGAATCCTCAACAAATTAACCATTGCATTTATTCGCATCTCCGCATATAATACAATTAGATTATTTTGGAAATTGAGGTGCCTGACGTGAGCGCATATATAAGTGTGAAGGATGCTGCTCAAAAATGGGGATTGTCAGACCGACGTGTGCAAGTTTTATGTTCTGAGAAACGAATAGAGGGAGCATTTAGACTGGGCAATGCATGGGCTATACCTGCTTATGCTAAAAAACCAAATGACCAACGAAAAAGTGGGAATAAGTGCTAAGGAGGAGGTTGGATATGAGTAATCCGATTTATAAGAGTATTAATATTACCAATCTATTACTTAATCCCAGTAATCCGCGGTTTAATCCCGTGGAGCATCAATTGGAAGCTATTGATGCTATGGTTCGTGGTCAGCAGGATAAACTAGTTACTCTAGGAAAGCATATTACTCTCTATGGATTAAATCCCAGCGACATCGTTCTTGTGAAACCTCATAACAAACAGTGGGTCGTACGTGAGGGAAATCGACGCATAACGACTTTAAAGCTGATAAATGAGCCTGATCTGATTCCATCTGATTTTCCTAAATTGAAGAAAGAATTTCAACTAATCAGTATGTCTTTCAATAAAGATATACTAAAGAATATTCTGTGTGTTATTTTGGAGAATGAGGATGAAATCAATGAATGGGTACGATTGAAGCATACAGGTCAAAATGAGGGTTCCGGTACTGTGAGCTGGAATGGGCAGCAAACCAGTCGTTTTCGTGTAATTGCTGAAGGAAAGCCAGACATGAGGTTGGCCTTTTTAGATGAATTACGGCTCATGGCTGATGTTCCTCAATCTATAAAAGATGGATTAGGGAACATCAAGAAAACCAACTTCGATCGTCTTATAGGAGATCCTGATATCCGTGAAATTATGGGACTTGAAATTAATGATGACAAGCTTCAACTAAAAAATGGTATTAGTCCATTTTTGCTAATGATACTTTATGACCTGATTTATGAAGACCTTAATGTCGGAGACATATATCGGAAAAAAGATCGTATTGAATACATAGAATTGTTAAAACAACGACTTATGCAAGAAAATATAGAATCTCCTGATGAGCAGATTTCCGATAATACAAGAGAAACCAATAACAGTCAAGGTGGAGGTTATAAAGCTTCTAATTCATCCAGTAACAATTATATTAATAGTGAAAATACAGATAGCAAGCAGCAATCTTCATCTACTAATCAACAAGCATCCAATACAAACCATAACTCGAAGAGAGGGTACAGCTATCATATAAACAGGAAAACCCTTATTCCATCTCCTCATAAGTTAACTATTACACATGCAAGGATATTAAAAATTTTTAATGAGTTAAAAGCCCTTGCAGTAGATGATTACCCTAATGCTGTGTCTGTGCTTTTTAGAGTGTTTATAGAATTAAGCATAAATTGTTTTATTACATATAAAAGCCTCGTTGACTCGAAATTAAATGTGGACAGTAGTCTAGCGTATAAAATAAATGCTGTTGCGGCTTATTTTGAAACAAACAAAATTATGACTAAGCACGAACTTAGAGCTATACGGCAGATGACTGCGGGTGAAAACCAAACCCAATCTGTAAGGACATTTCACTCATATGTACATAACAAAGACGTAACCCCATCTTCAACAGATCTAAAATCTGCTTGGGATGATATATGGCCATTCATAGAGCAGATTTGGAGGTGATTTATGGTGCGGTTTTCTTCGCCATTGCGCTATCCGGGAGGGAAGCGTAAACTGGCTGGATTTGTGAAAGATGCAGTTATTAAGAATGATATACAGGGCGGAACCTATGTTGAGCCTTTCGCAGGGGGCGCGAGTGTAGCGCTCTATTTATTGTTTAATGAATTTGTAAACCAAATCATAATAAATGACATTGATAGATCAATCTATGCATTTTGGTATTGTGTTTTATATAACACACAGGAATTATGCAATAGGATTAAACAAACAGAAATAACTATGGTCGAGTGGGAAAATCAAAAAGCTGTTCAGCAAGAAAAAGAACAGGCAGAGCTTTTAGATCTGGCTTTTTCAACGTTTTTTTTGAATAGAACGAATAGATCAGGAATTATCAAAGGTGGGGTTATTGGAGGCAAAGAGCAAACAGGTGAATGGAAGATGGATGTAAGGTTTAATAGGGCCGATCTAATTAAAAGAATTGAAAAAATTGCTTTGTATCGTGATAGAATTTCCCTTCACTGTTTAGATGCGATTATTTTTATTGATGAGATTTTACCTGACATTGATGACCATACATTAATATATTTTGACCCGCCGTATTACAATCAAGGTTCGGCCTTATATGTAAATCATTATACACATGAAAATCATTTAGCATTATCTCGATATATCCAACGTTTGAACTGCAAATGGATGTTGACATATGATTATACCCCAAAAATTATTGAGATGTACCGTAATGTTGAAAAGAGGTTGCTAACATTAAGCTACACTGCATCTCAGAAGGTGAAGGGTAACGAAATGCTGGCTTTTAGTAATAATTTTATAGTTCCGGAAGGTAAATATTCAGCGATTACGATAGAATAGCTATATTAAATAGGGGGATGTAATGTAAATGATAAAATCTTTATATATAGAACGGTTCAGGGCAATGAAAAAATTATCTATCCCCTTAGGGCGAAAAATCACAGTTATTGCTGGACAAAATGCTACATGCAAATCTACCTTATTAGGAATGATAGGACAACCCTTTGGATTAAAAAATGAAAGAACCATTTTTGATAAGCCATTTTCAACTAAGTTCTCCGATATCTTTAAGTTTTCAAAAAATAATGACTTCCCAGGAGAGCATGAGTATCAAATTGAATTTCATGACTCAACTCTTTTTGGCAAAAATGTTGAACATATAAAATCTTATAAGCGTGCTTCGAGTGATACATCACATATTCGATTGGTAGTAGGAAAAACGAGGGGAAAAGGTGAGGGAAATTTAGATTATCCGGTAATATACTTGGGACTTAAGCGTACATATCCAATTGGGGAATTACATGAAATTACCGAATCAAAACCTACTCTCGCTGAATCTGAAATAAAAATGTTTAATAAGTGGTACAAGGAGATATTTTTCCCGCAGGAAAAAATATCTCCTATACAGATTACTTCTAAACTACAAAAGGATACATTGGCTGTGAACTCAGATAAATATGATTATTTCGCGAACTCTGCTGGACAAGACAATATTGGTCAAATCTTGGGAGCTATCATATCCTTTGCTCGATTAAAGGGGAGACTTGGTGATGCATACAAAGGTGGAATTCTCCTAATTGATGAATTTGACGCAACTTTATTTCCCGCAGCGCAGACAAATTTAGTAGACCTGTTTTATAAGCTTGCAGGAAAATATAATTTGCAATTTGTATTTACGACACACTCTTTAGATACTTTGGGACATATTATTGATAAAAGGCAGCATAATAATAGTGATACAGAGGTGCTGTATTTTACCAATGTTTATGGAAAGCTAGATTTAATAGTAGCGCCTCAAATGCGACGCATTAGGAGCGATTTGAATATGGCTACTATTTCACCTTCACCAATTCAAAAAATAAACTTGTATTGTGAAGATGCGGAAGCTTCTTGGTTTATAAAAAAAATACTCAGGCCTCAAAAAACAAAGTATCTTAATTTTTGTGCTGCGACATTTGGCGGTGATTTTTTAAGTTCTCTTGCAGAGAAGAATATCTTGGAATTTAATAACAGTATTATTGTCTTGGATGGTGATAAGAAACTTTCAAAAGCGGCGTCCAATGTTTTATGTTTGCCCGGTAATGCTAATCCTGAAAATGTTTTTCGTGAGCTATTAGAGGATATGCCCCCTGGTCACGTTTTTTGGAAAAATGATTTAAGGTATACAAAGCAAGTATTCGAAAAAGAACTATCAAAACAGACAAGTGGGCGATACGATGATAGGAACAAAATGAAAGCTTGGTTTAATAATCAAAAAAAGTTCTGGGGGCGAGGAGGAAACAATATTTTTAAGTGCTGGTTGGAGAACCATCCTGAACAAGCAGAAGATTTCCGTATGCAATTTGTTCGAGTATACAATGAAATAGCGAAAAGACGCTCCATCCCTACCATCTGAATGATATTTTGTCATTTAGTAATATGGGGCATCTATATTTACCTAACTTTTCATCATGTTATCGTCAGTTCAGAGCTGTTTGATTGTGTGTAGCGATTGCGGCAAAGTGAAATGATAACAAAAATATACAGTGCTGACCGAATTAAGCCTCGACCTGTGGCGGAGCGCGGAGGACAAAATGGAAGTCCTCTACACTCAGCTACAGGTCACTTTTTATTACTTTCCTAAATTGACACAATTCAACAAGATGCGTATTATTAAGCTAACAATATTGTGAAATGCACAAGAATTATTTTTGTTTACTATCAGGGGAATAGTTATTGTGGGAAAAGGCGAAATATTTCTTGTTGTGATATTTTTAATAGCTCTTGATAGGGGGGGGAATATGTCTGTAGTAATATTGGTAGTTGGGGATTCGGTGTCAGACTGTTTCGTCATCAAAGAGATGTTGAGCAAATACAATGTCCTGACTGCCTGCGATGGTCTGGAGGCTATGCGGCTAATTGATATGAATCCGGATATTGACATGATTATCATTGATTTGGATATGCCCTGCCTGGATGGATTTGAGTTATTTGAGTCTTTGAAGACTGATGTACGATACAAGAGACTCCCCACTATTATTCTGACAAGTGCTTTTGACCCTGAAAGTGAAATTAAAGGATTAAAAATGGGTGCCGCAGATTATTTGCGCAAGCCCATTCATAAGGAGTCCTTAACGGCTCGAATAAATATGCACTTTGAACTGCACGAGCAAAAACTAATGTTCGAAGCAATATTTCAGCAATCGCCCATTGGTATAGCTATTTCATACGGTAATGAAACCTTTATGGCAGATGGCAATAATTTTGTTTTCATTAATCCAATGTTCGAGCAAATTACCGGGAGAACACAAGAACAATTGATGAAGCTGGGCTGGGCAAAGATCACACATCCCGATGATTTGGCAGAGGATTTGAATAACTATAAAAAGCTCCGGGCAGGAGAAATCAAAAACTATTCCATGGAGAAGCGATATATTAAACCGGACGGTTCAATAATTTGGGTACATATGATTGTAGTTCCGCTTGCTTTATCGAATGATAATCAATATAACCATATATGTCTGGTTCAGGATATTACAAGACGAAAAACAATAGAAGCAGAATTAATAGAGAGCGAGCGCAGTAAATCTGTTCTTCTCTCCCATCTTCCGGGTATGGCTTACAGATGTAATAATGATCGTGAGTGGACGATGCAATATGTTTCCGCCGGCTGTTTTGAATTGACCGGTTATCCGGCGGAAAGTCTTTTGTACAACAAAGACCTATCATATAATGATTTGATTGTACCTCAATACCGTGATGATTTGTGGAAAGAATGGGAACGTGTCCTTGCCAAACAGCAGCCATTTAAATATGAATATGAAATTATTACTGCCAAAGGGGAGCGGCAATGGGTTCTGGAGATGGGGCAAGGAATCTATAACGAACAAGGTGAAGTAGAAGCTCTTGAGGGAATAATCCTTGACATCTCAGATCGGAAGGAAATTGAGAATGCTCTCAGGTATAATAATGAACATGATAGATGGACGGGTTTACATAATCGCAATTGTTTAGAAACTATTCTGGATAACGATGCAAAGAGGCAAACCACGGAAAAAAGAGCTGTTGTGTGTATTAACCTGAGTGATGTGCAGGCTTTAACAACGACTTATGGATTTCATTACACTCAGGGTCTGATCAAAAAAGTAGCCGATACGCTTAGTCAGTATTGCGGAAAGAACTGTTTATTATTCAATACATATGAAAATAGATTTACTTTCTATCTAAAAGACTACAAAGGTAAGAATGAACTGATTGAATTCTGTGAAGCTGTTGGCAAGACATTAGAATCCTTACTTGCGGTCGAAAGAGTCGGCGGTGGGATTGGAGTCCTTGAAATAGATCGGAATAATGAGCGCGATGTAGATCAGCTTTTGAAAAACCTTCTGATTGCTTCTGAAAAAGCGCTGGATGTTGATGATAAAGATTTCGGCTTTTGTTTTTTTGATACGGACACGGAAACACAAATAACTCGTGGAGAAGATATAAAACATGAGCTTGCTCAAATTGTAGCGGAAGTTAATATTGACGGATTGTTTTTACAATATCAGCCGATACTGGATCTTAAAACAAATCAGATCTGTGGTTTTGAGGCTTTAGCCAGATTAGAAAGCAGCAAACACGGTCTGATATCGCCCTTGGAATTCATTCCTATAGCCGAGAAAACAAAGCTCATAATTCCCATCGGAGAAAAAATCATCTATCAGGCCTTTTGTTTTCTAAACAAATTGAAAGAGAATGGATATGGTACAATTGATATCTCAATTAATGTGTCTGGCATTCAGTTGCTGAAAAACGATTTTATAAAAAATTTGTTTGAGATGATAAATGAAATGCAGATTAATCCGGAGAATATAAGCCTTGAGATTACGGAATCGATATTTGCTTCAAACTATCAGGAAGTAAACCGTATTCTTGGTGAGCTAAAAGATTCCGGAATCCACATTGCTATAGATGACTTTGGGACAGGATATTCCTCTCTTGCCAGGGAAAGAGAGTTAAATATCAATTGCCTTAAAATAGACAAATATTTTATCGATAAACTCTTGTCGCTTAAGCCGGAGGAGGCTATCACCGGCGATATTATCTCAATGGCGCATAAGTTGGGCCACTGTATCATTGCAGAAGGGGTCGAACATGAAAAGCAGAGACAGTATTTGCTGAGTCACGGATGTGATAAAATACAGGGATATCTGATTAGTAAACCCCTTGATGGAGAAGCGGCAATTGAATTGCTTAAAAACAAATGACCGTTAATAATGACTGCCATTCAAATGACAGCCGTTGCTAAAAAGGATGGTAAGGGATTATGAAAGATAACAGAAGGAATATCTCAATCAAGGGTATAATCACTATTGTATTTATATTAGCCATGCTGATATCCACCGGCGGCATTGGGTACTTAATTTTTACAAGCTGGTTATCCTCGGCTGAGCAAACAACCAAAAGCATAGCGGGAGATATAAATGAAAATATATATAATGATTCCACTGCAAAAACCCCTATAAATCCTCATTTTCAGGAGGAGATTTGCTTCTTTATGCCGAATTATTAAATAACAAGAAGCAAGTAAAAGATATAAAGAGATAAATTGAATATACGGGGTGTCAGCAGATGTTTA
>JAHDSQ010000057.1 GCA_018432615.1 Clostridia bacterium
AATATCCAGCAGTGTCTTGCGCTCCTTAGCAGTAAGATTGACATGGTACCGTTTCTTGGGCAATTTGGTCACCTCTCTTTCTACAATAAGTATATCATAGAAAGAGATTATATTATAGTATTAGACTTAACAAAATACTAGTAACAATAAGAATAAGACATTAAGTAAAAACAAAAAGATAATGTGGGGGAAAATAGAATACAAAAACCTGAAGTAACCAGGGGGATGGTTCCTGCGGTGCATGAGGTGAGGATGATAGGATAATGATAACATTTTTTAGTTTAGCTATTGACTTTGCGCTCTATTTGACTATAATTACAAATATAGTCAAATAGAGCGCAAAGAAGTGATATTATGCCTAAAACCTTTACTGATTATGAACGAGAATATATCAAGAAGCGGCTGATGGAGGAAGCTGAGGCATGTCTTACGCAGTACGGGGTACGCAAAACAACGGTAGACGAACTCGTAAAAAGGGTCAGCATTCCCAAAGGAACATTTTATCTATTCTACAAATCTAAGGAACTGCTATTTTTCGATGTGTTTTGTGCTTACCACGACAAAATACAAACAGAAATCATAAAGCAGGTTAACGCCATGGGTGGAGAAATCACAGCGGAAAAAATTACGGCTTTAATTTTTTCACTCTGTAAAAAAGTTGAATACTCTTTCTTGTATCGGTTGATGATAAACGGTGAATTGGATCTGCTAATGAGAAAGCTTCCTGCAGAGGTTGCCCAGGCTCATATCGAAAAGGATGACTCTAATATTGAACGGATGTTGTCTATGATACCGGGTGTGAATACAGAGAAAATCAAGCCTATCAGCGCCGCTTTCAGGGCAATCTGCCTTTCCATGCTTCATCGGGGCGAGATTGGGGAGGACGTATTTGACGAAGCTTTAAGGATGATGATTCATGGTGTTGTTATTCAAATGTTTGAGGAGGAATTCCTGTGATCAGCGTAAAGAATTTGCAATTCAGCTATACTCGGCAGCCATTTATCGAAAATATGAGTTTTGAAGTTAAAGACGGTGAAATCTTTGGGTTTTTAGGACCTTCCGGTGCCGGTAAAAGTACGCTGCAAAAAATTCTGACGGGTCTTTTAAGAAACTATGCTGGAAGCGTCATCGTGAGTGATGCTGAGGTAAAGCGTCATGATAACAGCTTTTATGAAAATATTGGGGTAGACTTTGAATTTCCTAGCTTGTACGAAAAGCTGACTGCTCGGGAGAATCTGAAGTTTTTTTCATCCCTTTACAAAAAACAGACGGATATTGACTTCTTGCTTGAAAGAGTTGGTCTGCTTCATGAGGCAAATAAAAAGGTAGCGGAGTATTCCAAAGGGATGAAATCAAGGGTGAATTTCATCAAAGCCCTGCTCCATGATCCCATACTACTGTTTTTGGATGAGCCAACATCGGGGTTGGATCCTTCTAACGCCGGGCGGATAAAAGAAATGATTTTGCAGGAAAAAGCGAAAGGAAAAACCATTATTTTGACCACCCATAACATGTACGATGCAACCGAGCTTTGTGATCGGGTAGCATTCATTGTGGACGGTAAACTGCGTGCCCTTGATACCCCGCGAAACCTGATCATGTCCAGAGGGGCTTCGAAAGTCAGGTATACCTATTCTCAAAATGGGCGGGAAGAAGGAAGGGAGATACCACTAAACCAAACCGGAGAGGATAGTTTATTGCAAAGTCTTTTGCGAGAAAATCGGCTTTTATCCATTCATAGCAGTGAACCAACCCTTAACGATATTTTCGTAGAAATCACAGGGAGGCGGTTGCTATGAAGGTAAGGCCACTGTTGCTTCAAGATATTAAATTTCAATACAAATACGGGTTTTACTTTCTTTACTTGGTTTTTTCCGTATTCTATATTACCTTGCTATATGCCTTGCCGGTTGCGTGGAGGGAAAAGGCGGCAATTCTGATGATCTTTTCTGATCCTGCTGCTATGGGGCTTTTCTTTATGGGGGCAATTGTCCTTTTCGAAAAAGGCGAGCGAGTATTGGACAGTATTGCCGTATCCCCCGCCAAACCTTATGAATACATGTTATCAAAGCTGGTTTCAATTGGAGTCATTTCCACTGTTGTCGCATTGGTGATTGGGTTTTCCGGCGGTGTGATCGCAAATCATTTCTACTTTATTGCAGGTGTTTTTCTTTGCTCCTGTCTGTTTTCGTCTGTGGGGATTATCTTGGCTGCCAAAATCACCACACTGAATCAATTCATTCTCGCAACCATTCCCGCTCAGTTGCTGATTAATATTCCCGCCATTGCCTATTTATTCGGCTGGAAGCCGTTTCCTTTGTTGCTTCATCCGGGTGTTTGTATGATTGAGCTTTGCGAGAATGGGTCCAACGCTTTGTTCGCAATAATTATATTAATTTTGTGGGTTGTTTTGGTTGCAATACTTGCAGAAAAGGCAGTTGCAAAAATGCTCCGGTCGGTAGGAGGGTTCAAATTATGAAACCGCTTTTGCGTTCTTTTGGTATCTTTATGTATCAAATTACCAGGGATAATATGCTGTGGGCTGTTTGTATAGCACCTTTGCTCGTCGCTGTCTTCTTCCGTTGGGGGATTCCTCATCTCGAAACGCTATTGTGCGTGCATTTCCAACAACAAACCGTTCTCTCTGAATACTATCTTTTATTTGATTTGTTCTTAAGCCTTATCACACCATATCTGTTTTGTTTTGCCGCTGCTATGGTCATGCTGACAGAATACGATGAGAATATAACGAGTTATATGGCGATCACACCCATCGGAAAAAAGGGCTATGTTTTGTCAAGACTGCTACTTCCGGCGGTGATTTCCTTTTTTGCATCTATGCTTCTCATGCATTTCTTCACACTGACTGTTTGGCCGTTATGGGTGGTAACGATAACCTGTTTGCTGACAAGTCTTTTAAGCGTTGTAATTGCGCTTTTGATTTTTACCTTTTCTCACAACAGAGTAGAGGGTATGGCTGTGGCAAAGCTGTCCGGATTAGTTATGTTGGGGCTTCCTGTACCTTTTTTTCTTTCGTCGGGTTTACAGTACCTATTCTCGCCACTTCCATCCTTTTGGATTGCAAAATTTTCTGTGGAACGAGATATCTTATTTCTGCTGCCCGCGATACTTTTTTCGCTTTTGTGGGTGCGTTTGCTGTATCGGAAGTTTGAACAGAAGCTTGTCCAATAAAAAGCAGAGATGTATAATAAAGCATCAATATATAGAAAAAATATAAAAAAAACAGAAAGGAGAAATATAATGGAACCGCTTTTAGGACAAATTGAATTGTTTCACTACGGTGCGGCACCCCGTCAGTGGGCGCATTGCGACGGGAGAGAGCTATCAATATACGAAAACCAGGCTCTTTTTTCGCTACTGGGAACAAGATTCGGCGGAAACGGAACCACTACTTTCGCTTTGCCTGATTTACGCGATAGTGCAATCAGGACGGACATTCAATATTACATAGCCCTGCATGGTGAATATCCGAAGAGAAATTTTTTTGGATTCAGAAGGTAAGAACAATATTTATCGGAAAGGTGGTCATATTTATGGAGCCATATTATGGGCAGATAAAACTGTTTCCTTACGACTTTGAGCCGGAAGGCTGGGCTCTTTGCAACGGTCAGCTATTGCAGATTGAGTATAATACCGCATTGTTTGTGATGATTGGAACCAAATTTGGCGGTGATGGGACTAAAAACTTTGCTTTACCGGATTTGCGCCAAGCAGAGCCCAAATGCGGTCAGTGTCACTACTACATTGCACTTAACGGTCAATGGCCAACAAGGGATTAGTTTTGAATAGAATCATTTTAGGAGGGAATACGAATGGAAGGTGTTTTTTTAGGACAAATTGGATTATTTCCCTACGGATATGAACCAACAGGTTGGGCATTGTGTGATGGCAAATGTTTGGCAATAAAAGATAATTCTAAATTACATTCTCTAATTGGCACCAAACATGGTGGTGATGGTACAACACATTTTGCCCTTCCCAACCTTATGGGGACAGAACCTATACATAATACAAACTATTATATCGCCTTGGAAGGAGAATCACCAACAGAAGAAGAGTAGGGAAACTGGGAAACCAGGGGGTGGTTCCTTTGGTCCCCCTGGTTTGCCTCTTGACAAGAGAGTCTTACAGTAATATTATATTGAATGAACGTTCAATCAAAAGGGGCTGTCTGGAAAGTGAGAAATCAAAAGCAGAATGAAAGAATACGAGAAGAACGAAAAGAGCAAATATTGGCTGAGGCGGTCAAGCAATTTGCTCATAAAGGTCTTTTTGCAACGAAAATTAAAGACATCGCCGAAGCCGCAGGTATCGCCCAAGGATTGATATATCATTATTTCAAATCTAAAGAGGACATTTATGTGGAAATAATAAAAGATGCTCTGGATAAACTGAATGAAGCAGTATACATGCTGCAGGAAATACAGCTACGACCTCACGAAAAAATCAAAACAGCTATTGAAGAATTGCTAAAAACGATTGAAAGCAGTGATAATTTCATACAAACCTGCCGCTTGATTGCTCAAGCTACCAACTCCACAGCGATACCTGATAAAACAAAAGAATTGATTACCGAAAAGCAGGACTTGCCTTATCAGGAGATTGCTAAGATTATGGCTGCCGGACAGCAGGAAGGTACTATCATTAAAGCCGATCCCTATGAATTAGCGGTCTTGTTCTGGACATCAATAAACGGCTTGGCGATTTACAAGGCAACTCGTCAAGGAGCGGTCTCAATACCGGATGCCAGGTTGTTGACGAGGCTGTTTTTAACCTAATTGGAAAAACAAAACCCTCAAATATTATGATGCTAAAAATCCCACTGATGGGACTCACTCTATTTAGAATTTATTACAGGAGGAAGTTATGCAAAGTTTAAGGAGCCGCTTGATTATTGGACTAATAAGGAATCGTCATCTTTTCAAGCTGAGATTGAAACCGGAAGTAATTGATGAGAGCTTTTCTGTTGAAGAATTTCGCAAGGAGGTTGATGAGGCCTCGAGAAAAGCAAAAATGCCTAAAGACGTAAAGGTTGAGCCGACCGCAGTTGAGAATATGTATGCCCAATGGCTTATCCCTATGGGGGCACCGGAGGGAAAGGTTATTTTATACATTCACGGCGGTGGATTTATTTCAGGTTCTTGCTTAACTCATCGCGTGCATGTCTCAAAGTTTGTGCTTGGCAGTCAAAGAAAGGCCTTATTGTTCGATTATAGGCTTGCCCCGGAACATCCCTATCCTGCTGCAGTAGATGATTGTGTGACAGCATACCGTTGGTTGTTGCAGGAAGGATATTCGCCATCAGAGATAATCATATGTGGTGAATCTGCAGGAGGCACACTGACCTTGGCCACGCTTATAGCCTTGAGGGATCAGGGTATTCCCTTGCCAAGCGGTGGCGTATCAATTTCGCCGGTCACCGATCTTACGTGCAGTGCAGCATCATTTGTAACTAACTTCAAAAAAGATATTGCCCCGCTTAACTCATGGTCGGTTTGGACTCAATATTATATTGCTGATAATGATCCTGCTTTACCGTGGTTATCGCCACAAAAGGCTGAACTCAGCGGTTTGCCGCCAATTCTACTGTGTGTAGGGACTCATGAAATACACCTGGATGATACGGTTAACTTTGCCAAAAAGGCTGAGGCACAGGGTACAGAAATAAAGTTGATGGTATGGGAAGGCATGGTTCACGCCTTTCCGATTCTATCGCCTCTTTTCCCTGAAGCAAAAAAAGCTATGATGGATATCTGCGCCTTCATTCAGCAAAGGCTTGATAGCTAAATGATTATTGCATGATATATGGTATAATCAGGCCATACAAACTAAGGAGTGCATAAAAGATATGGATGAAAATATTACAAGGCTTGATTATCAGGACAAAGAAATAATTCTGATTGCGACTGCTCATGTCTCAAAACAAAGTGCAGAACTCACCAAGCAGGTCATCGAGGAGGAACAGCCCGACAGTGTTTGTGTCGAACTTGATGAAGGAAGATATCAAAATATACAAAACCCCAAGGCCTGGGAGAACACGGATATCATTCAGGTCATTAAGAAGAAAAAGGTTGGATTTCTTTTAGCCAACCTTATTTTAAGTTCCTACCAAAAAAAGATTGCCAAGGGGTTGAATACGGTTGTTGGTCAGGAAATGCTGCAGGGTATAGAAAGCGCGAAGGAGACAGGTGCCGAATTAGTGCTGGCTGACCGTAACATTCAGACAACCTTACTCCGTGTTTGGCGTAAATTGAGTTTTTGGGAAAAATGCAAGTTGCTCTTTAGCATGTTCGTTTCTTTTTTTGATGATGATGAGAAAGTAACCGATGAGGATATCAATGAACTACTAAAAAAAGATGTGCTGGAGGCAGTAATATCTGATATGCGCGAAGAATTTCCTACGATTGGGGAAATTCTAATCAGTGAAAGGGATCAGTATCTTGCCCATAAGATTAAAAATGCCCCAGGCAAAAAGGTTGTTGCCGTTTTAGGCGGAGCACACGTTCCCGGGGTGAAAGAAGAAATATTCAAGACACAGGATGTTGCTAAAATCACCACATTGCCTCCCAAAAGTCCTGTTTTTAAAATAATCGGCTGGTTTATTCCTGCCCTTATCATAGGACTTATTATTTATGGTTTTGCCATTAACGTGCAGACCGGTTTGCAGCAAATATCGGCCTGGGCCTTGTGGAACAGCTTGCTGGCAGCTCTGTTTACTGCCCTTGCGCTGGGACATCCTCTTAGTATCCTAACCGCGCTGGTGACTGCTCCTTTTACTTCCTTAAACCCGTTGTTGGCCTGTGGATGGTTGACCGGTCTTGTTGAAGCGACGGTAAGAAAACCCACTGTAAAAGATCTGAATAACATTTCACAAGACATCTTCAGTTTTAAAGGTTTTTTTCAAAACCGTTTTCTTAGGGTGCTGCTCATTGTGATTATGGCTAACATTGGTAGTACACTTGGAACAATACTGGCAGGCATGGACATTGTTAAAAACCTGCTATAATGACGAAGCCGGAGAGCCGGATAACATTTGAGGCAAGACAAACCTTATGGGGGATAAGGTTTGTTGGTTATGGCAGTATTTCTTGAGAGTAATATATAGTGTATAATGATGAGGATGCCTGAAACGTAAGGGGGTTGGTCAAATGTTAAAAAAAAGGCATAGGGGAATGTCATTTCTCACTAATAGATGGCCATTGCATAATGACGTTCCAACCGTAGTTTTCATTCACTCCTCGGGGCTAAATGCACAGATGTGGGAAGAACAGATAATGGCATT
Source organism: Clostridia bacterium (assembly GCA_018432615.1). GTDB lineage: Bacteria > Bacillota > Peptococcia > DRI-13 > SM3-B62 > SM3-B62. The sequence goes on from JAHDSQ010000057.1 coordinate 7,304, forward strand.
AAGTGACGTGGCTAATGTTATTGCCGTTGATTTGCCGGGGCATGGTGACAGCGATCTTCCCGGCATGGATACAATGACAGACTACGCAGCCGCAGTTGCAGAATTTATCAGGGAGTTGAAAGTTCCCCGTCCGATTCCTTGCGGTTTAAGTATCGGCGGAGGTATCGTTTTGCAATTGTTGCTTGATCACGCCGACTGTGTTGTGGCGGGAATATTAATTGGCACAGGTGCAAGGCTTCGTGTTGCGGCATCTATCTTTGAGGAAATTGAAAATAACTACGCCGGGTTTCCACAATTCATAGAAGAATTCGCGTTTTCTCCGACAGCTAAACGGGATTGCATTGAGAGAATTAATAAAATCATGAGCTCTTGCCCGTCTGATGTCACGGCTGGAGACTTTCGGGCCTGCAATGGCTTTGATGTTATGAACAGGTTAGATGAAATTAAACAGCCGGTGTTGGTTATTTCCGGTGGAGATGATCGGTTGACGCCAAGTAAATACGCGGATTATCTTGAAAAGGAAATCAGAGAGACCACACGTGTGCACATTGAAAATGCCGGGCATATGATGCCAAACGAACATCCGGAGAAGGTCAACTCCGCTATTCGGGCATTCATAAAGTGACAATATTTTTTTCTTGACAGAAAATATTAAATCATGGTATATTGCTCTAAACCAATGAGGTGGAAAAAATTCAAAAAGTGCGCCATACAGAGAGCAGGTCGTATGCTGAGAGGCCTGTGGAATGCAGCTTGATACATGGACCACCGAGGGCAAGGGGAAAGGCATAATATTCATTTATGCCGAGTATCTGAGACGTAAGTCGGCGTTAATGGCAGAAAATGTGTTGGCATTTTCGTTAGAGTGGATCATGATTTAGTAAATCATTATGTTCAACAAAGGTGGCACCGCAGATTGTTCGCAGTCTGTCCTTTAATTAGGGCGGGCTGTTTTTGTTTGCAGCGGAAAGATCTATTCGAGGAAAATGTGAATCACCCAAAACTTGAAAAAAGAGAGGAGATTCATGATGGAAAAAATGCAAAATGTTGAAAAGAGGGAACTGAAGGTAAGCAGTAAAAACAGTGTTTCGATCAAAAGCCTTATTCTCATCGGGGTGTTGTTGGCAGCAGGGGCGGTATTAAAGTACTTTGTCGGCACAATGATTAACATTGGGGGGGTAAAACCCAATTTCATTATCGCGATGTATTGCTTGGGGATTTTGCTTATCAAGCCAAACCTATATGAAGGGGCAATTATCGGTTTGCTGGCAGGGGCGATAAGTCAGTTTTTCCCCGGTACTCCTTATTTGAACTTTTTATCTGAGTTGGCAGGAGCTGTGGTTATGACCCTGATGATCAAGCTGACGATCAAAGTGGGTAATGTTTACTTAACTCCCGCCGTTTCCACATTTGTAAGCACCGTTGTCAGTGGGACGGTCTTCGTAACTTTCCTGATCATAGTTTTGGATGCCGCAATTGCTACACTTGCCGCTTACATTCCTATCGTGTTGGGTACGGCCATTATTAATACAGTCATTGTTCAGATATTGTACGTGCCGTTGAAGCTGGCCTTAAAACAAAATGACAGTGAGTGAGGCAAGAAAGATGATAAAGATTGAAAACCTGACCTTTAAATATCGTAACAGTAAGAAAAACGCGCTGGAGAATATCGATCTTATCATTGAAGATGGAGATTTCGTTGGGATTATCGGAAAAGGCGGCGCCGGCAAATCAACCCTGACGTATGCCATTAACGGCATTATCCCTCACCATTACCAAGGGGACTATTACGGCAGTGTCAAGATAGACGGAGACGATACCTTTGATAAGAATCCCAGTGAATTATCCCTCAAAATCGGCAGCGTGCTGCAGGATATTGACAGCCAAATGGTTTCCTCCGTAGTGGAGGATGAGATTCTCTATGGACTCGAGAATTTTGCAATTCCGAAGGATGAAGTAGAGCAACGGCTCTCTTCATCCCTAAAAGAACTGGGGATATCGTCTCTGCGCTACAGAACCATAGAATCCTTAAGCGGCGGACAAAAGCAGAAGGTAGCGATAGCAGCCATTTTAGCCTTAAGACCCAAGGTGCTTCTTCTTGATGAGCCAACCAGTGAACTTGACCCGAAGAGCTCAGTGCAGATATTTCAACTCCTGCGTGAACTGAATAAAAAACATGGCATCACCATTATCGTGGTGGAACAGAAAATCATGTTACTCAGTGAATTCGCCGAAAAATTGGCGGTAATGAGCGAGGGAAAGATTGTTTTAAACGGAAAGGTACGAGACGTGATGAAGCACAGCAGTGAACTGGAAAGCATCGGAATAAATTGCCCGCGGGTCGTGACCTTGTCAAATAGACTCATTGATAGGGGAGTAGATATCGGCAAGGTGTGTATCAACCTGGATGAAGCGGAAGTTATGGCGAGGGGGCTTATCCATGGTTAACTTGCAAAACGTATTCTTCGACTACGGCGAAGGCGAAACATTAAAAAACATTTCCTGCCGAATAGACAAGGGTGAATTTGTAGCCATTGTCGGTGCTAACGGAGCCGGTAAAACAACATTATGCAAGCTTCTTAACGGGCTTTTAAAACCCTCATCAGGCAGTGTTGTTATCAATAGCATGGATACCAGGACAACGAAAACCAGCGCCTTGGCAAAATCTATAGGCTTTCTTTTCCAAAATCCTGACAGGCAAATATGCAAAAACACCGTCAGAGAAGAAATCCTCTTCGGACTCGAACTTGCCTTTAAGGATAAGGGCTTGATTGAGGAACGCCTGAAAAATACACTCTCAACCTTTGGCTTTCAGGGGGACAGTAATCCCTTCAATTTAAGCAGAGGAGAAAGACAGCGTTTGGCTTTAGCTTCTTTGATAGCAGTGGAGCCTGAAATACTCATTCTTGATGAGCCTACCACAGGGTTTGATTACATGGAAGCTATGAAAACCATGGGGACGATAAAAGAATTGAACGATAAAGGCGCAACCGTAATCATGATTTGTCATGATATGGAGGTAGTGCTTGATTTCGCAGAACGTGTCCTGGTCTTAGCGGAAGGAACGATTATTGCCGATGGTCAAACAAGAGAGATATTCCGTAAGGAAGAAGCCTTAGAGCAGGCCTCGGTTCTCCCCCCCCAGCTGGTCCAGCTAGCCCTTCGTCTTGGTGAAGGTTTTGAAGATGTTTTCTCCGTTGATGAGATGGCCAGTGCTATTATCAATAGAATGAACAAGGAAAGGACTTTTGAGCATGAAAGGTTTTCTGGATTATGTACCGGGTAATTCATTTCTGCACAAATTAAATCCCTTGACCAAGCTTGTATTGGCCCTTATGATTTGTGTGGCCTGTTTTATCAGTGAAAATCACATACTCTTGGTGGCAATTATCCTTCTGAATCTTGCTATTGCAAAAGCAGCAGGCATTTTGTCCCGGGGGCTTATGCTCCTGAAAGGACTGACAAAGATCTCCCTTGTTATTTTCCTGCTACAGCTTTTATTTATTCGAGGAGGAGATGTATTAATTACGCTGCCGTTAAATCTGTTGATAACCGAAAGGGGTGTTGCGATGGCCTTTGTCATTGTTCTTCGTTTGATAGGAGCTACTATGCCCCTGGCCTTGATGTTATCGATTACACAGATGAACGATTTATCGAATGTGCTGGTCACCAAGCTGAAGATACCATACAAGTATGCTTTTACCCTTACGACAGCCATGCGCTTTATACCGATTTTTGCCAATGAAATGTCGGGGATAATCGAGGCCCAGGCTTCAAGGGGTGTGGAATTGGATACAAGGAATATTTTCAAAAAGATAAAATTCGTCTTACCTTTGTGCGTACCGCTTTTGATTACCTCAGTCAAAAAAATCGAGGGCAGCGCCATATCGGCAGAAATACGAGGCTTCCATTTAAGGACCAGAGAAAGTTGCTATAAAGGATACCCGATTAGAAAAAGTGATGTTGGCGTAATGTTTTTTTCCGCTTTCTTAGTTTTTTCTGCTATTATTATTTCTGGGGTGTAAGATAGGGACACTCGGAAGTTAGCAATTTAGAGAACTAGAGGGGATGATTTTTTTGAAAGAGATTCTTCTGGGGAATGCAGCCATAGCCCTTGGGGCTGTCACGGCAGGGGTTAAAGTAGTAAGTGGGTATCCGGGAACCCCCTCGACGGAAGTGCTGGAGAGCGTCGCACAATATAACCGGGACGGAAAAATAAAGGTAGAATGGTCGGTAAATGAAAAAGCTGCCCTGGAGATAGCGGCAGGGGCTTCCTATTGTGGAGCCAGGAGCATGGTGACCATGAAGCAGGTGGGTTTGAATGTGGCGTCGGATCCCTTGATGAGCCTGGGTGTAATCGGTACAAAAGGCGGAATGGTGGTAGTTGTGGCGGATGACCCGGGGCCGATATCATCACAAACGGAACAGGATACACGTCACTTTGGCAAATATGCTAACATTCCTGTGCTGGATCCCTCCTCGCCGGAAGAAGCCTACGAAATGGCCAAATACGCCTTTGAGCTGTCTGAGAGAATAAACCTTCCCGTTATCCTGCGTCCTACAACAAAGGTTTGCCATAGCAGCGGAACGATTGAAGTTGATGAAAGCAGATTTGAAGATGAGACGGAAGGATTTGTGAAGGATTCTAAGTGGGTGATTTTTCCTCCCCTGTCTTACCGCCGTCACCTGGAGATTGAAAAGCAGCAAGGAGAGATAGCGGATATCTTTGACCGGCTTTCATTCAACAGGATCGAAGGCGACGGCAAATATGGGATTGCGGCAGGTGGTGTTACTTATGCCATTGTCAAGGATATCATTGACACATACAATTTAAATGTTATTTTGCTTAAGTCGGGAGCGGTGTTCCCTGCGCCGGCTAAATTATACCATGAGTTTTTACTGAGGGTCGAAAAGGTCCTCGTGCTTGAGGAACTGGACCCGGTGATAGAAGAACAGCTTTATCATGTATTGGCGGTAAATAATTTTCACAAGCCTATTTTCGGGAAGTTAAATGGTTTTGTCACCCCGGCAGGGGAGCTTAAATTCGACAACACTTTAAAGATTATAGAAAAGTTTATGGGAGTAAGGCTCGGCAATGTTGAAGAATCGATTGGTACGGAAGGCATTGAGCTTCCTTTGCGTTCCCCGGTGCTTTGTGCCGGTTGCCCTCATAGGGCCAGCTTTTATGCCGTAAAGAAGGCTATGAAAGGAAAGAAAATAGTCTCCTGTGGAGATATCGGTTGCTACACCCTGGGCAATGCCAAGCCTCTTGAGATGACCGATACTTGTCTTTGTATGGGGGCAGGCATTACCATTGCGCAAGGTATTAAAAAGGCAGAACCTGATACAAACGCTTTTGCCTTTATCGGTGACAGCACCTTTTTTGCCTCTGGCATGACAGGGCTTGCTAACGCCGTGTATAATAATACGGATATTAATGTTATTGTCCTGGATAATCTTACGACGGCCATGACGGGGCAACAGCCCCACCCTGGGACCGGCAAGACGATGATGAATACAAGTTCACCAAAAATTGACATTGCTTCGGTAGCCAAGGCGCTTAATGTAGGTTTTGTGGAAAAGGTAAATCCCTTTGATCATAAAAAGGCAGTAAAAGTAGTGCAAGAGGCAGCTGCTTATCAGGGAGTGAGTGTCGTTATTTTTGAGGCGCCGTGTGTTACACTCTTTAAGTCAGAGGAAGTATGTAGAATAGAGAATTGCATCGGCTGCAAGAAATGTATTAATGAAATAGGGTGTCCCGCCTTATACGTCAAAGAGGGCAAGGTGGCAATTGATGATACTTTATGTAACGGGTGCGGTTTATGCAAGAACGTATGTCCAACCGGCAGTATTAAATAGCAGACCTAAAGTAAGTCAGGTTAATCGGTTGTCGGCATATTAGGAGGGAAAGACGTGGATATATTGATTGCGGGAGTAGGAGGGCAAGGTACAATATTGGCCTCGAAGATTTTGGCCTATGCTGCGGTAATAGAAGGACGCAAAGCCAGAACAGGAGAAACCATCGGTATGAGCCAACGCGGTGGTTGTGTCGTTAGCCATGTTCGGACAGGGGGTAGCCACTCGCCGTATATACCGGTAGGCGGCGCTGACTTGTTGCTTTCCTTTGAACCATGCGAAGGAGCAAGAAACATCGCTTATCTGAAAAAGGGCGGCAAGGCCGCAATCAACACGGCCTCAATCACCCCGGTTTCCACAGCCTTAGGGCTATCCGCATATGATGGGGATAAAATGATGAAATATATAGCAGAAAACAGTAAGGCCGTATTTATTGATGCTAATAAGCTGGCGAAAGAAAGCGGCTCAATCAAAGCGGTAAATTCGGTTCTAATCGGTGCTGCCTTTGGGCTTGGAGTTCTAGATCTATCAGAGGAAAGTCTGAGGCAGTCAATGAAAAAGAATATTAAGCCAAGTTTCTTGGATTTAAATATGAGGGCATTCCATTCAGGTGTAAAGGAAGTAGAGGAGATGAGAACAAAGTGCTAAAAGCGTTAGATTCCGTAGATTTTGCCTCTTTGCAATATTCTCTTGAGTATGCGGCGAAGAACAGCCCCTTTTACAGAGAAAAGTTTATGAAGGACAATATAAATGTAGATAAGATAAGGTCAAAGGAAGATTTTCAAAATGTCCCTTTTAGCGATAAGCACGATCTTCATAAGGTTTATCCCTTGGGTCTTCAAGCTGTGCCCGATGAGGATGTAGTTAGGGTGCATTCTTCTTCGGGAACGACAGGAAATCCGGTAATAATACCTTATACAAAGGAAGATGTGGAAGATTGGGGTATTATGTTTGCCCGCTGTTACGAGATGGCAGGGATTACAAAGAGGGACAGGCTGCAAATCACGCCCGGGTACGGGTTATGGACGGCTGGCATAGGTTTTCAAGCGGGTTGTGAGAAACTGGGTGCTATGGCCATTCCCATAGGACCCGGCAATACCGAGAAACAACTCAAAATCATGGTGGACCTGCAATCCACCGTTCTGTGCGCCACTTCATCCTATGCCCTCCTTTTGGCCGAAGAAGTAAAGAAGCGGGGTTTAAGAGATAAAATTAATTTACAGCGCGGGATAATAGGCTCCGAACGCTGGGGAGATCTGATGAGAAAGCGTATCTCCGATGAACTGGAGATTGAATTGTTTGATATCTATGGATTAACGGAGATTTATGGACCGGGCATAGGAATCGATTGTGAAAAGCATGAGGGAATACATTACTGGGATGATTTCTTCTACTTTGAAGTGATTGATCCTGATAGTGGGAAGGTTCTTCCGGAGGGAGAGTTCGGTGAACTGGTAATTACCACATTGAAAAAGGCTGCGGCACCTCTTATTCGCTATCGCACTCATGACCTAACAAGGATCATACCGCATAAGTGCAGTTGCAAAAGACCTTATCCGTTGATTGACAGAATTATCGGGAGAACCGATGATATGATCAAGGTCAAGGGAGTAAACATCTATCCCGGACAAATCGAGGACGCCTTAAGCAGAACAAAAGGTCTTTCCAGTGAATATCAGGTTATTCTTGAAAACATTGACGGCAAGGATAAGATGACTCTCAAGGTAGAAGTGCAGGACAGGGCTGATAAGGATCAGGTTATAGCGGAAATTTTGCATACCTTCAAAAGTAAAATTGGGATAAGGATATTTTGCCAGTGTGTTGAGATAGGAGAATTACCGCGTTCGGAAAAGAAATCCAAAAGGGTATATGATCACAGGTACAAATAAGCAAATGGCAAGAGAAGGGGCTGTAACGAAAAGTTAAGTTTCGTTACAGCCCCCTTTAGGAATGAATGGAAAAGTCCTGGCTTAAGTCTCGAAGATATCATCTATCGCAATCTCCAGACCTTCAAAATAGTAAGAGTTCAAATTATCGCCAAGCTTATAATGGACATACTCGTCAACCTCAAAATCCTTAAAGCCGTACAGCAGGACAGAACGCTTTTTAGGATCGATGATCCAGAATTCTCTCACGCCGGATAGCATAAACGTGTTGAGTTTATCCACCATGTCTTTGGAACGGGTGCTTGTCGATAAGATCTCAATGCAGAGTGTGGGGGTACCCATGTACCTGCCTTTTTCGTTGATTTTTTCCTCCAGGTCACAGATGATGAGCAAATCCGGTTGCATGACATCAGGTGTCTTTAAATCCTTTTTGTAAAAATGGATGTCAAAAGGTGAGTAAAAGACCTTGCATTTCTTCCCTTTCAAGTAGTTTCGCAGCATGATGTGCAGGTTTCCGGAAATTTCTTGGTGGAAAGGGCTTGGAGAAGACAAGATGACTATCTCGCCATTGATGTACTCCATGCGCAGATCGCTTTTTTCGTAGATTTCCATGAATTCTTCATAGGAAACCTTTTTGCCGCCGTACTGATAATCCAAAGCATTCTCCTTAACCATGTAATATCGTTCGATGTCCGTGACGTAAGGGGTCATTCGTACGGCTTTTTTGCCGTTTTTCGTAATGACAACCTCATTATTTTCCGTCACATAGTCAAGATATTTACCCAAATTTGTCTTAAGTTCCGTCGCTGTAATTACCTTTGTAGTATCGCTCATAATCATCACCTCGTACGATGATTATAACAAATAGAACGAAAAAAAGCAAGAAAGAATATATCGTACGATATATTTTTTCTATTTGGAAGCACTAATGCGTAGTCCTAAATTTTTACTGCCGTACCGTAAACATAGATTTCGGCCATTCCCGAAGAGATGGTTGATGATGAGAACCTTATTCCCATCACGGCATTGGCTCCTAATTTTTCGGCCTCGGCAACCATTTCTTCAAAGGCACTGTCCCGTACTTCACTCATAAGGTCTGCGTACTCTGAGACATCACCCCCGGTAATGTTCTTAAAAAAGGCCATAATGTCTTTGCCTAGATGCACCGCCTTAACTTTATTGCCGCGTACGATCCCTAAAACCTCATAATCAGTCTTAATATCAGTTGTGGTAAGAAGCATTTTTTGTTCCTCCTTTACATATATAAGTTTTATTTTGATACTAGAAAATCAATACTCTTTTTTCTGAAATACCCACATAGCGACTGCCAAAAAACCAACAGCCGCAAGGGACATCAACAAAACAGGGATTAAAGGAAAAGTTCCGGCTATCATATATTGTGCCCCGTACATGTGAATAAAAGGATTAATAACCCGAAGCGGCTTAAACCAAGAGGCAGCGGCCAATATAACTAAGATAAGGACTGTAGCGCCTCCGGCCTTAACGGGTTCGCCAAATATTGTTGAGAAGAGTATTGACAGGGAGAGAATGACAAATAATCCGATGGAGGTTATGAAAGTACAGGTCAACAATTTTCCGGTATCCACAGCGTTAGGGGTGAACCCGGCGGTGAAAATCATAAGAAGCGTTGCTGTCCAGACCATAATAAACATCATAAGGATCCCGGTCAGCACTTTACTCAGGAAAACACTGCGCCTGGATACCGGCCTAGTCAGTAAAAAGGACATAGTCTTATTATTTGCTTCTCCGGCCAGCAAGCTCATACCCACTAAGATGGCCATGATCGCGCCGAGCTGAGGAAGGTTTTTAGCATTCCATTGGCTCCAGAGATACAGTGAAAAGTCATTAAAAAGGTCAGTAGGTATCGTGCCGAGGTACTTCTCCAACTGTTCGTAGGGAAGAAGGGAAAAGAGGTCAATGATAAAATTGTAGCTTAAGGGTATAAACAAGGCTAATGCTGTCAGGATTACCGTTCCCAGAACAAGTTTCCACAAGGCTTCGCGTAGTTCTTTCTTTAGCAAAGTACTATTCATGCTTTACTCCTCCTGACCTTGTCAATAAATATATCTTCCAGGTTTTGATCGATTATGTCCAGTGCAAAGTATGGGTAGTTCTTGATGGCATTGAGAACATCCTGCAGGTTGTCTTCTATTGTGATCAAGTAGGCTTTGCCCTCCCGGGAATAGCTTTGAATACCCGGCAGAGAAAACAAATCATCCGGTACTTCCTTTTGAAAAACTACCCTGACTTTTTTCACGGAAGACTTTAAATCGTCAATAGAGCGGACATCGATCAATTTACCTTGATTGATGATGGCTACTTGATCGGCTACACGTTCCACATCGTGAAGCAGGTGGGAGGAGAGAAAGACTGTTCTTCCTTGTACAGAGATTTCCTCCAGAATAATGCGTAAAAGTTCTTGGCGGTTTATGGTGTCTAAACCGGCAGTGGGTTCGTCTAAAACAAGCAATTCAGGTTCCGGCGCTATAGCCAGGATCAGTGCTAACTGTGTATTCATCCCTTTGGATAGATTCTTGATCTTTCCCTTGAGGGGCAGGCTGAAAAAGTCCAAATACTTTTCGACCAGACCACTATTCCAGACAGGGTAGAAAGGGCGGCAGAATTTAATGATTTCCTGTACGGTCATATACCCGTACATATGAGGCATTTCTGCCACATAGCCTGTTCGGCGGCGGATGGATTCTGATTCTTTTTCGATGTCCAGGCCGAGGATTTTTCCACGTCCGTTATCCGGGCGCATCAGGCCTAACATCAGCTTGATGGTCGTAGTTTTCCCGGCTCCGTTAGGTCCGAGGAAACCGTAAATACTGCCGGCAGGCACCTGCAGTGATAGATTATCCACCGCTTTTTTATCCTTGAAGGATTTACTGAGGCCCTCAAGTTCGATTGCCAGAGTCATTGTTTTGTGCTCCTTTCACTAATCGGTCTTTCCAGGCGGCCAGCTTATCTATAAATTCGTTATGCAGAGTATCGGCGTCTACCGAAAGCTGATAAGCTTCTATCATCAATTTTTCCAGGGCTTTGTCTAAAGCTATTTTTTGTTCTTGTTCTTTGCCCTTTTGACGTTTGGCGACAAAACTGCCCAACCCGCGCGCTGTTTGGATAATTCCTTCACGCTCCAGTTCTTGATAAGCCTTAGATACAGTGTTGGGGTTGATGGTGAGTTGCAGTGCCAGTTCCCGAACAGAAGGCATTTGTTCTCCTTCTGTCAACAGGCCGGTGGCTACTGCCTTTTTAATCTGTTCTTTTAACTGTACATATATCGGCACACCGCTTTGCGGATCTACATAGTACCACATATAAGCCTCCATTCCGCTGTCACGCTGTACTATATCACTAATACACCTTTAATATAGCAAGGTATTTTTGTTTTGTCAATTGGTTTGCATCTATTATATCTTGAACTGCAGAGAATAAGAAAAACAGCCGGGTTAGGGCTGCTTGATTCCAAGATGTTTTGCTTTTTATTCTATATTCTTTACAAGCAAAAGACTACCTAAGTTCTGCTTGTTTTAGAACTGAATTTGTTGAAAAGGAAATTTTTCAATAAAACTCCAATGAGAACGAGGATTTGACCGAGGAATACGCCGAACGTGTCGATGAGAATGTCGCTGATCCGACCGTCACGTGAAGGTACAAGGATTTGATGCCATTCGTCGCTTATGGCGAAAATGAAACAGAAAATCAGGCTGAAAAGGAGGGACTTGGCGAGACGGTTTTCGCCCTTTCTAAAAAGTACCCGTGAAGAGCTAAGATAAACGAGCAGATAAAGGATAGTGTATTCGATGATGTGGGCGGATTTTCTGACTATGTATTCGAGTTCATTGGCCAGGCCTTTGTCGGCAATTTGCGGGAAAAGATTCAGTTTCTGCAGGAAGGGCAAGGCTAAAAGACCCTGGCGGCTGGATAAGTAAATGATTACAGCGGTCCAAGCAAAAAGGAGAAAAATTAATAAAAATGTGTATTTATTCTTCATAGCCACTGCTCCTTACGAAGGTTATTTCTAAGTATACCACTTCTATGGTGAGAGGTTAAGTGTCGTCAAAAAGGGGTTTTTACTATAAAGGTTTGTCTAGAAGGTTGTTTATGATATTATAATGGTATTACATTTAGGAAAAAACATACAGGCAGGTATTTATGTCAACAAAGCATTATCTCAATCGCCGGGCCGAGTTTAAGGACAAGAAAAAAGAAGAGCAATACTTTCAAGAGGAAATCAGCCGCTCGTTAGGTTTTATCAGACAGTTACTTTTAGCGGTAGGAATTTTATACCTTCTTTTTGTTATTCCTGATTATCTTCTTATTAACAACCCTTTGACTTTTGGGGTGCTTATTGGTAATAGAGTTCTTTTTTTTGTTTTTATTCTGATTATTTATTATCGACTCTCGCAATTGATTCGTGAGAACAAATATGCCCGTTGGATAACCGCTTATGAGGTTCTTTTTGCGGTTTCTTTTTTATTGATATACTATTTGTATGAATCGCCCAGTTTAACGATTCAATCCTGGGGTGCGATCATAATAATGCTGGGGGTTTATTTGGTGCCCAACCGTTGGATCAATATAGCGGGGGTTTCTTTTTTATTGTTTTTGGGGTTTTTTGCTGTTTCATTCATGGTATTACCTAATATTGAGTTTAGGGAGCTTTCGGCTTCTTTGTTCTATCTCTTGCTTATCCTTATTTTTAGTTTGATAAGTTCATGGCGGACAAATTGTGATAAAAGAACTCAATACATATACATGAAAAGAATTAAGTTTTATTCCGATCGTGACGCGCTGACCGGATTGTACAACAGGTTTAGATTTGAGCAGGAATTGTTGGAGGTTATTTGCCAGGCTGTTAGATACCAAACGCCTTTTTCATTAATTTTTTACGACATCGACGACTTTAAAAGAATCAATGATAGAAACGGACATCTTATGGGAGATAATGTTTTGGTAAAACAGGCGCAGCTGGTTGCGAGAAATATCAGGGACTGTGATATTTACGCGCGTTGGGGCGGTGAGGAATTCATCATTATTCTGACTAACACGGAGTTGAACGGTGCACTGGAGATTACCCGGAGGATTAAGGAGCTTATTGCGGAATATCCCTTTGGGGTAGGAAGTATTACCTGCAGTTTTGGCGTAACGTACTATCGTGGCGGGGAGGATAAGGATGCCATACTCTATCGTGTCGACAGGCTGCTTTATGAGGCTAAACGAGGTGGGAAAAATAAGATTGTCAGTGGTTAGTAGATAGAGGAAATATGCGTTGTTTTGTCGAAAAGAGTACCATATATGTAAGAAAGTAAAACGCTGGTTTTATTTTTCAGTTACTGTAGTATATTAAATTTTATGATATGATTCCACTGCAGAAAGCAGTAAAGCGGTCCTTTTAACCACTTATTAAGTGGAAAATCAAGGAATGGATTCTCTCAAAATCTCATCTAGTGAATACTTAAGTTTATACTTAGCTGTACAATGCATATTACTCACCT
>JAHDSQ010000010.1 GCA_018432615.1 Clostridia bacterium
GTTCGTCAGGCCGGAGATTTGCCTACACCTTTCTCCAGATTCCACCTCGCGATGGACACCCTTGGTGTTCAGCTATACCCTTCCCGCTACCGGGTGGGTTCGGGACTTTCACCCTCTAGAACGTGCGCTCACCGGGCGCACCTATAAAGAGCCGCTTTATATCGCAATGATATAAAGCGGCTCTTTTTAATCATAGTATTTTTTTAATTCCTCCTGCGTTAATTCTGCATCTTTTAAAATCTTTGACGTTAACCCTATACCTAATTCTTTGTGAAGGGGCACAGTAACGCTTGATCTTGAAGGGTGTTTTAACCTAACATGGCTTCCTTTTGTTCTTATTACATTGTACCCTATTTTTTCAAGTGCTTTTATCATTTTCCTACCGGAAATAGGCTGAAATACCGGGGCCATCACACTACCACTTGACCCAATACTATATTTCGAGTATTTGGTACTTCATCTTCTTTGAGTTCTTCCAGACAAAGCAGAATCACTTCTTTTATGTTTTTCATTGCTTCATCCATGGTTTTGCCCTGAGTATAACACCCTTCCAGAATAGGACAAGTAGCAGCAAAATAGCCCATACCGTCATTTTCTATTATCACAGGAAATATTCTTTGCATAGAAACCACCTCAAGAATATTATATTCCATTTTAGACATTTGTTAATCCTTTTTTTTATAAAGCAAAAAACATTTTGCCTCTGAATTTTATAGATATATTATTTATAAGAAGGTTCGAAGCCATTCTGCTTCGAACCTTCTTTTTCATTTCTTGCCCTTTTTTAACCTTCTTTACTTGTCTTTATCTTCCGCACAACCCTCATCGTCACAAGAACAAATGACCTCTACTAACTCATCATCATCATCAAAGTCCTCTTCATAGTCATCATCATCGTCGAAAATGAATTCCTCATCATCATCGTCGAAATAATCGTCCTCGCCGTATACGTCGTCCTCGACATCTCCCAGGTCTTCGTCCAACGCCTCAAGATAGCTTTCTAATTCCTCCTGCATATCAGAAATGTCTTCGACCTCCTGGACAACTTCCTCGAGGATTTCTATAATGGCGGCAAACATCTTGCCTTCCTTCGTCCCCTTGTCAATGTCCAACCCTTCCGACAGACCTTGCAAATAAGCAACTTTTTTGATTAAATCACTCAACTAAATCCCTCCTTTTTTAAGCTTATTTAAATATTATCTCCTTTGTGATAATAGTTAAACCAAAATTTAAATACTACGCCCTGCTTACATAAGCACCGGTTCTGGTATCAATAATCAAAACATCCCCTTCGTTAACAAAAAAGGGCACCTGAACGGTCACACCTGTTTCCAGGGTCGCCGGTTTGCTTCCACCCGATGCGGTGTCTCCTTTAATTCCCGGGTCTGTTGCCACCACCGCCAGCTCAACCTGCTTTGGCAAATCAAGGCCGATAATCTGTCCCTGATAAAACAAAATGCCTGTTGTCATGTTTTCCTTTAAGTACTTGGGTGCATCCTCAAGAAGACTTTCGGGAAGAGTCACCTGATCATACGTTTCGGTATCCATAAACACCCATGAATCGCCTTCTTTATAGAGATACTGCATTTCCTTGCGTTCAATATGCGCTTTAGGAAACTTTTCACCGGGACGGAAGGTTTTTTCCACAACCGCTCCCGTCTTAACATTTTTTAATTTACAACGAACAAAAGCAGCTCCTTTTCCGGGCTTAACATGTTGGAATTCATTTAACTGTACTACATCACCTTCCAGTACGAAGGTTAACCCTGTTCTAAAATCTGTTGTCGAAATCATTTTTGCCTCCTCACTCAGTCAAGACTGTTACAAATCATACTCGAAAGGGTCTTGGGAGATTTGCTCAAAACCTCACACCCTCCGGCAATCAGCAAAACGTCATCCTCAATCCGGACACCACCCCACCCTTCTATGTAAACACCAGGCTCAACAGTCACAACCATACCCGGCTGTAAGACCGTTTCATTTTTTAAAGAAAGCCTTGGTTCTTCATGAATATTTAAGCCAATTCCATGACCCAGACCATGACCGAAGTTTTTACCGTATCCCTGTCGGTCTAGGTAATCACGAGCCAAGGAATCTACCTGGGCACAGGTCATACCTGGCTCAATATTTTCCAAGGCCAGAGTTTGCGCCTGTAAAACCTTTTCGTAAATATTCCTTTGCTCTTTTGTAGGCTCCCCCACAAACAGCGTCCTGGTTATATCGGAGTGATACCCCTTATACACTGCCCCAAAATCAATGGTTACCATTTCTCCCGGTCGAATTACCTTGTCCGTCGCCACCCCATGAGGCAAGGAAGAACGCAACCCTGAGGCTACTATTGTCTCAAAGGCGCATTTTTCAGCACCTATCCTTCTCATATAAAACTCCAACTCAAGGGCTATTTCCCTTTCAGTCAGGCCTGCATGAAGATACTTACTGATATGTGAAAAACCCTCGTCGGCTATGGCCACAGCCTCTTTTAACAACAATATTTCTTCCGGGCCCTTTATCTTTCGTGCTTCTATACAGGGATCATCGGTTGCTATTAATTCACCACAAGATAGATTTTCTTCCAGAGCTTCATATACTACCAGAGTCACGTAATCCTTCTCGAGGCCAATCCTCTTCAAGCCGTATTCTGCCACAATTTTTCCCAAAACCTTTTCCGGGGTATCATCCTGCTCAATTATTGTAAAACCATCTGCTTCATTTTTTACCTGCTCCCTATACCTAAAGTCCGTAACAATAATTTTCTCCTCTTTTGTCAAGACCACAAATCCGCTTGTACCGGTGAAGCCGCTTAGGTATCTGCGATTAACAGGCTTGAAGAACACAAACGCATCTAAACCCTGCCCCTGAAATTTCTCCCTAATCTTGGCGATTCTGTCCATCTTACTCTCCTTCCAGCGAGGAAGCGTAATGAGAAACAGCCTGCAAGGCTAAATGGTATCCTAAAGGACCCAACCCACATATTTGTCCCTGTACAACATCCGCCAAAAGGGACTTGTGACGAAATCCCTCCCGGGCATAGATATTGCTGATGTGTACTTCAATTGCGGGTATTTTTACAGCCAGTAGAGCGTCCCGAATGGCAATACTCGTGTGAGTATATGCCGCGGCATTAATAATGATATAGTTGGTATTGCCAGCTAGACTGTGAACTTTTTCTACAATCTCCCCTTCATGATTTGATTGAAAACACTCAACCGAAAGCCCCTCTTTTTCCCCGGCTTCAATCAGTTCCTCATGTAACTGTTCCAGGGTCAGTCGACCATACAAGGACGGTTCTCTGGTTCCTAACATATTGATATTAGGCCCTTGTATTACACATACCCTTATCTCCATATTCTCAATACCTCCTGCATTTTACCATAAAGAGGCAGTATTTCCTAGCCTCTTTTTTTACTGTCTCTTTTTGTTACCATTTTTCAAGCCCCGCTTACACTCATTTGTCTGACCCTGACCGTAGGGGCTCCCTTCCCTGCAAAAAAAGTTAGGTCATCGGCGATGGCATCAATATCCAATAGAAACTCTTTTAAGTTTCCGGCAATTGCCACTCCCTTCACAGGTACGGTCAACTCACCGTTTTCAATTAATAACCCGGCCGCGCCCACCGAGAAATCTCCGGAAACCGGATTGGCCGTATGCATCCCTAAAACCTCTGTAACATATAAACCTCTCTTAACATCCCGCAAAAGCTCTTTTTTTGACATAGAGCCATTTTTTATATACAGATTTGTGACACCTATTTCAGGAAGATTCTTATACGATCCGCGCACTCCGTTTCCTGTTGATTCGCAACCATACTTTACAGCCGTGTATGAATTATGAAGAAAGCCCTGTAAGACACCATCTTTAACGAGTACCGACTCCTTCGTCGCGGTTCCTTCTCCATCAAAAGGAGAAGAACCCAACCTTCCGGGCATTGTTCCGTCATCAATAATACTTATCTGCGAACCGCCGACCTTTTTCCCTTCTTCACCCTTCAAGAAGGATTTGCCTTTTAAAATTTCCTCGGCGGAAAAGGCCGAACTCAATACCCTTAAAAAACCGGTAACAGTGTAAGGATCGAGAACCACCGGCATTGTGCCCGATGGCACCGAAGAAGCTCCCAGCATGCGTATCGCTTTGTTTCCGGCTTCCTTCCCGATACCCTCCGGGTCAAGCTCCCGATATTTCAGCACATATTGCATCTCAAAACCCGTCTGAGCATCCTGACCGTCCTTAGCCACAAAAACCCCATAACCTCCACAATATGAACCGGCGTACGACACAGCCAAGCCAAGGCTGTTAAAAACACTCACGCTATACTTTGATTCCTGATAGACGGCTTTTTCCGTTATTACCACTCTATCATCATAGCTGCGTGCTGCCTCCTCGATGTCCACAGCAATCTTGACTTTATCCTCAACCGCAGCCTGAAAAATACTTTCGTCATACAAGTCCAACCGGGGAAAGGAAACAGACGGCGTCGGCAAAGCCCTGGCTTTATCCGCCTGAGACTGTTTGGAATTATGAACTGCTTTGTCAATCATTTTTTTCAGTGCCTCCGGTGATAAGTCTGAGCTGAAAGAATAGCCCACCCTGCCGTCGGAAATGACCCGCAGCCCCAAACCTCTTTCCTGAGCAAGCTTCATATTCTCCACCGTTTTCTCGGCAACCTCTATCGTCATTTCCTGAGAATCCTGGACATAAAGCTCCGCCTGGTCAAAACCCATTCTTTTGACCGCTTCCAGAACCTCTTTTGCTGTCTCTTCGTAGCTAATAGGCATTTCTAACCCTCCATTACCGCTTGATTCCTGTACCTGCAAAGCTCAGCCAGAGGACAGGCGGAACAGTCAGGATTACTCTTCGTGCACGTGCTCTTGCCTAAACTGTCCAACAGCGCATGATACTCATTAAACAACTTAGCCTCCTGGGGTAAATTCTCCATGAAAAACTGCTGCATCCCCTGATATTCTATTTTTTCATCAAAATAGCCCAATCGCTGAAAAATTCGCTTGGTATAAGCATCTATCACAAATATCGGCTGGCCGCTACCATACAGGATAATAGAATCTGCTGTTTCCTGTCCAATCCCATAAATGCCTAAAAGCTCTTCACGCTGCTGCCAAAGAGGAAGTGCCAACAAGGCCTGTAAATCCCCGCCATGTTCGGTATCCACATATTCAGCAAACGCTTTCAGCTTCCTGGCTTTGGTCTTATAGTACCGCGTAGACCTTATCAGCTCCTCCAATACCTCTGCAGGAACCCTTTTGATACCCTCCAGACTCATAAGATCCCTGCTTTTCAAGTGTCCTAACGCAGTCTCCACATTCTTCCACGATACGTTTTGAGCCAGGATGGCTCCAATAATCATCTCCGTAACACTTTCCGCAGGCCACCAATGACACGGGCCAAAACGATCGTACAGCAGAGAAAATACTTTTGTTAATTCAGTTTCGTTTAGCTCCTTTGCCCTCTTAGCGCCACTCATCCTTCTCACAACCTTCTTATCTCTGCGTTTTTGCGTGACTCGGCAAACCTGCCCCCTATAATCAACTCCTTCACGGCCATGGTCGGTTGGGCATCCGAAACCGGTACACCCTGACCCTCCTTACCGCAAATACCAATCGTATAGCCTAAATCCTTTCCTACCATTTCCACCATTTTCAGAGTTTCAGGGCCGTTGCCGGCTAAAGTCGCGCCTCTTACCGGTGGCCCAATTTCCCCGTCTTTGATAATATATGCTTCCGCCACATCAAAGACATAATCACCCGTTATCGTATTGACCTGTCCTCCGCCCATGGCCGTCACCAAGAGGCCTTCACCCATCTCTTTTATTATTTTTTCGGGAGGCATTTTGCCGGGCGCAATATACGTATTGCGCATCCTGGGAATAGGTCTATACTGGTACGATTCGCGCCTGCCGTTTCCGGTAGAAACTTTGTTTTCCCGGGAAGCCGTCTGATAATCGTACATATATTCTTCCAAGACCCCATTATTGATTAAGACCGTCTTTTGCACCGGATACCCTTCATCATCGTAACGTAACGAGCCGAATTTTTTGGGGATAGTCCCATCATCGATAACGCTGACCACATCGGCTGCAACCTTATCCCCTTTCTTTCCGGAATAAACGGACAACTGCTTTTGCACCAAATCCGCCTCCAATGCATGCCCACAGGCTTCATGCACCATAGTTCCGCCGGCCTGGGCAGCCATAACAACAGGCATCTTCCCTGTCGGTGCAGCTTTTGCGCCCAGCATCAGCACCGCGCGTTTTGCAGCGTCCTCGCCTATCTTATCCGGCTCATAATCCTTCTTAAGCAACTCAAACCCCGTTGTCCCACCCACAGAACGGAAGCCGGTTTGAATGACTCCATTCTCGGCAGCCACCGCATTGACTGACATCCTGGTACGCACACGCCTATCCTCTACAAATATACCTTCGGTGTTGGCTATCGTCACATCTTGCTTAATGTCCCCGTAACCGACTGTAACCTGGTTAATACGCTTATCAACACCACGGGCAGCTTGGTTGGCTATTTTGATGGCCTCCACCTTTGTCTCGATTTCTACCTCTTCCGGGGGTATCTCGATAAAGGGCTCAAACACCGCAGTAGGCGTCCTGAAGTCCAACTGCTCCATTATACCGGCATCCTTACTTTTCAAGGCTCTGCCGGCCATCTCAGCCACCTCCAGCAAGCGCTTCAAACTAACCTCATTAGTGTATGCATAGGAAGAACTAGCGCCGGAAATCACGCGGATCCCAGCCCCTTCATCTATTCCTGAATTTATTCTTTCAATACCGTTATTTTCACATACGATGGTTGAGGTTTCCTTATGCTCCCAAAAAAACTCTGCAAAATCAGCGCCAAAACGCACCGCTGTCTTTAAAACCTCTTCAATTCCTTTTCGATCCATTCTACCGCCTCCGTTTGGCTAACACATCCACATAGTTATTCTCTGCGTCCAACGGCTAAACTATCCCTTATCTCATTCCTAATCCTCTCTGAAATGATAGGGGTTTTTACTGACCTTATCAACAGCTTTAACGACCTCTGTTAAAACATCGGTAGGCATTTGTTGAGACAACATCTTAGTTCTGGCATAAACGCCCCCTTGTCTGTTAACAACATAATTCGGCTTTAAGTTATTTACAGCCAAGCAGGCCATATCATAACGGCACTGTTCACAACTGCAGATTTCCTTTTTTTCTTTTAGTACCTTATCTAATGCTTCCCACACCCAAAGCAAGGTATAATTTACCAACTCCACCGAAATCACCCCTCTTTTTTTGAGTAATAATCCGAGTATTATTGCCAAAAAAATATCGTCAGGAAACCAAGTGCCATAAAGGGACCGAAAGGAATGGGATCACGTTTTCCTTTTTTCCTGAAAATCATTAATAAAAAACCCCATACACTGCCTGCAACAGCAGCAATAAAAAGAAAATACAGTACCTCAGGAAAGCCCAGCCAAAATCCCATCACGGCAGATAGCTTGATATCACCTCCGCCAATACCCCCACGGCTTATCATCGCCAACAGCATAAGCACCGCGAAACCTGTGGTACAACCGAACACACGGTTTAAAACAGAAAGCTCCTGTGTAAAGAAATGATACCCAATTCCCATCATAAAAAGCAAAGCAGTTAAACTGTTTGGTATGATATAACTTTTCCCGTCAATCACAGACAACACAAGGGAAAATGAAAAAAGAACAGCTCCAACCATGCCTTTGACACTAAAACCATATAGGTGGATTATAACCAACCATCCCATGGCGTTCACTATTCCCAGCGGCAAGCCGTACCGCAATACCAAGTTAAAATAATTCTCCTCAAACAACCTCATAATTGCTCCTCAGATTTTTCTTTTTAACGAATACTTCAAGGCAGTTTCTCGAGTTATTTGCCCGTTTTGAACTAATCTCTCCAGAGCCATATCCATTGTTTGCATTCCCCATCTTTCCCCCGTCTGCAAGACGGTAGGAATCTGATGTGTCTTACCCTCTCTGATCAGATTACGAACCGCCGGAGTCGCACTCATCACTTCTGCAGCGAGAACCCTGTTTTTCTCGACTATCCCCGGCACCAACTGCTGAGCAACCACACCTTGTAGAGTAGCAGCTAATTGCACCTTGATTTGTTCGTGCTGCTCTGGAGGAAATATCTCAATTATTCTTTCTACCGTCTGCACCACACCGTTGACAGAAAGCGCGGCAAACACCAGGTGTCCCATTTCCGCCGCGTCAATAGCGGTAGCTATGGTTTGCGCATCGCTCATCTCTCCGATAAGAATAACATCAGGATCTTGTCTGAGACAAGCTCTGAGGGCCCCTGCCGTTGAAAACGTATCGCTCCCTATCTCCCGCTGATTAACAATACTTTTTTTATGCTGGTGCAGGTATTCGATGGGGTCCTCTATTGTTATAATATGACAACTGCGTTCCTGATTGATTTTATCGATCAAAGCTGCTAATGTTGTTGATTTTCCGCTACCTGTAGGTCCGGAAACCAAAATAAGACCTTGCTTTTTTCCTGCAAAGCTTGACACCGCAGCAGGAAGCCCAAGGGATTCTAGTTCAGGTATATTGTAGGGAACAGGCCTAATTGCCAAACTCGAGCAGCCCCTCTGTCGATAAGCATTAACACGGAAACGCCCTACCCCCGGCAAAGAATAGGAAAACTCCAATTCTCCTTTCTTCTGCCATATTTCATATTGCTCAGGGGTCATCAGTATTTTGGTTGCTTCACCGGTGTCTTCCCTGCTCAACGACTTTGCTTCACCGTCCTCTGATTCTAACAATGCCAAATCGCCGGATATTCTGAAGGCAGCCGGAGTACCTACGGTTAAATGAATATCAGACGCCTTCTCTCTAACAGCCCTTTTAAGCAGTTCAACAACATCCACTTCGGCAGACCCCCTTTTTAACAGAATTCTCTATCAACCTGTCATCTTCCTGTATTGCTGTAAGATTTTTTCAATAGCCTCCTCGATGCCCAAATCAGAAGTATCGCAATAAATATCGGCATTCTTATAATGCTCTTCCCTTTCTTTCATCAGCCGTAGTATTTTTTCGTATTGATCTCCTTCCTGCAGAAGAGGCCTATTCTCATCTCTTTTCACTCTCTTTAAGATAATCTCCGGTCTGGCTGTCAAACAGACAATGATACCATCGGCGGCAAGGGCTTCCATATTGCTGCGGTCAAGAACAACCCCTCCTCCGGTGGATATGACACAGTTTTTTCTTAGGGCTATTTCACGTATTTTTTCTTTTTCTTTTAAGCGAAATTCTTTTTCCCCGTACTCCCGAAAAATATCGGGGATCTCCATCCCCAAATCCTTCTCTATTTCAATGTCCGAATCATAGAAATCTTTATGCAAAAAGGCCGCCAGCCTTTTCCCGATAGTAGATTTACCGGTGCCGCTAAAGCCTATCAAAACAACGTTGGACTTCATTGTTATCTTTTCCAGTGTTTCCCGCATTTCTTTAATTGGCGGCTCTATACCCGTCCATAGTTTAAAAGCTTCCGCACCTTGATACAGCAGCATTCCCAATCCCGTAACCGTTTTGCAGCCAAGACTTTCCGCCTCTTTTAACAGCTTCGTCTTTAACGGATTATACACAATATCACAAACAACAAACCTTTTATCCAATAAAGACCTATCCAACGAAAGCTCATCATTGCGGGGATGCATCCCAAGAGAAGTAGTATTAATCACAATATCCGTTTCCTTTAATACCCCTTGCATTTCCTCGTAACTTTGTTTCACAGGCGTGCTGCAGCTTCTGACCTGTCTGTTTATATCGGATGATAAGGCAACAGCCTTATCCATAGTTCTATTACAGATGAATATTTTATTTGCTCCTCCTTGGGCAAGTGTCATAGAGACGGCTCTGGCAGCCCCGCCACTGCCTATGATGAAAATATTGCTTCCCTTAACATCCATACCTGTCTGCTGCTCTAACGACTTAACAAATCCACTGCCATCAGTATTATAACCCTTTGTCTTGCCTCCGCTGCTAACAACAGTATTAACCGCACCTATGCTCGCGGCAAGCTCATCTATCTCATCTAAATGCGGTATAATATTGACCTTATGAGGAACCGTGACATTAAAACCGGCGAAATTCATCTTTGTCAAGCCCTTGACAACATCTCCCAAATCCTCGTTTTTCACTTCAATGGGCAGATAAAGATAGTTTAACCCTTTAACCTCAAAAGCCCTATTCTGCATGGCGGGAGAATAGGAATGCTTAAGGGGATACCCCAAAATACCAACCAGCTTGGTATCCGTATTCACTTCAAACACTACCGCCCCTCCTTTCCTTTTCATAATCAATTATTCTCTCGATAAATCTTAATTATCTGCTCGATTATTTCCTGAAACTCTAAGTTCGAAGTATCTACATGAAAATCGGCATATTTATTTAAGTCATCCCTTTGGACCATCATCTCTGTAATACTGTCATATGTAGTGACCTTTTTCAACAACGGCCTACTGTTACGACGCTTAACCCTTTCATAAACCACTTCCGGCTCGGCAGTTAAACAAATTATAATTCCATTTTCGGTCAGGAACTTGGTGTTTTCACTGTCAAGAACCACTCCACCACCAATAGCTATCACCGAGTTCTCTTTGCGGGCTAACCTTTTTATGGCTAGATCCTCTTCCGATTGGAAGCGTTTTTCACCATGTTTTCTTAATATTTGTTGAATGTTCAGTCCCGTTACCTTCTCTATTTCATGGTCCGTATCATAAAACTTTTTGTTAAGTATTGCCGCCAGTCGCTTGCCAACGGCTGTCTTTCCCGTACCCATAAAACCTACCAGCACGATATTTGACTTCATCTTTTCACCTGCTCACCTTCCAACTTATTGTTCAATCCTGCCTTCCCACCACTTTCTCCAGCATCCTCAACAACTTAGTACCAATGAATTCTTTTTTGTCTAGCGGCGGAATCAGAATCGTAAAGCAACCTGCCCGGTTTCCTCCGATTATATCCGTAAACAACTGGTCGCCAATTACTGCTACTTGATTTTCTTTCATTTTCATAATCCCTACGGCCTTGAGGAATGACCTTTTTAGCGGTTTCAAGGCCGGCGCGACAAAATCCAGATTGTTTTTACCGGCAATTTCCTCTGCCCTTTCCTTTTTTGCATTTGTCACCAGGCATATCCTATAACCCAGCGATGATGCTTTTTTAATAAATAGAGAAGCCTCTTCTGTTATTGTTATTCCTCTCCACATACTAATAGTATTATCAAGATCAAGAATGATACCCTTTATTCCTTTATCATGCAAAGATAATAGATCAATTTCAGTCAATGAGGACGCCGTCATTTTAGGACGAAGGAGACTACTTCTTGCGGAAACCATTAATTCACCCCTGTATGTACATTTTCTTTTACTATTTCCTTTTACTTATTATACCTTTTATTGTATCATAAAATATCGAAAGGATAATTTTTGTTTTTTTACCATAACCCAATTTACATTACCATGATTTCGGTGTATAATTAGTTGGAACTTATATCTTTCCTTTCTTATAGTCGACCTAGCGGTCGACTTTTTGTTTTTCTCCCGATTCTGGTTTTTTTATTTCTCTTTTTATTTCTATTTATTTTGTATTGTATTATAATTGACAATAACTTCAGTCTTGTATATATAATAACGAAAAAGGAGTGTTGAAACATGCCCTGCGAGAACCTTCTGCAGCAATTTATAGCAATCGCCCCTTATCTAAATCAAATAACTTCCGCTGATATTGGTGTAACCATCTACGAAGGAGATACATGTGTCCTGTACATACCGGCAGAAAAGCTTGTGCTTAATATCAAGCCCGGAGATAAAATGCCTCCTGGCGGCGCAGCCGAGCAATGTATCCAAAAGAAAAAACGGATATTTTTTGAAAAGAGCAAAGAAGAATCCCTTTCCAATATCCCTTTCATTGCTAATGCCTTCCCTATCATAGCTGATGACGGAAGCGCAATAGGATGTATCCTTACTACTGAAACCACCGATGTGCAAAACATCATCCGCGATACTTCGGAAAACCTTAAAACCTCTTCTTCCCAACTTGCCATGTCAATGCAAGAGTTAAACAAACAAGCTGAAAAATTAGCCTCCTCCGGTAAGGTTCTCAAAGATATTGCCACCCATACGGTGGAAAAAGTTAAGGATACCGATAAAATCGTCTCCTTTATTAACGACGTAGCGGAACAAACAAATTTATTGGGTCTTAATGCAGCCATTGAAGCAGCAAGGGTCGGCGAGCTTGGGAGAGGCTTCGGTGTTGTTTCCGATGAGGTCAGAAAACTTGCTGTTCATAGCTCCAAGTCCGCTAAACAAATCAATGAAGTGCTGCAAGCAATCAAGGAATCAAACAACAGCTTGGCCACCCAAAGCAAGGATGTTGAGACTGCCGTGCAGGAGCAGGTAGCGGTAATACAACAAATCGCTTCAGCCGGTCAACAACTCGCTGCTATGGCGGATGAACTGCAAAAGTTATCCCAGAATATGCTTAATATGGACTAAAGAGAATCCTTAATTATTTAAATCCTTCATCAATTTTTCCAGCGCCCTCTTTTCGATCCTTGAAACATAGGACCTGGAAATCCCCAAAATGCGGGCAATCTCACGCTGCGTTTTACGTATACCGTTAACCAGTCCAAAACGCAGCTCAATCACCTTTCGTTCCCTGGCTCCTAAATATTTTATCCGCGCCAGTGTTTGCTGGAACTGCACCTTATTTTGCACGATGTTCGGCACAATTTCAGCGTCTGTTCCCAAGATATCCATCAAGCTTATTTCATTACCTTCCCTATCAACGCCGATAGGATCATACAAGGAAACCTCGCCCTTGTTCTTTTTCGTAGCTCTCAGGTGCATCAAGATTTCATTCTCTATGCATCTGGCCGCGTAAGTCGCCAGTTTAGTACCTTTATCAACATCAAAGGTGTTGATGGCCTTAATCAAACCAATAGTCCCGATAGAGATAATATCGTCTTTATCGTCGCTTGCTCCGTCAAATTTTTTCCCGATGTGCGCTACCAACCGCAGGTTGTGCTCGATTAAAACGTTTCTTGCATTGATATCCCCCTCTTTAGCAGCTTGCAAATAGTACTTCTCCTTCTCATCGGAAAGAGGCTGAGGAAAAGCATTATTATTAAGATAATATATCAACAAGACTAGGCTTTGCAGCAATGTGGCAATAGCTATAACTACCGAGGCAATATTCATATCCTGACCACCT
Organism: Clostridia bacterium; assembly: GCA_018432615.1. Taxonomy (GTDB): domain Bacteria; phylum Bacillota; class Peptococcia; order DRI-13; family SM3-B62; genus SM3-B62. The sequence goes on from JAHDSQ010000010.1 coordinate 13,246, forward strand.
CCGTTTACCTGCTTTAAATACTATGGAGGCGGACAACAAAATGTGCCAGTACGTTTGAAAATATTTTTAGCACCCTAACAATCAAAAGGAAGAAAGATGCCAAACAACCATCTTTCTTCCTTTTAATCTTTTTTCTCACTGCCCGACGGCCTCATTTATTAGTTGGATCAGCTTGTCCCTATATGACTTATCCTGCGCCGCGGCGCGCTTTGCCGCGCCTTTGAGTCTTCCGCCGGCATTGCGTATTTTTTTTGCCGTGTAACGCTGCAGAAGTAGTGCATCTATGTTGTCCGCATTGTACTCCATGCCATCCTGACTTATAATCCGTGCCCTGCGCGCAAGGCACATGGCTGCGAGCCCATAGTCTTGGGTAACGACGATATCACCGGGCTGGGCCAGATTGACCAGCGCGAAGTCTACACTGTCTGAACCCTTAGAAAAAGTCAACGTTTTCGCACCTTGCTTTTCTAAGATATGAGATGTATCGCATAGCAGTAAGCACTCAATCTTATACTTCTTCGACAGCTCCACAGTGATATCCACAACGGGACAACCATCAGCATCCACCAGTATTCTCATAGACTCCGCAACCTTTTAAGTATTTTTTCGTCCGCGGGACAAAACTCGTAGTTATCCAGCTCCTCCACGGCTATCCAGCGTATATCGTTATGTGCTGCTACAACTTCGATCATTTATCCCACCACCAATTTGTTCGTCTTCTTCAGATACTTTGCAGGGATCAGACGGTCCAAGGCTGCGGCAGTTTTTCCAACGGCCAGACGCGGCTTTAATTTCGAATCAACTGTGTTATTTCTTCTCGCCCAAAATGCTCAGATAATTGTCCAGCCTCTCATCCACATATCCGGCGATCAGGCTCTGCATTGCCGTTGGGTCGCCGTAGCGGTAATGGGCATCAAAGGCTTCGTAATATTTCCGGCGGTCGGTGAATTTCACATTAATAGTCGGATAGCCGTTATGCATTAGCTCGAGATTCATCACTAGTCTCCCTGTGCGGCCGTTGCCGTCGACGAAGGGGTGGATACCCTCAAATTCCAGATGGAACAAGGCGATGCGGGCGACGGGATGCATCGTCTTTTTTCGCGCCTCGTCCGTCTGCATCAGCTCAAACATTTTCGGCTCGACCATGTATGGCTGCGGCGGCTCATGGCATGCGCCCATGATACGCACGGGAATGCTTCGATACACACCCTTGTCGTTGGGTCTGTCCACCAGCACAAGCGAATGGATCTGTTTGATGATCGATTCGGAAAGCAGCAGCTTCTTCTGCGCGATGTCATGAATAAACAAGAAAGCGTCCCTGTGGCCGATAGCCTCCAGATGATCTTTCAGCGGCTTTTGGTCAATAGTGACGCCCTTTAAAACCATCGCCGTCTCCTGCAGGGTCAGGGTGTTGCCCTCAATGGCATTGGAGTCATAGGTGAACTCCACCATGAATTCTTCCCGCAGTCTATCGACCTCACCCTCTGTCAGGGGGCGACGTTTTTTTAGCTCTTCCTTCTTGGCGTCAATAGTCTCAAGAACATTGCCAATGTAACCCTTGGCGCGAGACGCTCTGCCGTCAACCGGCTTTTCCGCGTTGACGGGAATCATGTAGAGGGTGCCCTTGCGAATTACGCCCTCGATCTTGCCCTCGGCGCACAGACCCCTGACCCGGCGGTCGGAAATTCCCCACCGCTTGGCCATCTCCGATACTCTGATATATTCCATATTCGCCCTCCTGACAGTGACGATAGTACCCTGTAAACAAGTATACCCCAATGTCGGAAGGTTTACAAAAATTTTATCGGAAATATGCCGGCAATATTTCCGAGAATATTATTGCATTGATATCCCCCTCTTTAGCAGCTTGCAAATAGTGCTTCTCCTTCTCATATGGAGGCGGACAGCAAAAAGTGCCAGTACGTATGAAAATATTTTTAGCACCCTAACAATTAAAAGGAAGAAAGATGCCAAACAAAACATCTTTCTTCCTTTTAATCTTCTTTCTCACTGCCCGAATGTTTACGCCCATTATCCTTATTCATTTACTGCTTTTGTATCCGGCTTCTTTGTTTTATCCGCAGTAGCGACCTCATTGGCTTGGGAAACGCCTTCCGGCGCCTTTTCTGTCGTACCCGAAGGTGATTTTGTGTCTGTACAATAAAAGCCGGAACACTTGTAAAGAATATTTACATTTTTACCAATCAAACGCTGTACGGAAGATCCGCAATTAGGACAGGCAGACAGAGCCTTGTCTTTGATGCTCTGAGTTACAGTAAACTTCCCGCATTGAGGACAGCGATAATCGTATGTCGGCATTTGCCCACCTCCAATAATGTTATCTTTATGATTATTATTTCCTTAAAAATTTTAGTTTTTTATTCAATTATTGTCAAGACCATACTCCGGCTTTTTCCAAATAACGAATAAGCAATTTTGCAACAAAACCGGTCAAAAAACCCATCGGCAAAGCAGCAAACAACAAAAGGGGCAAGTAATAAACGACGATATACTTCGTTTGAACCAAAAAAGACGCCATCATTAATTGAGACATATTATGAGCAACTGCTCCGGCAATGCTGATTCCTAGCATACTCAAACCAATATCGCTTTTATTCAACAGCCCCATCACCAAAGCACTGACTACAGCTCCGCTTAAGCCCAGAATAAAACCTACCGATAAAAACGTTCCGCTCACCAAAGACCCCAGCAGCACCCTCATTACAGCTACCGTCAAACCTGCCCGCCAACCGTATAAGGACAATGCCAACAGCGTCACAATGTTTGCTAAGCCAAGCTTGACACCCGGCAGAAAAAACGCACTTGGCAACTGAGCTTCCAGAACATGAAGGGCGATACCAAAAGCTACCAGAAGCGAAAAGAAAACCATCTTACGCACATCACGCATATCCGCACAACCTTACCTTATCGTGTTATCGCATCAACAGGAGCCGGTGCATCAATATATATGACGATCTCATTAGGCACACAAATTATCGATTCTCCCGGAGCACTGATCCAGCTTCGTCTGACGCATATTTGCTGTGGGCAAGATGATTCCGCGATTCTGACCTTCTTATCCCTCACCTCGATCATCACCGGCCCAGTCTTCCCTTCAATCACAAAGCTGTTCTCTTCCCCTTCGGTAAGCCTTATTTCCTTCCTTACCTCGCCTTGCACCTTAACAACAGCATAGATCTCAGTGCTCGTTTCCTGTGATATATATCCATGAATCGCCCAGGCAAGCATTCCTGATAAAAGAATCACAAATACCAGCCATCTATCGGCCTTAGTCATAATAATATCCCTCTTTAGCCGTTATTTCCAGCTTATCTGCCAGGCCGGAAGTATGAACTATTCTCCTGTCACTTGTGACAATAAAGGCCTCCGTGTTTTCTATCCCCTCTGCCAAGGCCAGCGCTTCCTCAGAATCCAATAAAAACAGCACCGTTGACAAGAGATCGGCTTCTCCCGCCTCCGGGGAAATTACTGTAACGCAGATATTCATATTTGCCGGATAACCCGTTTCAAGAGAAAGAAGGTGATGATACTTAATGCCTTTCTCTTCAAAATACCTGATATAATCTCCGGAAGTGGCTACAGCTTCATCCTTGAGATCCAAAACACCGATTATCTCGGAAGGATTGCGAGGATCCTGAATCCCTATTCTCCATGAGGAATTATCCCTGTTTTCGCCTATTACCTTGATATTCCCGCCGGCATTTATCATGGCCCTTTTAATACCTTCTTCTTGCAAAACCTCCGCTGCTTTCTCCACCGCATAACCCTTGGCAACCGCACCCAAATCCAGCCTCATTCCGGGTTCTTGCAAAAAAACCGTTTGTTTATTTTCGTCCAAGACCACTTTTTTTTCATCAGCTAACTTCAAGGCCTCGTTTATCTCCTCCACGGTTGGCACCTGTTGAGTTGCCTTCCCAAAGCCCCAGATATCCAGTAAAGGTGCAACGGTAACACCAAAAGCACCTTCCGATAACTGGGAATATTCTTGTGCCGCCTTCAGCATGGAGAACACATCTTCAGCGACGCGCACCGGTTCAATTCCGGCTTGACTATTGATCCGACAAATATCGCTCTTTTCATAAGAAGACGTGCCCTTTTCAGGAAAACGATCAACCAGAGCCGCTACGCGTCTCATTTCAGAAAAAGCTTCTGCCGTGGCTTTTTCCAAAACCACGGCGTCTTCACCATACACCTTAATATTAACCAGTGTATCCATCAAAAATTGTTCGCTCTCGTATTCATGTTCCGTTTCGCTTATTAAGAGTCCATACACCATGGCTACTAAGAATACGAAGCCTACACCCGCAATAATAGTTTTTCTACTCATCATCATACATTATTCTTCTCATTCTTTGTCCTTATTCTTTGCACGCACCGCAAAGGGCACACCCTGTACTTGCCTCGGCCGCATTTTCATTCGTATCCCGACAGCCTATTTCAGCCACCGGCTCCTGCTTTTCAATCACCTTCGTCGGGCACTTTTCGACGCAAATACCGCAATTTGTACACTTCTCATAATCGATCACGGCAATACTTGAGCCCAAATCACCCACTACCTTGATGGCTCCTTCAGGGCAATTCTTCTCGCAAATCTTACACTTGATGCAGGCCACCTCGCAAGCCGCTTTGGCGTCTTTTCCTTTATCCTTGTTACTGCAGCGGACATGAACCAATTGTCCGACAGGTGCCAATTGCAAAACCTGCTGGGGGCATTCACGGACACAAACGCCGCAGCCGGTACATACATCACGGTCAATAACGGGAAGTCCGTCGTCTCCCATGGTTATCGCACAAAACGGACAGGATGCAACGCAAGTCCCCAGTCCGAAACAACCGTAGTTACAAACTTTAGGCCCCTTATATTGCAAGGCCGCCGCCTTGCAGTCCTGTATGCCTTCGTATTTGTAAAGGGGCTTGGCCTTCCCTGTACCGCCCGCACACATCAACTGGGCTACTTTCCGCTGACCCATCTCTCCGTCAACGGCAACCCCCATGATTTCACCAATCTCTTTCGCCGCATCGCTTCCGCAAGACGGGCATAAGGACATTGCGGCCCCATCCAACACAATCGCCTCGGCATAATTGCTGCATCCGGGATAACCACAACTGCCGCAATTGGCTCCGGGGAGGATCTTCTGTATTGCTTCAATCCGGGGATCTACTTCAACTGCAAATTTTTTACCGGCTACGGCAAGAATAACTCCAAAAACAGCCCCCATAACCGCTAAGCTAATAACCGCATAAAACATTTGTTATACCTCCGCATAGTTTATATAAGTCCTGTAAATCCCATAAAGGCTATTGACATCAAGGCGGCAGTGATCAAGGAAATCGGTAGCCCTTTAAGGCTGGCAGGAATATCGGCATCCTCAAGCCTTTCTCTGATGCCCGCCATCAAAACCAGAGCCAAAGTGAAACCGATGGCATTGGCAAAGCTGTTAACGACTGAGTCAAGAAAACCGTATGTCTTTTGGATATTGAGGATTGAAACACCTAGTACCGCACAGTTAGTGGTTATCAAAGGCAAATAGACACCCAGCGCCTTGTATAAATCAGGGCTTGTTTTCTTAACCACCATTTCCACAAACTGGACTAAAGAAGCAATAACCAAAATAAAAGCAATGGTCTGCAGGTATTCTATTTCCAGCGGTATCAGTACAAACTGCTGAACAAACCAGGTAATCATCCCGGCAAAGGTCAAGACAAAAGTAACGGCAAGCCCCATCCCAACTGCTGAAGAGACTTTTTTAGATACCCCCAAGAAGGGGCAAATGCCTAGAAACTGTGACAGCACAATATTATTAATCAAAACCGCGCTAATAACAATAATTGAAATGTCTCGCATCGGCCATCTGTCCTTTCGTTAATTAATTACTCTTTAATTTGACTGGGCTTTTTTTTGTTGCATTTTATTCAACAAAGCCAGGATACATCCTAAGGCTATAAAGCCGCCGGGAGGAAGTATCATGACCAAAGCCGGATTATCGATCAGTCCGACAATGGGAATCCCCAAAAACGTCCCTGCTCCCAGCACTTCCCTGACCGCGCTTACAGTTACCAGCGCCAGTGTATAACCTAGGCCCATCCCCAACGCATCCATTACGGAAGGCACCAAGCCGTTTTTACTGGCAAAGGCTTCAGCCCGGCCGAGAATAATACAGTTCACAACAATCAAAGGAATGAATATCCCCAGGCTCTCAAACAAAGCCGGTGCATAAGCATGCATAACCATTTCCGTGATAGTTACGAAGGAAGCTATCACCACAATAAAGCAGGGTATCCGTATGCTATCGGGAATAACCTTTCTCAGTAAGGACACGACAATGTTTGAGGCCAAAAGCACAGCTGTAAAAGCCATCCCCATGCCGATCCCGTTTTCAACCGACGTGGTGATCGCCAGCGCAGGACACATGCCTAGCATCAAACGGAAAAGGGGATTTTCATTGATTATGCCTTTGCTGAATGTTTTCGCTAAGTTCATTATTTTTTACCTCCCACAATATCAATCTAACACCAGGGTTAGAGAAAATTACTCACAAAATGCTCTCTGGCGGTATTCACACCTTCCACCACCGCTTTGGAGGTAATAGTGGCAGCCGTAATTGCCATTACCTGATTATCTCCAACAGGTTCTTGCTTTACTAGTTCCAAGACACCTTCCGCATTTTTGTTTTGGAACCGCTCGCTAAAATATTCCTCGCTGCATTTAGCGCCTAAACCCGGGGTTTCTTTGTTGCTTAATACCTTGATGGCTGTAATTTCCTTTGATGCTATATCAAAGGCTACCAGCATTTGTATTTCTCCGCCGTACCCTTTCGGCTCGACCATGTAAATAACACCGGCCTGATTTCCATTTTGATAGGCGACATTCACTTCCTTCACGATACCTTCCCCACCGTCCGATAAATACTCAGCGCTTTCGTCCTTTATTTCCTCAGCTTGGGAATAAACCTCTTTAAACCCGCTGATTTTGTTTTCTTCCTCTTGGGCTAATATTACCGGTGCGGTGAGGGAATTCACATAGCCCAAGCCTAACCCGGCAACACCGGCTACAATAAGCAAAAACACACCTAATTTTAACACATCACGCATGACTCTTCCCTCCTCCAAACACCCGGTCTTTTGTATAGCGGTCTATCAGAGGAGCTAAAGTATTCATTAACAATATTGAATAGCAGACTCCTTCCGGATACCCACCTTTTAAACGAATCAAAACCGTAATCAATCCACAACCGATCCCGAAAACCACCCTCCCCTTCTTAGTCACAGGGGTAGTAACCCAATCGGTAGCCATGAAGAAGGCCCCCAGCATCAAACCGCCGGCAAAAAGATGAAAGACGGGATAAGTAAGACCCTGTCCCTTTGTCATCCCCACTACTGCCGTAATAACAAAAACCGTGGCAAGATAACCGGTAGGGATACGCCAATCAATATGCTTTTTATAGATGAGATATAAGGCTCCCAGCAGTAAGGCCAAGGCACTTGTCTCGCCGAGACACCCGGAAATATTTCCGATAAACATATCTGTAAGCCCCGGCAACTCACTTCCTAAAGATTCTTTAATAATACCCAGAGGTGTTGCCGTAGAAACACCGTCGATAGGTGTGACCCAGCCTGTTGTTGCTACCGGCCAGGAGGCCAGCAAAAACGCCCTACCGATCAAGGCCGGATTGAAGATATTATTTCCCAGTCCGCCGAAAAGCTGCTTACCTATAATTATTGAAACCGCAGCCCCTATCGCCGCTACCCATAAGGGCACCGTAGCAGGCAGCGTAAGTGCTAAAAGCAGTCCTGTAATAACGGCACTGTAATCATTTACCGTTACATCTCGCTTCATTAGTTTCTGTGCTACCATCTCGCAAACAACGGCCGTTACAATACAAGTTGCGACCACCAAAACGGCAGAGATTCGAAAAAAGTACACCGAAGCTATAAAAGCAGGTATAAGTGCAATAATAACGTCCCGCATAGCCGCAGGTATGCTGTTCGAACTGTGTAAATGCGGTGACGGTGTTACGGTTAACAGATTGCCCTGATTGTTCATATCCACATTCCCCCGTTATTTATTCGCCTTAGCCCTGTTGATGGCCGTTATTTCTTGTTTCGCCCGACGTATATACTGCAAAAGCGGTATCCCGGCAGGACATACGTATTCGCACGAACCGCATTCTATGCAATTGAGAGCATAGTTTTTCTCAGCTTCTTCCCACTGCTGGCGCTTGGCAAGCTTTACCAAAGTAGTTGGTTCAAGAAACTGCGGGCAGCCGTCAACACACTTAGCGCAGCGAACACAATCACGTTCCTTGCTTACTTCTTGCTCCTTCTTCTTGTACACTACAATACCGGAAGAGCCTTTAATAACCGGAACACTGTCCGTATAAACGGTTTTCCCCATCATCGGGCCGCCGGCAACGATTTTTTCTATTTCTCCGGTATAACCGCCGCTCTGCTCGATTAAATCACTGAACAAGGTACCGACCCTTACTAAATAATTAGCCGGCGACTTGACTCCATCGCCGTTTAAGGTAAGGATTCTCTCAATCAAGGGCTTGCCTTCCTCAATGGCCTCAGCCACAGCAACCGATGTACCCACATTGCTGACTACGACTCCCACGGCAAGAGGCAACCCACCAACTGGAACCTCCCGACCCGTACAGGAATAAATCAACTGTTTTTCCGAACCCTGAGGGTATTTTTCCGGCAAAGACATTACCTCGATACCCGGTATACCTGACGCAGCCTTTTCCATAACTTCGATAGCATCCGGCTTGTTGTCTTCTATCCCGATTACACCCTTGCCGCAATCGACAGCCTTCATAATATATTGCAACCCGGCTACAACGCGTTCCGCTTTCTCTAACATCACCCGATGGTCGGAAGTGATATACGGTTCACATTCCACTCCGTTTAACACAACAACTTCGGCTTTTTTCCCTTCAACCGGACTATACTTAACATGGGCAGGAAAAGTAGCCCCTCCCATACCGACAATCCCGGCCTCAAAAACAATCTTACGAATCTCTTCCGGGCTTAGATCCCGAGGGTTAGAACGAGGCTTGATCGTCTCCTCCCATTCCTCCCGGCGATCGTTCTCAATAACAATACAGGGAACAAAGCTTCCACCTGGGTGTTCCCTTGTCTCAATAGCCACTACCTTTCCACTCACACTGGCGTGGACAGGAGCCGTAACAAAGCCTTTTCCTTCGCCTATCTTTTGTCCCTTTTTCACTTCCTCACCAACCTGCACGATAGGTGAACAGGGAGCGCCTATATGTTGGGACAGAGGAATATATACTTTGTCCGGAATAACTGCGGTGACAATTTCCAGCCCTTGGGTCACATCCTTATAACCCGGCAGGTGAACGCCACCTTTAAAGGTCCCCTTCTTCATGAACTTTTTCACTCCTCTTCCAATGTTGAATATATCACTTCTTACAAATATTTTGTCTCCTTTATCAGCACCTTCCGCTTATATATATATTATTTTACCCAGCATTACACCATTAACAATAATTGTACAACAATTTACCTGCTTTTTCGATACCTATTTTACTTAAATACACACATTTTACTTTACTTAACACCTTATTCCTCTGCCAGTTCAAATATCTCCTCCGCTATTTCTCTAAAGACAGGTGCGGCTGAAGCTCCTCCTTGCAGACCGCTTCTTGCGCCGCTGGTGTTCTCCTCAATCATCACAGCAATGGCATACTTTGGCTTTTCAACAGGTGTGTAGCCTGCAAACCAAGCAATTACCCGCCCTTCATCATTAACCTGAGCAGTGCCGGTTTTGCCGGCTGTTCCTTTCCCCTGCACCCAGGCCTGCCGACCTGAACCTGATGCCACTGCCTTTTCCAGGGCTTTCTGAAGTAAGGCAGCTGTATCCTCCGACATGACTTGAACCGAAGGTGCCGGAGACTCTTCAAAGACAACCTCACCCTGGTAATTACGAATAGAAGAAACCAGACGGCAGGGACAATACCATCCCTTTCGGGCAATAGTGGCATAAAGATTGGCCACTTGCAAAGGGCTGACCAACACCCCCTGCTGCCCTATTGAAGCATTCCCTAAAAGGGCAGGTGGTGATGACGAAGTTAAATTGACTGCAAACCCAAGCTTTGCCGCATATTCCCTTAATTTATCATTCCCCAATCTCTGTCCCAACTGTATAAAAGTCGTATTGCATGATTTCGTGATAGCCTCAATAAGATCAATATCCCCATGCTCTTGCAAGCACTTGATCTCTGTCCCGTCAGAAAAAACATAACTGCCCTCGCAAGTAAACACCTCGTCAGGGTCGATAAGCTTCTCCTCCAAAACACCTGTCGCTACGACCATCTTGAAGACCGAACCCGGGTAAAAAGCGACCCTTTGGGTCCGATCGATCAACTCATCGTAACCGTCAATAAATCTTTCCACCTCGTTTTGATCAAAATTCGGTCGACTGGCGGCTGCTAAGATATCGCCGGAAGCCACATCGACGATAACCACCGCTCCCCGGGCGATTTTCTCATCCATAACCTTTTCCACAATCTCTTGAAAACGCCTGTCAAGTGTGAGTATTAAATGATTACGCCAAGGATCCGAGGATATTTCCTGAATCTTGTACCCTAGCCCTTCCATGATTTTCCCACCGGCATCAGCGATAGCCAAAATTGATTTTTCAGCCTTTGCGCCTCTTAAAGCCTGCTCATATTTCTTTTCCAGTCCGGCAACTCCGATTTTATCATTAATCCTATAAGAAGTAGGCAAATCCACGTTAGTATCTCTCGTCTTTTGCTGCTCTTTCAACTCATCCCACTGTTCGTCATCAATACCGTTCAAATGCCCGATAAGGTGTCTGGCCACCGATTCCGGACCATATCTGTTTTTAATGGGTATTACCTCAATCCCGGTAATTTCTTGGTTTTCAAGGGTCAGTACATCCGCTGCCTCAAGATTGACTTTTAGAATAAAAGGCGCCCTTTTCCCGAGGGCCTCCCGGTTTCTCTCAATCTCTTTCTCGGTATATTCATGTGCCAGGCCAATCCTTTCCTCCAGCAACCTTGCGGTATCTTCCACATTCCCGATGCTTCCGGGGAAGACCACCAGGGCCGGTCTAACACCACTATCCGTGAGCGACAGAAAATTACGATCCAGTATTTCACCCCGGCAATAATCTTCTCCGGCTATGATTTGCGTACGAAACTTAAGGGCCTTTTCGGCCAAAACCGCCCCTGAGTTATCACCGTTGTACAACTGAAGATAACCCGTCCTTAATACGACTGCCCATAAAAAAAGGCCCGCTATGCAAAGTAAGATGTTAATCCTTTTACCCATCAGAAAAGAACCTCCCGCTTCTATCCTCGCCGAAAAGTTCTTGTTTTAATCACATGTTTTTAATCTGTTAGATACTCAATAGCAAAAGGCATCTCCGCCAGTATTTTCATGACTTCCCGCCTTGTATCCGGGGTAACACGTACCATCACCAAGCCCTCCTGAGGATCAAGGGTCGACACCACCCCAAGATTGTCATATCCTTCCATAATCTTATTCAAAAAATTAATGTCTTTTCTCGGTATTCTCAGAAGAATCTTGTTTTCCAGCTCCCTCAACTGTTCCATCTCCATCACCCCTTAGCCCGCCGAATCAAATCCCATTTGCTCACCGGCTCATCCACCGGCATCCTCACGATCTGTTGCGGATGCGGCGCTACGTCTATCCCTTCCCCTTCCTCATCCTGCAGCTCCGTCAAGGACTGGGAGAACACCTCCAACGACGGCCCGAAAAACTCCAGCACATCACCAACCCCGAAATTATTACGCTGCTCCACCGTAGCCCAGCCTGTCCCTTTATCATAATCTAAAACCAAACCGACAAAATCATAGTCCCTCAGGTAAGAGGACGTCCCGTAATTATGGTCTTTTTCATCCGGCTTACCGAACAAAAAGCCGGTAGTGTAGTCACGATGGCTGACCTTGGTTATTTCCTCATACCACGCAGGGTCGAAGGAATAGTTTCGCGGATCACGGTAATACTCATCCAGCGCCCTGCGGTACGCATTAACGACAGTCGCCACATAATGGATGCTTTTCATACGTCCTTCAATTTTCAAGCTGCTGACCCCGGCCTCAAGCAAAGCCGGCAAATGGTGTATCAAACACAAATCTTGAGAATTAAAGATATAGGACCCCATTGCATCCTCCACAAGGGGATAATAGATGCCGGGCCTCTTTTCTTCAACAAGGGCATATTTCCAGCGGCAGGGCTGAGCACACTCACCCTTGTTGGCATCCCTGCCGGCCATGTAATTGCTCAAGAGGCAGCGTCCCGAATAGGAAATACACATGGCCCCATGGACAAAAACCTCCAGTTCAATACCAACCCGTCTTTTGATTTCAATAATCTCTTGCAAAGACAGTTCCCTGGCCAGAACTAGTCGCTTCATGCCGTGGTTTTCCCAAAACTTGGCCCCGGCCCAATTGACCGTATTAGCCTGAGTGCTGAGATGAAGGTTAAGGTTTACTCCCGTATCCTGCACAATCTGCCATACACCCGGATCGGAAATAATGAGACCGTCGATTCCGGTCTCCTCCAGTTCTTTTAAATACTCCGGTAGCATCCTGATATCATCATTATGGGGAAAAATATTAACCGTCACATACACCTTAGCCTTTCGTTCATGGGCAAATCTTACGCCCTCCACAATCTCCTCCAGGCTGAAATTATCGGCAAAGGCTCTCAAGCCAAAGAGTTTTCCTCCCAGGTAAACGGCATCCGCCCCGTAATGCACGGCTATTTTTAACTTCTCCAAATTTCCTGCCGGAGCAAGAAGTTCAACTTTCTTCATGATAATCTATCTCCTTACACTGACCGCCAGCCCGTCACCCAAAGGAATTACAGAAGTAATCAAATCAGGGTGGGCCTTCAGGGTATCCAGCAGTTCCCTCATGCGCACAACCATGGTCTTTTTTCTCCGTTCGGGCCAACTCATATCGATTACCCAACCGTTCAAGAAGATGTTGTCAATGAGCAAAACCCCACCCCTCTCCAGCAACGGCCACAGCCGGGCAAAAAATTCAGGATACTGCCCCTTGGCCGCATCCATAAAAATCAAGTCAAAGCTCCCACAAAGCTCAGGGATAATCTGATTGGCATCACCGTGCAGTGCCGTAATCAGGTCGCTGACCCCGGCCTCGCAAAAATTCCTACAGGCCCTCACATACCTGTCCTGATCTATTTCAATCGTCGTAAGATGTCCCCCACTGTCCCGGAAAGCTTCTGCCAGCAAGATTGCAGAATACCCTATCCCTGTTCCGATCTCCAGTATCCTGCACGCCCCTCTGGCCTTGACCATCACCTGCAGGAATTGTCCCACCTCAGGTTCCACCAAAGGGATATATTCATCTTGACACTCCTTTTCAAGCTGCTGCAAAAACCCTGTTCTTTCCGGCAATAGTTCCCTCATGAACTCTACAACCTTTTCAGATACCATTTCCGTCATCAAAACCACAACCTTTTAACCTTCTCACAAAAAGCTTGTCTCAATACCCTAGTAAGTTCTTGTTTCTCACATGCTCGGAAAACGTTGCGGCAAAAACGTGTTCCCCGCTGTTATCCTTTCTGGCCACGAAGTAAAAATAATCGGTATCCGCCGGCTCAAAAACTGCCCTGAGCGAAGCTTCTCCCGGGCTGCCAATGGGGCCGGGGGGCAAACCCCTGTTGCGATAAGTATTATATGGGGAATCTATCTCCAAATCCGCGTACAAAACACGCCCCTTGCGTTCGTCAAAAAGGTACTGAATCGTAGCATCCGAATCCAGCTTCATCCCTATTTCCAAACGATTCAAGAAAACAGAAGCCACCAGCGGCCTTTCCCTATCAAGCAAGGACTCTCCTTCAACGATCGAGGCCAGCGTCACAGCATCATGCACACCCAAGCCTGGATTTTCCGGGCTCACCTTTTTGTAAACCTCAGCAAACCGCTTCAGCATCACATCCAGAACCTTTTCTACTTCCATGTCCTTAGCTATGATGTATGTATCGGGAAACAAGTATCCCTCCAGACGCCTTTCGTCCCGGGGCAAGTCTTGCAAAAACGGATAGTCAAACTCTCCGTTTTTGACCGCATCCCAAAATTCTTCCTCTTCGGCAATCCCTTTTTCGGCAAAGACCTGGGCTATCTGGCGCAAATGATACCCTTCCGGAATAGTAAAGGTTTCCGTCGCCACCCGGCCTTCAATGAGAAGATCAATGATTTCCCGACTGCTGTGTGACGGAGTAAATATGTATTGACCCGCTTTAAACTGATTGATTTTGCCGGTTATACGTGCATAAAGCAAAAAAGAACGCTGATTCTTAATCAAGTTTTCCCTGGCAAGATTAGAGGCTATCTCTCCCGGGGTCGAACCGTATTCCACCACAAAAGAATGTTCCTCCAAATCATTCGAGTTCACCGGTCCCAATTGATGGTGAAATATTGCTCCAACCATACCTGCAAAAAACAGCAAGATAACCAATAACGACCCAACCAGCAGCCTGACCTTGCTTCTTTTCCTGCCTGCATTCTTTGACAAGATTGTCTTCATCACCTTATCTCCCTAAATTGCATGATAACTCTTTGTCAGCTAATCTCTACTGTTACAGGTCATATTATACTATAAGTTGCCTGCACCGGACAACCACGCCTAAAAAACCTAACCACGCACAAACCCTAAGCGCCTTCACGTACTTTAATAATCCTTGCCGAGGCGGGATAAGAGTCACGGGAAATGAATTCCTTCAAGATCAAGTTCCCTGATTTATCATAGTAAAACCTCTCCACCACTACGATCAAACCGGCCTCGCCCTGGCGCGCCAGAATGTATTCCCCCTGGGGCACATCAGGATCCTCAATGAAAATGGTATCCGGCTGAATCTCACACACCCTTCGGCTTTTGATCTCCACTGTCCCTTCCCGCTTTTTTTCTTTACCATAAATCTTTACCATAAGCCTATTCTTTTCGACATGACATTTGATTAGCAAATGTCCTTCCGTATTGTTTCTAAACTTGACATCCCGGTAGCCGTATACGACTGTCGCATCCAGGCCGGGTGCTAAGTAGGATACCGTCTTACTGTGCGGATAACGTTCCACGATTTCCAGCTCAGCTTTTAAAGCAGCAATATATATGGTGCTGGAAACCTGGCAAACCCCACCCCCTATCCCCGGTACGACCTCGTTTTGAACAAATATCTTCGCATCACTGTACCCGGCTTCCTTTGTACGAGGGCCCACTACCTCATTAAACGAAAAAACCCCTCCCGGCTCAATGAGATAACCATCAATACATTCTGCCGCCAAGTGTATATTCTGAGTCCTGTTTTTTTCGTTCTGATTGAAAACCGTTGTGAATCCATCTATCAGCTCCGTTATTTGATACTTCTCAACATCCTCCGTCAGTCTCTTTGGTTCTATGGGAGTAAGTTGTAAAGTCACCCCAAGGGGCAACCCCGGCCGATAGCTTATCTCTTCCTGCAAATCCCTCATGGCAGCATCCAAATCCACACCTCTGCCATATTCATGGGGTATGATTGTAATCTTATCATCTTCGGTTACTTCCAGCGAGGCATCCCTTGCCTCCTCATACCAGGGCTTTGTCTTCTCTTGCAGAAACTTCTCCGCTCTTTCCTCGTCAATCTTCAACCGTAAAGAAAGGACATACCCCTTTCTTTTGGCATGCCATCTCATGAGAATATTAGTCCACCAATTTCCGTCACGTCCAACAGCAACAGCATCCTGCCACATTTTCTCTTTATCAAGAGCAATGCCCATTTCCTCATACCTTGTTGTGATTTCCCCAGGTAAATCGCCGGCAACATCTTCTATGACAAAATTGATACCCCTTGTACCTACCTTTTCGTCAATATACTCAAAAACCTTAAAAGCCTCTGCTTGATTCTTTCCGCCCAGTTCCAAGCCTTCGACCCGCACACCCGGAAAAACAAGCAAGTCCTCACCTTGGATAATAAACGGTAACATTAAAAATATTAGAGCAATCAGAAATACCTTGAATATCCCATCATATCTTTTCACACAAATCCCCCCGCCACAAAATATGCCATAATACAATTTACCGGCTTGGGGGAATTTTATGCCTATTATTGGAATTAACGATTAGCTTGATTTTGACACTATACTATGCAAATCTTATTCATCAGCTGCCTCTATCAAATCGTGAGCGACACCCTTACCTGCCTTAATATCCTTAATTGATTTTCTAATTCGCTCTTGATTGTACTCGTTAAAAAAATCGTCTGAGCCAGCAGAAATCTCGAAAGGTATCTTTTGATGTGGTAATATACTAGCGGACACCGAGAAGATGGACGATAATAAAAGAGAGACCATCAGAAGGTGTCGACATGGCAAAATACTTTGATAGGGATCGGTATTATAAGGTTGCCTGATAAAAGATGTAACAGCTTTCCCGGCTCGTTTTGGGTAACTTGTTTGACAGGCTTATTTTGTGCTGGGTTAAACCAAAAATCTCGGGATATTGAACCGTGATTTTTGGTTTATTTTATTAAATTCTTTTAATGTTACCAGGAAAATCAAGATTAATTTCGAGGTTATATAAAATATATTACCATTCGCAGCGTGCTGATTATATTTTTGAAGTGGACAAGAAGGAATATCATAAATTAATCAGAATTATATAATATAGGTTGAATAATAAAAAGAGGGAGTGAGCTTATGGTAATAAAACCAATTTCTTCATCGAATGTTTATTATCAAAAACAGAAATCAGGAAAGACTAGTTTTAACGATAAAAATAATCAATCGATAACACTAAAAGCTAATAGTAAAATAAATCTTGGGAAAATTAATGGGAAAGAGTATAACATGAAAATTAATCCAACTAGCGGTTATCAATGGTCAGGAGCCAGTCCAATAAAATTGACAAACAGTAGTGTAGTTACAGCAAATGATGCGGCGGCCGCTTATGCAGTTCAACAATATACCCGCGAGGAATACGACGAGTGTGCTGAAATTACTGGCACAATCAACCTTTTATATCTAACTGTAGATAGAGGATGGACAGCGGAACAATTTAATGAGGTTTGTGGTCAGACAAATATTTCACAATCGAATGTTGAAAGTGCATTAAGTAGGGGCTGATGAATAACGCAGTTTTTCTATCAAGTCAAAAAAACAGGTCTTAACCAGCTCCAATATATTGATTCCAAAAATGAGCGTAAAAAGGCTCTTAACCTTTTCTCCAAGTTCATTACCAAAAATACAAGATGTA
>JAHDSQ010000020.1 GCA_018432615.1 Clostridia bacterium
AGGTGAGTAATATGCATTGTACAGCTAAGTATAAACTTAAGTATTCACTAGATGAGATTTTGAGAGAATCCATTCCTTGATTTTCCACTTAATAAGTGGTTAAAAGGACCGCTTTACTGCTTTCTGCAGTGGAATCATATTATTAATAAACCTCTCATAATTATTTTGAGAGGAGAGATTTTATAAATGAAAGATATTGTTAAAAAGTGGTTCATAGTAGGGACTATATTTATCATATTGTTTGGCAGTCTACTTCATTTTGTCTATGAATGGTCAGGTAATAATGTTCTTGTTGGGATTTTTGCTCCGGTGAACGAAAGTACATGGGAGCACCTAAAATTATTGTTTTGGCCGTCATTTTTCTTTTCAATCCTGGAATACATCTTCATTGGAAGAGAGTTTAATAACTATATTACGGCAAAGGCAGTTTCATTTTATGCAGGCATACTGCTAATAATTTCTTTATTCTACACATATACAGGAGTTATCGGTAAAAACCTCCTTGTTATGGATGTTTTTGTATTTATTTTAAGTGTAATTATTAGTCAATCTATTGGATATAAAATTACAACAACAGTTTCAAATGTTAGTAAAAAGTTAAATCTAATTTCATTTATATCAATAATGCTTCTTGTTATCTTATTTGTAGTATTCACGTTTGATCCACCGCAGATACAACTTTTCAAAGACCCAATCACTGGAGGTTATGGGATATAATTAGTACAAGACATCGACAGCAGGTCTAGTGATTTATAATGCCCCCCATTGTCAAGCACACATTAAAATTTCTAAGTTAATCCCAATGGGTGTATTATACGGCAGCAGTTAATACTGCAGTACTTTTTTTCGATGTAACCTATACTACTTTGGGAACACTTTCTTTGGCTGCATTAGTAGCACAGACGAATTCCTTAGTGACAGATTGACTGGCTACAGCCAATATACATATTTACATTTAGTAATGGTCTTGTATCATGTGCAGTATTCATGGGTTATAGGAACTATAACCGATATAGGCTATGTATTGGCTAACCCATTCAGTAGCATGGTTATATCTTTTTGTACTGAATTAGGAACAATTATTACCTCCCTTTGGCATATGCCTTAGGTTTACCGATAAATCAAGCTACAGTTATTGCTTTAGTGCGCCGTCTGATTAAACATTCTTTTTAAAAACCACCCTTACTTGTGATAAGGCTCGCCCTTGATTATCTTGAAGCCTCGATAAATCTGTTCCAGAAGGATGACCCGCATCATCTGATGAGGAAAGGTCAGCGGGGAAAAGGACAGACAAAAATCCCCCCTCTGCAGGACCTCCTGCGCCAAACCATTTGAACCCCCGATGATGAAAGTGATATGGCTCTTCCCTTCCAGGGAAAGCCTGGTCAGCATTGCGGCTAGGTCTTCCGAAGACAGCATCCCACCTTCGATAGCCAAAGGAACAGTATAACAGGAAGGGGGAAGAAGTTTTATTATCCTTTCCCCCTCTTTTTCCTTCACTCTGTTGATTTCTGCGGCTATGGGGTTTTCTGCCCCCCGTTCCTCCGCAACCTCCTTTATCTCTATCCTCGCGTATGGCTGCAGCCGCTTAAGGTATTCTTCCACCGCGGCAGACCAATACCTCTCCTTCAATTTACCAACGGCAATAATCGTAATTCGCATTTTCCCCTCCGCTGCCCGCTATTCGTTGCTCCGCTCACCTAATACCAGGGCTACGCTCGCTTCTTTGCCCTGTCGATAGTAGCTCACATTAATCTGATCTCCCGGTTTGAATTGAGCCAAGACCTCTCGCAGGTCATCAAAGTTTTCTATCTTGGTCTCGTTTACTCCCGTTATAATGTCGCCTTCTCTCAGGCCTGCTGCCGCCGCAGGTCCTCCTGCAATCGGTTCGCTGATATAGATACCTTGAGGTACACTGTTTTGTGCAGCCAGGCGTGCATCGATAACATATCCCCAAATCCCCAGAGACGGCCTGCTGACATAGCCCTTCTCTATAAGCTCGTCGATTATCGGTTTGGCATCGCTAATGGGAATTGCAAAACCCATCCCTTCAACTCCCTGAATCACCAGCTTGGCACTATTTATCCCAATTACCCGACCCTGACTGTTAACTAAAGCACCGCCGCTGTTCCCGGGATTTATGGCCGCATCAGTTTGAATCAGATTATATTTCCTGTCTTCAATGGTAATTTCCCGGTCTTTCGCACTGATGACTCCCACCGTGACAGAACGAGCAAATTCTGCTCCCAACGGATTTCCGATAGCTACCACCATTTCACCGACCCTTACTTCATCTGAATCCCCCAGAGCCGAGACCGGAAAATTGTCGGCATCTATTTGCAAGACAGCTAGATCCGTCTCCGGGTCACTGCCCCTAATAACTGCTTCCAGTTGGCGTCCGTCGGCTAAGGTAACGACAACCTTGTCCGCCTTATCTATCACATGATAATTGGTTACTATATGACCTTCTTTGCTGATAATTACCCCTGAGCCACTACCCTGCTCCACCAATTGCTGTCTAAACAAACTACGACCCATGCCCTGATTGGACACTCCAACGACTGTCGGCCCGACTGTTTCGGCAATCGTAACAACCGGCGCATAGTCCAGCGAGGATGGAGGTAAAGACGGTGCACTACTTCCTTCATTAAGAGACTGTGTCCCAATATTACCCTCCCCCGGGCCGTATACCACCGGGACAAGGCTTACGGCGAGCAGCCCGCCTATTACAGCACTTATAACGCATAAAAGCAGGGTAAAAAAAATACTGCGTCTTCTTGGATAACCGTCGTAATAATAGTTCAAAACATCACCTCCAGCTATTTGCTTAAACTAACGGAATTAATACTAGGATAGTTTAATCCACCTGCCGGGTCCGTACCTTGGAGCTACTGTTATTTCAATACCTTCAACATCGATTTGTCCCTCTTTTAAAACCCTTTCCACAGTCTGCAAGGCCAACTGCGGATTGTTGTTTTCCTCGCTTAAATGGGCTAACACCACATTTTTAGTTTTCTTCCCCATCACTTTCAAGAGGGCCTGCCCCGCTCCTTCATTAGAGAGGTGTCCTCCCGCTCCGGAAACCCGCCTCTTTAAAGACCAGGGATAAGGCCCCGTATGTAGCATTTCCGTATCATGATTAGCCTCAAGAATCAAGCAATCAAGGTTATTTAGAACTTTTCCCATCTGGGCTGTAAAGACACCTGAGTCTGTGGCAATACCTAACCGCCTCTTTTGATTACTGCATATGTATCCTACCGGTTCCATGGCATCATGGGAAATGGGAAATGTTTCAATGCAGATAGCGCCTAGTTGAAATGTTTCTCCCGTTCGGAAAATGTTTTGTCTCTCTTGCTTTGTAGGCCCTATCAAGGTCTTCATTTCAAACCAAGTACCTTCTGTCGCATAAATAGGTAAGTCGTACTTCCTGGAAAGAATTCCTGCCCCACAAACATGGTCTCTGTGTGCATGGGTAATGAGGATAGCATCCAATTCACAAGGGTTTACTCCACATGCTCTATGCAAAGCAGCCACTATTTTTTTGCCTGATTGTCCTGCATCAATCAAGAGCTTTGTACCGGCTGCCTCTACATAGGTAGCATTTCCAGAACTCCCGCTCATTAATGTACATATTTGCATCTTTTCTCTCCGCCCGCCAGATATTGTCATTTTTTTGCACAACTACTTTCCTTCAATTATACCGTTTGGTCAATTGTATTTCCATTATTTCTTGCAGTTCTTTTAGGGATATTCCGTAAGTTTTTAATAATGTATTGTTCAAGTCTTTACCTTTTCCCAACAGTTCCAGCATTGTCCTAATCCCTTCCCAGCCTTCCTGAGCGACTAAGTATTCCACTGTCTTCAACGATTGCCAATAAGCCAATACTTCTTGGGGATATCTATCAAAATATTTATCTATTTCCTGCAAAGAATACAGTTTTTCCCGTTCTTCCGCGGTGGGCTCTGCCAGTTTAAACCCGTTTATTTCTTTCTCCGCAAGTTGTGCCAGCCCTTCCGTCAACCACCGGGTATAGTTTCCTCCTGTTTTTTCATCCACTACATAGTGGGCTAATTCATGTGCCAGCGGTGTTTCTGCTCTAAATACTATTTTCTTTTCTGGTACGCTTACTTGCGTCCTCCCTGCGCCCGGAGACAAAGTCCTGATATTTCCTGCCCAGTACACCCCCGCCGCGCTCCTCTCCTCTTCCCAGCCGAAACTCTCGTTTAATAAGTCTTGTGCGGAGTAAAGAATCAACAAGACTCTCCTTTTTTGCGGATAGTCTCCCAACCTTTTTTTGACCTCGTTGAAGTATTCTTCCGCTGTTTCCAGCATAAAAGCGGATATTTCTTCGTCCTGGGCAATATATTTCAGTACTAATTCTTCATTCTCTACACTGTTATATTCCTTTGTTTGTCTATCCAGCACAAAGGTTGCGGCTTTTTTATACACACAATATGCACCGACACGGAGGCGAAAGGTCGTTTCAGGGTAAAAAGCACTTGTCAAAACAAGCGCCAGCAGTGAGAAATATATTATTTTTCTTCTTATATTCTGAATAAATACTTGACGCAGCTGCGGCACTTTTACTCCTCCCTTTCATATATCTATTATACAGGAACGCCTTCGGTCGGCCCGCAAGTAATTTATGTCAAGAACCCAACCCCTTGCACAGCAAAAAGGCCTGCCCTGTTATTTTGGGTCAAGCCTTATAAATATTTCTATGCCGACAGCCTACAAATAACCGGCTAAAGAAGAGGACAGCAAACCAAAGCACAAAACTATGGCGATAATAGAAATCATTATTTTTGATATCAAAGCCTTTCTTTTTCTGGAAAACATTTCTTGCAACCTCCCCTCGGAAGTTAGGTATATTGGGTCTTTAAAGCTGCAGATACTCATCAAGAGCAATCATAACAGCCGCTCCATCACCGACAGCAGTCGCTACCTGCCGGGATCTTTTTTGCCGACAATCCCCGACTGCAAAAATCCCGGGAACAGATGTCTTGAGATTCTCGTCTGTTAAGATATACCCCTTGGCATCCTTATCCACCAAGGAACCTAGGAAATCGGTATTCGGTTTCGTGCCCACATACAGAAAGACTCCGTCTACCTGCAGTTCTGTCTTTTCCTGACTCTTAACATTCTTGAGTTCTATTTTTTCAAGCTTATTTTCTCCCACAATCCCCTCGACGACCGTATCCCACATCACACTGACGTTCGTTTTCTCCAGCGCCTTGTCTTTTAAAATCTTGTCGGCACGAAAATCGTCCCTGCGGTGGATAATAACAATCTCTTTTGCCAACTCGGACAAAAAGATGGCTTCCTCCACGGCAGCGTTTCCGCCGCCTACGACCGCTACCTTCTTATTTCGAAAGAAAAAACCGTCACAGGTAGCACAGTACGAAACCCCTCTTCCCCGAAACTCCTTTTCTCCTTTAACTCCCAATTCTCCGGGAACAGCTCCTGTAGCTACAATAACTGCTTTTGCTTCCTTTTGGCCTTGGCTCGTTTTTACTATCCTTGCCGAACCTTCCTGCTCAATCCCCGTAACCTGAGCCGTAATAAATTCACAACCAAAACGTTTCGCCTGTTTGTGGAAGTTCAACATCAATTCCGGACCCGTTATTCCTTCCGGATAACCGGGATAGTTATCGATTATTTCTGTTGTTGCCGCTTGACCTCCGGGGCTGCCCATTTCAATAAGGGCCGTCTTGTACCCTGCGCGCCCTGCATATATTGCGGAAGTCAATCCGGCCGGTCCTCCGCCGATTATTATTACATCGTAATTCATTTAGACTATCACTCCTAATATTCTTCTATCGAGGAAAAGAAACACAGGCTCGGCCTGTGTTGTCAGCGGTCTAGGAAATTAAGCGGATTCTTGTGGCTACCGTTTATCCTCACCTCAAAATGAAGGTGAGAACCGGTACTGCGGCCTGTCGAGCCACACTTTCCAATATAATCGCCACGGCTTACGGTCTGACCCATAGAAACTCCGATAGAACTGAGGTGGGCATAAAGGGTACTCAAACCATCGCCATGGTCAATAGCCACGCAGTACCCGTAATTACCTCTCCAGCCCCTTTCAATAACTACACCGTCCTCAGCGGCGTAAATCGGGTCACCAGTTACCCCGTCAATATCCAAACCGGTGTGAAACTCTCTACCACGCCAACCGTAATAAGATGTTAGCCGCCCCCGTAGAGGCCAGCCCAACTTTCCGCTGCCTCCGTCACCACGGGAGGCCATAATCACCTTTGTCCCACTCTTAACTATCCGTGAAACAGGTTCTTCCAGTATCTTCTCGATGATACTTTCCTTCTGTGTTTCAATATCATTCACTGTTGTTACGCGGTAGGTTACCTCGCGCTGTCCATTTACTCCGGAACACACCACGCTTTGCTGCCCGCGCCACATTGAACTGTCTGATTCATAAACCGTCTTGTAAGGTATTTTCTCCTCAACCGTGGTCTGGTATGTAGTAACCACTGTCAATAACGGTTCCGCTTTCACCAGGTTTAGCTCCTGACCCGGCTGTAGCAAGGTTCCGGTTAATTGCGGATTCATTTCCTGCAGCTCTGATACCGTTAAGTTATTGGCGTGAGCTATAGACCATAAGGAATCTCCGTTTTTCACACTATGCTGGATAATCTTATCCAGTCCCCTTGCCATTTTTTCCACGGCCTGGGCCTCGGTTATTAACTCCTTAAGGGGACCTGCCGTCGAAACAATCTCTACTTCTTCCATGAATTTGGTTTCTAATATCTCCAGTTGTTCGTCTGCGGTTGGAAGATATTGCTGTTTGACGCTCTCCAGCGCCTTCTGCGCGGCTTCTTCAGAAGCAAGATAGAGCTTCGGCTTGCCGGTTATGTCTATAACCCAGCAATCCGCCAGCCAATTGATTCTTTTTTTCAGTTCTTCGTTTAATTCTTCCCCCGGCAGCAACATGCTGCCATCCTTCGGATCCCCTTCTTTAAAGGAGATTTCCGTGTCAAATCCGGCAATAGTTATGCCGTATTGTTCTGCTACCTCATTCTTTACATTTTCAAGGATCTCTTTACCCTGACTTTCGTTTTCTACAACCGCAAGGGGTTGTTTATCCACAACGATTAACACAGCCGAACTTGAGTTCAGTCCATATATAAGCGGAATAAACAGCATCAAGCAGATAACTGTCACCAACTGCCATTTTCTCCGCAGAAACTTCCATGAGTTCTCCATAAGTTCTTTTATGTTTACGTCTCGTAACTTCAAGTTTTTTAAATTTAAGCTTCTTAGTTTTTTTCTTTGAGTCCCTGAACAACTCTTTGTTACAGAATCACTTTCCATTTTTCACCTCGGCACTTTTTTTGACTAACCTTGCCGGAGCTCCTCACCTACCTCCCTTTTCTATCAGTGTATGCACTGATAGCCAATTTGTCTTAATAGGAGTTTTTTCCATGATTCTACACAACATCGTTATTATATCATGTGAAGCGACTCCTTTCAATAATCTTGTCTTATTTATATTACATATTTTCCCATTTTATTGTCAATTCTATTCTTCCTGCTTGTGGGCTTTTACTTGCAAGTAGATGGCGCATTCAAATCTTTTCTTTTGCAGCTCACAACCTATTTCGTAAGGTTTTAAAATACTGCCGTTATAATTATAGGCGTTAGCGTGGCAACCCCCTCCGCAGAAGTAACGAGCCCAACAGTCTTTACAGGATTCTTTGTTTAGAACGTTAGCTCTTTTGAACTCTTGCCCTCTTTTATGGTCTGTTATTCCTTCTTTTACGGTGCCAACAATAAAGTCTTCTTGCCCAACGAACTGGTGACAAGGATAAAGGTCACCGTTCGGTGCCACTGCCAGATATTCATGCCCCGCCCCGCACCCTGAAATCCTTTTGGCAAGACAAGGCCCTTTGTCCAAACTTATATTAAAATGAAAAAAGCTGATTGGCTTCCCCTTTTTTCGATAATTCAGCATAACTTCTACTAAATCATCATAACTGTTCTTGATTGTGGGAATATCCTCTTTTTTTATTGCGTAATCACACTCATACGGTGCCACTACCGGTTCCAGGGATAACCTGTCAAAGCCCTGTTCTACCAGGTGGACAATATCCTGTGGAAAGTCAAGATTATGATGAGTAAAAGTCCCCCTCACAAAATATGTCTGGGGATGGTCGGAATCAACATAAGCCTTTATTCCCTTATATACCAAAGGATAGCTTGCTTTGTTATGAGCTAACGGCCTCATCTTATTATGTACCTCTGGCCTTCCGTCAAGGCTTAATATCATAAAAATATCGTGCCGGTTTAAAAAGTCTATTTTTTCTTTGTCCAGCAAGATGCCATTTGTGGTTAGGGTTTGCTTTAAATCTTTGCCTTCTTCTTCCGCTCTCTTTTCCCCGTATAAAATCAACTCTTTAACAACCTTAAAATTGAGAAGCGGTTCTCCGCCAAAGTAGTCTACCTCAATATGCTTTCTTTTACCCGACACCTTAAAAAGAAACTCCAGGGCCTGTTTGCCCGTTTCCAGTTCCATCATTTCCCGTTTTCCGCCGAAGTTGCCTGTACCACCAAAGCAATAGCGACAGCGCATATTACAATCATGAGCAACATGCAGGCATAAGGCTTTAACGATAGACTCCCTATTTATTTCAAATGATTCAGGTATTTCACTTTTAGTAAAAAGCATGTCTTTTTCTATTAGTAATTTATATTCATTGTAGATTTGTTCAAGAACTGTTTTTTCGTATTTATTTTGCAGTTGCTGCTTCGCCTTTTCTTCATTCCCGCCGGCCTTTTCCCAATAATCCAAAAAGTCATAGGCTTCCTCACTGACGCAATGTACCAGCCCGCTATTGATATCCAATACAATACAGCTATCTTTTAAACGGAATTTATGTACCAGGCTGAAATCATACCCCATTTTTCTCGTCCCTCCAAAAAAAGTAGACCCTAGCGGGTCAGAATACTTTTCCTTTTTGTTTTT
Organism: Clostridia bacterium; assembly: GCA_018432615.1. Taxonomy (GTDB): domain Bacteria; phylum Bacillota; class Peptococcia; order DRI-13; family SM3-B62; genus SM3-B62. The sequence continues at coordinate 8,982 of JAHDSQ010000020.1, forward strand.
TTCTTTTACCCTTTATTGTTTTATACAATCCTGGTTGCTGACTGTGCAAGAAGTCTTGCAAGCCGATTGGCAAGAGGTTACACATTCCCCGCAACCACCGGTTTTCATCGTTTGTGTCAGCACCTGTTTATTAATAGTTTCGATGTGTTTTTTTGTTCTTTCTTCAGCCATATTTTTTCCCTCCCTTAAGCTCTAACCGCGCTTATTATATCATGCAGGAAAAAATACGTAAAGCACCCTTCAGGTCCCCTTTATTTGCCGGTTCTATCTATGAGGCCTCGCTATTCAGTTTGTTAGCCCACTCGTCAAGCCCTTTCAAAGTAGCCTCTTTAGTCTGTTTGCAAATATCCGGCAACGCACCGCCCCATGCCTCTTCGGCGGCTTGGTAGCCTTTTTCGATGGCATCTTTCAACGAGGCCAGCTTAGCAGGATCATCACCGGCAAGACTGATAGCAAATTCAATCATTCTTCCAGAGGTTTCCTTTACACCCCAAAATCCGTCTTCTGAGATTTCTTGCTGTGCTTTTAGGCTTGTTGCTGCATCCACTTCTAAGTTTTGATAGAAGTTTTTTAATTCACCGTGGTATTTCTCCATTATTTGGTCATAGTTTAACCCTTTGCGTTCACCTTTTTTCAGACTTTGCATCGTAAAAAGCTTTTCTACTATACCGCGCAACTGTGCATACTTTTCCTCCGCTTGCCTGCTAATTTCGTTCAACCTCACGGATTCTCTGGTATATGTCGACTTGGAGTTTTTTGCCGGCTGCTGCGATTTGTCATATACAGCTGCTTTTGTATCACAACCCGCTTGCTTAATATCCTTAACTGCCTCCTTGGTTTTAGACTTATTAGCATTAGTCCTTGTTGTGCTTGCAAGCCCGGTTTGTGCCGGGGTGGATATCGGATTAATAGCCATAGTAATCTCTCCTCTGCTTATTTATTTCTATAATATATATATCGGCATTTTCTTTGAAACTTTTTACCTTTGTACATAAAAAAGGTACTTCCTTATAATTAGGAAGTACCACTATGCTCATTTTATGGAGCGGGTGATGGGAATCGAACCCACGCCGCCAGCTTGGGAAGCTGGAGTTCTGCCATTGAACCACACCCGCAAACCGCGTTGCGGCATTGATACAAAATGGCGGAGCTGACGAGAGTCGAACTCGCGATCTCCTGCGTGACAGGCAGGCATGTTAGGCCACTACACCACAGCTCCGGTACAAAAATTATAACAGCTTAAAAGCATTATAACAAGTGGTGGGCGATGACAGGATCGAACTGCCGACATCCTGCTTGTAAGGCAGGCGCTCTCCCAGCTGAGCTAATCGCCCTCTTTTTGGTGACCCGGACGGGAGTCGAACCCGTGTTACAGCCTTGAAAGGGCCGTGTCTTAACCACTTGACCACCGGGCCTGGATAAAAAAATGGTGAGCCATGATGGATTCGAACCATCGACACCCTGATTAAAAGTCAGGTGCTCTACCAACTGAGCTAATGGCCCACTTGCTACTACCTATGGGCTCACCCCACAGGTATATATAATAACATGATGGGTTTGAGTCTGTCAATAAAATATAACCCTTTTCAGAGCTTAATTTTCTCCCCCTCATTTTCTCTGCTGCCTAATATATCGACTTAGGAAACCCTAACCTCAGACTCCCCCTGGTTTCAATTCCTCCCACCCCTTCTAAACCTGTTATGCTGTTGGAAATAATATCCTTGACCGGTAAAGTATCATAAATAGAGCTATAGGCAAGCTTCTCCACAATAAATACAGGATCAAACGCATGTATCATCACTCTTTGCGGCGAACTGGCAAAATTAGCCCCTGCTTCAATCAGCGCCTCATAATTTGACTGACACGCTCCGGCATATATAACTAAATCATCACGCCCGGGCTCGTACTCCCTTGCCTTGCGGACAGCTTCCACAAAATAACATGATTTTCTGTAGCTTTTAATATTTCTGTAGTCCTCGGTGTTTTTAAGCAAACCGTCATGGCCTGTCAGCACCAAAATATTAGGCCTATATTCTCTAAGATAGTCCATGACCACCTCGGGTTGCTTTTCCTCTTCAACAAAGAACCCGTGAACAGGGATATTTAGTTGGGAATATGTGGTTTTGCACAACTCCAGATACTCCTTATCACCATCTAAATGAAGGACCGTGCCAGGTACTTCAAAAAAACCCGGCTCTTCATCAACCCTTAACAACATCTTTTCTTCCAGTTCCCCTCTTAAAAAAACCTTTGTTTTATCCTCTATTCTTCTCTCAAAGATTTGCCGCATACATTCGCTATTTTTTTTTATAAATCTTTGCCTCATCTTACTTATTTCCGAAGGGCTCTTTTTCACCAAATCCTCTAGCGGTGCCTCCGCAAACAAACGAACATCCAGCCCGCGCAAAAAAGCCCTTCCGCTGTCATCCTTTTTTTCAATCCCCGTTATCTTAAAGAGGATATCACTGCCATGAGAAATCCTGCCAACGATGTCCCCCACTTCAATTTTATCTGTCATGTCGTCTTGCCCCCCGTGTTTAGCTATTAATATTCTATGATTGTCACTTGCAAACTGTTCTGTCGGGAGAAGGGCTCAAATCGACGAGAAGAAAGAATAACGGCACAGCCAAAGCCATGCCGTTATTCTTTCTTCTCGTCCTTTAATTGCTTCCTACTTTGCAAACACGTGGTTCCCTATCCTTTTAATAATTGGCCTTGACCATATCCACTTACTCGTAGCCTTGGCCGGGTTCCAATAATACATCGCATTCCCGCTGGGATCCCAACCTTCCATGGCGGCCCTGGCAGCTTTGTAAGCAGTTGCATCCGGCTCCTGATAAATCTGTCCGTCCGCGACAGCTGTAAAAGCCAATGGTTCAAAGATGACGCCTCTTATTGTGTTAGGAAACTGCGAACTGTCCAACCTATTAAGGATTACAGCTGCAACCGCAACTTGACCGGTATAGCTTTCCCCCCTAGCCTCGCCATAGACAGCTCTAGCCAGCCAATACAAGTCATCCTGACTGTAATTACTGTCACTGCTACGGGAGACAGAAACGGCGGAGGCACCTGGGATTCTCAAGACCTGACCTGGATAGATGGTATCGCCCGCCAGCCCATTTTCCTTCTTTAATGCGCTGATCGTCACATTGTAATTCCTGCCTATTGCAAATAAGGATTCGCCATTCTTGACGGTGTGTTTTGTACTACCGAACACCGGCGATACCCAGGCAATAAAGACAGTCAATACCAAAACAACCGCAATACCGACAACTTTTTTGTCTCTCTTCAGTCCTGCGGCATTTTTCTTCTTTCGTAAAAACAAAAGGTCCATTATCATCATCCTTTCTGGCAACATCTTGTAAAACCAAGGTTGTCAGTTCTAGGCTATTATAACAGACGCATCCGGTCAGATGAAGTTGTAATTATCACCAATGCCCCCAAGTCTCACTTCCCATCCCAAGAATTCGCCAACATGGCATATTCTTGTAAACTAAGGGTTTCGCCTCTTCTTTGAGGATCTATTCCGTTTTCTTGTAACATGAGCTGCAGTTTGTCCTTTGAAAGGTTTGGTTCTACCATCTGCAAAGCATTAAGAAGCATTTTTCGTCTTTGCCCAAAAGCCGCCTTAATTATTTTAAACATCAATCCCTCATTATATACATCGACGGGCGGTTGCTTCCTCTTTTGCAACAGCACCACCGCCGAGTCAACATCCGGGGCAGGATAAAACTGCCGACGATCTACCTTGAAAAGCACTGATGGTTCCGTGTAGTAACGCACCGCCAAGGATATGGCTCCGTAATCCTTGGTTCCGGGAACAGCGGTAAGTCTTGCCGCAACCTCTCTTTGAACCATAATAACCATTTGTTCAAAATGATACTTGTTTTCCAAGATATGCATTATTACGGGAGTAGTAATGTAATACGGCAAATTTGCCACAATCTTGTACGGCCATGCAAAACCTTGCTGTTTTGTCAATTCATCTAAATCTAATTTTAAAACGTCTCCCTGTAATATAGTCACATCACTGCCCTGAGTCGTCTTCTCCAGGGTTGGAATAAGCTCGTTGTCTATCTCTATAGCCAGCACGGCAGCCCCCGCCTCGGCCAGTACTCGGGTTAAAGTTCCGGCCCCTGCACCGATTTCTAAAACCCGGTCACCGGGTGCAACCTCTGCTCCCCCAGCAATCCGGCGCAGTAGGTTGGTATTAAAAATAAAATTCTGCCCCCATTTCTTTTTATAACGAAAGCCTTGTTTTTTCAGAAGCACCGCAGCCTTCACTTCATCGCCTTCTCTTCGCAAATCCCGTCCACCTCTCCTTGCAAACCCTATCTCCTCTAACATTTCTCCCGGCTTGCATGCCTATACTATTACTTATTCCCTCCTTGCGCAAGCAAAACCTTCCTCTTTACACTAATCAAAAAAATACACCTTTACCTGGCGTCTCCCCCAGCGCAAACATTCTTCCTCCCTATCCATGAATAAATCAATGATCTTTCCCTTGATCAACCCTCCGGTATCCTGAGCAATACCATAACCGTACCCTTCGACCCACATTCTGCTCCCTAAAGGTATCACCCGAGGATCAACGGCAATCGTACCAATTCGGGGATAAACCCCGGTAAATGTGGTATTCCCTGTATGGGTATAGGCAGTTGCTTCCAATACCATGACATTTCTGGGACTGGCCAGGCTTCGCGATGTTACCGCTATGGTCCCTTTTGTTCCTAAAGCGATAACCTCATCCACAGCCATCACTATAACTTCTCTTTCCAACACCCGGCGAAGGGTTTCCTCTCCGTTTTCCTTGCGAATCAATACCTTTTTTCTCTCCAACCCGTTTCTACCTTCTTGCAGGACTTTGGTGTCCCCTTTTTTCAAATCGGCGTCAAGCACATTTTGGCTACAGTATGCAATAACCTCGTCTACCTCCGCTATTTCTTCGCAAACTCTCACCACCAAAAGCTTGACCGGCAATTCTCCCTTATCCACCATTCCCTCAACTCTGTCCAATTCACCCAGAACTATCCCTGCGGCTTTGACCACCTCGTTGGCATCCAATGAATGGTGCTCGATAGTCAAGATTCTCCCATCAACCTCTATCTCAAAAGGCACACACTTCTGAATTGTTATTTTCTCCCCGGCTTTGAGTAGCGCCGCAGGCTCCGGTATTATTAAGTCCTTATCTTTCCAACCAATACCCCTTTCCTCCAACAATCCCCTAACGGTAATGCTCTTGGAACGTACCAAAGTCTCTTTTCCTTCCAGACATAAGATAACGTCCTTTTCAGCGTGCAAATAAAACCCGAGACAAATAAAACCAAAGATTGTAACGATTACAACTCCCAATAACCTCTTTCCCTTCACCGGGATTCTCCTTCCCTCAACTCATCTTTTGTTCTTGCTGTCACTATTGCTCTTGCTTTTGCTTTTAGTATTTCCAAGATTATTGGGATTTTATTCAGAATTTTATCTGCTTACCGTAAAAAGGCTGCCGACCTCATTCGCCGACAGCCACAACATACTAAAAACCTTGTTGTTCCTTTACCCTTACTCCTTTATCCCAAACAGCTTTTTGCCGTTTGCAGTTGTCTGCGCAGCAACCTCCTCTACAGAAACTCCCTTTATTTCGGCAATCCTTTCCGCAACCTTCGCCACATAAGCCGGTTCGTTTCTCTTTCCTCTAAACGGTACAGGCGCAAGATAAGGACAGTCCGTCTCAATCAATAAATTTTCTAAGGGAATCTTCCCGGCTACATCAATGGGCTTAACGGCATTGTTAAAAGTAACGGTCCCGCCTAAGGCGATAAAAAAACCCATCTCCATAATCTCCTTGGCCATAGGCCAGCTGCCGGAGTAACAATGAAAAACTCCGCCGACCTCCCCCGCCTTTTCCTCCCGCACGATGTCTAAAACGTCCTGGTGCGCTTCCCTATCATGAATGATGATTGGCAGCTTCAATTCCCGAGCCAGGGCAATCTGCCTGCGAAAAACTTTTTTTTGCACATCACGGGGGGAATGATCATAGTGGTAATCAAGACCCATCTCCCCCAGGGCTACAATTTTTTCTTCCTTGACCCACTTCTTAATCTTTTCGCAGAACCCTTCGTCGAAATCTTTGGCATCATGAGGGTGCATTCCAACCGCTCCATATATAAAACTGTATTTCCTCGTCAACTCGATGGTGCGTTCGGCTGCCTCCGGATTGCAGCCGACATTGACAATCAAGCCGACACCTGCATCCTTCGCCCGCTTTATTGTCTCATCCCGGTCTCCCTCATACTTTCTATCATCGAGATGGGCATGTGTATCAAAAAGCATTTCTCTCACCTCTCACTGTCAGACTTGCCGCCATTCCTTTTTGGTTTCATTACTTGACCCTACTACCTGAAGGCAGATCCTTTGTCAACGTAAGAACCTCCAGTTCATCCTTGTTCGAAGCAGCCAGGAGCATCCCTTGGGAAACAATGCCCCGCAGCTTGGCCGGTTTCAGATTGGCAACAAGGATTACTTTCTTTCCGATCATCTCTTCCGGTTGATAACTCTTGGCAATACCGGACACAATGGTACGCATCTCTTCCCCTACTTTAACCTCCAACTTTAGCAGCTTATCCGCCTTTTCCACCTTTTCACAGGCCACGACTTCGGCTACCCGCAAATCCAGCTTGGCAAAGTCCTCAATACTGATTTCCTCAGATATCGCTTCCTGTTTTTCTTGTTCCTGCCGCTTTTTGTTGTCGGCTTTTTCCCCTTTAGTGTCAATACGGGGGAATAGGCCTTCCTGCTTTCTCACCTTTTGGCCGGGCTTTGTCCCGCCCCAGGCAACAGCCTCCCAGGTCGCGTTTTCCTCTGGGGCCACCCCTATCTGAGCCCAGACCTTCCCCGGCAAAGTCGGCATAGCCGGGGCTATCATCACTGTCACAATACGGATGACCTCCACCAGGTTATATAGCACCGTAGCCAATCTATCCGCCTTGTCGGCATCCTTGGCTAAGAGCCAGGGCATGGTTTCGTCAATATACTTATTGGCCCGGTTAACCAATGACCAAACGACAGCCAGGGCGTTGGCAAAGTCCATTTTATCCATATATTGTGCCGCCTCACCCGGAACTTTAGCAGCTAAGGTCAACAACTCTTCATCATATTCACCGCTCTCGGCAGGTGCCGGAATAACCCCCTGCCGATATTTCTCAACCATAGCTACTGTCCGGGAAACCAAATTTCCGTAATCGTTAGCTAAATCACTGTTAATCCTTTGTATCAGGGCATCCTCCGAGTAATACCCGTCCATCCCCAGAGGGATTTCCCGCAAAAGGAAGAACCTAATAGCATCCGGCCCGTATTTATCGACCAGCAGTAAAGGATCTACCACGTTGCCTTTTGATTTGGACATTTTCCCGGAATCCAGCAAGAGCCAGCCGTGTCCGAAAACCTGTTTAGGCAACGGCAGTCCTGCAGCCATAAGAATGGTCGGCCAAATTATGGTATGGAAGCGAACAATGTCTTTACCCACCAAATGAATATCCGCCGGCCAGTACCTCTTGTATAGCGAATCATCATCCGTACCGTACCCGAGGGCGGTAATATAATTAGAAAGAGCGTCAAACCAAACATAAATAACATGCTTATCATTGATGGGAACGGGAATTCCCCAATTAAAGGTTGTCCGGGAAATGCAAAGGTCTTCCAAGCCGTTTTTAATGAAATTTATCATCTCATTACGACGGGATTCAGGCCGGATAAAGTCAGGGTTTTCTTCAATATGCTTCAGCAGCCTGTCCTGGTATTTAGACATACGGAAAAAATAGCTTTCCTCCTTAACCAGCTCAACAGGCCTCCCACAATCGGGACACATCTTTTCTTCCCCGGTTTGTCTTGCCGTAAAAAAGGCTTCACAAGGCGTGCAATACAAACCCTCGTATTCCGAACAGTAAATATCGCCCTGATCGTAAATCTTTTTAAAAATTTGTTGCACTATTCTTTTATGCCTGTCCTCAGTTGTTCTGATAAAATCGTCGTTAGTGATTAAAAGCTCAGCCCACAGTTGTTTGAAGCCCTCCACTATCTTATCCACATATTCTTGTGGAGCTTTCCCTGCCGCTTTGGCCGCTCTTTCAATTTTTTGACCGTGTTCGTCAGACCCGGTTAAAAAATAGGTATCGTATCCCCTCATTCTCTTGTAACGCGACATTGTGTCGGCCATGACGGTGGTCAGGGCATGCCCTATATGCAAATTTGCACTAGGATAATAAATGGGCGTTGTAATATAGAATGTTTTCTTTTCCATTATCTATCCAACCTCCTCTGAAAGTATAAAAAAAAGTCCCTTCCCAGGGACGAAAGGCTTTGCCTACCGTGGTACCACCCTGCTTCAGCCAAAATAATCGGCCCTCAGCAAATCACAAGACTTTAGCATGATAACGGATGCCCTCCGCTTACAATCCGGAACCATCTTCAACAGTGCTTTTCATGGGCTTGCACCCTCCCCACTCGCTATGGAAAAGCTTGCTGTCTACTCATTCCTTCACCTTGTAAAATTTTTTTATAAATTTTTAGCGTATATTCGTCAGTATAAGCAAGAAAAACCTCTGTTGTCAAGACTCCCCAACATTTAATAAGCAATATACAAATATTGAAATAATTACAAGACTGATATTGACTTATCCTGGAATTATTGTTACCATTTAGTCATGGAACATTTTGTCGAAAAATGGTGAAGAAAGGAGAGATATTTGTGAAATCAACAGGAATTGTCAGGAAGGTAGACGAGCTGGGTCGCGTAGTTATCCCTATAGAACTGAGAAGAACTCTGGGGATTGATGAAAAGGATGCCCTCGAAATCTACGTTGACCAGGAGAAGATTATCCTGAAAAAGTATGAGCCCGCTTGTGTCTTTTGCGGCAGCGCCGATAATGTGCAGCATTTTCGCGGCAAACTCGTTTGCAAAGAGTGTGCGCAAGCGATGGCTGCTAACGCTTAATCAGAACAAATTGAATGTTTGTATCGTTAAGAACAAAAAAACAGGCGCAATCACCTCAGGGCGTCTGTTTTTTTGGTGGATTCTTCATAAACCTTTCATACAGCTCCCGCTTTGGTATCGTTGTAATACCGGACAATTCTTTAACCGCGTCTTTTTTACTACATCCTCGGGCAATCATCTCTGTAAAAAGGGCTTCAACCTTTTCATCGTCAGGACGCACCGGTTCTTTTGCAATATACCCTTCCACCACTACCGTCATCTCCCCTTTAAAGGGAGTTTCTTGATGTTCGGCAATTACCTCGCTCAGCGTTCCCCTGTGGTATTGCTCATATATCTTTGTCATCTCCCGCGCTACACAGCATTTGCGGTCCCCGAAAACTAACAAAGCCTCTTTTAGCGTAGCCCGCAGCCGATGCGGGCTTTCGTAAAACACCACCGAACCTTCTTCACAGCTGAGTCCTGTGAGGAATTTTTTTCGTTCCCCTTTGTTGCTGGGACAAAAACCCGCATAAACAAATTTCCCGGTGTCCAATCCGGAGGCTACAAGCGCAGCAACAAACGCACACGGTCCGGGAATAACATTTACCATGATCCCTTCTTTTACACAGTCTTTCACCAAGTCACTGCCGGGATCGGAAATACCCGGCATGCCGGCATCTGAAACAAGAGCAATACTTTTACCCTTAAGCAGTTCTTCAAGCAATAATTCTCCCTTTTTACGCTTGTTATGCTCATAATAGCTGGTAACCGGCTTTTTGACAGAGTAATGATTCAGCAGCTTTTGCGTATGTCTCGTATCCTCGGCGGCAATCAAATCCACCTCCGCTAGAACCTGCAAGGCCCTCACAGTAATGTCGCCCATATTACCGATCGGCGTCCCAACAATATACAACACTCCTACGGCATTATCCTCCGGCAACTCCATCGCCCCCTTTGCCATACCATTCCAATATTTCCTGAGAGTATTTCCCTTTTTCCTGATAGACAATCAAAGGCGGCAAGACCTTCAAATCCGCCGGAGCGCTTTTTCTAGACTCAAGCAAAAAATGCCGCGCAGGTTTATCAACAAAAGGGTGAATAAACCTAATACGGCGCGGTTCTAAGCGGTTTGCCCGTAACAAGGCAATAGTCTCCACCAGCCGCTCGGTATGGTAAACGATAGCAAACCGGCCTTGATAATTCAACAGCTTGCCTGCAGCCACCACAAAATCCCGCAAGCCGGCCGACACCTCATGGCAAGAGATTGCTCTGCTTTCGACCGGGCTGACCAAACCTTCGCCCACAGACCAATAAGGAGGATTTGCCGTTACCAGCGAATATGTCCCTCCCCCCAACACTCGGTGTACATCCCTGAAATCACCGTTGTAAATACTGATATTGTCCATTAACCCGTTTAACCGAACGGAACGCTCCGCCATTTGAGCAATATCCTTTTGAATCTCCACACCGGTGATGTGATACTTATGCAGCCTTGAACTGAGCAAAAGGGGAATAACCGCACTGCCTGTCCCCAAATCGACGATCCGATCACCCTCTTTGACTGAGGCAAAATGTGCCAGCACAACCGAGTCCAAGGTAAATCGAAACCCCTCTTTTTTTTGTATCAGCTTCAAGTCCTTAAGCAACAAATCGTCCAACGTCTCATCCGACAGCAATTCAGACATTTTTTCTCCCCCGGTCACAGCTTCTGTAAAAAACTCATGCAGAAGATACAATCGCCTTCCCTGACCTCACCAAAATGAAGATGACATATATGAAAGCCTTCTTGGTACAACTTTTCAAGATTGTCATAACCTTGTCCTTGAATCTTTTTGACATTCTCCTCAATCGTAGCCTTATCTTCATCGGTATAGCTGCACAACTGCAGTCTCAGCTTCTCATTTTCTTCTTCCAAAGCATAAGCCATCATTTTTAATTCCATGATTTCCTCTAACAGCTCCTGTTGCCGTTTTTCAAGACCTATTAATCTTTCCGTAATCTTCATTCTCCACCACCACCTTGCCGGGCTGTTTGCTCAAATATCTTGCAATCAATCTGCTTCAGCTATTCCTCGATAATTTTCTCATCCGGTTCAGGGGGGATTTCCGGAAGTTTAACACACTTCTTATCACAAAGATAGCCTTCGCTTTCATATTTAAGACAGCACATTAGACGACCGCAAATTCCCGAAATTTTTGTCGGATTAAGGGATAAATTCTGGTTTTTTGCCATACGAATCGACACAGGCTCAAAATCGCCTAAAAAGGAGGTGCAACAAAGCACTCGTCCGCATGAACCTATCCCCCCGATCATTTTAGCCTCGTCCCGTACGCCAATTTGTCTGAGCTCGATACGGGTACGAAAAACAGAGGCTAAATCTTTAACGAGTTCCCTAAAATCGACTCTTCCTTCGGCGGTAAAATAAAAGATTACCTTGTTGCCATCAAAAGTGTATTCCACATCGATAAGCTTCATCGGAAGACCGTGCTCCGCTATTTTCTTTAAACATATCTCCTTAGCTTCGACTTCCTTGCTCTTGTTGCTCTGCAGCTGCTCCGCATCCTCGGGTGTAGCGATACGCACCACCTTCTTCAGGGGCAAGACTACTTCCTCCTCCGACACCTCCCTGGGACCAATCACTGCCGTCCCAAATTCCAGGCCACGAACCGTCTCAACAACCACATTCATATCCTTTTCAACACTTAATTCACCCGGATCAAAATAGTATATTTTCCCGGCAGGTTTAAATCTTACCCCTACAACCTTAACCATTAGGGCCAACCCCCTTTTGCGAAAGTTTCTTCAGTTTTATAAAAAGGTTCTCCAAGGCTAACCGCGAATTTGCGTTATTATATAGATAGTAATACGTTTTGCCTATTTCCTCAAGAGCTTCTCGGCACGCCTGATATCCAAAGGCCTCTCCTGCACTCGTCCCTTTTTCGCTGCCGCCTCTTTTTTCGCGAACCACAAGCTGCAACATCCTATTACGGAATACTATATCAAAATAATCTAACAGCAGGGGAATCTTTTCCTTTTTTTGTTCAACATGCCCGGCATAAGAAAAGAGCTCCCGGTATCCGTGATTTTGAATCTCAGCCAGAAACTCTTCCGTCTCCTTCACCAGTTCCCGGCAACTGCTGTCCTCATTTAAATCAATGGCCTTCTGTACTGAACCATAGGCCAAGCTTAAGGGTACTTGTATGGATATTCCCTTTTCCTCAAGTATTTCCTTAACCGCCTCATCGGCAAGGGGGCTAAAGGATACTCCCCGGCAACGCGAGATGATGGTATCCGGCAGTCTTTGTGTATCCTCAACTAAGAGAAGGAAAACGGTATCTCCCGGAGGTTCTTCCAAAATCCTCAAAAGACTGTTTGCCGCCTCCAGAGTTAAAAGGTGTGCTTCATCAATAATTATAACCTTAATCTTACCTTCATAACACTTATAATACGCCTTTTCCTGCATGTCACGAATCTGCTTGATCTTTAAGGAACTGCCCTCCGGAGTTATTCTGGAAACATCCGGATGATTGCCGCCGGCTATCTTCAGACAACTCGCGCACACACCGCACGGCTCGCCGTCATGCGGCGATAAACAGTTTAGCGCCTGAGCAAAGGCTAATGCCGCCATACTCTTACCCACCCCGCGGGGTCCGTAAAACAGATAGGCATGCGAAATACGTTTGAACTTAACTGCTGATCTTAAAACACTTTTAGCCCTCTTCTGTCCAATGATTTTGTCAAATCCCATTTTTTCTATACCTATCCTCCCCTTCAGGAATAAAGGTCAACAAGAAGTCCCTTGATATAGTCTAATTGTTTCAGTACTTTGAAGGTATCCTTTTGCTTAGCCAGGACAAGACTCGATAATTCTTCCACCTCTTTGCTGATTAAATGTATTGTCTGGTACAGCTTAGGTTTTCCCCACTTTGACCAGTAAGTCTCTTCCTGAATACGATATATCTCTTGCTCTGTTTTACTTAAGAACAGGGTAAGTGTTTCTTTGTATTCCTTTAAGTCGTAAAAAGAAAAGGTCTTGACCAGTCTTTGACCAATTTCCTCAAGTTTTGCTATTACCTCATCCAGATTTCTTCCCCTTTCTTGTGCCTGCAAGCGGTTAAGCACATCGGGAAAATTTTTCCTCTCGACGGACTCCTGGCCGGTAGCCTTGACCCTCTTTCCTGCTTTGTCCGCTTTCTTAAAACTTTTTTCGTTTTTTACACGCATGAGTCATCAACACCCTTATCACTCAACTGCCTTCTTCTACTACCTCAATCGTTTGTTGCGGTCCAAGCCCCAACACCGGCAAACGATTCTCAATTATATATCTCAAATAATCAAGATGTATTTCCTCAATCTTTTGCCCGGGCCAAACCAGCGGTATCCCTGGAGGAAAGGCAGTCAGAGAAGTTCCGGCAATTTCACCCACGGCCGATTCCCAAGGCACTTCCCTTTTCTTACTCCGATAAACCTTTCGCGGTGTAAGCACAAGTCTCGGCGATTCTTGATATATCTCAGCCATATTCTCTAACGGAAGCAGCTTGCCCTTTCCTTTATTGGCAGAAATTTCCCGCAGCGCTGCCAGCAAACAATCTACATCGGATTTTTGATGTCCGATCGTCAAGAGGAACAGAACATAATAATAATCACTTAACTCAACGTCTATGCCGTATTTTACACGTAGAGTCTCTGCCAGTTCCCAACCTGTCATTCCCAACCCACTTGGCGACAACACCAGCTTGGTGGGATCTATCCTCCAATCAGCGCATATTTCTTCATTAAATAGGGAATAACCAGACATTGCTTTTATTCTCGTTCGTGCATAATCTGCTAATTCCAGCAATCCTGCCACCAAGAAAGGACCTTCCTCAAACATACGATGCCGGGCATCATCTAAAGAAGCCATCAATAGATAGGACGGACTGGTTGTCTGCAAAATTCCCAAGGCTTCACTGATTGGTTTAAGCCATTCTTGATTGTTGACATGAAGCATACCGGCCTGCGTCAAGGCTCCCAAAGTTTTATGGGTGCTTTGGACAACAATATCCGCTTTCTGTCTTTGCATTGACAACGGCACCATATCTTGAAAGTACAGGTGAGACCCATGGGCTTCATCAACAATCAGCGGAAGGGCCAGCTCTTTCACCTTCAGGGCAAGCCCTGCAGCTTCAACACCACAACCATGGTATGAGGGTTGTGTAATAATCACCCCTTGGATTCCCGCATGCTTCCCTGCCAACGCGGCAATGTCGTCCCCGGTGGTTCCCAAGGGTATACCCCATTTCTCATCAACTTTCACCGGGGCAAAAAGGGGTTCTCCTCCGCTTAAAACGAAACCGTTTAAAATGGAAAGGTGTGCCTGCCTGGTAACAAGGATTTTTGTGTCTTCGCGGCTCAATGCTAATAGAGCGGCCTGCAATCCTACTGTAGAGCCGTTAACCAAAAAGAAAGTCGCGCAAGCACCAAAGGTATAAGCCGCTAAATCCTGGGCTTTTTTTATGCAGTCGACCGGATTTTTTAGATTATCCAGCCCCGGCAGCTCTGTTAAATCCATTTTTGCTGCTTCTTGGCCCATAATTTCCCTCAGTTCTTCACTAAAGCCCCGGCCCCGATTGTGTCCGGGAGTGTGAAAACCCGTTACGTTATGAAAAATATGCCTTGTTATGGCTTCAAGCAATGGTTTGGACATCAATACACCCTAATTTATATCTTTGCTATTTTACTTAATTTTATCATAAATATCCACATCCTACTAGGATAAGGGCATAACCTGGGTTTATTGTGTGGCATAACGCCGCACCAGCGTGATCTTTTGCAAAAAACTTTTTATTATTAACATTACTACTACAATTTACCGATTTATTCTGCTATACTATTAGATGAATTCAGGGATTTATGTTACTCTATAACAATAATTAATCTGTCTTATTAGGCATGGAGGGAGAAAAATGGTAACCAAAATAGGCATCAATGGGTTTGGACGTATTGGCAGGTCATGTTTAAGAGCTTCTTTACAACAGGAAGATATCGAGGTAGTGGCAATCAACGGAACTACACCACCCCCCTCACTGGCTCACCTTCTAAAATATGATTCTGTCCACGGTACGCTACCCAATACAATCGAAACCACAGACCATGAATTGATTATTGACGGTCGTCCCGTTAAAGTCCTTTCCGACAGAAATCCGGCCAACTTGCCGTGGAAAGAGCTTGACGTGGATATCGTGCTTGAATCTACCGGAAAATTCAATACCCGGGAAGCTGCCTCTGTTCACTTGGCTGGCGGTGCGAAAACTGTGATTGTTACTGCTCCCTGCGAAGATGCAGATGCAACGATAGTTCTGGGTGTTAACGAAAGTACATATGAGCCCGGCAAGCATTTAATAATTTCTAATGCTTCCTGTACCACCAATTGCCTTGCCCCGGTCGCCAAGGTGTTAAACGACAGTTTCGGGATAGAATGTGGTTTTATGACCACTATCCATGCCTTTACAAGCGACCAGCGCAACCTGGATAATTCCCATAAAGACCTGCGCCGGGCCAGGAGCAGTAGCCAATCGATAGTACCTACCACGACAGGAGCAGCCAAGGCCATCGGTACCGTCATTCCTGATTTAAAAGGAAAACTCGACGGCCTATCCGTCCGCGTACCGGTACCCAATGTTTCCCTCATTGACCTTGTGGTACAGGTTAAAAAGGATGTAAGTATAGATACGGTTAATAACGCCCTGAAGAAAGCTGCCGAAGGCCAGCTTTCCGGAATAATGGATTATTGCGACAAACCCCTTGTTTCTATAGATTTCAACAATAACGAACACTCTGCCATTGTTGATGCCCTTTCTACCAATGTTATCAATAACCGTACAGTAAAGGTGCTTGCTTGGTATGATAATGAGTGGGCTTATTCCTGTCGGATTATTGAGTTGGCCGCATATATAAGCAAAAAGATGTAACTGAAAAACAAGGAGGTGTAAAAATGTCTAAGGAGTGTCCTGCTTGCCACGGAACCGGTTATATCTTGGAAGATTGTCCCTATTGTCGCAATACGGATTCCTTTGAATTTGAAAATTTATCCTCCGTCACCTGTAAAAACTGTAACGGCAAAGGTTATCACGAGGATACATGTCCCATTTGCAACGGCTCAGGCTTTGCTGAGAATGAAGAGTATGCTTCATAAATAATCAGCAAGAGAATTACTGCAATAAACTGCTAGAGAAAAAAAAAGCTCCGCGGGAAAGATAATATCAAGACATATCAAACAAGAACAATACAGGAGCTTACTATGGTTAAAAACCGCCAAGATACAATCAATACTGCTTCGCTTTCTAAAAAATATAAATGTGACGTTCAAAAACTAATCCGCTGCTGGAAAAAGGAAAAGAATGATTTGGAAGTTTCTCAAGCACTTGGAATAGATGTGTTGAAGCTTTCCCAGATCCGTGAAGAAATAACAAACCTCTACGAAAGAGAGAGACAACAGCGTATTAAGAAAAAATCTTTCCCAACAAGCAACAAACTCCGATAATTCCGGGATTTTGATTGTAGAAAAACGGCTCTCAGGCAGCAGTAGTGCTTGAGAGCCGTTTTTCTACAATCAGCGATCAGAGTTAACAAATTCATTTAACAGGTGATGGCTTAACACCGTCAGGAATAGGACATACATATCCCGATGCGTTTACTTCTTCAAATTCCTCACGAGCCCTTTTTACCGCTTCAGGATGCTGTATAAGGTCTATGCCTGTGCGGGCTAATACTTCAGCGGCTTTTAACATGCCCTTATGGGCTAAAGATGTTACTCCTTGTGATACCATCTGCCACGAGTGAGCCGGTGTACCATTTGCATAACAACTCATTACGAACTGTACTGTGGGCACATTGCAGCTAACATCACCCACATCCGTAGATGCAGGCATAGTAATATTCAAGGCAACATATGGCAAAACCGCACAGCAAAGCGGTTTCTTTTGTATTTCCTTGGCTAATTTAGGGGCTGATGAATAACCCGCAAAACCGCATGAAATAAGACTTTTCCCCTGAAAAATGATATAATTAAGTGCAAAGGAAATGTACGATATGGCTAAAAAAGCTTGCACATAACAACATCGTCAGGGGTGGTAAAAAT
>JAHDSQ010000068.1 GCA_018432615.1 Clostridia bacterium
AATATCCAGCAGTGTCTTGCGCTCCTTAGCAGTAAGATTGACATGGTACCGTTTCTTGGGCAATTTGGTCACCTCTCTTTCTACAATAAGTATATCATAGAAAGAGATTATATTATAGTATTAGACTTAACAAAATACTAGATGTGTATTTTATTCCCCTAAAAAAACTTGCATTTGGTAAGGTGAAATTGATCCCAGTACGTTATCACTTTCTAACGATAAGGTGTCTGTGTTGCCGGAGTGAACCTCAAAATGAACATGAGCGCCATCTGCATTACCTTTATTGCCTTGCGTACCAACATTAGTTCCTACGCTTGATAAAGTTGTGCCTACTGAGACTATTTTACTGTTCATATGCAGATAAGAATATGACTTATTCGTTCCTGAATCATATATGCAAAAATGATGCTCGGCGTGACTTGGTTTTGGGGCACGAACTACACCTGTTGCAATATTGAAAATATCTGTGCCTATTCCACCATAAACAAAATCTATCCCTTCATGCGCACCGTGCTGTGATTGAGAATACGTTCCATACAAATTGGTAGTAAAATAGGATGACGGAGTACCGGTATATTGATATAAGGCTCTAAAGGCTGTTAAAGTTCGTTGTTCTTGAATACCGCGCCAATAATCCACATGAGTACTTACTGATATTAAAAACCAGTCGTTAGAATACTTATATCCTGCAAAGGACGCGACCTGAATATAAAGATCAGGATCAGGATTAGCTTTTATACCCATTTGTATTTCTGCTTGTTTAATGATGTTGTCAATAATAAATTGATATCGGTCTTCCAATTGTTTTTTTAACACACTATCAGATTGTTTTAGGATTCCGTCAAAAGAGTAATAAATCTTTGTCAGCCATATAGCATCATCTAATGTAATATCTCTTGCCTTAAACTCTTCGGCTTGACTTTGAGTTTGAGCGAAAGTTTCAAGATTTTTTTCTTTAATGAAATTGTCATATTGTCTATTGGTCCATTTTGTTAAGTTTTCGTTAGCTAATTCGGGATAAATTTCTTTAGCTACTTCGATTCGTGTTGCTGACATTGCCCAGCTTGCACTAAGTTCTTGATAATCACCTAAATCCATTTTGGCGATTTCTTTATCAGAACAACCGTGATCTTTTAATTCCTCTTTGATTTTCAAAGAGCTTTCATCATTGCCTAAAGGAATGGTCGTATGAATTTTTGTGGCATCAATCTTAGGAATTGAGATAGACATTGAGGGTTCCAGAGAGACAGACGATAAAGTATCTAGCGCTTCTTCAGCGTTCATAGACTTAGCATCTTGCGAGGTGAGTACAGGGTATAAATCCGCTGGCATAACCTTTGCCGGTGAGAATTTGGAAGTATCTCCTTGGGGGGGGAACTGCTGTCACAGAAACGCTTAAACAACCTACTAAAATAAGGGTTAAAATTGATGCGAAACACACGGTTTTCTTTATCATTTTTTTTCCTCCTGTTTGTTTAACTAATATGTTTTTGAGCAAAACAATGATTCAAAAAAAGCTAACAGTCTAAAAAAGTTTTTTAAAAATTAAAGAAACTTCAATCAACACTTTTGCTTAATTGTTGTATTTTTTATACGCAAGCACCTCCTGGAATATTTATACATATATAATATATAATTCTACAAAGACGGTCAACAGGTTCTTTTTGTCGTATATTGCCGTATAATGTCGACGAAGATGATAATTCATAGATGATATAATCAAGCCAAAGGATACATTATTGGGAAGTATCATTATGCAAACCCGTGTAACTGAAAGATTGAGGCACAAACACATCAACAGAAGTTGTGGAGAAAATTATAGGAATCGGCGGTTCCTATAAATGACTATGTTTGGCAAGGCTTAGGAACCCTTTAGGTTCGCTGCTTAAAGGGTTTTAGAGTCTGCAGAAATATAGAGTTTCAGGGATTGATGGCAACAATACACCCTGTCTTCACGCTGACTTGATATGTGTCAGTGGAGGGGACGGGTGGAACTGTTGCGAAATACTGGGATGATGCTGTGGAATTTAATGGTAATAAGGTAATTCAAAGAAATGATTTATTTAACCCTGATACAATAAGTTCTTGGAAGGTGAAAGGTAAAACGGTCACTGGTACAAACGTAGAAAGAATGGCATCGGGTAGAGCACCAATTGGTTATGATGGAAAATCTGTTAATCTACATCATCTAACTCAAACTCAATCAAGTGCAATAGCTGAGGTATCTCAGACGTTTCACCAGACTAATAGTTCTATAATTCATATTAATCCTAACTCTACTCCATCTGGAATAAATAGAGCACAATTTAATACATGGAAAAGTGACTATTGGATAAATAGAGCTAATGATTTTATGAAATGAAAATAGGAGGTTTTAATGAATAAGTATGATGAAATAAAAAAACTAATTTCAGAATCAGAAAGTTTCGTTGAGTTTGCTAATTTTGGAGATGGAATATCTGAGGAGTGGATAGAAAAAGCAGAATCACGTTTGGGATTCTCTTTACCAGAAACTTATAAGTGGTGGCTTAAGAACTACAGTGGTGGAGAAATCTATGGAGAAGAGATTTATAGTGTATATGAACAGGATTTCGATACAGTGGTTGGTGGAGATATTGTATATATGCACGAACTGAACCAGAGGAACAATAAATTTCCTAAAAATGTATTAGTAATTTGTGAAGATAATGATGAAGTATATTACTTTGATATATCTGCTCATGAAAATGGAAATGAATATCCTATCTATTCGTTCAATGAGCAAAAGTTGTATGCTAAAGATTTCATTGATTTTCTTAAGAAGAGAATTATGGAAAATTAACTGCATAATTCTAGTAAACTATCAACATAACACTACATCAAAGCGGTGGAACAGACACATCCAGTCATTCCATCGCTTTCTTTTGTGTGGGTGGGGACCAGTGTCTAGCGAAACCAATACCATAACTACTATAAAGGATACCTGTCCTCTTTTCATCTGCTGGCAAGGGAAAAGACCAACGAAGCAGGCAAGGCAACAGAAATCTTAACGGCGTACTTTATTTCCTGGCTATCCAAATGATTCAGGTATCAAGAGGCGGCAAGCCAAGACACCCGGTATTCCATGAATACTATCACCGTAAAGTGCAGGAAGGCAAGAAGAAACCCCAAGCCCTGGTATGTGTGCAAAGGCGGGTTTTGAACATTATTTATGCTATGATGAAGAATAAGAGCGAATATAAAGCACCGGATATTCATTCTTAACTGGTATTGTGATAAAATGGTAATTGAATATTGGAAATCCTCATAAGACTTCTGCTTTTTTGGTAAAGGGGACGGAGCAGAATTAGTCTTCTCTTTATAGGTTCTATGTGGAGGGGACGGGTGGTGCGGTTCCTGCAAATGGTAGATTTTCAACTGTTATGAGAAGTGATTATGCCGAAGCAATTGCTAACAAAGGTTCTTTGGTTGGTAAAAATGAATTTTGGGTAACGGCAACCGATGATATGGCTGGTATAACAACAAGACAAGGTGCAGCAGAACGATTAACATTATTGGATAAAAACGGCGCTCTTAGAACAGAAGGCAATGCAATATTGAATTTCGAACTAAATGATTATACAGGGATTGCTAGCCCATTTAATAGAAATAATGCAGGTTTTAAACCAGGAGGATTAACTGGTGGTGGTGCAAGAGAATGGATACTTCCAGGAAACATAAAAATAATAAATCCAAGCATAACTTATTTAAAATAAGGAGAGATAAATATGTCATGCTGCTCAAAAAAGGATATTCTTGAGGGTGTTGACTATGAAAATGCTCAAAAGAAGCTCACAAAAATAAGCATTCAAATTGAACCTATCTGGCGTGGACTATACTTTTGTCAGCACTGTAAAACCTACTGGGAGGAACAATTCACAGATGACAGATTTGGAGGACGTCCTTACTTAAGAAAGGTTACTGCCCAGTATGTTAAAACCGAATGGGGACAGGAGTATCTAGTAGATTTATAGAAAACGATACTGTTAATATGAAGCATGAAAAAAAGCTGGAGCCTGTAAGATAACAGGTTTCCAGCCTTCTTTTTGGAGTCTAATATTTATTCCGCCGGATACCGGGATCAAAAAACCTTCCAAATTCCGGCGCAACTGCCAAAACCGCCGGAGTCATACCTATAACGTAAGTATACCAAGTCCCGCCCGGCCTCCTAAAAGCCGTAAGTATAACCAGAACAAATCCCTCCCCCTCCAAGACCGGAACCTGTATTCGAATATTGGCAGATTTTAGTCTTTTTATCGGTACATACTGATGAATGTTGATCTAGAGTTCAAATCCTATGTTAATCTCAAGATACAAAATAATAATTACTGAGGAATACCTATTTTCAGATCTAGGCAGTCTTGGTAAACGGATTGAGTACGGTTGGGACAAAATATATCGGGTTTCCAGAATACCTTTCTCATTCCTGTGGATGTATAAGATACATTGCAAGGATAATCCAAGTCTTATGTTATCAAGCATGATAGCTAACTATGTAGAGTTGCTTGAGGAAATAATCAAAAGATCGCCGAACGCGATAGTTGACGATTCGGTCCGGAAATTTTTAGAAAAGCACCACAATAAGGGGCTTAAACAGTATCCATTTTATGGAGCTGGTTTATCTTATGCGTATGGCAGTATGACAACAGCCGGGAACCTGGAATGTGCAGGCCCCTGTACCCTTCAAAAATATTATCGTCACACTAAAAATGGTAATATATGTAACGTAATTTCAATTTCAATATAAATTTTCATTAGCAACATCCCAAAAATTCAATTCAGGAAGCTCAAAAATTTCCGGGCAATACTCCGAGATTTTTGTCTAACCCAGCACAAATTTAGCCTGTCAAACAAGCTCTTAGCAATGTGCGATTTCAATATTTTTTATCAAGCAACCTTTTTATACCGATGATACAATCCGTTAAGAATAGGTTCACTTTCCAAAACAGTCTCCGCAGAAACGGTTCTGACAAGCTTCTCAGACAAAATAGGCGTTTGCCTGTTTATTCCCTGATGAGTCCTGGCAGGGTTATAATACTTCCCGATATATTCGCCAAGAAGCCTTTCTAAATGCTTCTCATTAAAAGGTATGACATAATTGAGCAGTTCTTGCCGCAAAATACCGATCGTCCTTTCACAAATACCGTTTTGCCAGGGTGAACGGAAGCTTGTCCTTTTATCCTTGATACTTGTATTCTCCAAAAAATGCCGCAATGACCTGGCTGTAAAGATACTGTCATTATCATGGATTAAATAGTCCGGTGTTTCTCCATAAGGCGTAGCTTCCCTTATCTGCTGTATAACCCAGGCCGAAGAAGGATTCGCAGTAACCGCAAAATGTATGATTTTCCTGCGGTCATGTCTTACAATCAAAAAAACATACAGCAGTTGAAAACAAAGCGTTGGAACTACAAAAAAGTCCATAGCCCAAATACCCTTGCTGTGGTTTTTAAGAAAAATGGCCCACGACTGCCTTTGTTTATCTGTCGGTGCTTTTCGAATCTTAGGAATATAGTTAGCAATCGTATTGGGATTGGATTTTAACTTCCAAAAGAACTTAAAAGCAGTCTTATGCCAGCCGATAACAGTTTCAGGCTTAACAAGAATCAAAGATGCCTGCCAACCAGAGAAATATTTGGACAATAACACCCATAAGCAGCGTAAAGCAGGCTTGAAACGTGGTTTAGGTATTTTTCCATTAGAAATACGCTCTTGCACAAGGGATAATTGGCTGCGGAGGGCCAATATCTCCAGGTCTTTGGCAGAATTGGACAAACATCTTATACTAAAAAACCAAAAGAAAAAACGTATCCAGTTGCAAATAAAACCAAACAATGATACCCACCTCGGAAACACTAGAGTATCTTTATTGTAGCGTGGTTGTCTAAGTAGAAGCAAGAAAGGTCTGGAATACATGATAATTTATGATGGGGCAAACACTGAAGCACACCGAAGTTAGACCATGACACCCTATATGACACCATAATATAATTATAACATACTAAGAGGAAGTGATAAGCTTGTCAAAATGGGAAAAGCTATTAAATAAAATAACTACACTGTCAAAGAATGTTAGGTTTGAAGAGCTTAGAAAGATTTTAGAAAGCCGGGAAAACCTCCGATAACCATACCTGAAAATGAACCCATTAAACTTATGTATGTTAGGCTTGTCAAGGACATTGTTGAAAGTGAGGAGGAATGAACCATGAAGAATTTGGAATACTACATGGGTTTGAACTATAAAATTGAAGTCGTCAAGGACGAAACTGAAGATGGATATGTATTATCGATACCTGAACTAAAAGGCTGTTTAACCTGTACTGATAATTTGGAAAAGGGTATGGAATTAATTAAAGATGCAAAAAAGCAGTGGTTTATGGCAGCATTGGAAAGCGAATATGAAATACCGGAGCCAAATGTACTGGAGCAATATTCCGGGCAGTTCAAGCTTCGTCTCCCCAAATCCCTCCATAAGGAATTGTCCGAAAAATCAAGGCAGGAAGGTATCAGTATGAACCAATACTGTCTGTATCTTCTTAGTAAAAACATTAGTTATTCTGCTAAGGGTTCCCAGCTCCACAATAATTAACTTATTGCCGAATACCTAAAGGCCACGGGAGAGTGATTCCGTTGGTCTTCTTTTTAGGACAACAGCAAATACTATCCTCGGGCAAGATATTATGACCCGGATGTGGGGAGATTTATAACGAGAGACAGCTAAGAGGGGGATATATCCAATCCCCTGAGTAGCAACCAATATACTTACTGCGGTAACAATCCGATCAATTATGTAGATCCCAGTGGGCATGTCAGATGTGGTGGAATAATCGCAGATATGCAAGTGCTATAGGAGAAAAATATCAGGTTGAGCATTTCTCTACTGAGGGAGAAGCATGTGAGCGATTATACCAAAGAATCAAGAAAATGACGGAATATCTATAAAGAGCATTTAAACAAAAATAATTATAGCCAAAACCTTTCTCTTCCCTAACCCATACAACACTGGAGGTATTTAGGGGCTGATGAATAACGCAGTTTTTCCATCAAGTCAAAAAAACAGGTCTTAACCAGCTCCAATATATTGATTCCAAAAATGAGCGTAAAAAGGCTCTTAACCTTTTCTCCAAGTTCATTACCAAAAATACAAGATGT